>CAZDUS010000001.1:0-272618 GCA_964508705.1 uncultured Verrucomicrobiota bacterium
TCCGCCTATGCGCGGCTGCATCCGTCGTTCCCGCTTAACCAGTTCCACGATCATGTCCTCATCTACCTCTCGCCGCGCCGCATAATAATTCTGCCGACTCATCCCCACCCGCTCACAAAGCTCACTCACTCCAATCCCGGCCTGCTTCGCCCCGTCCTCAACCACTTCATTCACAGCTTCCCAGCGTGCTTTTTTTTAAAGCCTTCCACGTCCTCGATGCCAGCCGTCCGGCAAGCAATCTTCAGATATGCCGCATCCAACTTCAGATCCAAATGGGCGTCCGCCAACGCCGCTTTCAGTTCCCGCACCTGCTTACGCAATGCCTGCACTTCCGCCTGCTCGTCTGCCTTCATTACACGCACAACCTTTCCAAGTAAATGGTCCTTGCCAAACCGCCGCACCCACTTCTCCACCGTCCCATTCCCCTTCACTCCGTACGCTCGCCGCGCCTCACCAGGACTCTCGAAACGGCCAGCCTCAAGCTCTCTCACCACCTGCAACTTGAATGCCTCACTGTATCGAATCGCCAACCTCATCGCACTTCTCCCGTTTGAGAAGTGTCAATCTACAGCCGGACGGGACAGCTTCTTTCATACTTCATAATGCATACTTCAAAATTACCCCCGCCCGAACCCTGAACCCTTTCACCTCTCCCCAGCCGCACTCTTCCGCATCTCCAAGGTCATCTCCTGAATCTTCGGCATGATCTTCATCATCAAATTCTGATTCATCTCCATGGCCCTCTTCATCAATTCAGGTTGCTTGGTGATAAACGACTGTCCTTCCGGCGTCTTGTAAAACGCTATCGCCGCTCGCAGTTCCTCTTCAGTCAAAGCTTCGGAATAAAGACATATATAGTCGCCTTTCACTTTTTCCCAGCTCAACTCCTCCGCCACCAGATCAACAATCTTCTCGGACTGCTTGAGCGTCTCCGGCGGCATGTTGGTTTGGCCCGACATCTTGCCAATCTGCTCCATCTGCTTGGGAATCATCTGCTTAACCATCACAAAGGACTTCTCGATATTCTCGGGAACCTTCATGAGATTCATCAATTCCTCCGCCAACTCGGCGCGGACAGCATCCTGCCCGTACACCACCCCCGTCATCGCAATCCACAACACCAACATCATTGTTTGCTTCATTCGTCCCTCTCTTCCTTATTGTCTATGATAAAAAAGTCTTTCCCTCTTACTCCCCGAACCCCGAACCCTGAACCCTATCCCCGTCCCCCAATGTCACGACGTAGCCTTTTCAAGGGCGGACCCCAGCCTCTTGACGGCCGCCTCAACCTGCACGCTATTGGTCAATGGCCGATTCGTCATCGCTTTTCGCATAGCCGTTGAAAAACGCTCTGCCGCGGCCTCGTCTCCAATCGCCAAGGCCAACCGCATACAGGTTCCCAGGATCTCAACATCCTCGTGCGCTGTCCGCTCAGCAGCCTCAACGGCGAACTTGAATCCCTCCTCCTGCTGCTTCCGGTCTCCTGTTTTTAACGCATCCACCGCGCGCCGATGCAAATAGTCCGGCCACTCCAAATGTTCCTCTTCGCCTTCCATGTTATAACAGGACACGGCGCGAAACAGCAAATCGGGATAGTCCCGGCACTGATACTCCAATTGCATCCTGCACCGGAATCCCCCCTTTGGGGCCCCCGCCATCGAAAATCCAACCACCCCGCCCGCCGGCAACACCGCCATCCGGCGCATAAAGGATTCCTCACGCACCGGCTTGTCTCCCGCCTCGTACTTAACCGTTAACCTCACCACCAATCCGCTGACCGCATATCCCGCCATATTGCTAACGGCAAACCGGTGGTTGATCAATTGTTCAGTGCAATGCGTAGTCAACGGCGGCTGCAACACCTGCCGCCCCCTGGCCGTACCCAGCCCCGCCCGCAACGCCACACATCCCAGAATGGCGGCCGCATCATGAAATCCATTATTCATCGCCGCTCGCAGGAAGGTCAGCGCCTGATCTTGTTCCCCCAACTCCGCCGCCACCTGCGCGGCCGTCCACAAATAGGCGCCGTTCATCGGATCGAGATTCAGCGCCCGCGCCACTGTCTTGTACGCCATCACCTTGTCACCAAGTTTCAACGAGGCTAACGCCAAGTGATTATACGCGCCCGCCGTTTGCGGATCACACTCCAACGCGCTCGTCGCCAGCGCCAGTGTGTTTGAATACTCACCGCGCCTCATCGCGTAGTCGGCCAACTGGTCATATGCCGTCGCCCTCAAACCGTCCCGGTAAAGCAAAAGCGACCTTCTCTCCGTCAGCTCACGCAGATATCGCTCCGCCTCCGTCACCTCGCCCACCGCGTGCGATACCGCCGCCAGACAATACAATGCCTCCCTCGACGCCGGACAGCCCGCCACGCACTGCGTCAACAACTCCGCCCGTTTTCGCAGGTCATCCTCCGTCAACGCTGACTGCAACTGCGCATAGGCCTCCTTGCCGAGAAACAACGCCTCGCCAACTCCCGCCCGCTCTTTCAAGGTGGAGCGCCGCACACCAAGCTCAAACAAATAATTGGCCAGCCGCCCGCGATGATTCTGAATCTCGATGCCAAGCTTGCGATCACGCTCCTTCGACAACTCATACCGCCCCTTCACAATGGCCGCCGCCGCCTGCAATAACGGCAAAGGATTCCCAGACATGATACTGGAGGCTCCGTAGGCGCCAAGGTTCTGCAAATACAACGCCTTCGTCTCCTTCGCAACGTCCTCCTCAATATACCCTGCGCTCTGCACCGTCCGCTCAACCTCGTTGCAAACCATGACAAGCTGGCGTAACAGCATCATGTCCTCCGGCCCCAATCCCGCCAAATTAACATTGTCGGATAATTCCCGGCGAACCGCCACATACCCACGCCCCTCCAAATCCTGCAGGATACAGGCATACTGGGTCAGCAGATTAATGAGTTCGATATCCTTCGCCATTGCGCCCGGGTCCGGGGAAACGCTGGTATTTATTTGTAGGGGCGTCGCTTGACGACGCCCGCGGCCATCATCAAGCGTCCCTCCTGCCGCCGCACGGATCTCCACCAAAAAAGCCTCCAGCGCTGCCTGCCGCTCCGGCCCTGCCGGCTGCCCCAGAATCCCCTCCAGTCGACGTTGCAGATAAACTCGAACCGTCTCGTTGCCAACCGTGTCAATACAAGCGCCCGCCTCAACAACCGACTTAAGCGGAAGCTCATTCTCAACCTGCCCGCAAACGGAAAACGCGGACAGCCCCGTCCACAAAGCCACCCACAACCATTGTCCCATATATAATCGCTTTCCGTTCATTCCGTATTTCTGGCCCACCCACAGCCACAATGCAATAATTTTAACCACCCCACCCCCTCCATTCCCCTCCCATTCCCGCCACAAGTATGCTTTAATCCCCACCATGAACAACGTCCGATTACCAGCAGAGTGGGAAGAGCAGGATGGCGTACTCATGGCTTGGCCCCATGAAGCCACCGACTGGAAGCCTTATCTTCCCCAAGTCCAGAAAACCTTCGCCACCATCATCGCCCACGCCAGCCACCATGCGCGGGTCATCCTCGTCACCAACGCGCCGAACGAGGCCCGCCAATTCCTTCACCAAACCGAGGCCGATCTTAGCAGAATCACTTTCGCCCCCATTGCCTCCAATGATACATGGGCCCGTGACTTCGGCCCCATCACCATCACCGAAAACCACCACCCCGTCCTTCTCGACTTCCAATTCAATGGCTGGGGCGGAAAATTCAAAGCCGATCTCGACAATGTCATTTCCCGCCTGCTTAAAAGCCACGGCATCTTCGGCGCCACCCATCTGCGCCACATCCACCTCATCCTTGAGGGCGGCGGCATCGAAAGCGATGGCCAAGGTTCAATCCTGACCACCCGCTCCTGCCTCGCCAATCCAAACCGCAACCCCCACCTTTCCACAACCGACGTCGAAAACGCCCTTCGCCAATTCCTCGGCGCAACCCGGATCCTGTGGCTGGAAAACGGCTACCTCGCCGGCGACGACACCGACGGTCACATCGATATGCTCGCCCGCTTTGCCCCTCACGACACCATCGTCCATGTCGCATGCGACAACCCTGACGATGAGCACTACTCCTCCATCGGCGCCATGGTCGAGGAACTCCGCGCCCTTCGTACTCTTTCCGGGGCCCCCTATCGCCTTCTCGCCCTCCCCTGGCCAGAAGCCAAACACGCTGCCGATGGACACCGCATCCCCGCCTCCTACGCCAACTTCCTGATCTTGAACGGTGCCGTCCTTGTGCCAACCTATAACGATCCACGCGACAAATCCGCACTCGGGATCATCGCCCAAGCCTACCCCGGACGCCGCATCATCGGCATTGACTGCTCCGATCTCATCCTACAGCATGGGTCCCTGCATTGCGTAACCATGCAACTACCCAAAGGAGTGCTGGCATGAACACCATCAAAGCCGCCCTGATCCAAAAAACATTCGCCGCCGACACAAGGGCCAACCTCTCCAACAATGTAACCGCTATCCGCAAGGCCGCCAAAGCTGGCGCCAAACTCGTTGTCTTTTCTGAATTGCACGATTCGCTGTATTTCTGCCAAACCGAAGACCCCGACCTTTGCCGCGCAGGCCAACCCATTCCCGGCCCCGCCACCGACCACTACGCCGCCATCGCTGGCGAAACCGGCATCGTCCTCGTCTGTTCATTCTTCGAGCGCCGCGCAGCCGGCCTTTACCACAACACCGCCGTCGTCTTCGAAAAGGACGGCTCCATCGCCGGACGTTACCGCAAAATGCACATTCCCGACGATCCCGCCTACTACGAAAAATTCTACTTCACCCCCGGCGATCTCGGCTTTCACGCCATACCCACCTCCATCGGCAAACTGGGCGTCCTTGTCTGCTGGGATCAATGGTATCCCGAGGCCGCCCGCCTGATGGCCCTCGACGGCGCCGATCTCCTGATTTATCCCACTGCCATCGGCTGGGAACCCTCCGATTCCGACGATGAGAAACACCGTCAATTGGATGCATGGGTCACCATTCAGCGCGGCCATGCCATCGCCAACGGACTCCCTGTCCTGAGCGTCAACCGCGTCGGCTATGAAGCCTCGCCTTCCGGACAGGGTGGAATCCAGTTCTGGGGGAACTCATTCGCCGCCGGACCGCAAGGCGAATTCCTGGCCCAGTCCGGAAACGACAAGGAAGACCTTCTACTGGTGGATATTGACACCCGCCGGACCGAGGCTGTCCGCCGAATTTGGCCATTCCTGCGCGACCGCCGGATCGATGCCTACGCCGACCTGACTATGCGCTATCGCGACCACTCATCGTCGTAAAGGCGTCACTTATCGACGTCCTCCTTTTATACCGCTTACACCCACACCCCTGCTCCCGATTCACTTGCCCGCGAATTCCTCAATATACCAGGCTTCAACCTTCTGCCGTGCCCACGGCGTCTTGCGCAGAAACGTGAGACTCGACTTGACGCTCGGATTGATCTGGAAACACCGGATCGGAATACAAAACCCCATCTCCTCCCACCCGTGTTTCTCAACCAGTCGGTTAATGATCATCTCCAGCGTAATCCCATGCAACGGATCACGGGGATGGCGGGCGCTTTGTTCAGGAGTTAATTCAGGCATTGTTACCACTCATCCTTAATTCCAACTCTACACGAACCATTACAAAGGCTCTTGCGTCATTGAGCCCCTGTTGCCTCAATGCTTCTTCATCGTCGCCAATAACACGCCTATCAGCACTCCATACAACGTGCTGATCCAGGGATTGGACGTGATCGGACATGCACCGGTTGAACACCCGATAAACCGGTAAAAGGCATACCCCGCCGCTCCTCCCAAAACAGCCCCCGCTATGATTCGGATAATCATTTTCCCCTCCCCGTATTATCGCCAATGAATGACGCCACTCCTCTTAAAAACGATACGACAACCCAATCGAAATCACCGGATACAATGTAAAGTTCTCCGCCTTTTCCTGTATATCCGCAACCTCCGCCGCCAACGCATCGTCCACTACGCCCTGAATCGATGGATCAGACGCCGTCGCCGAGGCCTCAACCTTGGGCGTCCCCTGGAACATCACACCAAGATCAAACGAAAAATGCCAACGACCATCAGCGCCTACTGCATTCCCAAACCCAATGCCCGCATAGGGCGCCAACTCTTCAAACGTCACACTGCCACTCAAATCAGACAAATAATATTCCACGCCGTTCAAATCCACCGGCTCAGTCATGTCGGCATTCATCTTGAACTTGTTCTTATTGATCAGTCCCCCACCGCTCAGACGGAATCCGCCGCCAAACGGATGAATATCCACCAACGCCCCGTACGACAACCACTCCATGTCCGTATCGATGGAGCCCTCGTCCGTCAACACCGTCGGTCCTGCCGACATACCATTGATGCCAAACCGGAACCCAAGATAGTCGCTGGCTCCCACCGTCGCTTCCAACCCCAACCCTAATGTTCCAATCTTGGCTGTAAGCCCCACTCCTCCGGCGGACCCATCTTTCGGAGCCTCCTTATTTCCAGCACCCCAACCCACATTCGCCACCATAACTGCAATCGCGACTATCATCATCCCATTAAATCTCTTCATTGCGAATCTCCTTCTTTTTACGAAATTCTGGATTCTGAATCCTGAATTCTGACTACTCTTTCCACTGCGGCGTACCCTAACATAAACCTTTCCCCAAACCATCGCTTTTCTGTACGATTCAGCCAATACATACAACCATTCCGGAAGGACTGTCGTTGCCATGAGTTCAAATTGCATTTTCTGCGAAATCATAAAAGGCACCATCCCCTGCACCAAGGTCTACGAGGACAATGATGTCCTGGCGTTCATGGATATCGGCCCCGTCGTCAAGGGCCACACCTTGGTCATCCCCAAAACCCACCACGATCCCATCACCGAAACCCCTGTCCCCGTGCTTCAGAAACTCATCGCCGTAGTGCAACAGGTCGCCCGCGCCCAGATCAGCGGATTAGGCGCGGACGGCGTCAACGTCTCCCAGGCGAATGGACAGGCCGCCGGGCAGATCGTCCCTCACATCCACTTCCATGTCATTCCCCGCTTTTCCACCGATGGCCATCACTGGAACTGGACCCCTAAAAAATACGACACTTCAGGCGAAATGGGCTCCTTTGCCGACAAGATCCGCCAATCCCTGGGCTCAACATCACACACTTAACAAACAAGCGGAATAATCATGCAACGACGCCAATTTGAAGAAGCCCTCACTCAGATCCTCATTGAAATCCCCGCCTATCCCGCCGAGGCCTATCTCTTTCTCAGGGAAGTCCTGGAGTTCACCAACTCCTCCCTGAAAAAACCCGCGCGCGGCCCAGCCCGCCACATCACCGGTCAGGAGTTATGCGACGGTATGCGCCGATACGCCCTCCAGGAATACGGCCCCATCGCCCGCACCGTCCTCGCCTCATTCGGCATCAAACGCACCGAGGACCTCGGTGAACTCGTCTATAACCTCGTCAACTACGGCTTCCTCGGCAAAACTGATGAAGACCGCAAGTCGGACTTCGCCAACGGCTACGACTTCCATGAAGCCTTCAACCTCCCCTTCCTCCCCTCATCCAAAAAAACACCGCCGCCAGAGGCCAAGGCCGCGCCTCGTCGGCGTTCCAAACAATCTCAACCGTCCATCTCTCATGAATAAATCAACACTACACACGATACTTACCATGACACTACTCACATCAACCGTCGCTTCCGCCGCCTCCACCACGCTTCAGGCCTTGGAAACCCTCAAGCGCTCGAACGAATCCATCGTCCGGTTCACCATGGACAACGGACTCACCGCCCTGATCAAGGAGGATCACTCAGCCCCCGTTGTCTCCATTCAAATCTGGGTCGGTTCCGGTTCCATCCACGAAAGTGAGTTTCTAGGCGCCGGCTTGTCTCATTATGTCGAGCACATGGTCTTCAAGGGAACCCCCACCCGTCAACCCGGCGACATCGCCAAATCCATCCATGACCTCGGTGGCGATCTCAACGCCTACACCAGCCTCGACCGCACCGTCTTCCACGTCGATCTCCCCTCCCGCCACTGGCGCTCCGCGCTCGAAATCCTCTCCGACGCCGTCCTGAATCCCGTCTTCCCGGAATCCGAATGGGCAAAGGAAAAGGACGTTATCCTGCGCGAAATCAGCATGGGCCGTGACAACCCCGACCGGGTCCTGAACGAACTGCTCTGGCGCACCTCCTATTCCACGCACCCCTACCGCATCCCCGTCATCGGCTACGCCGACATTTTCAAAACCCTGACCCGCGACAACCTCGTGGATTTCTACCGCCGCCGCTACGTCACCGATAACATGATCGTCTCGATCGTCGGCGACATCTCCGCCGCTGACGCCGAAGCCGCCCTCCGCAACCAGTTCGGCTCCATTCCCCGCCGGAACGGGCCGCCTCCTGTCATCGATACCGAGCCACCGCAAATCCTGCCGCGTTTCGCCCGGGAAACCGGCCCCTACAAGGTTTCACGCCTGACCATCGCCTTCCACACCGTTTCACTTACAGACCCGGATGCCCCCGCGCTTGAATTGCTCGGATCTGTCGTGGGCAACGGCCAAAGCTCGCGCCTTGTTCAGAACATTAAGGAAAAACAACAGCTAGTTCACAGCATCGGCGCCGGTTCTTACACCCCCCGTTATCCCGGCCTCTTTGCCGTCGAAGCCACCTTCGATCCCAACAAGGAAGCCGACGCCCTGAAAGCCATCTACGCCGACATCGCCTCTTGGGCCACCGAACGCTTCTCCAAGGAGGAAATCGAGAAGGCTCGCCGCATGCTTCTCGTCGGAGAACTCTCCTCCCTGCAAACCATGCACGGTCAGGCCGCCAGTTACGCCTCCGGCGAACTGTTCATGAAAAACCCGCGAATGTCGGAAGCCTACCTCGACAAGATCGCCCGCGTCACCCCGCAAGACCTCTCCGCCGTCGCCGCGAAATACCTCATCGAGAACAACCGCTCCACGGTCATTCTCAGCCCCGCCGGAGAAGCAGCGCCCGCCAAATCCACAGACGCCGCCCGATCCACTCCGCTCCTCGAACACCGCGTCCTCCCCAACGGAATTCCCCTGATCATCCGTCAGGATCACCATCTCCCTTTCATTTATGTTTGCGCGGCCTTCAAGGGCGGGACCCTCTCGGAAACCGAAACCCAGGCTGGCATCACCCGAATGATGTCCGACCTTCTCACTCGCGGTACCACCCGCCAGTCCGCCGCGGAAATCGCGGAAGCCATCGAATCCATGGGCGCCGAACTCTCTCCGTTCTGCGGTCACAACAGCTTCGGCCTCCAGGGCCGTTGTCTCGCCCCCGATGCTGAAAAATTACTCTCCATTTTCTTCGACTGCCTCTCAGCCTCCACCTTCCCGGAAGACGAGATCAACAAGCAACGCGTTGTCCAACTCGCCGCGATCAGTGAACAGTGGGAACAACCATTCTTCGTGGCACAAAACGCTCTCGACTCCATGATCTTCGCAGGACATCCCTACCGCTGGAACCCGCTCGGCCGCCGCGAAAGCATTGAAAAGATCTCTGCCGCCGACCTTCGCGCCACATACTCCCGCCATATTGTCTCGGGCAATATGGCCCTCTCAGTCTTCGGCGACGTGACCACAGAGCAGGCCGAGCGGTTGGTGACAAAAGCCTCAGCGCGTATTCAAAAAGGTGCCGCTCCCGTCATCAATCCCGGTCCGGCCCAGCCAACCCTCCCCGCCCGCTCGGAAAAACGCGAGCCCAAGGAACAATGCATCGTTCTACTGGGTTTCCCCGGCGTCACAATCAACGACCCCCGCAAGACCGCCCTGGAAATATTGGAGTCCTCCCTCAGCGGAATGTCCTCTCGAGTCTTCCACTCGATCCGCGAGGAACGCGGCCTAGCCTACTACGCCGGGGCCCGCCAGCGCATTGGACTCGCACCCGGCCTGTTCTTCCTCTTCGCCGGAACCCGGCCTGATGCCGCATTGGAAGTGGAATCACTCCTCGCCGCCGAAATCTCCCGCGTCGCCCGCGAAGGCCTCCAGCCGGATGAAATTTCACGCGCCCGGAGCCAGCTCATCGCCGATCACGAGATGCGTCTGCAAAACAACATGAGCCTCGCCGTCAGCAGCGCCCTGAACGAACTCTACGGTCTGGGCTACGCCTATGACTTCGATACCGCCAGGCGCATCGAGTCTGTAACCCCGGATCAAATCCGCGAGGCCGCCTCCTCCCTGCTTTCAACAAATAAAATGGCCGTCTCGGTCGTGTTGCCATCAACCATCAACCCTTAACCATTCTTCAGGAGCCCCCATGCCAAGAACACCACGGTTAACCAGTCTCCCCGAGTGGAAAGCACTCAAAACCCACTTCGCCGAAATCGAATCCGCCCATATGCGGGATTTGTTCGCCTCCGATCCCACCCGCGCTGATCACTTTTCCGCCGAAGCGTGCGGCTGGTTCCTTGACTACTCCAAGAACCGGATCACTGCCGACACCCTTCGCCTGCTCTTCAACCTCGCCCGCGCCTGCCGCGTTCAGGAACTCGCCACCGATATGGTCGTCGGCAAGAAAATCAACCAAACCGAAAACAGGGCCGTCCTGCACACCGCCCTCCGGAACCGCGCCAACACCACCGTCCTCGTGGAAGGCCGCGATGTTATGCCTGATATCAATGCCGTCCTCGACAAGATGGCCGACTTCTCCAAAAACATCCGCTCCGGCTGGTGGCGCGGCCACACCGGCTTGCCCATCCGCAACATCGTCAACATCGGCATCGGCGGGTCCGATCTGGGTCCCGTCATGGCCTGCGAAGCCCTCAAGTCTTACAGTGAGCGGCGGCTAACCTTCCGTTTCATATCCAACGTCGACGCCACCCACTTCGCTGAATGCACACGCGACCTTGATCCCGCCGAGACCTTGTTTATCGTGGCGTCCAAGACGTTCACCACTCAGGAAACCATGACCAACGCCGAAACCGCTCGCGCTTGGTGCCTTAACGCCCTTAAGGAGCCCGACGCTGTCGCCCGCCACTTCGTGGCTGTCTCAACCGCCACGGAGGAGGTCAAGGCTTTCGGCATTGACCCGGCCAACATGTTCGAATTCTGGGACTGGGTCGGCGGTCGTTACTCTCTCTGCTCCGCCATCGGGTTGCCGCTCATGATCGCCGTCGGGCCCGAGAATTTCATCGCCATGCTCGAGGGTTATCACGCCATGGACAGGCATTTCGTCGAGGCGCCGCTCGAAGAAAATCTTCCTGTCATCCTTGCCCTGCTTGGCATCTGGTACAACAACTTCTTTGGCTCGGAAACCCACGCCATACTACCCTACGATCAATACCTCCATCGCTTCGCCGCCTACTTCCAGCAAGCGGATATGGAAAGCAACGGCAAGAGCGTGGATAAACAAGGCAAGCCGGTCGGCTGGCAAACCGGACCGGTTATCTGGGGCGAGCCGGGCACCAACGGTCAACACGCCTTCTACCAACTCATCCATCAGGGCACCAAACTCATCCCCTGCGACTTCATCGGCTTTTGCCGCAGCCTCAACCCCATTGGCGATCACCATGACAAATTCATGGCCAACTTCTTCGCCCAGACACAGGCGCTGGCCTTTGGAAAAAACATCGAGGAAGTCCTCACGGAAGGGGCCCCCGCCAAACTCGCTCCTTTCAAGGTGTTCGACGGCAACCGCCCAACGAATACCCTGATGGCCGAATCATTGACCCCTGCCACCCTGGGCGCGCTTGTCGCCATGTATGAGCAAAAGATTTTCGTTCAGGGGGTCATCTGGAACGTCTACTCATTTGATCAATGGGGTGTTCAACTTGGCAAGGTGTTGGCCAACAAGATCCTGCCGGAACTTCGAGCCGAAACTGATACCCCGCTTAAACACGATTCCTCAACCAACGCTCTGATTCACCGGTACAAGAAAGGCAAGATGGGGCCCCTGCCCCGTCATACCCCATGAATCGGGTCCTCCTCATCGGCAATACCGGTCAAGTGGGGTTCGAATTGGCCCGCCTGCTCACTCCACTGGGACAAGTTCGCTCCGTGGACTTTCCAGAAATTGATCTCTCCAAGCCGGACTCCATCCGTTCGGTGGTTCGCGATGCCCGCCCCACCGTGATCATCAACGCCGCCGCCTATACTGCTGTGGACAAGGCGGAATCCGAGCCCGACCTTTGCCGCGCCATCAACGCCACCGCGCCCGGCATTCTCGCGGAAGAAGCCGTCCGGCTCGGAGCCACACTGATCCATTACTCCACGGATTTCGTGTTCGACGGCACAAAACAGACTCCCTACACCGAAGAGGACACCCCACATCCCTTAAGCGTATATGGCCAGACAAAACTCGAGGGCGACAACGCCATCCTGGCTTCAGGCGCAAATCATCTCATCTTGCGGACGGCCTGGGTCTACGGCACCCGAGGCAAAAACTTCCTGCTGACCATCCAAAGGTTGGCCGCCGAGGGAAAACCCTTGCGAATCGTCGCCGACCAGATTGGCAATCCAACATGGTGTAGAGTCATCGCCGAAACCACCTGCCATGTTCTCAATTCATTCAACCCGCACAGTCACAGTAGCGGCATTTATAATTTGGTCTGCGGAGGCGCGACATCATGGCATGGCTTTGCGCGTGAATTCATACCGTCCGCTATTCCCATCCACCCCATAACAACCGCCGATTACCCCACCCCCGCCCGTCGCCCCTCTTATTCGGTCTTGGATTGCTCCAAAATCCAACAAGCGTTTAACCTAACCATCCCAAACTGGCAAACCACCCTGAAAGATTGCCTGGCCACCAATGGGCGCATCTTTTAGGAGCGCATCTGCGATTAGGTGCATGGAATTAACAAGGTGGCCTTCGACCTCCGGGCGAAGGCGAGCCAGTCAAACGCCCGTTTGGCACATCCCGCGCCCAGAGGTCGCGGGCCACCTCGAATACATCCTGCAGTAGAACTACACCTAATCGTCAGGGTCTTTTGTTTTGACGCCAATAGAATAGTCGGACGCGACGAAGCGCGTCCCTCCATCAAACAAATAGCCTTTTTCTTTAATATTGGAGGGCCACGCTTCGTCGTGGCCGCATTAAATGAGCCAAAACAAAAGACCCTTCACCTAATCGTAGACGGGTTCATCTTTTAGCTTGCAATATCAAAGTTGCTATTTTATTCTGCATCCCATGAAAAGGGTGTGCCAAAGCCTTCTTGAAGAGTATCTAAAGGTTTTCCCTTGCGTGGCGATCGTTGGACCCAGACAGTGCGGGAAAACAACCCTGCTCGCGTCCCTTCCTCAACAGTGGAAGCGGTTCGACATGGAAAAACAAAGCGATTATCAGATCGCGTCGCGAGATCCTGACTTGTTTTTCGAACTGAATTCACAGCATGTCGCCATTGATGAAGCTCAAATCTTACCTTCACTTTTCCCCGCCCTGAGGGTCGCCATTGACAAGCATCGCCGGGATCGCGGCCGATTTGTCATCACAGGATCCAGCTCACCACAACTACTGAAGGAGGTATCAGAAAGTCTGGCCGGGAGAATGGGCATCATTGAACTGGCCCCTTTTTCATGGGAGGAAGTCAGGTCATCCGCAGGTAATCAGGGGGTTCTGGATCGTTTTCTGGGAGGCGTCAGACTTCCAGATGACCTGCTATCAGGCATCTGTCCCAAAGGAACGCTCCAGAAAGTCCACGAATATTGGTTCAGGGGCGGATATCCTGAACCATGGATTGAGGGAGCCAAATTCCAGGATCACTGGATGGAACAATACGTCCAAGCCTATCTCTATCGGGATGTCATGCGTTTGTTTCCTGGCTTAAACCAAGAACGGTTCCGGATGTTCATTCAACTGCTAAGCGGGTTTTCAGGCACAATTCTCAATTATGCCGACGTGGCGCGGGTATTAAGTGTATCCCAGCCAACAGCCCGTGATTATTTTTCAATCGCCCACGGGACATTCCTTTGGCGCATGATTCGCCCCTTTGATCGGAAGACAGGCAAACGGTTGGTCCGCCACCCCAAGGGCCATTTACGTGACAGCGGCATGTTGCATCACTTGTTGCGACTCCCCGACATGCGCGCATTACTGGGGCATCCAAAAGCCGGGGCCTCATGGGAGGGAATGGTAACTGAGGAAATTTTGAGACGTCTGGCTTGGCGCGGGGAACCAGCCGAGGCTTCTTATTACCGGACATCGGCAGGCGCTGAAGTGGATTTGGTGTTGGAAGGAAAATTCGGACTCCTGCCAATAGAGATCAAATACACCCAACGAGTTGATTTGCGGGATTTACGATCAATCCGTGACTTTATGACTGAACATGATTGCAAACTCGGCTTTGTTATCAACAATGACGATGCTCCACGTCATTACGGCCATGGAATCGTTGGCATTCCATTTTTGTGCTTGTGATTGCCCAAACAAAACAATGAATCTATAAATAGCAGGGTACATTATGAAACCATCAGATACACTTCGCAGGAATATCCTCCAACTGACACGCGAGTACCATCAGGCCAAGTATGGCGATAAGGCCCCCTTCCGCCCCGGCAATGACCTCGTCCATTATGCAGGACGTGTTTTTGATGCAGAAGAAATGTGCAACCTCATCGACTCAAGCTTGGATTTCTTCCTCACCGCCGGGCGGTATTCAGAACAATTCGAGGCATCGTTCGCCGAAAAATTGGGGTTGTCGAATGCCTTGCTCGTCAATTCCGGCTCCTCGGCAAACTTGATCGCCTTATCCACGCTAACCTCCCCCAAGTTGGGCGCACGACGACTGAAACCCGGCGACGAAGTCATTACCGTGGCCGCCGGATTTCCAACAACCCTTGCCCCGATTCTCCAGAATAACCTGATCCCTGTTTTCGTGGATGTTAACCTTGGCGACTACACCGCCATCCCCAGCCGGGTGGCAAGCGCTATTGGCCCAAAAACCCGCGCCATCATGATGGCACACACACTCGGGATTCCATTTGATCTGGATACCGTCATGGAGCTTGCGAAAAGGCATGAGCTTTGGGTCATCGAGGACAACTGTGACTCCCTAGGTTCCCTTTATCGCGACCGCATGACAGGAACGTTCGGGCATATCGCCTCCCACTCCTTCTACCCGGCTCATCATATCACGATGGGAGAAGGCGGCTGCGTTGCAACCAATGACGATGAACTTGCCCGAATTGCTCGTTCGTTCCGCGACTGGGGCCGTGATTGTTATTGCACGGGGGGCGAAAACAATACCTGCGGCAAGCGGTTCAGCCAGCAATTCGGAACACTCCCGGTCGGGTATGACCATAAGTACGTCTATAGCCACATTGGCTATAACCTTAAAGTGACGGACATGCAGGCGGCCATCGGTTGCGCCCAATTGGAAAAACTTGACGGCTTCAATGCCCGGCGCAAGGAAAACTTCGTCAAACTCTCCTCCCTTTTGAATAAATTCAGGGATCGCCTGATCCTCCCTTGCGCCACTCCAAACTCCGATCCCGCCTGGTTTGCATTCCCAATCACTGTCAAACCAGACGCAGGATTCAGTCGTAATGACCTGACCCAGTTCCTTGAGAGCCAAAAAATTGAAACCCGCAATCTATTCAGCGGGAATTTACTGCGCCACCCCGCCTTTGAAGGCATCCCCCACCGGATCGAAGGCGACTTGAAAAACACCGACCTCATCACCACAAACACCTTTTTCATCGGAGTCTACCCTGGACTTACTGATGCTCATTTGAAGTATATTGCAGAAATGTTCAGGGAATTTTTCGCCGGGAAATGAGGACGGAAGACGGAGGGCAGATGGCAGAAAAGATTGAAAGTTACAGGAACGTGCGGGTTTATCAACTTACCTTCAAGTTACAGCAACTCATATTTGATCTAACCAAGACTTTTCCAGCAGAAGAAAAATACTCGCTCACCGACCAAATTCGCAGATCATCTCGTTCAATTGGCGCCAATATTGCGGAGGCTTGGCATAAGCGTAGATATCAGGCTCATTTTGTGAGTAAATTGACCGATGCGGACGGGGAACAGGCAGAAACTTTGCATTGGATTCAAACAGCGTTTGAGTGTGGCTATCTTGATGCTGTAAAACACGACGATATAAAGGCCGCATATCATGAAGTTGGCGCAATGCTTGGCAAAATGATGTCGATGCCCGAAACCTTCTGCAAACAATACTCCAACGTATGAACAGTCATTCATTCTGCCCTCCGTCATCCGCCCTCTCATGAGCACACCCCGCAAAATCCGGTGTCATGTCGATCAAATCATCAGTCACGGCGACCATGTATACAGCGTTGAACTGAGCCCCGAGCGACCTTTGCCGACTTTTCGCCCGGGACAGTTTCTACACTTGGCCTTGGATGAATATGACCCTTCCGGCTTCTGGCCGGAATCCCGTGTTTTTTCCATCGCCTCCTCGCCCACAGAACGGAACAATCTCACCATCATATACTCGGTCAAAGGGCAATACACCGCCCGCATGGAAAAGGAGTTATGCGTCGGCAACGCAGTCTGGACAAAACTCCCTTATGGCGAATTTGTGGTGGATGGCAAAGAAGATGTCGTCCTGATCGCGGGCGGTACCGGCATCACTGCTTTTCAAGCCTTCATTGCCGAACTTCCCGCCAATCACCCCAATAAAGTGCTTTTGCTATATGGGGCCCGCCGGCCGGAATTACTTCTGGGCCGCGAACTTATAGAGGGGAAGTCTCTTCAAGTTCCAACATTCTCGTCGTTTTTGTTTTCAGAAGAAACGCCGCATGACAATAGCAAAGCCACAATCCCCGGACGCATCCACCTTGACGTCATCAGGAATGCCTCTTTAAGTAATTCCATAGTATATTATCTGGCCGGACCGCCACCCATGGTGACCGCCATCAGCAATCTACTGGCACAGCAGGGCGTATCTGGTAATAATATCCGGGTCGATGCATGGGAATAAATTAAGCGATCTTGCAACGGTGCCGTCTCAACGTAACCAAGCATGTACATAGGCTTTTACAATTTTTACAAGGCCTACAACAACAACAGGATGTTTGTTGATCCATCATCCCCCATCGGCGATGACCTGTCTTATCCGTTTGTCTACTTGAGACAACGGTTGCAGGAATTGGGTCATCAGTGCGCCACCATCGACACGGACGACTTGGATAAGTTTGATGCCGTGGTGTTCCTCGACCACCCGACATTTTTGAATCCGTACTTCCGCAAAGTGAAGGCGCGCACCGGCAGCCGACCTTTACTCTGTTTATTGCTGGCGGAAAACCCGGCCAATCGCCCCGATAATTACTGGAAGTCCAGTCATGCCGCTTTTGACCTTGTATTCACATGGCACAGCCCCCTCGTAGACGGGAAGCATTACATCCAGTGCCTCCTGCCCAACAAAGTTCCTCGCCCCTTTCAGATCGATCGATCAATAAGGCCGCGA
The DNA here is from genome assembly GCA_964508705.1 of uncultured Verrucomicrobiota bacterium. GTDB lineage: Bacteria > Verrucomicrobiota > Kiritimatiellia > CAIKKV01 > CAITUY01 > CAZDUS01. The sequence continues at coordinate 17,423 of CAZDUS010000001.1, forward strand.
TTCTGCACCACCATCGCAAGCCAGAAGCATAATCCTCATCCGGCAGAGTTGTATTCAGAACGTATTCGCGCCATTCGCTGGTTTGAAAACAACCATCCCTCAGAGTTTGACCTCTACGGTACCCTGTGGGATCGCCGCTGGTTCAGGGGGCCTTTTTCCCGTCTAAACCTCCTGCTTTCCCCTCTTTATCGCCGCTTCCCCGCTATAGGCGCATGCAAACAATTCCCGTCTTACCGGGGAACCGTGCCACGGAAACGTGATGTGCTTCGTCTGTACCGCTTTTCCATTTGTTACGAGAATGCCGTCTTCCCTGGCTATATCACTGAAAAGCCTTTCGACTGCTGGTTCGCTGGATGTATTCCCGTCTACCTTGGCGCACCTGATGTTTCCAGTTTTATTCCCGATAATACTTATATCGATAAACGGAACTTTCCGAATTACAAAGATCTCTATCATTACATGAAAACCTTGTCGCCTGCCGAATATCAGGCCTACCTTGCCGCCATAGAATCGTTTGTCAACAGCGACGCCATTCACCCCTTTAGCGCGGAAGGCTTTGCCGATACTATGATTCGCCACCTGTTGCCACGGGAAACCGCAACATGAACTCGCCGCTTGTTTCCATCTGCATCCCTACCTATAACCGCCCCAGCTTGCTCAAGTCAGCCATCCTCTCATGCCTGAATCAGGCTTTCCATGATTTCGAAATCATCATCACCGATAACAGCGACAACGAGGATTCCGGACGGCTGGTGCAAAACATCGCCGATCCCCGCATCCGGTATTTTAAAAACGAAACAAACATCGGCGCCCACGGGAATTCCGCCCGCGCACTTTCCCTTGCTAATGGCAAATACGTCAAATGGCTGATGGATGACGACCTGATTAAGCCCCAGTTTCTCACCCTTGCTGTGGCCGCACTGGAAAAACACCCTTCCGCCGGCGTCGCCATGGCGCCAATGGACCTCATCGATGCCGCAGGCCTCCGCATCACTCCCCGATTCTATATTTTCCGCAAGATGGACTACCGTTACCGCTACAAGATTGGCGATGGCCTGGTAGATCGAAAGACTATCCTGCACGATTTTCTTGTCCGTGATTATCCCTGTTGCGTCCCCAGCGGACTGCTCTTTCGCCGTGAATTGCTTCAGAAGCTTGGCGGGCTCGACTCCCGCGCCAACTTTGCCGTGGATCTAGACCTCTGCATGCGCGCTGCTTTGCATTATGATTTTTATTACATCGATCAGGTGCTTTCATCGTGGCGATACTTTCCTGAAAATCACACCGCCACGCTCCACCAGAAGGGGCTCCCAGTCGAGGTTTTCTATTACATCACCCGCAAAATCCTTAACAACCCGGCCACTCGCGAGATATTTGCAAACGACAACTGGAAGCGCCTGGAGCGGGACAGTTTCTTTTTTTGCACATGCCGCACACTGCTGAACTTTCAGGCGGCATGGAATCAGCGTAGTCTTCGCTTGGCTGGAAAAACGCTTTCCTTGATATGGCGGGAGGATCCCTGGCGCATCAATCTTCTGCGCCTGCCTTTTTTTGTGCTTCGGGAAATTTGGGCAAGCCTGTTTGCCGCCAAACCACCACCGCCCCGTTCTTAATTACACCTCAACCCGGATATAGCGGCTCCAAAACTCACGATCCGTCCGCTCCCAGGCATGGCACCCAAACGGCAGTTTGTTGCCAATTCTTTCGTATGATTCCCGAGGCTTGTACTCGAATGCAAACTCCAACGCTTCCTGCACCTTTGGCTTCCGATAGGACCTGAATATCACAGGAACAAAAATGCTCCAGAACACATCTTCATTGTAATTGTAAAATCGGGTAATGAACGTGAGCTTTTTTGCGATTTGCAAATGTGTGGGCACTCGCCTAAGGCTCAACCCTCCATTCCCCACTTTGTTGACACACAACTTGGTAAACGGAATCCATTTCGAGGCTCGCCCCCGAAGAGGCTCTTCGAGCCACGGAGCTCCAATATAATCATACCCCCTGTTGCACCACTCAAGAAGGGCGTCTTCAAACACCCAGGCGTCAAGTTGAAAGATCAACAGATATTGATACGTCACAAAGGCTTGATAGAAACCACTATTTATCAGCAGTTTGTTGTATCCTGAAGTACCTTTGAAATATTGATCGCTAAATGAAATGGCTTTCGCGCTTGGAATAGCCTTTTTGTATATCGAAACATCTAGGCCTTCTGGATGTACAAACACAACGTCATATCTCCCTAACACACGCGCACATTGTTCCAGAACCTTCCGCTCAACCTCACTCATTATTGGCTTATAAACAGGAATGCCAACCACGACATCCCGCGGCAGGCACTGATTCCTTGTCGATGACCCTCCCATGCTAAGCATAATCGCCATGCCCCCTTGACAATCGCGCATAAAACACATTGTCCTTATGACATAACTTCATGTTTTCAGAACACATCTGCCCCAAGAATCATACTTGCAAGCTCATTTATCGTCACTTTATGATGTAATCTTGTTATCCTGACTAGCCAAGCGCGGAAAGTCAATATACGGGTTGGTCATTTCATCAAACATAGGGATGCGGGCACTCAATATGAAAATAGGATTAGTATATCTGAATCATAACGACGGCAATGTGTATCCCATAGGCCTGCTATCGCTCGCCGCAATGCTCCGGCAAAGGCAGCCTCAACACACCGTAGACATCATTGACGCCAATTTCGACGACCCCTTTCAAAAAGCCATCGATCCCTCTTATGACATCATCGGCATCAGCGCGATGACGATAGAATATGAAAAGGCTTCTCTTCTGGCTCAACATATCAAAAAACATTCATCGACCCCCGTCATCCTCGGCGGCGTTCACATCTCAACTTTGCCCCAATCATTCCGCCCGTGTTTCGACCTTGGCATTGTTGGCGAGGGCGAAATCACTTTTTGTGATGTCATTGCCCATTTTGCCAGCACAGGAACCCTTGATCCAAAGCACTTAAGCCACATTAAGGGCCTGGTGTTCTTTGATGGCGACAAGATAACAACAACACATCCCAGGGAACTGATAGACACATTGGACAAGATTCCGAAACTTGATTATTCGTTGCTGCACCCCGGTTATTTCAGGAAGCGGGGAATGCTGATCTGGAGTGCTACAGGCAAGCAGGGCATCGTCTTGTCATCCAGAGGGTGCCCCTACAAGTGCGTGTTCTGCTCCACGACCCAATTCTGGAACAAAGTGCGCTACTTTTCCATCGAGCGGAGCATTGAAGAGATTTCCGATCTGGTTGATCATTATGGCGCGGATCATATTCAAATTTTCGACGACCTTTTCACTATCAATCGGCATCGATTACGACAGTTTGCGGCTGAATTTCGCCGCCGCGAACTGCACAATAAGGTGTCACTTTCATGTCAATCGCGAACCAATTTGATCGATGACGAACTTTGTGAAATCTTGCTATCGCTAAATGTCAAAATTGTTTCTTTCGGTTTTGAAAGCGGCAATGAACGCATGTTGAACTACCTTAAATGTGATTCCACCAGCGTCGCGCAGAACAAAAAGGCCATAGCCACCTGCGCCAAATACGGACTCAAAGTGTTTGGCAGCGTCATCTTTGGTTCCCCTACCGAAACACTGGCGGAGATGCAAGACACCCTGGATTTCCTGAAGCAGGCCCGACGATTAGGCGCCACCAGCATCTGGGGCTTTGTAATGACGCCCTTCCCCGCCACACAGGTATGGAATGTCGCAAAAAGCAGGGGGAAAGTTTGCGACAATATGAATTTCGATCTTTTAACCCATCAGTCCGCCGAAAATCCCATGCTTCTTGAACCTGCCATCAGTCTCGCACAATTTTCAGCGGTCATGAAAAAAGCAAATAGGCAAATGTTCTGTTACGGCTTTAATTTAATCTTCAGCCTGTTCACACGACACCCTTTTGCAACAATCAGGCTGTCGGCAAGCGCTTTGCTGAATAAATACTTTCCCGACAAACCTCACAATCAAGTTCCAGCCTGACAGGTCATTCCCCTTTCTGCATGGAACCGAGCGCTCTCCGATGCCTGATCTCCGCGAAGCAATTCTCGAGCACTTTTCCGACAGAGCGATGAAATTGTAGCGGATGTGTTTTTAATTCCTTCACAAGATACTTCCCCATGAGGATCAACGCCCTCTGCCAGTCTCTAAAGTAGACATATCGCTCGGTGTAGGCATCCGCCTCTTGATTGGGTTCAACCGCCAATGGGTGCTCTAACGGCAAGGACAAGGTGCCTGCAGGCAAATTAATACAGGGGTCATATACCTTCATATGAGTCCCCTCTGCATCAATGTTGGTAACCAGATTGAGGTTTGGGATAATGCTAAGCCCTGAATTCGCCCAGCAAGCGTACAGCCATTGCGTATCCCATGTGGTTGTTTTCCCTTCGGAGGTTCCATCAAACAACTGCTCTGCCTTCCGATAAAGCAACGGGGACAAAAAAGAGGCAAAGCGCCTCTCCCGTTTGAGATGCGGCCAGCTCTTCATGACCATATCATATTTTCGCCATGCTCTCCGCCATGTTGCCCATCCCCAAATGTGGGTGTAACGCGAAAAATAATAGCTCGCATCCCCTCTTTGTTTAGGCTGAAAATTGTCGCCAGAGATCATCATCACACGCGGATCAGCCTCATACTTCTTAAGCAACTCCTGACAAAACGAAAAAAATGACTCACTAGGCAAGCAATCATCTTCTAAAATCACTCCTGCTTCCACATGGTCAAAAAACCAACTGATCCCGGAGCTAACCGCTTCCTTGCAACCAAGATTTCCATCTCGAAACAGGGTAAACACCACGCATGGCCAATCAATCCGATCAAGGACCGTTTGTCGCGCTCTCTTACACAAATCAGATTCCCCCATCTTGTCCGCACGCGGGCCATCGGCAGCAATGAACAATCTCGCAGGTCGGACTTGGCAGATTCTATCAACCACTTGCCGTGTTTTATCTGGTCGATTAAATATCAGCAGAAGTATTGGGGGTGCAAAACAGGAAGAAGCCACCTCATCTTCGCTTCTGCCGATGGTATTGACTATTTCAGGGCAACTCTTCATTGTTCAAAATATTGAAAGCGTAAAAGTATTCTTTTTGAGGCAACATGACAAGCATACCAAAACACATTAGCATCGGCGTCGTGATCTTCTTGTCAGCGCTTTTCGCATTAGTATTCACCCAGTTCCTTTCTCCCTCTAGCGTTCTTATGACCACCGATGCAGCCATTAGTAGCGCCAACCAGTCAATCATCGAAGTTTTCTTTCGATTAGCTGTTAATTGGAACGACGGGACTCTACTAGGTAATGCTGAAGGTGGTGCCACTCAATCTGCCAGCGTATTGAAATTTATGTTTTCCGGAATTCTATGGAACAACCTTGTTTATGGCTTGGCTTGTCTTTTTGGGTCATGGGTATTCCAACGCGGTTTCAGCCGAAAATTAAACCCATGGGCAGCTCTTTGCGGCGCCCTCGCCGCCTTTTGGCTCGGCAATAATTTCACCCTTTTGTATCCCGGTCATACGTTCAAGCCCTATGTCGCCATGTTTTTTGTTTGCTCTATTCTCAGCGCAAGCTTGCCCTCCTGGCGCGGCGGCATCCTGTGGGGCTCCTTCACCGGCCTGATGTTCGCTCAACAGCCTGATGTCGCCATGTTTTTTGCCCTTTTCGCCGGCCCTCACCTCCTTTTTAAGCTTTGGCAGCGAGACGGATTCAAACCCTTGCGCTGGTTCCCTGTCCTTGCTCCAGCCGTCATCGTTAGTCTTCTATTTGCCGCAGGACCCTTGCTAAGCGGATACAAATCAAGCGTCAAGGATACCGTTCAGGTTCAAACGGAAACCCCTCAGGAAAAGTGGGAGTACGTCACTCAGTGGAGCTGGCCACCCGAGGAATCCATGGCCTTCATCGCCCCGGGCTACACTGGCTGGCGTACCGGAGAACCCGACGGCCCCTACTACGGCCGAATGGGACGCTCCGCCGGCTGGGAACAAACCCGCCAGGGATACATGAACTTCCAACTGGAAAGCGCCTACATCGGGTTGCTCCCTTTTGCTTTTGCCTTGTTCGCGCTCTATTCCTGCCGCCGATCACCTCATCGCCCGGATATCATTTTCTGGGGAATCGCCTGTCTGATTGCCCTCCTTCTGGGATTCGGCAAGAACTTTCCCTTATACGCCCTTTTCTACAAACTCCCCATCGTGAACAACATCCGCAACCCTGCAAAATTTAACCAGATATTCCAGATCACGCTGGCCATTCTCACTGCCTATGGCGTCGATTCATTAATTAACAGCCGCATGAAGAATACATCCCCCCAGCCTCAATCAAATGAGCGAAAATTCTTCTGGATGGCGCTTTCCTTGTTTGGACTACTCATTCTTTGGACACTTATCCGTTCGTCAACCGAAGCCTCGGGTATATTAACATTCGCACAGCAGGGATGGCCGACGGCCACAGCTCAGATCATTGTGGATAACCAAATACGGGCTCTCTGGCATGCATCGTTCATGGCATCCATTCTCGTGACAGCATTTGCGATTTTCGTCTTCAAACCATTTGTCAAACTCCGTTCAAAACCCAACTTGATCGCCATCACCATCGCTATCGTCATTGCCGCCGACGCCATAGCTCTTTCCCGCCACTACGTCAAATCAATGCCAAGCAGTTACATCAAAGCCAATGCCTTGACCACCTTCCTGCAAAGCAACCTCGGCAATCAGCGGGTCGCCCTCCTGACACAGGAGGGGCTCTATAACATTTGGCTGACCTACCTTCTTCCTTACAACCACATCCCTACGTTTAATTTCGCTCAAATGCCGCGCATGGCCTCGGACTATAAAAATTTCCTCACAGCGGCTTCAAAAGATCCGGTCCGCATGTGGCGATTTTCCGCCGTCAAATACCTGCTCGGCCCGACCGCATTCGAAAAGCAACTCCCTCTAAACCAGTTTCGAAAAGTCTTCTCCTACTCGCTGGAAGCCGCACCCAATAATGAATTTTATATGATCCCTAACCCGAAAGGAGAGCACGCAGTGTTCGAACTGGTCGCATCACTGCCTCGCTATGCACTGACTGCCCCATCCTCGCCTCTCAGCGATGAACAGGCACTTGCCCACATCGCCGATAGCCGTCAACCTCTACTGGATGGGAAAGGGCTGATCGGCTCCGTGGAAGTCCTTAAGTACCGCCCCGGAAAAGTTCTGCTGAAGACAACCGCCGATGTGCCCACAACACTCCGTGTGGCTGACCGCTGGGACCCTGACTGGAAAGCAACTGTTGATGGTTCAGCGACCAAAGTGGATCGAGTTGATTATCTCTGCCAGGGTGTGAGCCTGCCCGCAGGGACCCACATTGTGAAGCTATCCTATTCACCCTCTTTTTTCTTCTTCTATTTGCAAGTTGCGGGCCTTGTCGCACTTCTTGGCGCCGCTTTTCTATCAAGAAAATAATCCTGAAGTTTGGAGTGCGACGGCTTGACGTCGCTTTGTGTGGCCCGGCTTGACGGGCCACTCATCCAGACAGAGCACATCAAGCCCCGCGCCTTGGAAAAACGGCGTCACACCACCGTACTCCAATAATGCGACATTCTTCTTCGTGACTCGTTTTTATCTGCCCTCCTGAAGCCAGAATACTCAAAAATGTGAGAATTTCGATGCGCCCGCGCGCAATCTTACCGGAACCCCGCTCATTGACATCGTCAAAGAAATATGAACATCATGCCGTCTTTCCGGAGGAACACTGAATGTCGACCAGAACTCTGAAAAATTGGCTATTAGTCAACTACGCCGGTTACCCGTACGCCCCCAGCAGCCTTATGCCTGATAACGGCCTTGCGAATCTGGCTGGAGCCCTTATCCGGGATGGCCATTCCGCTCATATTCTCGACTTCGCAACCGTGGGCATGATCCGCCGCATGACCTCGCCAGATCTCCACCATCGCTTGACCCGAGAATGGCGGATCCTTCGCAAGTCAGGCGGGGGGCCCTTGTCATCTGCACGCCGCCTGCTCGCATTGCCTATCTTGCAACATGCCGAAACCGAGCGCCGCCGCCTTCAACAGAAAGCCATCGAGGAAATCGGCCTTGAACTATCCAATTTCGTTAAAGCTCACAACATCGACGCCGTTGGCTTTAAACTTTGGAATGGCGACGGTCTCGAAGGCTCCACCCGCCTTGCCTCCATCTTGCGACAGTACCACCCAAGCCTCCGCATCTTTGGTGGCGGCCCCCATGTTGATCTCTTCATGGATCGCATCCTGCTTCGCTACCCTGTTTTCAACGCGCTCTCGCTGGGAGAGGGAGAACAAACGATCGTCAAATTGGCTCATCATGGCGCCGAGGATAAAACACTTGGCGAAGTCCCCAATCTAATTTTCCGCGATCCCACCGGAGCCATCAAATTCTCCAATGCTCTTATAGTGGAAAATCTGGACGACCTGCCGCTTGCCGTCTATGACCCCGCAGTCTATCCAGCGATGGCCGGTGATGAAAAAATCAAGATCATGGTCATCGACGAAAGTCGGGGTTGCCGCAATTCCTGCGCCTTTTGCATTCATCCCGTCAAGAGCAGCCAAAGCGTTCGCCTTAAAAGCATTTCCCGCTTGCTGGCAGAAGTTAAAGACCTTGACCAACGGTATGGATTCCGAGCTTTTCGCTTCGCGGGTTCCTGCACTCCCTACTCACTTCTCAATGATTTCGCCAAGGCCGCCTTGAAAGATAATGTTCGCCTGCGCTACGCTTCGTTCGCCCATATTCGTGACTCGGATGAAGCAGAATTTGACACCATCCGCCAGTCTGGCTGTGTTTCCCTTTTCTTCGGCATCGAATCCGGATCCCAGACAATCCTGGATTCGCTTAACAAGGGAATCACTACTGAAAATATCAAGCGCACCATCGCACGCTCCAAAGCCGCAGGCATCTTTACTGTCGGAAGCTTGATATACCCTTGCCCAGGCGACAATGATCAGACCGAAACCGAAACCCTTGACTTACTCCAGAATAATAAACCCGACGCTTTGCTATTCCAGGCCCCGATTGTTGCTCCTCGCACCGAGTGGTTCCGCGATCCAACCCGCTATAGCATACGGCTTGCCGACCCCGAGCATTACCTCAATGTAGCCATGACATGGAAAATCAAACTCCAGTTGCCGCCGCGCTTTTGGAATACCTTACCCATCGAGATTGATGGACGTCCCTATCGCAAGGTTCTCGCAAAAACAAGTGACTTCGCCCGAAAAGTCGCCCGTCTTCAGATTCCAACCGCCATCACCGACGAAACCTACCTGATGAGCGTTCAAGCGGGAATGGAATCCAATAGCTTCCGGGACACCGCATTGGAAGCTTTCTTCTCAGGCGATACGGAAACAATCAGCGCGCTGGCCAACGCCATCAACCACCCGGCAAGGTAATTGTTATCCGGGTCCCCTTGCCAATCTCGCTCTCAATCCGCATGGATCCCCCGTGCGCCTCCACTGATTGGCGGGCGATAAACAGCCCTAGTCCCGTTCCGGTTCCTGGCTTGGTGCTAAAGAATGGATCAACCGAACGCTGAATCTGCTCCTGACTCATCCCGCATCCGTTATCTTCGACACCTAACTCCATTTGTCTTTGAGATCGCTTGCACCACACCTTAACCCTGCCTGTCCCTGACTTCACGGCTTCCATCGCATTGACTAGAAGATTTTGAATCGCGCGCGTGAACTGCACCCGGTCAACGCCTATCTTGGCATCCCCTTCCTCGATGGAAACAACCAAGCTGACTTTCCGCTCGTCAGCCAGTGGCCTGCAGTCATGCACCACCGCATCAATAATCTCCCTGATGGAAACCGGCGCACGATTAATCTTCCCTCGACTGATATCAAGCCACATGTCCGCCAGTTGCTTGCAACGAATCGCACTACTCTCAAGATTACTTAGATACTCCGCCGTCTCTTGCCATCGATCCCCTATCTTGGCTTGCGCATCCTTGAGTTCAGCCGTCAGAAGGTCCACATACCCCATCACCGCCGTCAACGGATGACGCAAATCATGCATTAATTCAGCCGATTTCTGCCCCAGCGCCGCCAGACTGTTTTTCTGAACTAATTCACTCCTAAGCGTATTATTCAGGGCTTCAAGGTCATCAGATGTTTGATGCCGTCGCCGTTCCATCTGCGTCCTTTTCACATAACGACGCACCACCTCCTGAATCTCAAACGCATCAAAGGGTTTCTTTATGTAGTCATTGGCACCCAAACGAATTGCCTCTTGAGCCGTTTCCAGCGCACCGAATCCTGTGACCATCACAACCGATACGGTCGCATCAATTCCTCGGATCAATCTGAGCCCCTCGATGCCGGTCTTGCTCGGCATCCTGATATCCATGATCACAATGTCAGGCTGATGTTCCTTCAACATCTTGATGCCGACATCCACAGAATCGGCGCAATATACATTGTACTCCGTTTTGAGCAAAATCCGAAGACTCTCGCGCGGACCTCGCTCGTCATCAATGACCAGCACTTTGGCCCGCGCGGAGAGTTTTTCAACCATTCCATGTTCAGTGTCAGAAACTGTAACCATAGGACACACTCATCAAGTGAGAACTGGTTTCATAGGTTCCCGCATAGGCAGGATTAGCTTCAGGGGAAACTTCACGATCACCGATGATGCTGTAACCATACGCAACGTCCAGACAGTGCCCGTTGCGATGAAGGCCAACACCCACTGAAACAACATGGCGATCAGCATCCGGCAACGTTGGCGACAACGTCTCTTCCGGCACCGGACTCTCAAGATAAATATATCCCGCCCTCACGGTAACATCGGAACGGACGTCCCACTCGGCTCCCAACCCGTAGGTCCATGTATCTTCCCACTTCTGGGGAACAACAACGGGGGCCATTGGATTGACGCTCCCGGGCTGCTGTATAAGGGGATTGTTTTGGCCAGCATCAAGCTTCAGCTCATCATAGGTCGAAAACTGTACCCATTCCACATCCGCCTCAACACGAACCTTGTCGGTAACCTTGATAGCATACCCAAGCGCTGCTACCGCAGGAAATTCAATGGATGAGCTGAAATCACTGCTAGCCGCGATCCCCATCGCCTCGCCACCGGGAGGAAACCCGGCAAAATCAGTGTCTCCGTCATAGTCAACCGTGACGGGAGATCGATAGGTCAACGCCACGGCATGACGAGGCGCCGGACGGAAGGTCACCGCCGCGTTCCCGCCAACGCCAATTCCACTGCCTTGCATTTTTACTTCACCATCAGGCATCATTGGATTCCCCGTTATCATCTTCCAAGGATACACTTGCTTGGTCTCCAGGCTTGACCAATACACATCCATCCCTGCCGCCACCGATACCTTCTCGCTTACTTTGGCCGCCACCGTCGGATTCATGTTGATAGTCTGCATCTCGGCAAAGTAAGGAGCCGTATAGCCAAACACGTTCTCTTTATCCCACACCGTCGATTGACCAAAGGGGGTGGTCAACCCGACACCCACCGTATAAGGTGTTTTTTCGATCGGAACAGCGTAGAACAAGTTCGGCAAGTATTTCCACGTATCTTCAGTTGTTGCCGATCCCATCGGTGATTGATATTTGGTTTCCGTGTCAATCAAAGTCACCGACGCTTGAACCGACGGCCCCTTTAACTCGGTCAAATTCGCAGGATTATGCGAAATAGCCGAAACATCTTCTGTCAACACAACCTTACCACCCACACGCCCAAGCGCCGCAGCACCTTCCGGTGGATTCCTAAACCCATTCGCATATCCAACCACCGCTACGCCCAATACAGCAGTAGCCACTAAAACGCTCTTTTTCAGTGTCTTTCTCATTGAATACCTCCACATTTTTTGTTCTCGAGTTCTGTCATCGGTAGAAATCTATAGCAGTCACAGTGCCAACTCATATTGGTCAATATGCAGTACCCAAAATACTTTACAATACAACATGTAGATTAATCCTCAAAAGAAACTCAAACAGTAATGTACATATGCACAAATTTGTTATTTTATTTGCGTCATTAGCGTAATCAAGCACGACACCAACCACGAAACCTCCTCTCTAAATTAATAATTGCATTTTTTCTACAGTTTTGGTTTTGTAATATCCACAAATACAAAGGTTTATGATTTTGTTCATTTTTGAACACGTATAGAGAATGATTTCCATCGGCGAATTGATTTTCATTGTAGACTATTAGTTCAGGTAACAATGGCTGCACCAATCAAAGTGGTCGTAACTGGGCTTGGAGTCGTAGCGCCTAATGGCATCGGCAAGGGCGCTTTTTGGGAAAGCCTGCTTGCCTGCAAGTCTGGAATCGGCCCAATCACTCTGTTTGACGCAAGCAGGCATGCATGCCGTATTGCTGGTGAAATCAAAGGCTTCGATCCCAAGATTCACATCGACCCGAAAATCAACCCCAAACACCTTGCCCGGCAAACCCTATTGGCTATCGCGGCCACACATCAAGCCTTCCGAGATGCCAATTTATCAACCGATAATTTCAACTCTGATATGCCTATGCCGTTGATTCTTGGCGTAAGCTCTAGTGCTGTCGAAGTTATTGAATACGTCGCGGATAGAATTGCGGCAAGAGGGGCGCATAAAGCGCCCTCACACGGAGTGCACGCATTCCAACCACACCAAGCCGCAAGTATTATTTCCATGTATTTCCCGATGATCACCAGATTCACCACGGTTTCGTCCGCTTGCGCAGCAGGCCTCGATTCAATTGGAAACGCAGCCGCCTTAATCCGATCCGGACAAGCGGACGTGGTGGTCTGCGGCGGGACTGATGCGCCCATCACCAATCTTACATTTGCGGCTCTTGCACGGGCGAACTTGGTTTCGCTACGTAATGACTTTCCAGAAAAAGCCAGCCGCCCATTTGATGTAGATCGAGACTCCGGAGTCATCTCCGAGGGAGCAGGCATATTGATACTTGAAAGCCTGAACCATGCCAAAGCCCGCAAAGCAAAACCATATTTAGAAATTACCGGGTACGCCACTCGCCGCGACACTGATCCTGATATCCCCGGGTCTGGTTTGAATGCAACCATGCTCGAAGCGTTAGCCAACGCCAGTCGAAGGCCCGAAAGTATTGACTATATATGCGCGCATGGCCCAGGCCACCCTGTTTTAGACTACAACGAAACGCTTATGATCAAAAAAGTGTTTGGATCATACGCATACAAAATCCCCGTCAGTTCCATTAAGGGCGTCACTGGCAACCCTTTGGCGGCAGCAGGCCCACTTCAAGTCATCGCATGTTCCATGGCTACCCGCCATGGGATGATCCCGCCTACCGCGAACCTTGAAAAACCAGATCCGAGGTGTGATCTCGACTACGTCCCCAGAACTCCAAGACACATACGTCCATCCTGCATCCTGATTAACGCGCATGGCTTGGGCGGCGGAAATAGTTGCCTCGTCGTTGAAAGGGCATCATGAGATTGCTGACGGTGTTCCATCTTTTGATCATCGCCATGTGCCTCGTTATCGGCATTATCGTTTTTTTCACAAATCACCGACGACGCGCAAACCAGTCTTTCCTCATACTTTCTACACTTTTGGTTGCATGGCAAAGTTGCATGGTGGCGGCATTTTTATCGTGCGACATCAATATGGCAACGGCGTACATACGGGGATGTATGATGATCGGGGTCATGATCCCAATATGTTGCGACTGGGTGCGCGCCTCGATCGTTCGTCATACAGAATCCCTTGGCTGCATATTAACCAGTTCACCAATATGGCTGACCATCTCGATACTTATTGGCCTCTCTGCCTTAACGCCATCTGTCATTTTAACGGCATCCTATCCTTCGGTAACCATTGACGATTCCATCTTTGCCATTCCAAACCCTGTATACGGCGTCCTCTTCCCCCTATTTGGCGCTTTTTTCCTGTTCAGCCTTTTTATCCTGTCACGCCGTTTTCTGCTTGATCTTCGCACATCCACCGGGATCAAAAAAACAGAACTCCAATTCATCCTTTTGGGAACCTGCGTAAGCATATTTTTCGGTATCATCACAACGTTTATACTCCCTCTATTCATCAACAACTCCCAGTCTGTTCTGTTTACTCCCCTTTCCGTCTTTTTCCTTTACATCGTAGTCGCCTACGGCATCGCCACTCGCCGTATTATGGACGTGGCTTATTTCCTAAGGCGACTAACCGCCTACACCTTATTGATCGCATGCTTGGCCGCACTTTACGCGGGAACATTCATCCTTCTGAACCATATTTTGCGCGAACTTAGATTTTACTTCCCAGCGTTGTCATATTTCACAGCATCCATCGCAATCACCTTCTCAATGGCTCCCACCTATGGCCTGATGCAACGTTTTGCAAACCGCCTATTCGTTCACTTGGCACCCCTCGACCCGGGCAGCATGATCCAATCAGCCAACTCGCTCATGCAGTCAGTCAGCAACACAGAAACGCTTCTACACAAGTTCACCGACATCATTGTCAAAACGCTCGATACGGACCGTGTCTGCATCTTAATCAAGGATGCCAACCAGTATGTCCAATATTATCCACAAGACCAACGACGCGAAGTAGTCACACTGAGTACTGACAACCTTATCTCGCAAGCGCTTAGCGAACAGCGTGAACCACTCGTTCCCGCCGTCTTGTCCCGTATGCAGTCAACACCGGTTATCGCAGACGCCTGCCGTCTATTAGAAGAATTTGGATTTGCAGCGGCGGCTCATATGAGTTCTCAAGGCGGACTGACTGGGATAGTCCTACTCGGTCCTCGAATTTCAGGGCGCATCTATGGAGCCCCCGAACAGCAGGCTCTTCAACTCCTCTGTAATCATCTGGCCATCGCCCTGAATAATGCTCGCCTCTACACCGAAGTTCAAAACGCCAAAATCTACAATGATCTACTGGTCGACGGTCTCGCCAGCGGAGTCATCGCCGCCGACACCAACAACAACTTGACGGTTTTTAATCGCGAGGCTCAACGCATTCTTCGCAACAATACCGCCCCTTCCTCAATCACTTCTCTCCCCCACGACCTCGCCGAAGTGCTCATCGAAACCCTGACAAACAATCATGGCGTCCGGGATAAGGATATTATCCTCCGATGGCCAGATGAGACCGAAACCCCTATCCGGGTCAGCAGTTCTGTTTTCTACAGCCATACCAGGCAAATGATGGGTGCCTTCTTGGTCATTAACGACCTCACCACCGTCCGGCAACTCGAACTCCAGGTCCGCAGGACTGACCGTTTGGCTAGCATCGGAACCCTTGCCGCCGGCATGGCTCACGAAATCAAAAATCCTCTCGTCTCCATCAAAACATTTACCCAACTCCTCCCGGAACGTTTCGATGACCCTGATTTCCGCAACACATTCACTTCACTTGTTGGAACCGAGGTCGTTCGCATAGACACTATCGTCAATCAGCTCCTCCGTTTTTCGAGACCCTCGCGCCCCGTCCTTACCCCTTCTCACCTCCATGAAATCCTCGATCACGCCACCAAGCTCATGCATGAGCAATTGCGTCAAAAGGGAATTCACCTTGAACAGCGTTTTCTTGCTCCCCGCGACTTGATCAACGCCGATGCCCATCAACTTGGACAAGCGCTGATCAATTTCTTCCTGAATGCCATCGAGGCTATGAGCGAGTCAGGCACACTAACCGTGATAACCTCAATGCACACTGAAAATCGCACCTTCACCCCAATGAACAACCAGTCTGGTGCTCCATATGTCACTCTCACCATTCAGGATACCGGAGCGGGCATTGATCCTGAGACGCTTACCCATATTTTTGACCCATTCTTCACCACAAAAAGCCAAGGAACAGGCCTCGGGCTATCCGTCGCCCACGGCATCATCCATGAACACGGCGGCCTCATCGATGTCAAAAGTGACGTCGGCCATGGAACCTCCTTTACTCTTCAATTTCCTCTATTAACGGAAGAAAAATCACCGGCATGAAGTCCCAATTGACCTGTCTAATCTGCAGCGACGCCAACGTCTGGTCACAACGTATTTGCGATGGACTGGGCGACATCGTCTCGTCACTGCGGGTCACGTCGCCCGACCGATTGACCGTCGAGCTCACCCGCCACCCCACATGTCTTCTCTTGATAGATCTTCAATCACATGGCGTCTCCGATCAATTACACGACCTTCGCGCCTCTTGGCCCAACGTCCTGATCATCGCTTTCGGCGTTCCTGGCACCACCCCAATGATTGCTGCTCATGCTATGGATATCTACGCCGTGGAGAATGCAGAAGCGAACTACCGCCGGATCGCCTCTCTCGTCAAACGAGCCTTGGATCACCTAACAATCACTGCAGACAACCGTCGGCTTCGTGCAGACGCCGCGCGTTTGTCCGCCATAGCAGAATCAGCTACTAACCGGCAACCCGATAGCCGTCCTGCGAGCCTCACCGTCAGCGATTTCTCCTCGGCCCTTCGTCAGTTCAGTAATATAGACTCCCTGTTACACCGTCTCGCTGATGAAGTCGCCGACACCCTTAAAGTTGCACGCGTGGGTATCTTCTGTCGTACCCGCGACGGCGAACGATACCTTCTAAGAGCCGATGTGCGTTGCGTGGAAATCACGGCCAGCTTGGAATTCGAAGCCGAACACCCTCTCGTCTACTGGCTAAAACAAAGAGCTCATGCCATCACCCGCTCTAACCTGAGTCTTCTTGATGATCCCTCCGCGCACCTCGCCATCACCCAAACACTCGATCAACTTGGAGCCGAAGTCCTTGTTCCTCTCCAATCCCGCGAACGTCTACTAGGCTGGATTTATGTTGGCCACCTCTCCACCGGGGCCCCCTTCGATAACTCTCATGTCGAAAATCTCGTCGCCCTCGCTGATTGCGTTTCCACTACGCTCGAAAACGCTCTCCTTTTTGAGGAAGTCACACTCCAAAAGACACTCGCGGAAACCCTTCTCCACGCCCTCCCTTCAGGTATTGTCGCCGTGGATTCCCTCGGCGTTGTCCGTTGGTGTAATCAAGCCGCCTACGACACCCTCGGAGCCCCGCTTGACTCCGCTATCGGCCTACCCGTCGAAAATCTCAACCGCCAACTAGCTGACATTCTCCGGTGCACTCTCGGCGAAGATGGCACCCCGAGCAATACCTCCTGGAAAGACATTATTACCCACCGCCGTCTAAGCGTCCGCACCGAACGACTTGCCAGCCGGACTCATTGCCTCGGCGCTCTCGCCATCATTCAGGACGTCACGGATCAGGCCGTTCTCGTCGAAAAGACCGAGCGGCTGGAGCGCGCCACATTCTGGGCTGAACTCGCCGCTGGCATGTCTCATGAAATCAGGAACCCCTTGGTGGCCATCAAGACTTTTGCCCAGTTACTCCCTGAACGATACGACGACAGCGAATTTCGTGCTGAATTCAGCAGCTTGGTATCACAGGAAGTGGACCGCCTTAACGGAATAATCGATCAAATCAACGATTATGCCCATCCCGCCCCCCTTCACCTTGCGCCTCTCGATATTACCGCCACGCTGGAGGAAACGCTTTCCTCTCTTTTCACCCCTGAGCAGAGAGAAGCGTTTCATGTCGATATTTCCTCCGATTCAGTCATCCCGAAAGTGAACGGTGACGCCCAGGCTCTGGGTCGCGTCTTTCGACACCTCATCTCCAACGCCATCGAGGCACTCGCAAACCATGCGCATCCTGAACTGACAATCATCCTCCGCGCAAAGGATGATGAAACCATGCCTCCATCTGTGATTATCATATTTAAGGATAACGGCTCAGGCATCTCGCCTGAGAACCTCGGCAAGGTATTCTCACCTTTCTACACCACCAAAGCCCGCGGCCTGGGTCTTGGACTGCCGATCGCTCAAAGAGCCCTGTTGGACCACAACGGTCAAATCACCATTCACTCCAACGAGTTGGGAACTAGCGTCACCTTGCTCCTTCCTGCCATTATTAAAGCCAGACTGTAACCCATGAAGCGCATTCTCATTGTTGACGATGATCGCGGTAGCCGTGAATCCCTCCGGCAAGTGTTCTCCCGTATCTACCAGCTTTCCATCACCGAGAACGCCGCCGCCGCCTTGAAAGTCCTGGAAAATCAACCCATCGATCTTGTTCTCTTGGACGTCATGATGCCGGAAAAGGATGGCATCACCCTGCTCAAGGAACTGCAATCCCTTTATCCAGAAATGCCCTGCGTGATGGTCAGCGCTTCAGCCTCAGTCCGTCCCGTTGTTGAGGCAATGAAAGCGGGAGCCTACGACTTTGTGGTTAAGCCCTTCGACGTGGAAGAAATTCGTCGCATCGTCGCCCGAGTCCTTGAAACCAGCTCATTGCGCCGGCGTGTGGAGGCTCTCCAAAGCGAAGTGGAACGGGAGTTTCCCGTCAACGCCCTCATCGGCGAATCCATCCTGTTCCGTAACGCCATGACCGATGTAACCAAGGCCGCCGGAACAGACTCCACCGTCTTGATCACCGGCGAAAGCGGGACAGGCAAGGAATTGATTGCCCGTCGTTTGCATGCTTTGAGCAACCGCCAGGACGAGCCGTTCGTTCCGGTTCACTGCGCCGCCCTTCCGGAAACCCTTCTGGAAAGCGAACTTTTTGGCCATGAAAAGGGAGCCTTCACCGGCGCTGAAACCCGTAAACTCGGACGTTTTGACCTCGCCGGACAAGGAACCATCTTCTTTGACGAAATTGGAGAAATGTCACCCTCCACACAGGTTAAATTGCTCCGCGTGTTGCAGGAGCGGGAATACATGCGTGTGGGAGGCACCCAGGTCATTCGAACCAATGCCAGAGTCGTCGCCGCCACCGCACGGGACCTCACCGATGAAATACGTCAAAAGAAGTTCCGTGACGACCTTTTCTACCGCCTGAATGTCATCCCCATACGCCTCCCTCCACTCAGGGAACGCCCGGACGACATCCCCTTGCTTGCACGCTACTTCCTGGAATCATTCCGCCGCTCCATGAATGTCAGCGCCACTGACTTCACTCCGGAAACAATGGCCACCCTCCTTCGTTATTCATGGCCAGGCAATATCCGCGAGTTGCGGAACCTTGTGGAACGCATGATGGTTCTTCATGGACGGGAAAAACACATTACTCCCGCTCACCTTCCTGAATTCCTGAAGACCGGGACGCTACCCGCTCCAGATTACACTGTCTTGTCAGGAACATCCCTGGAGGATGCTGTCGGCAACTTTGAACGCAAGCTCGTGCTTGATGCGCTCCGGAAAACTAAGGGTGTGCAGACAAAAGCCGCTCAGCTCCTCGGCACCACCAGGCGGATTATCAATTACCGGATGCGCATCCTCAATATCCGCGCATCGGAAGTCGAAGCGGAATGATCTGAATCATTCCGGAGGCCAATTGCCGATCGCTTCCAGCTCCACTTGGTTATCAAGGAAAGCGGCCACAACTTCAGGATCAAACTGGGTCCCGCTACCTCGACTCAACTCCGCTTTCGCGCGCACCGACGTCATTGCGCGTCGATACGGACGGTGCGACCGCATGGCGTCGTACGCATCAATCACGGCAAACAAACGCGCCCCCACCGGAATGGCTTCGCCCTTTAATCCACGCGGATACCCCGTCCCATCGTACTTCTCCTGATGCGCATACACCAATTCAGCCACTTCCTGCATATAAGGACTGATTCTAAGAATATTGTATCCAACCTCCGGATGCGTCCTCATGATTTTCCATTCCGCTTCCGTCAGTGTCCCAGGCTTGAGCAGTATGGCGTCCGGCACGGCAATCTTGCCGATATCATGCAACAGCGCTCCTTGTCCTATGACGGTCAATTCGTTCTCCGCCATATCCATTCGCTTCCCAACCGCTATCGTCAAATCCCTCACTCTCAAGCAGTGCTTTCCTGTCGCCTGTTCCCGCGCATCCAAGAGACCGGCCAGCGCCTGCAACGTAAACTCATTTGATTGTTTGATGCGCTCCATGGCGTCGCTAAGCTCAGCGCTCTTTTGCCGAACCATATCCTCCAGTCGCATCCGGTAACGATCATTCTCCACCCTTAACCGACGGTGTTCACGGGCTCGCTCGACCACCATCAGGAGTTCATCCTTCCTCAGGGGTTTCTCAATAAACTCAAACGCACCATGCCTGAGACTGGCCACCGCCGTATCCTTGGACGCATTTCCCGTCAGTACAATGGTTATGGCCAGCGGGTCCACAGTTCGCACCCGGTCCAGCACCTGTAGCCCATCCACGTCTGGCAACTGCAAGTCGGTCACCACCACGTCATAAACCCCAATATTTTGCTCCAGCCTGCGGAATGCCCCTTGCGCGGTATTCTCGGCGTCAACCGCATATCCGGCATTTCCGAGAATCCCCGTCAACACTTCCAGAATGGAGGGCTCATCATCCACAACCAGTATTCGCCCCAGATTTGGCGGCCCCTTGGGTGCCAGATCGGCGACACCCTTTACCTCTCTTGCCGCCTTCCCTGCCGACCATAAACGCACGCGATTACGCCCCTCATGCTTTGCCTCATATAATGCCATGTCGGCAAGGCGCAACATTTCACCCGCCCGCGCATCCGGACTGACGTCCTGACTGGTGGCCACCCCAATCGACGTCGTGATCCTTAACGCCAATGTGTCCGCGCAAAACACATGTTCATCAACAATCTTCAACACGCGGCTCCCCAGCATCAGACCTGACGGCAAATCCGTCTCCGGAAGGATAATCACGAATTCATCACCCCCATACCGCGCCACAAGATCCGTTGTCCGGGCCGCATTTCTTAAAATGCTCGCGAACTCCTTCAACAACCGGTCACCCACCATATGCCCATGACTGTCATTAAAGGACTTGAAGTAATCAATATCCATGATCATGACAGCCATGTTGTGGCCATGGCGTTTGGCCAACGCCCATGACCGCTCCAAATGCTCTTCAAGATGCGCCCTGTTGTATAGGCCCGTCAGAGAGTCATGCACCGCCATCTGCCGTATGCGATTGACCGCCGAAAGCACCGCCGAAAGCAGATTGGCTGTGTGGTACATGAAGGACACTTCACTCTTCGCGAAGGCAGTCGCTTCCGCAGTGGCCAGCAGTAACACCCCGCGAACCTCATTCCCAACCAAAATGGGAATAGTCAGCACTCGCCCCGGCTCCTGAGCGCCTTCAGATGATGGAGGCTCTCCTTCCCACTGAATGCGAACCTCGCTCCTCGCCAAATGTTGCCCGCTTAACGCATTGTAACGCTCGATAATCTCATCCTCGGCGCGGCGAAGAAACCGCTCACCAACTTTTTTTTGAGCGCTCACCACCAGAATTTTCTGCTCATCGGAAAACCCCAGCAGACCCGCCACGTCACAGGAAAACAAACCTGCCAGTCCATCGCTCAATTCACGCAACGCCTCGACAAACGTCCCGGACGCCAACGCCACTTCCGTCAGGTGCCCCATGATGCGCAATTGCCGCTGATGTTGCTCAAATCCCGCCGCCTGCCCTCCCAAATCCCCGCGTCGCTCCTGAAACTCTTCCGCCACCTCGGCACACAAGACGGATGGTCTCAACGGCTTCTGCAAAACCCTCATAATGCCCAGACTCTGCGCCTTCTCGATCGAAACATCATCGACAAACCCGGTCATGATGATGAAGCCGAGCCACGGCCAGATGTTGCGCGCCTCCTGGATGAACGTGATGCCGTCCATTTCGTGCATGCGCAAATCAACCACCACCACGTCAAAGTCCTGCCTCAGGAGAATCTGCAAGGCCATCCGTCCGTTTTCCGCATCTTCCACCGCGCAGCCACTGGATGAAAGCACACGGTGAACCAGCGTGCGGATGGGATCATCATCGTCAACCACCAGCACGCGCACCCCGGCTAAGCCACCTTGTTTATTTGCTTCCGTCATACACTCCGTATCCCCTCAAGGGTATTGCATTCCTGCATTTTTCGTTAGTCTAGGCCAGCCCATTGGCTCATTCAAGTTTTTCCATTGTGCCAATCATTCCTGTGCCTTACAAATTATCTGCATGCCAACACCGCTAGACACCTCTTTAATCAAGACAACCCTCTATTCATGAATCCCATCCCCATACTTCTCCTCCTCGGCCTATTCGTGCAATTGAGCTTGGCAGGGGAGACCAACGCCCTCTCCTTGAGTCAGACGAACGCCTTGGATCCGGATGCCTTGCGAGCGCTGAATAAAAATCGATCCGCCTCGCAAGATGCCTTTCATCTGAATACCTTCGCTCACGACACCAACTTCATGATCCGACCGGGCCTTATCGCGGACCGCCTGAATCGAACCGTCAAGGTAGCCACTGAAACCACCAGTTTGACACCAGGGACTCCCGTGGAGTTTGCACTCGTCGCGGAAAACAGCGGCAAGGACTACGAGGCCCTAGCCGTCTCATTCGCCACTCCAAGTGATTTACATGCCGCTCTTCAATTTATTGGCATCCCTCCGGGTAAGCCCGTCAACCCCGGCGCCATGCGATTCTGGCCGAGGGGTGAGCCGGTCGACATCACGCTCACCTACCCCGAAACCAACGTCAGCCCTAACGCGACAAGAACAATGCCTATTACCCAGTTCCTTGGCGACACCCGCACTCGACAAGCCATTCCCTCAAAGCCATTCCTCTTTACCGGCTCCGAATGGGTTCCTTCTCCCGGCCCATCCTCCAGCACGGCACTCGTCTATGCCGCCGACGTGTTCAGTCCAAACGGCATCATCTCGACCTATAACGATTCCTCTGTCGTCCTCGATATCCCTTATCAAGCCGTACAAAACGAAGTCTATACGTTTCTGGTTCCAAATCCGGAGTTCCCTCTACCCGCCAACTCCTTTGCAACGGTCACCTTTTCGCCTCATCACAAGAATAGTCACATTCAGGTAACCGACATCACCTTGCTCGTCGGCCCCGGAAGCGGAACGTCCACCCATTGGGCAGTCTCCCTCGGAAAATCCACAGAGCAGGGGGAAGATCTTTCATCCCTGACCAATCACCTTCGCGAACTGTCCTCGGGAGACCATGACCTCTATGTCACTCTTGTACCGGACGACACCCTAACTCTGGATGTTATGCACCGCTTTGCCTCATTTATCGAGACTCTCGACGATCGCGGGTTTATTCGTGTCGAACCACCGCCGCCCGCTCACCCTTATTTCAAAACCTTTCTTCCTGACGAAAAGCATCGCAAACGGGCGAATCGTCCAGTGCAACCTTGGGAGTTACATCTCTTCTCCGCAGGAACCTCCGCCACCGGAGAACTGGTTTATGTGGAGGAACAATGGACCAATGATGGTCGCCCCTCAACCTACAAGGAAACCCGCTATCCCGTCGGCAGCCCCGATCTCCTTCCATCGCTTCTCACCAAGCACGACGCACCCGCCGTCGTCCTGATTTTCGCCCATCCGGACACCACCTATGGAACACTGCGCCGCTTTACGACGCCTCTCCTGGCGCGCAAAATGATTGTTTATGTCTTCACGAGTACTCCACAGCCTAAAATCTCTCTTTCGGAATCCTCTAAATGAAACTGCGTTGCCCCTATTGCAGACAAACGTTTGGTCCTGAGCCCGCGGTCAAATGCCCGCATTGCGGAAAGGCCATGCTGACGCCACGCCCCATCCGCAATCAAATCCACCCCGGGGCCGGTGCCAAGACCAGAGAAGGCCACAGTCGGCGAAAACGTCATCGTGATCAAAACGACCCCTCCGTCGCCAATCGAACCGCCTCCTTCCTTTCCTTTACCAGGCACCCGCGCTATCTCGCCGCACTGGTCATCCTGTTTGTCATCCTGGGCGCCCTGCTGGTCACTCAGACCTCCCGGAAGCAGGAAAGCACCCGGAGCCATCTAACCCTAAATGAACGCGCCCTGCATGACTTGACCACCCTTCGCGTCGCGTTGGAAGTTTTCCGAAAAGACTGCGGGCGATATCCCTCAACGCGCGAAACCTTGATCGTCTTGCTCCGCCCTCTGCGCGCCAAAGGATGGGACGGACCCTATATCAAGACATTGCTCCCGGACCCCTGGAAAACACCCTACCGATATTCCATAACCAGCGGCGTTATCCATTTGTCTTCAAACGGCCCGGACAAAACGCCTGACACCAGCGACGACATCGAAGCCCCAACCCCTAATCTCCAGGACCTTTTTCAACCGGCGGAAACCAACTCCCCTTCCCTCCCATAACACGCCCCCTCAATGACACCCCTCTCTATCGCTTGACATTATCACCACAAGTAGCAATCAATACCCCATTATTTTCACTGGGAGAACTCAATGAATGAAGTAAGTATGGCTGACATGATGATCCGCGGGTGGCCGGTGCTGACCGTCCTGTTGGTGATGTCCATTTTCTCTGTAACGATTATCGTGGACAGGGTGCGCGTCATCCGCCGTTGCAAGGTCAACGAACGCTCATTCATGGCTCGTCTACTCCGCATTCTTAAGGAACAAGACCAGCGGGCGGCATTGGAATTCTGCCGTCAGTACGATTTCCCCATTGCCATGGTGTCCGCCGAGGTTCTTCTTCAGCCGGGTGGCCGCGAAGCCAAGGAACGATCCATGCAGCACGGCATTCAGGCGCAAACTCGGGAACTGGAATCCATGGTGCCCGTTCTCGGCACTGTCGCGGGCACAGCCCCGTTTATCGGATTGTTTGGAACAGTCATCGGCATCATAAAGGCCTTCGCCAGCATCGCGGCCAACAGCGGCGGGGGCCCCGAAGTCGTGTCCGCCGGCATCGCCGAAGCCTTGATCACCACCGCCTGCGGCCTGCTCGTCGCCATCCCTGCCCTGATCGGCTATAACTACTGCATCCACATGAGCGAAGTGTTGATGACCGATACGGAACTCCTGGTCTTTGACCTGATTGAAGCATTGTGCCCGGAAGGCAAACACGCGTGAACGCCCCCACCAAGTCCCGAAAGAAACAGCGACTCATGACGGAGATCAATATGATCCCGTTTATTGACATCGCGCTGGTATTGCTGCTGATCTTCATGATCATGACCCCGCTCATGGTGCGATCACAATTAAAGATCAACCTCCCCAGCACCAAAAACGCCCAGCAGGACCCCGTCATCAAAAAAACCATTCAGGTCGAAGTGGATCGAAGCGGGACCGCTTATCTCTCGGGACTTCCAGTCGCCCCCGACCTGCTGGAAAGTCGCTTCCGTCAACTGCTGACGGATCCGAATCAACCGGTCGTCGTGGAGGCTGACAAGGATGTCCCTTTCCAGCATGTCGTCACCGTCATGGATGCGGCCAAACATGTTGGCTTCACCAAATTGGCCGTCTGCGTCAAGAAACAGACCACAAAGGGCAAGTAAGCGCCGCCTCGCTATTCCCGTCCGAATTTTTTCGCCAACTCCTTGAACGACATGTGGATCAGTGTCGGACGCCCATGTGGACATGTGTACGGCATCTCCGCTGAAGCCAAGGCAATAACCAGCTTCTCTATTTCCGACAGAGTAAACCGGCCGTTCAACAACCTCGCCGGCCGCGATCTTGTTGGCCACCTCTGGCGGCAAAAGCCGTATATGCCCGCCATCGGTCATAGTGCCTACTTCACATCCACAACGACATCTTCCACAGAGGTCGCAAGTGGCGCCGCCGCCGGTGTGGATCCCGTTTGCTTATAGGTCGGGAGATAGCGGTAGTAAACTTCCAGCGCTAGACACGCCAGCGTTGTTGTGTACACCGGTCCACCATGATCTCCCCCAATCCAAAACCCGTCTCTGTCCTGCGCTCGAATCAACACCTTGGGAAACATAGCGTTCCATTCTTCCCACACCTTGCCGCCTTTTTGAAATTTAGCCTGGGTGACGTAATACCAGGCATAAATACTATTCGGTCCTTTTGACCCTTCCTTTAATTCGTTTTTTCCAACAGGCTTCCATTCCACCAGTGGAAGTTTATTTTGAAGATATTCAAGCCCAGCGCGCGCTTCAGGAACATCACCTTCACCAAGCAACTGCAAACAAAGCACCCCTACCCCCGTCATCCCAACCGAGCTGTGATCGCCAACTGGATCCCCCGGTAACCAAGCATACCCAAACCCGCCACGCTTCGCTGAAAATGCTTCTTTCCTCATATGATTAATTCCCAGCTTAATGGCTTTTTCAAGGCCAGGATGTGTCGAGCCTGCCATTTTCGCAGCCTTCATGGCTTGGAATTGCCACCCCCCAACAGAAAGATCCCACCGGTTTCTCGCTAAGCTATACTTATAATCAAAGCCGCCTGTCTTATTCTGACCCTTAATAATGACATCAATCCCCTTATCCATCGCCATCTTGAGAGCCATAATCTTGGTCAGGGCATAGCCCTCGCTAACCGCATATGTGCAAATCGCATGAGAGTATGCGATAACCCCACTTGGATTCTTTACTTTGGAAAACAGACCATTGGTCGGGTTCTGACTGGCAACAATATACTTCATGGCCTTCTCAACAGTTTCCCCGAACTCAGCCGACTCTGGGGTCTCCCCATGCGCCAAAAAACACAACAGCGCCAGCCCCGCCATGGCATTCTTCCTGTCAAGATCCACGCCTTTTTTTTTGTCAGTCTCCTTGCCCGTTTCCGCTGTTTCCCACGAACCATCCGGATCCTGTGTTTTTTTCAACCAGCGCAGTGTGCGCATTACCGCGTCTTCACCCTCTCGCGTGCCACTAAACTCCTTCATGGCGCTTGCGCGAGCCTGTGCAGATCCGCGATTAGACATTGCCCCGGGCATGCCTTTGAGAATCAGGGGGCTCTTCGACATCATCGGTGTACTCACCGGCGCCGACTCAATTTTCAGAGCCGTCTCAACAGGCATTTCCTGGGCCAACGGCGTATCCATTGCCACATCCGTGGGAACCTCCGTCTCCTGCTGCAGCTTCTCAATCTCCGCCTTAATTTCAGGATCCAACTGCACCGATTCCGTCTGCAGAACCACCACTTCCACGGTGTGTTCTTTCTGCACCGCCTGTCCCACTGCAAACGTGATCAGCACCAGAATCACCGCCAAGCTGATCCCTATGGATATTCCCCATGAACTCAGGAAACGAATCATTTCAAACTGTGCGAACTTGTATTCACCCGAGTCCTTCGGAGCCCGCAATCCGCTCAACACGCGCCGAAAATGCTTCCAGACGCTCTCGTCCATCATTATCAGGGTGGTGTCTTTTTCCATTTCGTTCATACGCATCCCCTTGCCCGCATCACATACTCATCACGGAAAGATTCTTTAATCCAAGCTTGCTACATAAATCCAGAACCTCCACCAGCATCCGGTGTGGTGATTCCAGCGCGCACTTGATAATCACGGTTTGCGTCTTGCTGATGTTCGCCAACCGCACCAACATGCTTTCCAGCGTCGCATAGCTGACCGGCCGATCATTTAGTGTATAACCGTCCGCATACACCCCGACCTGTAGTAAATCAATCTTTTGCGTGGTCGCCTTGCTGTCTCCCTGCGGCCGGTTCACATCCAGATGAGCAATAACATCTTCTGGTTTCAGCGAAATGATAAAGAAAATCAATAGCTGAAATACACAGTCAATCATCGGCGTCATATCAAGCGCTGGGGCTTCACCCTTGGTTCGAGCCATATCGCACCTCTCTCAACGATTCTTCTTTTTCAACGCCGCAAACTGGATCCTCCAGACCCCGGCCCTCGTGCAGGCATCCATAGCCCGCTTTACATACACATGCTTCGCTCGATGGTCAGCGCGCAGCAGAATCTGAACGTTGTTGTTACCAATCCGCTTGCAAGCCTGGTTAACAATCCCATACAGGGTCTCCTCGCTCATCGGAACACGTCCAATGGACAGCGCCCCCCTGTCATCCACCTCGACAATCATGGTGCCGGGAACCTTTTCCTCTATCTTCGGCCCGTTCGGCGACTTCGCCAGCTCGATCTTTTCATTGATCTGGTCACTGTCGAGCTTGAACGTCACAATAAAAAAGATCATCAACTGGAAGACGCAGTCGATCATCGGCGTCATATCCAAATTGAGTCCGTACTCTTTATTTCTCGCCACGGGCATCTCTCCTGCAGCACCCGCTGAACCCAGCGGATATGTTCTTAACGGAAACTAACCGCGCCGCATCGAAGCATCTTCCACGCTTCAGGGTCAGCACCACCTGATGACTTACTCCGCCACCACTTCCACGTTACGAAGATCCTTGATCAAATCCATCGTGATCGCCTGCATCCGCAAGGTCATCCGGTTCGCCACATTCCGGAATATCGTGTACGACGTAATGGCCGGAATCGCCACACAAAGACCCGCCGCCGTTGTCCAGAGCGCCTGCGAAATGGCCAAAGCCAGCACGCCCACATTGCCGGCACCCATCGTCGCCAGTCCGGCAAACGCCCAGATCATACCTTGCACGGTCCCGAGCAGTCCCAACATCGGCGCCAGCGACGCCGTCACCGAAAGCCACGCAATATGCTGCATCATGCGCTCGCTCTCAAAATCAGCCGCCACCTGCACCGCCTCCTGGATCGTGTCAAAACCCTCTTCAACATGACTAAACGCCGCCACAAGAATGTTAGCCATGGGCCCCGGCTCTTCCTTGCACTCCTGCAACGCCTTGACCACATCTCCCTGCGCCATCGCAGCCGTCACCTTCTCTACCAACGTCGGCGGGATAATCCTCTTCGCCTTCACGGTCATCGAACAGTCAATCGTGAAGTAGATACACGAAATCAGGCTTCCCAGCAGTCCAAGCCAGATCAACACCCCCAGCACACCGCTGCTCATGACCACCGCCATGAACCCCGTGTCTGTCGGCGCCTCCTTGTTATCAACAGCGGATTTATCCAGAACCAGTTCCCCCGCCGCCGCAGGAGCATTTGCCTCTGGCGCTGCGGGCGCCGCCGCATCCTGCGCCAGAACCGACGACACCAGTACAATTCCAAAAAACACCATCAACGCCAGACCAACCCATCTTACCATGCCGTTTTGCTTCCTCATGCTACATTACTCCTTGCTGTCCAATAGTTATGCTCGTCAAGATTGTATGATTTATTACTCCCTCTGCTCAAGTAATTCAGTGGAGTTATTAGCGCTTTCCTATCCCACACTCAGAACCTGTCAAGGACACCCACACTACTCCACACTCCAGAACTACTCCCTCCCAAATTTCTTCGCCAGTTCCTTGAAGGACATATGAATCAACGTCGGACGACCATGCGGACAGGTATAGGGCATCTCAGCGGACGCCAGCGCCACCACCAGACGCTCAATCTCCGCCAGAGTAAGCCGGTCCCTGGCCTTAACCGCCGCCTTGCACGCCGCCTGCGCTATCGCCTCCTCCCGCCATCGCGTACCGCTCCCCCGCTCCCCCAGCAATTCCAGATGCCGCGCCACATCAATCAACATATCTTTGATAGCCGCGCTCTTGAATTCAGCGGGTAACGCATCCACCACAAAGGTGTCGCCGCCAAATTCAGAAACCCCAATACCAAGCTTGCGCATGACGTCAATATGCTTGCGGACGAACAACGCATCGCGTGGCTGCAATTCCGCCGTCTCAGCCGTCAACAACCCCTGACTCTCCACCGTCCCCTTTTCAACCGCCGTCATTATTTTCTCAAAAAGCACCCTCTCATGCGCCGCATGCGGATCCATGATAACCAACCCATCTTCCGTTTCCAATAGAACATAAAGTCCACCAACCTGCCCGACCACACGGCACCACGCCCACGGACTGCGCGGCGACACCTCTTTCGCATCCACCCCTTCGGATCGTCCACCCTCGCTTGCTGGAGTCCTGTCCGATCCCGCAGACTCACCTCCAGGTGATTTACGGGAAACAAACGCCTCGGGAGGAGGCAGTTTCGGATACGCGAAAGCACGAGCCGAAGGCAGATCATCAATCCGAAGTTTTGGCTCCGCAATCGGCGGCGTATTAACCGGCACCGCATCGCGTGACTCATCCCGCCCAAGAATGAATTGCGACCCGCCGCCATGCAATGCGGCCTGAATGGCTCGGATCAACGCATCCCTGACATCCGAAGGCCTGCGGAATCTCACTTCCCGCTTCGTTGGGTGCACATTGACATCCACTTGATCCACGGGTAGCTCGACAAAGAGAAACACATAGGGATACCGCCCGGCCGCCAGCAGCGTGTGATACGCCTCCCCGATGGCATAACCAACGACAGGCGCCGTGGCTGGCCGCCGGTTGATGAACATATATTGTTCTGTCCGATCCCCTCGGTGCAAGGTTGGACGACTCACGAATCCGGTAACCCGTATGTCTCCCGCGTCCAATCTCACCTCGCGAAGCGCTCCCGTAATATCCGCTCCGAACAGTTCCCGAATGCGCTCACTTAGACTGGTTCCGCCCGGCAATATCCATGTCGCACGCCCGTCAACCGTCAGTTTCATTCCTATGCCCGGCCACGCCAGCGCATGCACAAGGAACATCTGCCGCAAATGGGTCACTTCTGTCTGGGGCGACCTCAAAAACTTGCGTCGGGCCGGCATATTGAAAAACAAGTCGCGAACCTCAACCAAGGTC
Source organism: uncultured Verrucomicrobiota bacterium (assembly GCA_964508705.1). GTDB lineage: Bacteria > Verrucomicrobiota > Kiritimatiellia > CAIKKV01 > CAITUY01 > CAZDUS01. Next base: position 47,911 of record CAZDUS010000001.1, read on the forward strand.
CCCGCAGGACATCCCGCGTCCCGGACATCCAGCAGTTTCCCGCCACTCATCACCAACTCCGTCCCTGCCAGATCGGAGGCGCGCCGGGTGCAAACACGGAAGCGCGACACGGAGGAAATGGCCGCCAAGGCTTCACCGCGAAACCCCAGTGTGTGGATGTTTTCTATATCCTGAGAAGTGCGGATCTTGCTGGTGGCATGGCGCTCCACAGAGAGCAATGCATCATCCCGATTCATTCCGGAACCATTATCCGATACGGACAGAAGGCGCGCGCCGCCCGAAACAATCTCCACGTCGATCTGGGTCGCTCCGGCATCAATGGCGTTCTCAACCAGTTCCTTGAGAATGGAGGCAGGCCGTTCAACAACCTCGCCGGCCGCGATCTTGTTGGCCACCTCTGGCGGCAAAAGCCGTATATGCCCGCCATCGGTCATAGTGCCTACTTCACATCCACAACGACATCTTCCACAGAGGTCGCAAGTGGCGCCGCCGCCGGTGTGGATCCCGTTTGCTTATAGGTCGGGAGATAGCGGTAGTAAACTTCCAGCGCTAGACACGCCAGCGTTGTTGTGTACACCGGTCCACCATGATCTCCCCCAATCCAAAACCCGTCTCTGTCCTGCGCTCGAATCAACACCTTGGGAAACATAGCGTTCCATTCTTCCCACACCTTGCCGCCTTTTTGAAATTTAGCCTGGGTGACGTAATACCAGGCATAAATACTATTCGGTCCTTTTGACCCTTCCTTTAATTCGTTTTTTCCAACAGGCTTCCATTCCACCAGTGGAAGTTTATTTTGAAGATATTCAAGCCCAGCGCGCGCTTCAGGAACATCACCTTCACCAAGCAACTGCAAACAAAGCACCCCTACCCCCGTCATCCCAACCGAGCTGTGATCGCCAACTGGATCCCCCGGTAACCAAGCATACCCAAACCCGCCACGCTTCGCTGAAAATGCTTCTTTCCTCATATGATTAATTCCCAGCTTAATGGCTTTTTCAAGGCCAGGATGTGTCGAGCCTGCCATTTTCGCAGCCTTCATGGCTTGGAATTGCCACCCCCCAACAGAAAGATCCCACCGGTTTCTCGCTAAGCTATACTTATAATCAAAGCCGCCTGTCTTATTCTGACCCTTAATAATGACATCAATCCCCTTATCCATCGCCATCTTGAGAGCCATAATCTTGGTCAGGGCATAGCCCTCGCTAACCGCATATGTGCAAATCGCATGAGAGTATGCGATAACCCCACTTGGATTCTTTACTTTGGAAAACAGACCATTGGTCGGGTTCTGACTGGCAACAATATACTTCATGGCCTTCTCAACAGTTTCCCCGAACTCAGCCGACTCTGGGGTCTCCCCATGCGCCAAAAAACACAACAGCGCCAGCCCCGCCATGGCATTCTTCCTGTCAAGATCCACGCCTTTTTTTTTGTCAGTCTCCTTGCCCGTTTCCGCTGTTTCCCACGAACCATCCGGATCCTGTGTTTTTTTCAACCAGCGCAGTGTGCGCATTACCGCGTCTTCACCCTCTCGCGTGCCACTAAACTCCTTCATGGCGCTTGCGCGAGCCTGTGCAGATCCGCGATTAGACATTGCCCCGGGCATGCCTTTGAGAATCAGGGGGCTCTTCGACATCATCGGTGTACTCACCGGCGCCGACTCAATTTTCAGAGCCGTCTCAACAGGCATTTCCTGGGCCAACGGCGTATCCATTGCCACATCCGTGGGAACCTCCGTCTCCTGCTGCAGCTTCTCAATCTCCGCCTTAATTTCAGGATCCAACTGCACCGATTCCGTCTGCAGAACCACCACTTCCACGGTGTGTTCTTTCTGCACCGCCTGTCCCACTGCAAACGTGATCAGCACCAGAATCACCGCCAAGCTGATCCCTATGGATATTCCCCATGAACTCAGGAAACGAATCATTTCAAACTGTGCGAACTTGTATTCACCCGAGTCCTTCGGAGCCCGCAATCCGCTCAACACGCGCCGAAAATGCTTCCAGACGCTCTCGTCCATCATTATCAGGGTGGTGTCTTTTTCCATTTCGTTCATACGCATCCCCTTGCCCGCATCACATACTCATCACGGAAAGATTCTTTAATCCAAGCTTGCTACATAAATCCAGAACCTCCACCAGCATCCGGTGTGGTGATTCCAGCGCGCACTTGATAATCACGGTTTGCGTCTTGCTGATGTTCGCCAACCGCACCAACATGCTTTCCAGCGTCGCATAGCTGACCGGCCGATCATTTAGTGTATAACCGTCCGCATACACCCCGACCTGTAGTAAATCAATCTTTTGCGTGGTCGCCTTGCTGTCTCCCTGCGGCCGGTTCACATCCAGATGAGCAATAACATCTTCTGGTTTCAGCGAAATGATAAAGAAAATCAATAGCTGAAATACACAGTCAATCATCGGCGTCATATCAAGCGCTGGGGCTTCACCCTTGGTTCGAGCCATATCGCACCTCTCTCAACGATTCTTCTTTTTCAACGCCGCAAACTGGATCCTCCAGACCCCGGCCCTCGTGCAGGCATCCATAGCCCGCTTTACATACACATGCTTCGCTCGATGGTCAGCGCGCAGCAGAATCTGAACGTTGTTGTTACCAATCCGCTTGCAAGCCTGGTTAACAATCCCATACAGGGTCTCCTCGCTCATCGGAACACGTCCAATGGACAGCGCCCCCCTGTCATCCACCTCGACAATCATGGTGCCGGGAACCTTTTCCTCTATCTTCGGCCCGTTCGGCGACTTCGCCAGCTCGATCTTTTCATTGATCTGGTCACTGTCGAGCTTGAACGTCACAATAAAAAAGATCATCAACTGGAAGACGCAGTCGATCATCGGCGTCATATCCAAATTGAGTCCGTACTCTTTATTTCTCGCCACGGGCATCTCTCCTGCAGCACCCGCTGAACCCAGCGGATATGTTCTTAACGGAAACTAACCGCGCCGCATCGAAGCATCTTCCACGCTTCAGGGTCAGCACCACCTGATGACTTACTCCGCCACCACTTCCACGTTACGAAGATCCTTGATCAAATCCATCGTGATCGCCTGCATCCGCAAGGTCATCCGGTTCGCCACATTCCGGAATATCGTGTACGACGTAATGGCCGGAATCGCCACACAAAGACCCGCCGCCGTTGTCCAGAGCGCCTGCGAAATGGCCAAAGCCAGCACGCCCACATTGCCGGCACCCATCGTCGCCAGTCCGGCAAACGCCCAGATCATACCTTGCACGGTCCCGAGCAGTCCCAACATCGGCGCCAGCGACGCCGTCACCGAAAGCCACGCAATATGCTGCATCATGCGCTCGCTCTCAAAATCAGCCGCCACCTGCACCGCCTCCTGGATCGTGTCAAAACCCTCTTCAACATGACTAAACGCCGCCACAAGAATGTTAGCCATGGGCCCCGGCTCTTCCTTGCACTCCTGCAACGCCTTGACCACATCTCCCTGCGCCATCGCAGCCGTCACCTTCTCTACCAACGTCGGCGGGATAATCCTCTTCGCCTTCACGGTCATCGAACAGTCAATCGTGAAGTAGATACACGAAATCAGGCTTCCCAGCAGTCCAAGCCAGATCAACACCCCCAGCACACCGCTGCTCATGACCACCGCCATGAACCCCGTGTCTGTCGGCGCCTCCTTGTTATCAACAGCGGATTTATCCAGAACCAGTTCCCCCGCCGCCGCAGGAGCATTTGCCTCTGGCGCTGCGGGCGCCGCCGCATCCTGCGCCAGAACCGACGACACCAGTACAATTCCAAAAAACACCATCAACGCCAGACCAACCCATCTTACCATGCCGTTTTGCTTCCTCATGCTACATTACTCCTTGCTGTCCAATAGTTATGTCCACTTGTAATAGTCTACAGAAATTACCTTCGCTTGCTTAATCAAATCTTGCCACTTAACTTGGCGGCATAGTCACTGTCCTTGTACTCCTGCACCAACTTCTTCCGCAGCTCATCCGCACGGGGATCCCGCAACTCCTCAAGAATCTCAGCCGCTTTATACAAGGCTTCGGGCTGGGCTTCCTTGATATTCTCGAACAATATCACCACGCGCAGATAATCCAGCAACGCCACTTCTTTCTGGCCGGCATCGCGATTCATGTTTCCCCTCATCACCATGGCCGTTGCTACCATCTGGCGTGTCCCCGTGGCTACCACGGAATCCAATTCCTTCTTCAACGCCTCGTTCTGATTGGATTGCAGGAGCGCCGTCCAATACGTCTGAATCAACTCCGGAGGCACTTCCGCCTTCGACACTGACGACATATAACCTTCCAGCACACTGACCGCCTTTTTCGGCTCTGACTGGGCCAGATATGCTTTCGCCAGCAGAACCCGCGCTTTATTATCCCACGTCAACATCTTGTACTTGGTGATGATCTCCTCAAGCATCGGAATGGCCGCCGCATATTGCTTGGTCGCTAAAAGACCAACAGCCTTGTCGTACTCAGCAGGCTTGCTGATCGACAGGCCTTGCACTTGGGCCTTCGGCAGAGGAAGCATAGACCCTTCCATGGTTTCAACACGGTAGGCCTGCTCGCTCTCTACCCAGCGGATCGACCTGACCTGAACCTTCTTCCCGTTGGTCAGTTGAACCACATCCTGCGCCACAGCGACCTCCGACACCATCCAACACGCCGCCACAGCCATCATCACAAGGCTATTGCCTCTCTTCATAGTCATGTATCTCTCCCTCTTACTTGGTTCCTGCTCTCGATGCGGGTTGCGCCGTAATCATCTTCACCTTGGCCTGATCGCGCCACTGCCTGACCTGATTCACCAGCCGCCCCTTCGGAAATGCCTTGAGATAGGCTTCACCGCCATCAACAACCTCGCCGTACTGCTTCATTTCCATCAGCAGTGGCAATCCTTCCTCAACAGCCAGCTCATACCATGGCGCCACTTTGGCGTCATTCGGCGACAACAGTAAAATGATGCGGGCATAGGAAGCCATCGCGTCGCTCTTCTTGCCTTCCATAGTCTGTAAATGCGCCGTTTCGTAGTCCGCCCGCGCACTCAAACCGGAGTCCTTGATGAATTTTCTGGCCTGATTGATCGCCGCCGCCGCTTGAGCAAACGCCGCCTGCTTCTTGACTCCATCCGTCTCCTTCACCGCCACTTCGGAATAGGCCCGGCACAGCAGGAAGTTCGCCTCAACCGTAAAGCCGGAATTGGGGTACTTCGCCAATAGTTCCTCAACAACTTTCACCACTTCGGCCCAGTTGTTCATTTTCGCAAAAGTGTTGGCCAGCCCTATCATGGCGGGTTCCCATATAGCCCTCTGCCCGACTTCCTTGGCCGCCTGCCTGTAGAATTTAATGGCCGCTTCGTTCTGCTTGGCGTCCGCCAGCGTTATGGCCGCCTGCAGGAATTGACCCGGCAGGAATTTCGCAGGATCCGCCAGCATCTTCTCATAAACGGTCACTGCTTTTTCCATCTGCCCAAGATCCATCAAACTCTTGGCCAGGGCAAATGTGACATTCTTGGCCTGCTCGGTATCCGGAAAATCACTCGCGAGCCGCGAATAAGCCTTTTCCGCTTCATCCGGCTTCCCCTGCAGAAAATACAGGGTCCCCACCACACTAAGCGCTGGAGCAGCCATCTCGGATTTTGGATATTGATCGAGAAACAACTTAAACCCTTCTATCGCCTTGCCCTGGAATTGAGGCACCTTGTCTGCGGGTGTTTTCAACCGCGAATAACAAAACGCCTTCCAAAACATGGCTGTCTCAAGATGCTTCTTGTTCTTGCCCTTCTCCTCCGGCGTTGATCCATACACATCGCCTTCCTCTGTCAGGAGCTTGACGACCCCGCTGTATTCTTTCAGCGAGGACTCCGTTGCGTCCGCTTTCCACCAACAATCCGCCAAACGCAGTCGCGACGCAATCTGCGCGGAGGAAGGCGGCACAATCTCGATGTGCTTCTGCAATAAGGGTACAGCATTACTGTATGCCCCTAACATTATATGACAGTAGGACGCACGGCTCAAAGCATCCACAAATACCCGATCTTTGGGAAACTTCTCCATTACCTGCAGGTAATAGGCAAGCGCCTCGCCGTAATTCTCCGCCCTGAAACGGCTTTCACCTTCACGGAAGACCACGATCGCCGCCCGTTTGTGAGTAGGGAATTTTTCAAAAAATAGCTCATTGATGGCGGCCGCCTTCGTCTTGTCGCCTATGCTTTCATACTCCGCCGCCGCAGCCAGCAACATATTGCCAGCCTCTTCCATCAACTCCGGCGTCGCCGCACTATACCGCTCCCCCAAATAACCCGTCAGCGCATCCGCCGCGTAAAAGTCCTTCAACTGAATGTATGACCGCGTCATGTCACCCAAAGCGGGAACAGCGCCATTGATTTCCGGGAACGTATTGAGTACCGCCCTGTATTTTTCAACCGCTCCTTTGTAGTCCTGCTGCTGAAACAGCATCCGCGCCTCCTTGAGCAATACATCCACAATCGCCACAAGCTTCTCTTTAGGCAATTTTCCAACCTGGAATCCGCGCTCACTGAGCCAGGTCGCCAGTCCGTCGCCGCGTTGACCGGCTTCCGATGCCCATGAATTGGAGGGATACTTGATCAACACCGTGTAATAATGACTTAATGTCTGCTTGGCCAATTCGATGATTTTCTCGCGGTTCATCACAGGGTCAGCCGCCACCAGATCACGAATTTCCTGCTCGCCCATTTGCCCAAGCATGTACCGGCATTGCGCCATTGGGCTGCGCCGCGCACCGTCTGGCTCTGCCTTCAACATGTCGTCAATCTGCTGGAGCATCGGCATGTAATCCGTGATGATCTTGCGAGCATCCGCCTTGTTGCCTTCTATAAGCTGAATGTGCGCCAGCATCACCACGGTCTTCCCGAACGCCTCATCCACACCACCCCACTGGATTTTTGTGGCAATTTCCTTGGCTTCCTCAAAGCACTTCTTCCGTGGCTCACCGACACTCTTCTCTCCCACCTTCATCAGCATCTCCGCCATCTCGGTGAGCACCACCCGCTCAACATCCGTGCCGGGCTTGGTCAATAGAAAATAGCGATACGCCTGAACAACGCCCGCTAGATCCTGGGCGTAGCGAAGCATCTGTGAATATTTGTACGCCGCTGTGCCATAGAGCTCTTTTAACGCTGGCGGAGGACCGGAGGGATATTTGCTGAGAAAAGCGTTGTAGTATATCTTGGTGCGCTGAATCTGGTTCGCCGCATAGCAGGCATCGGCAAACGCAAGCCGCATTTTCACTGCCGCCTCGCCATCACCCTGAATGTTATTGACCAAGGTCTGGGCTTCATCAAACTTCCCGTTGGCCGTCAACAAGCGAACCTTCACTCCCGCCGCTTCGCTCGCCGCGTCCGGATACTTGCGCAACAAAGCATCCATCATCTTGTTGGCGTAATCCGGAAACCCCAGATCCATGAGCCCGTTGATAAACACAATCTCCCGCTTGGCCTCCTCGGGCAACTCCGCGCGTGCGGGTGCGGCATAGAACGCGCACAACATAATACAACACGCGAACAACAACCCCTTGCTGAACCCAGTCCCGAAGCCAGACTCAAAATCGGAACTATTGTCCAAAATCATGCGCTTACCTTCCATGAGGAGCGGCTCCTGTTTTTTGTTTTTCTTTCTTCCAGTTGCGCTGGGGATGCGACTGACGCTGACACGCGGCCTGCACCCGCAAAACAGTCTCCCGCGGGGCCGCCAACCGTCCATCCGAAAACTCAATCAAATGCCCCTTGCCCACCAACCAGTGCATCTGCGAATTCAACTCCGCCGCGTCCGGTGATACCTCCCCTTCGGGCATCGGACGCAACCCTGCCAGCACTTCCGCCCGGGTACACCCCGGATGCTCGGACGCATAATCAACAATCTCACGAATCAACGGAATAGCCAACGACAAATCGATGGCATTCGGCGCCACCGCAGTCAAGAACGTATGCCCATCTCCAGCCTTGAAGGTGTGCAACCCGAGATGCCGGAAGGCCAGACGCACCGCCACCGAAAGCCGCAACGGGAACCGGGATTCCTGCTGAATCGCCTCCTCAATCACCCTCCGCAGCCTGACATCCTCCAGCGCCGCCACATCAGAACCGGGCATCACAAAATTAGCCCCCTCGTGGATCGCCTTCTCAAGGCAATGCTCCCGGAACCATGCTTCCGCTTCGGCAAACCGGGTAAAGGACTTTGCATCCTCTCCAGCCCCAAACCGATAGGTCACCTGCCGACGCTTCTCCTCTTTCCACTTTTCAATCAAGGCTTGATCATGAACCATTTCCACTTTCGCCCGGAATTCATCGGCCGAAATATGCGAAAATTTGGTTTTATGCACCTCAATCAGCCGGTCGGTATAGCCATGATAGTTTGGCGGCCCCAATAAAGCTCCAGACATCCCGCACCGCGCCACACAAATAAAGTTCCCCTTGGGCGGCTCGCCTTCCTGCTCCTCTTTCTGGCAATAGCGCTCAAAATGTTTGATAAAGACATGACTAGCCGCCGCCTCATGGTCCAGGAATACCGCCTTGCACTCCGCACACTGAAACATAGGAGTAGCAGGCGCAGTTCCCTCCTTAAGCACAAGCCGGACAGCGAAGAACTCAGGTTTGCTCAAAAAGAGACTCGCCACTTCAAAAAGCGAATACGCCCGGAGAGACCGCGCCAACCTTTGGGCCAAAGGCGCCAGCCCCCGTCGTTCAGGTAAGAAGGAAACATCGATCGCCGAAAGCTGTTCATCAATTTTGCGCTCATTTTCCCGTGCCACCCCTCGCTCGGAGCCTCGCGCGTCAGGCTGACGCTCTCGTGAATCCCGGCGAACGGCTCGATCCCTTGGCGGACGTCGCGCCCCGCCCCGCTCTCGATTGTCGCGCTCACCTCGCCCTCCCCGCTCCCCCGATTCCTCCCTGAATGACCCACCCTGTGCGACCGATGGCGGCTTCCTCGCCCAGCTCGGCACAAAGTTGAGATCAATAACAAGCCCCTCTTTGCTATTCTCCGATTCAATCATGGCGGAGGATTATATGGACCATCACCACGAAAAGAAACCGTTTTTTCGATGAACTATTCCAAGGGTTAAGCTAGGGTGTCTTTTTTGATCGGAGAAAAACTTATCATGTCAACCAACCCTCAGAAACTCCCGCCCGTCGTCAAGGCCACTGGCTTTGTCAGCTTTTTCACTGACCTGGGCAGCGAAATCATCTATCCCATCATGCCGATCTTCTTGACCCAGCTTGGCGTCTCTCGCGCCATGATCGGCTCCATCGAAGGATTGGCCGAAGGCCTACCCGCTTTCATCAAACTGTTTTCCGGTGCCATCGCCGACCGCGTCCGAAACCGGAAATGGCTCATCCTCATCGGTTACGCCCTATCCACCCTCTTCAAACCCCTCGTCGCCTTCGCTCGCTCCGGCTCCTTTGTCCTCGCCATGCGTCTTCTCGACCGCGTCGGCAAGGGCCTTCGCACCGCACCCCGCGATGCCTTGGTCGCCGATAGCACCCCCCCTTCCATCCGTGGACACGCCTTCGGATACCAGCGCGCCATGGACCATGCCGGCGCCATGATGGGCGGCCTGATCGGGTTCGGCCTCCTGCTTTGGCTTGGGTCCGACCTCCCCTCCATGCGCAAAGCCATTGCCTGGTCCTTCATCCCCGGCATCCTTTCGGTCCTGACCATTCTTTTCTTCATCCGGGATAAGCCTGATCGCCAGTTGGTCGCCACTCCTGTCCGCAATCCGCTGGCCGGCATCCGAACCCTCCCCCGCTCCTATTTCCTTTATATTGCCGCCGCCTCGGCCTTCGCCCTTGCCAATTCCAGCGACGCCTTCCTGCTCCTCCGCGCGAAGGACATGGGTGTGGGCATCGCCTACCTGCCCTTGCTCTGGTCCATGTTGCACCTGATCAAGTCTTCCACCTCCATCTGGGGCGGCAAACTATCCGACCGCATCGGACGCCGCCCCGTCCTGATCGCCGGCTGGACCCTCTACGCCGCCGTCTATGTCGGCTTCGCCCTCTTCACCGACGGCTGGCAGGCTTGGTCGCTCTTCATTACTTACGGATTCTTCTATGGTCTGACGGAAGGCGCCTCCCGCGCCGTGATCGCCGACCTGATTCCTGAAGGGCAGCGGGGCATCGCCTTCGGTTTCTGGGGCATGATGGAAGGTCTCCTGCTCATCGCCGCCAGCATTCTGACCGGCTGGTTATGGGATTACACGGGCAGCGCCACGATTCCCTTCCTCTTCTGCGGCGCCATGAGTTTCGTCGGCGCCATCCTGTTGCTATTCCTGGGCAGCCGCCGGAATATCACCCCATAAGCCAATCCACACATATCTGACACTCAGCTCAAGAAACTGATTGATTGTCTTTGTTTGTAACAGGCATAACATAGAGGCATGAGACCAATGGTTAAGGCTTCAACATGAGTGGATGCTGCGATCAAGATTGTTCTCTGGATAGCCTGCTCGCGCGGCAACGCGGGACCTTGCTCATCGTCCTCGGCATCAATGCCGTCATGTTCCTCGTCATCATTGCCGCCGCCCTATATGGCAACTCTTCCGCCCTCCTTGCAGACGGGCTCGACAACCTTGGCGACGCCCTCACCTACGGCCTCAGCCTTTACGCCGTCACCAAAGGCACCGCCACCAAGGCCAGAGTGGCTTTGTTCAAGGGCGTCCTCATCCTTCTCGCCGCCCTCGCTGTCGTGGCTCAATTAACCTACAAACTTGCGGTTCCCAGCGTCCCTGTTTTCGAGGTCATGGGGCTATTCAGCCTTCTTGGCTTGGCTGCGAACTCAATTTGCCTCCTACTCCTCTGGCGACACCGCAAGGAAGACGTCAACATGAGTTCCGTGTGGGAATGTTCACGGAACGATATTGTTTCCAATCTATCCGTGTTCGTCGCGGCAGGCGCCGTCTGGCTGACCGACTCCCGCTGGCCCGACACCATCGTCGCACTGGGACTCATCATCCTCCTAATGCGTTCCGCCATTCGCGTGATCACCGCAGCCAAGTCAAAGCTATAAGAACAATAAGTTGATTTCGCTCGCTCCTCAGCTCAACCGCGCTTCACAGGTTCACCGCTCGCGCCAAATTCAGCCATCAAATCGCCAAACACATTCGGCGCGTGACGGTGCAATTCCTTCAACATGATCAAACACGCCTCTCGGATCTCCCATTGCGCCCGGGGATGACAACGCACCTTGAACACATGCCGCCATTCCCGGAAATTACCCGATACAATCATCTCCGTCGTGCAGGCGTTGGGTAGCACAAACCGGGCATCCTCCTTCTTCAACCCCGCCGCCACCCATTTCGTGTACATCCCGCGTACCACTTCCATGTCCCGACTGAAATCCTCAACCTTGTCCGCGGGAACCGATGGCGGCACCACCCAGGCAAAATTCTTCTCCGACACATATCGCTGACTCTTCTGCGAAACTGCCAACAACCGATGCCTCACCAGTTGGTGCGTCATGGCACGGGAAACCTCCTCCACACGAAAGCTCGCATAGGCGTGCTCAAAAGGAGACTCATGCCCCATGGCAATCAGCTTCGGCAGCAATTGCCCCATAGTTTCCGGCGCCATCCGGTCCTCGCTCTGATAGCACGTCCGCGCGGCCACTTCGATAATCCTCTCGGGATCTGGTGTTATGGCAAGAAGTTCAACTTTCATATCATGCATCCTTTCCATCACGCATATTCAATTAAAGCATGCAGGGGGATATTTCCCTGCCGCCCCAACCACACTATCTCGTTAACCCTCCGGAATAACAGTGACTTCCATTCTTAATGGATTTCTGCCATCCAAGGTCACAGGGTACCCGCATGCCAGCTCAGCACCTTTGAGTCTCTGCTTTTTTCCCGTCTCCAGATTCACAACCTCATAGTCCCTGTCGGCGCTGATCGCATACCACTCTGGCCACGCATTAAGCCGCGGGTAATTCTCTGGCATTCTCCAGAACTCCCGATGGCGGGGACGGTCAAACCTCAACACCCCTTTCCATGTGCTCGTCGCCGAGACATGCACCCGGATTGTCTTCCCGCCCTCCCCAACCCAGGCTCCCACTCGCAGGTCATTACGCCACGGCACACCCTTGACGCCACCGGACTTGAAATCGGCATACAGCAACGCGGTCCTGATAAAATTACCATCAAGATAGGTGCCGCCGACAAACCCCCATGTCTGCTGCCTGTCAAACATCACCTCCATCTCGTCATCCACCCATTCCCTGCACCCCGGATCATCCTCACTTGGAAATTGACAAATCATCGACTCCAACGTGTCGGCATAACCATCATGCTTGACCCCTTCCCACTCAAATGATTTCCGTTTTGCCGCCGCCTGCATGATCCGCAGACATTCCGCCGCATAGCGATTCGTCCCTTCCGCCAAATCAAATGTCCGGTAGGCGTTCAACACATAACCCCAGTTATCCGCCACCCCGGTTGTGTTCGCCTTGAGCGTCCGGGTATCATACTCGTCATACCACAAGCCGTCCTCCGTGCGGCAAACCTTCAATAGTTGATCAAGGAACGCCTGGATGGGCCCCTGATATTCAGCCGCCTTGGGCCGCCCCATGCGCTTCTCCAAATAGTAAAGCTCCGTCAACCCGGGAATCAGCTCATTGCCGTGATCCCTGATCCGGAACGTCGCCCGCAGAGGCCGCTGATTGACAAAATCCCACTGCGCCGCCGGAAAACCATAATTCTTTGGCATGATGTCAAACAGGTACACCTCCGCAATCCGCTCGGCCATCGCCAGATAATTCGTCTTGCCGGTCAACCAGTACAACCGCGGCAACACCTGCAACAAATCCCCATTCGCCTCTGCGCCCGCCGACGGGATGTTCCCGCGCCCCGTTTCCACGGGCGCCTGCTCAATCACCTCCATCATCATCTCTTCCATCAGCGCCAGCCACGGACCGTCCCCCAGCCGGTCGCAAACGGAAAGCAATCCATCCTTTGCGTATTCCGCCGCCCCGAAAATCTGATCCCGCAGGGGATCATTCTGGACCTGAACAGGACTGAGGCGAATGGTTTTCGGCAACACGCCGCCCAACCTCCGCGCCTGCTCCATCGTGTCTAGCCAGAGCGGCACCGAACCCGGCTCCAACTCGTGCGCGGCAATCAGCAGAAACGGAAAGCAATCGGACGCCGTATCCTTTCCATTCCATATAAGGAACATCGGATCACGGGGTATCAGCCCTGTCTTCTCATCGCGCACTCCTTCCCACGCCTTGAGCGTCCAGTGCGCTCTCCGCAACGCCTCCTGCCCGAGTATGGCGTTAAGTTGCGCCACGTCGTCCCGGTCTCCCCGTTGCCACGCCTGACTCAACGCCTGGACAACACCACGCCTCACGCTAATCCTGTCCGCCGCCAATAAGGGCCCCTGCCTGATCTGCGGCAGCAAGCCGGGCACAAACCCCGTCTCAACTTGTCCAACCGCCGTCGTGGCGAGAAGTCCCGCGCCCAACGCAACCATCCAAAGCCGATCCGCCATCCGTTCGTTCCGCCTTCTCCTCATTTCAACCTCCATCCAATAATGTCAGGGCATTGCACACCATCACGGTCCGATACCCCATCCTGTACATATTCGCGATGATCCTCTTGTCTTCCGTCGGCACCACCACAAAACGAACCTCATGACGCCGAATCGCCTCATCCCTCTGCTTCACCCATTCCCCGTCTTTATACGTCAACATCGGAGGATACCACGCGGGATGCGCCGTCGGCGCTCGTAAATCCGCCAGCACGTTAATATTGGGCTCCCGGTTAAGCGACGACAAACGATCCCCCGGTCGGGCCAGATCACGCACACGCGACGACAACCGCTCAGAATCCCGCGCATTGAATTTCCAGTTGGATTGAAACAAGTTCAGGAATCCATCGCGCGTGATGCCTCCCTCTTGATAGCGCCACCATCGCTCCAGATACTCCAGATAGTCGCGATCGCCGGGCAATGCCAGCGTCACCATCAACATGAACGGCAACACGACGCCCGCTATCTGCGGCCGCCAATTTAAAAACTGGGAAATCCCCAAGGCCATAAGAGCCATCGCGAACGGGAAAAGCGCCACCCAGTGATAGGCAAAATATCGACCCTGCGCGACAACCGCGAGCCCCGCCGCCAACAACATCACCAACCCTCCCACCGCATATCGCTTCCCCTCAACATCGCGGCTCCGCCAGACGGCGACAATGCCCGTCACCATCAACAACCCTGCCAACCAAGTCCAAGCCCCCGCCCTTTCGACAAAGAAGTAATGAATCCGCCAGCGCTGACCTGCCGCATTGATGGGATTGTCGTCGGCGTATTTCAAAGTATAGGCCGTCATAGCTTCAATCAGGTCATTCAACGCCCCGTGTGTCGCAAACCAAAGCAGGACCGGCAAAGCCACCGCCAGCCCGCCAAGCGAATACCAACCAACCGCCACCACCACGCTTCGACGTTCAGCGGTTTCCCTCCACACCCGCCATGAAAGAAGCGAGGCAATGCCAATGGCGGGAATCAACCCCGGCGTCTTGAACCCAATCGCAACGGCGCTAAGCACTCCCGCCAAGAAAGCCGCGCGCCGCCATGAACGGATCCTCGTCGCCGCCAACCAGCCGAGAAGCAACGTGAACCCCATAAACGACTCGCATTGCGCTGAGCAGATGTAGTCAAAAAGAGTGTAGTACATCAGCACTCCCAGCAGGACCACACCCCCCACCTCTCCACGCCGCCGCTCCGTCCGCCTGGGAATGGATACCGCCACCAATAACGAAACACCAACCACCGACAGCAAATCAAGCAACCGGATCCACCAGGTCGGAACGCTGAACAACGCGCACCCAATCGCATGAAGCGCAAAAATAAACGGCGGCTTTAGATCAAACGCATCCCGATAAGGCTGTAACCCTTCGATCCACCAGCGCCCCACATAAAAATGATGCGCCTGGTCCCGGAACAGGGGATACGACAGCGTTGGAAGCGCCAAACCAACCGCCACGAGCAACAGGAGCGCATCCAGTCCGTAACGCCTCCCCCAGCCTGCAAAAGTTGATAATCCTGTTTTCAATCGAAACTCCTCAACAACTGAAACCCCGGCCACTCCGGTCGATTCCTTGCACACAAAAGAAATTTCCTATTGCCTCTCCAGCACAACGTAGGCCACTTCAAACGTCATCACGGCACCCTTCGTTGTCAGGTAATGCTGGTCATACCATTCGGCCAAGGCCCTGATCTCCCGCCTCGTCAACGGGGCCTCCCCACGCGAGACATCCCCCCCCGTGACTCCAGTGTCATGCACATACCGCAGGACAGCCGCTCCCGACGCCTCATAACAGCATTCAGGGGTCTGTTCCAGGTGATGCAGGTGATAACCCGGCAGGGATTTCACCACGGCTTCAACTTCTCTCAATAGCGGTAACCGCCCCAACGCCTCTTTCTGGGGTGCCACCGCCCTTCTCGCCTCCCTCAGCTCACCCAGCGTCCCGTCGAGCATAAATCCAACCGAGACATATCCACCCGGCTTGCATAAATTCACCACATGCTTAAACCCCGCATCAAACGGACGCAACCATTGCAGGGAGCTGCTGCTGATCACCAGATCGAAAGCCTTCTCTCCCGGATAGGCCCCCATATCCCCTTCCTTGAACGTCGCCCTTGAATCCCCGCTAAACACTTCCCGTGCCTTTTCAACCATCCCCGGTGCTATATCCACTCCCAGTAGTTCAGCCTCCGGCCAACGCTGACGCGCCTTCACCAGCAAACGACCCGGCCCGCAACCCGCATCAAATACACATCCGGGATTCACCGTGCCGGAAACATTATTGATCACATGCCGCGCCACCCGATCCTGTAACAGGGACGCCTCAAGATAGGTGTCCGCGGCCGCAGAAAACCGCGCACCAACATTACGCTGATGTTGAATCTCCATTGTCATGTCGTGGGGCCCCGTGAATTAAAATTGAAAGTAAACAAAGACACTGCCTTCTGTCACACCTAATCCGATTATGCCGAAAATCAAGGCCGCATAAGCCAGCGCCCTCATCGGCGCCTTCGCGCCGGCAATTCGGTCAAGCGGCTGCCACCAACGGCTGATTGCCTGCAGCGCCCACAAGCCTGCGAGTATGCTCGCACCCGGCGCCGTCACCAGATACTGCGGACTCGTCCATGCATCCGGCGTCATAAACCGGCACAGAAGCTCCCACGCCCGTGACACCGAAGGCGAGAAGAACCAAATCATGCCCACAGCGTGGATGGCCATCGTCGCGGCCCACCCAAGGAACGCGTACCAGCGACTGTTGAACCACGCCTGTTTCCTTAGCTTCCGCCTCAGGGTTCGGAAATAGATCTGGTAGATCATCATCATGAACCCGTTATGCAATCCCCAGATCACATAAGTCCAGTTCGCGCCATGCCACAACCCCACCAGTCCCATGGTCGTCAACAAGGCCAACGCCTGATGCGTGAAATTCTTGGGATGCATGCCGCCCAGCGGCCTGAACACATAATCCCTGACCCAGGTTGATAACGTCATGTGCCAGCTCTGCCAGAATTCAACAATGCTGGTGGCCGCCAGCGGCAGGTGAAAGTTCTCCGACAGCCGCACGCCGAACATGGCGGCCGTCCCGCGCGCCATGTCCGTATAGGCCGAAAAGTCATAATAGAACACCGCCACCATGGCCAGCGACGCAAACAGCAAATCAGGCGCCGTGTGAGGTGTGGTGCTCTGCATGATCGGTTGCGCCACCGCCAGCAGACGGTCAGCCACCACCAGTTTTTTGGCGAACCCCCAGATCAGCAAACAGAACCCCCGCTCAAACAACTCCCGGTCAAAAGGCCGGAACTGCTTCAACTGCGGCAACAGGTCCCCTGCGCGCTCAATGGGTCCCGCCACCAATTGCGCGAAGAAGGAAATATAAAGCGCGAAGTTGGTAAAACTTCGTTCAGACGGGATTGTCCGGCGATAGACATCCATCGCATACGACATCCCTTGGAACGTATAGAAGGAAATGCCAACCGGCAAAATGACTTCAAAGGCCGACGGCAATGGGGCCGCCCAGGTTCCAAACAGCCCGTGAAGAACATGCAGGCCAAAATTCGCGTACTTGAAATATCCAAGCAGGCCGAGATTGGTCGCCAGACTCAAACACAACGCCAACCGCCTCTGCTTTTGATTCTCCGTCACCGCCATCCACCGTCCAGCCCAGTAATCCACACTGGTCGAAAACAGGATCAGGATCGCGTACCAGGGTTTCCAGTAGGCATAAAAGACATAACTGGCCACCAATAGAAGCATCACGCGCCCGCGGTTCGGCAGCCAGAAGAAGCATGCCAGGCAAAACAATAGCAATATCGCGAATTCCAGGGATACAAACGTCATGGCAGCACCCTGTCCAATTTAGCCGCCATCATGCGATGTCCATCCTGGGTAAAATGGGCGATGGCTCTGGCAAAATAGGGCTCCGGGACCTGTTCCGCCCAATCCCATGTGGAGACCCCCCGCTTCCGGCATTCCGCCTCAATAACCATCCATTCGGCGGGATCATCCGCTTCGCGGTACCGCTTCTGAATGGGAATATTCACCACCTGCACAACCGGCGCCGCCTTGCAAACCACGTCAAGAAACGTCGCCGCCCGCTTCTCATCGCCATCCAACCGCTTCCCCTTCACATCCGGCTTCGTTGGAAAATCCCGCGGCCGGGCCGGCCCAAACCACGTCATCATGTTATCCAGATCGAAACAGAATCCCCATGGCGTATACCTGCTGATCAAGGCTGCCGGCAAGGTGCGCGCCCGCCATGCAGGCCACATCGTCCCCGCCGCGATGTTGGCCCAGAGTGGCATATCCGTTATCTCTGCCCGTACCGATTCAGGAATACCTGCCCGAACATCACGATTCCCAAGAAGATAATACAAATCGGACGACCATTGTTGCAGGGCGTGCGGCGGAAGTTCCCTGACCTCAAAACTATCCGGCATCAACACCACCACAATCGCGGAAGCCTCGATCCGCTTGGCCGCCGCCGCTATCGTGATCATATCCGCATAACGCCACCCCGGAACTGACCAGTTCACCACCCGCGTCGAACGCCCTACCTCCTGCCGAAGCTCCTGCAGTTGAGCGCTATACGTTTTCTCCGGCGTCACCTCAACGCCCACCCCTTGGGAATTTGACAGCACCAGAATCAATTCCTCATTAGCGCGCCGTGGTTCCGTTTGCAGCACATAATCCATCCATCCGCGCCCCCGACAGGGATTCCGGAATTCCGAGGAATGCTGTCCCAGCCAGACCTTCCAGGCCATTGTACATGCACAAGCGCCAACAACCAGCGCCATCGCCAGCCACACCCAGACGGAAATCATCTGGGCCTTGCTCTTAAAGGCATCCATCGTTGACCGCCATTTATCTCTCAAAATCATCATTCATTTACCTAGGCTGGGCTGGAGAAGAACGCATTCTTCTAGCACGCTGCATCCTTGTCGGGAAACAAATTTCTCCGAATCCACATGCTGGGGGCGCGGTTACGCCTCACAGGGCCTCGGTCCTATCAAAAGTCATTGACGCCCCCTAGGGCTTTCCCCTACCTTTGGCCGCTGTTGTTAGCCAGACAGGAGAGCGAGGTTCGCATTTGACCCATGCGACATAACGCCCTGCGCGGCAACAGGGTATTCTCTTATTCCGGAGAGGTGGCTGAGTGGTCGAAAGCAGCGGTTTGCTAAACCGCCGTACTGGTAACAACCGGTACCGAGGGTTCAAATCCCTCCCTCTCCGCCACTTCCACCCCTGTACAAATTGTCCAACACACCCATTTGCTCGTCAGAACGATACGAATGGATAACGGCAAAGGCCCGCTCCATCAGGCATAAAGATAAGCGAAAAACACAAATAAATACGCTTGCCAATCCCCTCCTTTCTTATATTATCCGCGCCTTTTAAGAAATCCGGCAAGTGCCGGATAGAAGCGAGTGTCCAACCGGCCTCCGGTAGGACCAAAGCGGATTGTCCCGCCAAGCGGGACGAATAACAGGAGGAAAGTAAAGTGGATACTGCCCAAGTACCGTCGAACATCTCTGTACAGGACCTGCTAGATGCTGGTCTTCATTTCGGCCATCAGGTCAAGCGTTGGAATCCCAAAATGAAGCCGTTTGTCTTCGACAAGCGCAACGGGATTCATATCATCGACCTGACCAAGAGCCTCGAACAACTGGAAAAAGCCATGCAATTCGCGCTGGAAACAGCCGGACGCGGCAAGCCGATCCTTTTCGTCGGCACCAAGAAACAGGCCCAGCAGGTCACCAAGGAAATCGCAACGTCCTGCGGCCAGCCCTACATCAATACCCGCTGGCTCGGCGGTACCCTTACCAACAGCCAGACCATCCAGAAGCGTATCAAGTACCTGAAGCAACTGGAGAAGATGGAATCCGGCGGCGATTTCGAAAAAATGCCGAAAAAGGAAGTTTCCGTCCTGCGGCACGAACTCGAGAAACTGCGCAAGAACCTCAGCGGTATCGCGGAAATGAAGGAAACCCCCGGCGCCCTGTTTGTGGTGGACGTCGCCCGCGAAGCCATCGCCGTGCAGGAAGCCAACCGCCTTCACATCCCGATCATCGCCATCGTGGATACCAACTGCGATCCCGACGTGATCGATTACCCGATCCCCGGCAACGATGACGCCATCCGCGGCATCAAGTTGATCGCCACCGCATTGTCAAAAGCCATTCAGCAGGGCGTGGCCGACTATTCCAAGATCGCCGCCGAGGAAAACCGCAAGCGCGAGGCCAATCAGGCGGCTTCAGGCGCCAACAACGCCAGGCCCGCCGCCAAGCGCCGCGCGACAACCGGGTTGCGCCGCCCCGTCAGACAGAAAAGGGAGCCAACCGCCAATAGCGACAAACCAGCTCCGGAAGCAGCACCAGCCGCCAAGCCGGAAGTCGTTCCCGAAGCCTGAATCCAACAAGCATAACAACCGGGCTGGCTAGCGCATACACTTCCAGCCCGTATCAACAGGAGAACATCACAATGGCAGAAATTACAGCCTCAATGGTCCAAGAATTACGGGAAGCAACCAATGTCGGCATGATGGAATGCAAGCGCGCGCTCGTCGAAGCCAATGGCGACAAGGATGCCGCCATCCGCCTGCTCCGCGAACGGGGTGTCGCTATCGCCGCCAAGAAGGCGTCCCGCGCCGCCAATCAGGGACTCATCGTCGCCGCCAACCAGAACGGCAAGATCGGCACCCTGATTGAAATCAATTGCGAAACCGACTTCGTCGCCAAGAATGAAAGTTTCCAGAAGTTTGCCAAGGGACTCGCCGAACAGGCCCTTGCCATGGAAAACAACACCATCACCGAGAAAACCAAGGATATCATGGCCGCGAAGGTGGCCGAAATCGGCGAGAACCTCATTGCCAAGCGCAATGTACGCTACACCATCCAAGGCGCCGGTCTGGTGGCAACCTACATCCATCTGAATGGAAAGCTTGGCGTCATGATCGAACTCGGGGCAGGCAAGGAAGCCTCCGCCGCCAGTCCCGTCATGCAGGAAGTCGCCAAGGACTTGACGCTCCACATCGCCGCCTGCGGTCCGAAATATCTCGTCCGCACCGACGTCCCAGCCGATGTCCTGGCCGCTGAACGTGAAATTTACGCCAAGCAGGTCACCGACAAGCCGGCAAACATCGTCGAGAAAATCGTCGATGGAAAAATCGGCAAGTTTTACTCGCAGGTCTGCCTCGTTGAGCAGGGGTTCGTCAAGGATCCCGATGTCTCCATCACCAAATTGCTCGAAGCCAAGGGCAAGGAAGTGGGCGACACGCTGACCATTCGCCGCTTTGTGCGCTGGCAGTTGGGAGAATAACTCCCGCGACTTTTCATGTCGTCAACGGACAGGGTTTTCCCTGTCCGTTTTTTTGTGCCTTGATCCTCGCCCACGGGCGCATCTGTGATTTGGTGCAGGCCTCGGCATCTCAACAAAAAACTATTGGAACATATAGCCCTTGCCGCAACCAATCTACTCTTCAGGTAGGGCGACCTCTCCGAGGGAGCCGTCCCCCAACAAGGTTTGAAGCTTGTGCGCACCTAATCGCAGATGCGCCCCTCGCCCATTCTACTTCCACATAGTACTGGCTTTTTACGAAAGAGCGTCGTAACGTTACGGCGTCTGCAAGAAGTTAAAAGGCTTTATCCCATGGCTACGGACGACATCAATCAAAGGGAGCAAATCGAAAACCAGGTCTGGAGCGCCATCGCGGCGTTTGAGCAGATTGTGGAGACCATCCCGAACGACCGGGTCTCGCTCGAAGCCCTATCCCACGCCTATGAACAAGTGGGCGACATCGCCCGCTCACGCGACTATCTCGTCAAATTGGTCAACGTCGTTATAGCCGAAAATGACCTGGCCGCCGCCGAACTCCTGCGCGAACGTACAGCTCAACACACCGCCGACCCGGCCATTCAAAAAGCCGATGAACAGCTTGAAGCCTTGCTGGCTTCCGGAAAACCGGTCCGGGAATTCGAAATTTCCCCCGAGCAAACCGCCGAAACACAAAAACACGATGACACCGAACAGCGCAGCGCCCATGTGGCCGCGGAACTGGCTTTCGCCTGGAACCTGTTTGAAGCCAAACAACTGAATCAGGAAGAGTACGCCCAGGTCGCCCAGGACTTAAGCGAACTTTCAGGCAGCCAAACACCCGTCACCTTGTCCGTCCTTCATGTTCTGCACGACAGGGCCAACCGCAACATTGACAGCATCCTGACCTACATCGCCAAGGATTCCGGCATCCCCATCATTCCCCTTTCACTCTTCGACGTACAGCATTACCCCTTCGAACTACTGCCTTATAAATTCATCGTTCGTTTCGGGACCATGGTATTCGACTTGATGGGCAGGGACGCGCTGGTGGTGATTCTAAATCCCTATAACAAAATCCTGAGAACCAAAGTGGAGCAGTTGGTCGGCAAACAGTGCCACTTCTTCCTGACCACGCCGGGTGACTTCGATGCCACGATTGAGAAACTGACTAAACCGGAACCAAGCGCTCAAGCGGCCAAATAATTGCCGTTAGTCCGTGGAGCCGCCAACCGCCAGCGTGCGAACCTCTCCCTCGTAGCTTAACTGCACACCTTGTCGGTCAATCGCCTCTACCCTGACACCCTCTATCATTGCGCCAGTCGACACCATCTGCCCGTTGATAATGGCTGCGCTTTTGCTCCCGCGTGATGCTCCAATCAAACCCGTGACCGTCAATTTTGGCCACACCACCACAACAACCTTTTGCACCACTTTCGCAGGCTCTGCTACCACTGCCACAGAAGTTGCTGATGCGTTGCCAATCACAACCGGCGCCTCAATTGCCACTGGAGTCGCCGCTGGCGTTACTGGGGCGGAAATTACCACAGGCGCCTTCACTTCAACCGGTGCCGACGTTGCAACCTTGGTCTCAACGCTTGCCGCTGCAACTTCAGCCATAACCGCTGGTTTTGCTTTCTCCACCACCGGCGCCTTTGTCACCTCGTTCTTCTTGGAATTAAAGCCATACATCAACAACCAGACTATCCCCGCCACCACAACAACTCCAACCACCACGGCAATAATCAACACAGGGACCGCTTTTCGAACCGGGGCGGGATCCTCTTGCTCTTCTTCCTGCTCTTCCTGCGCTGGCATCGGTAAGGGAGGTGGCGGCACATTGGCATTGGGTGGAACCTGAATCGTTAATCCGCCGCGCGCCTTTTCAGTCTCTTCACGCTGTTTTCTTAATGCTTCTTCTATCAAACTCACGGCGCCCTCACTTTCCGATCAGTAATCACTTCTCGCCCTCATGATCATCGTGTCCATCTGATTCCGCGGTGCAATGGACTTCTGACGTCCTTTGAACCAGCCTCTCCAAGGACTGCCGGGCTGTCTCATCGGGCAATCTCCCGCCCTGCAACACCGTCACACGCTCCTTAATGTAGGCACGTTCAGGAAAAATGGCTAGAGCGTTTTTAAAATAACCTACGGCTTCTTTCCGGTCTCCTGCTTCCTCGCACAAGAATCCCAGGAAAGTATTTATCTCCGCCTTATCCAGCAGAATCTGCTTGTCTTCGGCAAGGCCTGAAGGCCAACGGATCAAGGCCACCTCCAATTTCCGACGCGCCTCGGAAAATCTCCCGCCTCGAACAGCCAACCGCCCTTGCTCCTGCGAAATACGATAATCCCGTGGATTCATCCGCTGCGCTTCAATCAACACCTGTTCAGCCAGGTCAGCTCGCTTCACTCCACTTGCCAGCCAGAATGACATGACCAGAAACGACTCAACATTATGTGGATCTGCTTGTGTGGCCATTCTGAGCCACGGCAGGATCTCCACACTGTCCACACCTTCCGCATGACGGTGCTTCTGCGGCGAGATTTCCATCGCCCACTTCTGGAAGCAATCATTCGTCATCGCGCTTTTTACAATTCGTCTGCTCCCTTTATGAAAATAGTTGTCCGCCATCTCGTACATGGCGGCACTCACAGCGCTTCTCCCTCCGCCTATCACCTTCCCTGCCATCCCTTCAGCATCCAACCTCTCGGCAGACGGCTTCGGAAGCAAACACGCCAGGGAAAAAGCTCCTGCCACACAGGCCGCCAGCGCCAGCCAAGGACCCAATATGCGGAATCGCACACCGTTCACAGCAGGTTCCCCCGTGAAAACCGACGCTGCCGATACCCAATCCACGCTAATATCAGCATCGCCGCAATCCAAAACATCCCGTAAAGCACTACTCCACCCACAACAGCCCACGGCGCCGCTCCCCATCCATGCACCACCCGACGCCTCATGTCGAATAATTCAAAGTGTGGTAATAGATAATACAGCACACTTAATAAAGTCCCCGACACCCCTTTATCCCCCACCAGCATTGCAGGCACACGCGGCAGGATCAGGAACGCCGCTCCAGTCACCGTATAGGTCAGGGCAGCCGCCGCATCACCGTTCATTCGCGTCGTAAACGCAATGCCAATCGCGATCACCATCCCAATTGCCACGCCGTGCAGGAGCAACCCCTGCGCCATGCTTTCCAATTCAAAGCCTCCCCCCTTGATCAACGTCACCCCCCATACCGCCAGATAAAAACATACCACCGCCACCCACACCACCAGCCACGCCCCAAGCCATTTGCCAATCACCACTTCAAGTCTCGACACCGGTTTCGCCAACAGGACAAAAACCGTCCCACGACTCTCCTCCTGCGGTAATTGTCGAACTGACGTGTTCACCGCCAACACCCAACCCAGCACCCAGGCCGCAAACAATCCCGCATCCTTGATATAGCCAACCACTCCTCCCAAACCAAAAACATCGAGACCGAGTGTACCCACCAGCAATGCTGCTATCAGGATGAACAACACATAGACATCCTTCCGCCTGACCATCTCCAGCCAAACCACTCCAGCCAGTGCCAACATCCGGTTCATGTCGCCTCCATTCTCTTCGATTCCGATTCAACCAATTGGATAAACCGACGCTCAAGACTGCCCCCTGCTTCGACAACCTTATCCATGGGACCCTCTGCCACCATCTTCCCTCCCACCAGAATCCCGATCCGGTCGCTCACCAGTTCCACTTCGGAAAGTTCATGCGAGGAGAAGAACACCGTCTTACCCATTGCCCGTCGCTCGGCAATAATCCGGCGAATCTCCATCCGCCCCATCGGATCCAACCCGCCGGTCGGCTCATCCAGTATCAACAGGTCCGGATCATTCATCAGGGACTGCGCCATGCACAGGCGCTGTTTCATGCCGCGCGAGTATTCCCCTATCCGTCGACCCGCCGCCTCGGCAAGCCCCATGGTCTCCAATAACCGATCCGCCTGTTTCCTGATTGCCGCCGCCTCCATCCTGAACAACCGGCCTGTCAGCACAAGCATTTCACGCCCCGTCAAGAACGTGTAGGTGTCAGGATTCTCCGCCAGATATCCAATCCGATTGCGCGCCGCAATGTCCGATACAGATCTGCCAAAAATTGAGGCCGTCCCTGTCGTGGCCTCCTGAAACCCGAGCAAGACATGAATCGTCGTGGTTTTCCCGGCTCCATTGGGTCCAAGGAATCCAAACACACTGCCAGCCTCAACCGTTAAATCCAGATTACGCACCGCATGAACCACCTTCTTCCGCGCCGGGAAGGTTACCGATAGACCGCGTATCTCGATCGCTTTCATGTCTTAACCTTTCTACCCTTCTGATTCGCCAACCACTTCCACGCAAACACCATCGGACACAACCGCCCCCCCACCGGAGTGTAGAACGCATTCCCGTAATGCATCATCCGCCTCACGCTCTCCGCTGGTGCCCCGGGATCAAACATGGCCCGCACGCAAACCCCATACGTCCCGATCCGTCGCTCCTCTCCCGGCAAAGGTAATGGATCGGAGCCCCCCATCACTTTATATCCAAGCCGCCTCCCCATGGCCATTAACGATGGATATGGCCAACCCAGTGGACGCAACGCTGTATCTCCAAGGAAAAAACTACCCGCCGCCATCGCCTCCAGCAAATTTCTGACAATCCGCCCGCGCGCAAAAAACCATTTCCCCGGCGACCAACTCAGCACCGCCACGGCTCCCGTTGCCTTGAGGAATTCAAGAGTCTGCTTCACCGGCTGTCCGTCGGGAATATCCACATCGGTGCCAATGGCCAACACCTCCAGTCGCTCCGCCGTCACCACCTGCCGCCCGCAAATCAAATACGCCTTGATCTGTCTATCAAGCTTGACCACCAACGCCCCGGGATCGGGAGAAGCCTCCAGCGACAACGAATCCGTACTGAATTTTCCAGGATTTGATCGGACTTCACGGAAAAACCCATAGCCCGCCCCTTCCGCAAGAAGCCCAATCAGCACGGCATCATCCCCTGCCAGCTTGCCAAGGTTTTCAACCAGAGCCCGTATCGCCACGCGCCAGTCATAACCCGGATAAAGATGAATATGTCCGTCCAGCACTAATTTCCGCACACCTGAATCCATAATGGGCCTTTCATACGGCAGGTTGATTTGTCGCTCATGTTGTCACATCTTGTTTCTGTTTCAACCGCAAAAATTCCTTGCGCACGATCACGCGCACCGGTATCAAGCACCCATGTCTTATTACCCTCTAGTGATTCGCACCGGCGCCATCGTCTTGCTTGCCCCTTTACTCTTCACGTTCTCCGGTTGTCTTCAAGCCCGGCACTCCCTGCCCCCTCCACCGCCATCCACCACACCTTCCATTGTCAAAACCACCGTCGAACCCGTCATCTTCATCCAGGCCTCCTCTTCCGTTTCCGACCCCGCCGAACGTAACTATTACCGCAGAATGGCCGCCAAACTCGCCGACTGGCTCCGCGACTCCGGCATCCCCGTAACTCTGGTGGACGACAAGGATGCCGCCAGAAGCATCGGTCGCCAAACACGCATCGTCATCCTTTACTCCACTCAATCCCTTGATTCCGGCACTTTCAAACAACTATCCCGGTTTGCCAAACACGGCGGGAAACTCGTTGTCTTCCATGCCGCAGACTCAAACCTTGCCTCCCTTATGGGCGTCAAACTTTCGCCACGCATCCTGGCCACCCGCCCCGGTCAGTGGAGTGCCTTCCGCTTCACATCCTCCACGCCACTCGGCACTCCATCACGTATCGAACAGGATTCGCTCGGCCTCCGCCCCATCTATCCCGTCTCCACATCAACCAAGGTCATCGCCTGGTGGGAGAATTCATCCGGAACCCGGGCCCCGGAACCAGCCTGGGTTCAATCCGAACACGGCTTCTGGATGTCACACATGCTTCAGGAAGGTGATGTCCCGGCCAAGAAACAAATGCTGATTGCTTTGCTTGGCTCCTGCGATCCCGCCATCCGAAAGGTCGCCGCCGAAAAAGCCCTCCTGACCGCTGGCACCCTGCACCGCTTCCCCGATGCGAGACAGGCATTATCCGCCATAGAAAACCTCGCGTCTCGTCCGGATGCCAAATTCAATTCCGTTCTGACACAAGCTGGCACTCTCCACTCCGAGCTCGTCCGGCAATACCGCACCGGTCAATACGACCAGGTCATCACCACCGCCCGCCTGCTGGATTCAGCCGTCATGGAAGCCTACGCGCGAACCGCAAGCCCTCGCCGTGGGGAGTTCCGTGGCGTGTGGAATCATTCGGGAACAGGGCTCTACCCCGGAAACTGGGAGGGTACCTGCCGCATCCTTTCCGACAGCGGCATCACCGACATCTTTCCCCATGTTCAGCGCCCTTGGAACGCCCACTATGCCAGCCGCTTCCTCTCACCATCCACCACCACCGCCACCCTCGGCGATCAATTGGCTACCTGCCTCCCCGCAGCCCGCCGCCACAACCTGAACGTTCACGCCTGGATCATCTGCTGGAACATGGATGGGGCCCCCGCCCCTCTCCTCGCCAACTACCGCCGCGAGGGCCGCCTCCAGGTTTCTTCCAAGGGTGAATCCGTGGATTGGCTTTGCCCCTCCGACCCGCTAAACCGCGCCTTCCAATTGGACTGCATTCGTGAAGTCGCCACTCGCTTCCCTGTCGCTGGAATTCATCTGGACTACATTCGCTACCCATCAAAGGATTCCTGCTTCTGTCAGGGTTGCCGTCAGCGTTTTTCACGCGACACAGGCATCTCCATTAAACGATGGCCCGCCAATGTGCAATCCGGACCCCATGCCGCCGCCTTTCAACGTTGGCGTCGCAACCAGATCACTCAATGGCTGGCCGATACCCATCAGGAATTAAAACGCATCGCCCCTGCCATCCAGCTATCCGTCGCCGTGTACCCGGGGTATCCCTCCTGTAAGGACTCCATTGGACAGGATTGGGGCGAATGGGCACGCCGCGATCTGGTGGACTTCATTTGCCCAATGAACTACACCGTCAAGACGTCCCAGTTCAAGGAATGGATTAACAACCAGGCCGCCTTCCCGGGAGTCCGCGAGAAACTGCTTCCGGGAATTGGCGTCACCGCCAACGAAAGCCGTCTGGATGCGGCCTCTGTCATTGACCAAATCTCAACGCTCCGCGGACAATCCTTGCCGGGATTTCTTTTGTTTGACGCCAACCGCACTTTGGAAAAGGACGTTCTCCCTTATCTCCAAATGGGCATAACCTCGACCCCTTAACTGGCTCCAGTGCCAAGCCTCACCATCACAAGGGGGAATTGTCGCGGTGCATCTGTCGCCACGAATCAATCATGCGGCGGCAAAACACCATTCTCGTTGAGATAATCGCGGACTTCTTCCGGCAACGGACCACGCCCCACCCATCGTATCTTCGCGCCCTGACTGTGATCCCCGCCCATCCTGAACAAAAGAGGTCGGTTCGGAAGTGGAATGTAGGAAGGAAATTCGCCTCCCCTTTTCTTAATGAAACTCACCAGCTTTTCCGGCAAAGGATCCACACCGTTGTGCTGGATATATTCACTGATCACATGATACAGACGCTCTTCCACCTCAGGCGTTTTCACTTGCTCGGGTTCCGTCTTTTCCAGCTTGGCCGTTTTTTCCCGGCTCGGCTTGTCTTTCCCGTACACCGACCAAACAAACCCTATCTCCTGAAGACGCTTCACTCGCTCCGGATCAAGCGCCCCCTTCTTATGACGATGCCTCTGATTCGACACCCAGGTCGCTAGATTCAAATCACGCGCCCATTGCGAAGGCACATCACAATGCCCTTGCTTCTTCTTGAACTTCAAAAGGCGTTGAAACATCGAGTCCCAGACTTTGCCCGTCGGCGACCATTCAAACCCCAGCTTGTCGAGCCGCTCGATCTGCCTCGCCGTAACCTCACCCAGCTTGCGACGATATCTCTGCATGGCCACCCAGCGGCCAAGTTGGGGATTCTTGGTCCAGTTGGCGGGCACCTTGCAATGCCCTTGCTTCTGACAAAACGCCGTTAGCGTCTTGAACATTTTCTCCCAATCAACGCATTGCCGAGCCATGAATTCTCTCCACTACGTTGGACCATTCACAAAATTCTCACCGACTAGTTTTCGGGGGTCGCAAATATTCTGTCACTCTGGAACGTAATGAACAACTTTATTTCTTTATTTCACAGGCTCTTGTAATGCACCCCTAAAAATTGGATCCCTGTCGCCCTGCCCGGTACGACCCAATGTTCTAAAGGTTCTGCGATAAGGGGTGCCGTTTCACAATCCAAGCCTCACTCCTCTTCAAAACGTCCGGCAACACCTCGGCGCAGTCCCTCGGAATAGGACCGCCAATTTCCCTCAAACGCCCCACCGATAACTTGGCATCCGGAGGGCGCGGCGCCTTCCTTGTTGCATCAGCAGTCGATGGCTTTATGTGTTCAGTCCGGACCCCCAGCAATTTGCCGATCATCAGCGCCCATTCATACCTCGTAACTCCTTGCCCCGTACCGGCATGCACGATACCGGCAACATCCCTCGCCAGAAGAAACCTGACAACCTCGGCGACATCATCGATAAATAATGGATACCTCTTAAGCACATGATCTTGCACATTGGGCCGCCCTCCCAGTACCGCTTCTATCCCCTCTGCGACCATCGGCGAGGATACCCGCTCCGACGGCACCGCGTACAAAGCGCCAATTCGCAAGACACAGGCCGCAGGATGAATCCCCATCACCAATCGTTCAGCCTCCAGCTTGCTCTCCCCGTAAACATTCACAGGACAAGCCTTGTCCGTTTCGCCATAGGGTGGATTCGTCCCTGGAAATACATAATCCGTGGAAATGTGAATCATTCCTGCGCCGCGTTCCGCCGCCATCCTCGCCAGACTCGCAGGCACATCCGCATTGAGCGCAAAGGACTCCTGTCGATGCGTCTCACAGTAATCGGGACTCCGGTACGCCGCACAATGAACCACCGCGTCCCACGGTTCATCCCGTAGCCGTCCCACGGCGGCGGTATCCGTGAGGTCGAGCGCCATCATACCTGGCTCCGCCTGCAGGTTCGCAAGCGCCAACACCCTCACCTCCCCGCCCAGCCGCTCCATCACGGCTCGCCCGAGAAGTCCACTCGCCCCCGTAACCATGACGCAGCGTGCGCTCATCTCCTTCACATCGTTCCAGACGCCTGCTTGATCGCGGCATCAATATCACTTTCCGTGAACCGGTCCGTCAGCTTTTTCACTAGTGTGCCTGCCGGACCATAAAACCAGAATTGCGGCAGCGTTTTTATTTCCTTTGCCTTGCAAATGGGAGCGCTCCAGTTCGTCACAACCACACGGGACATCGCAATACTCCCTTTGCTTTCCATGGCAATCGTCTCAATGTAATTCCCCTGCCGGACACTGGAATGGGACGAGGGATAATGGAAGTGAACCACGCTGACCACTCCCTCCCTGACTCTGCTCGCAATATTAATATCCTCACCACGGCTAATGACAGGTATCGCAGAGTTTTCGATCTTCCGCCAATCCCCGCTTTGCCTCCATTCCCGAACCGCCTCCCCTTCTGCAACAACACCGCCGGATGCGCTCACCTCAAGCTTCCGGGTTCGACTGAGAATGGCGATACCTTTTAGCATTGTCGCCGGAGTAAAAATCTCCCCTGATTCGGATTGCAGACACACCTGATTCTTGTCGTATCCCTTGAACATCACGGAATTCCAGCGCCGGTTGATCAACTCCACCGACACCAGAGGAAACGGATCCACCGTGATAGTCTTGATATTGGCGGCAAACTCCCTCACCTCGCCTCCACCGGTCTTGCTGAACACCATCTGGTGATTTTGAAACCCATTGAAGGTCCCTTCAATCACGTCACCGTTGGTCTTAACCAATTGATCGGCAACCACGGCGTGAGCGATGGCAACCAGCATGACAATCGTAATCCCTTGCTTCATCTACAATCCTCTTCTCATCTGGGCAAGCTGGTCCACGGACTCCCCCGAACGCGGAACCGCCACGGCAACGCCGCATCCGGCCCGGCATAATCCACGCCAACCCGTGGCCCTGCCACAATGTCTTTAGTGTCCACCTGTTCCCCGCAATCTTCAATCCAGACCTTTGACCCGCAAATCAAAGAGCTTCCATTGTAAGCCAATCCCAGCCCGAGGGCTTCCGTCAACATCCCTGGTCCGCCAGCCACTCGCCGGTCCAGATAAGACCGCTTCCGCCGGGCCATCATCACCTCAACTCCAACCACCGGCTCAATAGCGCGTATCAAAATGGCATGCGGAATTCCGTCACCATGGGTCACCACATTAAACAGGGAATGCACGCCGTAACAACGGAAGATATAAGCAACCCCTCCATTCCTGAACATGATTTCCGTGCGCGCCGTTCGCCGGTTTCCATGAGCATGACTTGCCCGATCTTCAGGTCCGGCATATGCCTCGGTCTCGACAATTCGACCACCCGTCGCCACTCGCCCCTTCACCCTTGTCATCAACCTCATCCCAAGCAGATCTTTGGCAATTTGCACTACATCCGGCCGCCGGTAAAACTTACTACCCAGCTTATTGCCGCGACTAGCCTTCACTGTGGAATATGGATGTTTCTTTTTGGCTATTGGACATTCCCCCTCCCCTTTGTCCCCCCTGCGTGATCTTCGCACTCTTCTTGGTAACACCTTCTCCACCTTACTCCCACTCAATCGTCGCTGGCGGCTTGGAGCTGATATCATAAACCACGCGGTTGATCCCGGCCACCTCGTTGATAATCCGGCTCGAAATCTTCGCCAGCGTGTCATAGGGCACCCGTGACCAATCGGCCGTCATGCCATCCTGGCTCTCCACGATCCGCAGGGCCGCCACATTCTCATACGTCCGGCTGTCACCCATCACGCCCACCGTCTGAATGGGTAGCAACACCGCAAATGACTGCCAGACACGCGAATACATCGGATCCTTCTCCATCTCCTCCTGCACCCGCAAGTCCGCCTTCTGCAAAATCGCCACACGTTCCGCCGTCACTTCGCCCAGAATCCTCACCGCCAGACCAGGCCCCGGAAACGGCTGACGATTCACAATGAAGTCCGGAACACCCAGCTCTTTCCCTAGCAACCGGACTTCATCCTTGAACAACTCACGGACCGGCTCAATCAACTGGAATTTTAAATCCGGCGGCAACCCGCCCACGTTGTGATGGCTCTTGATCGTCACCGAAGGCCCGCCGATCGGCGAGGAACTCTCAATCACATCGGGATACAACGTCCCCTGCGCCAGATACTGGATATCCCCGAATTTACGCGCTTCCTCCGCAAACACATCAATGAAGGTTTTCCCAATCACCTTGCGCTTCTGCTCGGGATCAATAATCCCTTTGAGCGCCTTGAAAAATCGGTCCTGCGCACGCGCAACATGCAGGTCGATGCCAAAGGCCTCGCCAAAGGTCTTCTCTACCTGCACATCTTCGCCATGACGCAAAACGCCGTTATCAACAAACACGCAATGTAACTGCTTGCCGATCGCCTTGTGCAACAACGCCGCCACCACCGAGGAATCCACCCCGCCGCTCAAGCCGCACAACACATGCCCGTCGCCCACCTTCTCCCGGATGGCCTGCACGCTCTCCTTGATGAACTGCGCCATCTCCCAATCCGGCCGGCACTTGCAAACATCAAACAAGAACCTTCTGAGCAGTTCCGCGCCCTTCGGTGTATGCACTACCTCCGGATGAAACTGTAAACCATAAATCCGCCGCGCCGCATTCCCCATCGCCGCCACCGGACAGGTCTCCGTGCGAGCCATCACCTTGAACCCCGGCGGCATCTTCTCCACCTGATCGCCATGGCTCATCCACACATCCAAAGTGCCGGTCAACCCG
Organism: uncultured Verrucomicrobiota bacterium; assembly: GCA_964508705.1. GTDB lineage: Bacteria > Verrucomicrobiota > Kiritimatiellia > CAIKKV01 > CAITUY01 > CAZDUS01. The sequence continues at coordinate 80,681 of CAZDUS010000001.1, forward strand.
CGGAACAAATCACCCGCCTCGGTCACATTCACCTGCGCACTGCCATATTCCCGTTCCCGCCCCGGCTTCACCTCGCCCCCAAGCAACTTGGCCGTCATCTGCAGCCCATAGCAAATCCCCAGCACCGGCACACCCAGGTCATACAACGCCGGATCGCAAAGCGGCGACCCCTTGTCTAGAACACTAGCTGGCCCACCGGAAAGAATGATCCCCGCCGGCTTGCGCGCCGCCAGCACGGAGGCGGGCGTGTCAAACCTCAACAACTCGGAATACACCTTCTGCTCACGCACGCGTCGCGCGATCAACTGGCTGTACTGCGACCCAAAATCAAGTATGGCGATCCAATTGTGCCCCTGCATAATCTTAAGCCTCCCGGATCAATTTGCGGAAATTCTCAAACAGATAGTATGGATCATGGGGCCCAGGCGCCGCCTCAGGATGATACTGCACACAGAACATCGGCTCCTTGCGATGCTTCAACCCCTCAACCGTCTGGTCGTTGAGATTGATATGCGTGATCTCCACAGCCCCCTTGTCCAGCGATTCAGGATCCACGGAGAAATTGTGGTTCTGCGAGGTGATTTCCACCGCCCCCGTCTGTAGGTTCTTGACCGGATGATTACACCCGTGATGCCCAAATTTCAACCGGAAGGTCTTACCCCCGCAGGCCAAACCTAGAAGTTGGTGCCCCAGGCAAATCCCCATCATCGGCACCTTCCCAAGCAATGTCTTCGCCGCGTCAATCGCGTAAGTCACCGCCGCCGGGTCCGCCGGCCCATTGGATAGGAAGACCCCGTCCGGCTTCATCGCTAGCACATCCGCCGCAGGCGTCATCGCCGGAACCACCATCACGTCCATGCCGTGCAGTCGCAATCCGCGCAGGATGTTCCACTTGATCCCGAAATCATAAGCCACAATCCTTAAATCAACCGAAGGCAATGTCTCCGCCACACCCCACGAGGTCGTCAGCGTTCCATCCTCATCCCAGCGATACGCCTCCTTGCAGGAAACCTTGCTGGCATAATCCTGACCGTCCAACCCGCACCACTCCTTGGCCTGCTTCACCGCATCAGCCTCACTAACCTTGCCTGTCACGCACAGGAAAGCCCGCTGGGTCCCCTCTGTCCGCACCTTGGTCGTCAGCACTCGCGTGTCGATCCCGGCAATGGCGGGAATGTTCGCGCGGACTAGATGTTCCGTCAGAGACCCTTCCTCGCGCCAGTTGCTGGGTGTATTCATCGAATGCATGATGAACCCATTGGCGAAAAGCTTCCGGCTCTCCATATCTGCCTTGTTCATCCCCGTATTGCCGATTTCCGGATAGGTCATGGTCACGAACTGACCGCTATACGACGGATCGCTCAAAATTTCCTGATATCCGCTCATCCCCGTGTTAAACACCACTTCGCCCAGCGAATCAGTGGGAGCGCCGACGGAATGACCGCGCAGAATGGTGCCATCCTGCATAGCCAGAAACGCATTCTTGGCGCGTTGTTCTTTCCAATTCCATTGTGAAGACATATCGCAAAGCTCCTCTGAAAAAAGTTCGCGTAGTCTATCCATTTCCCCCCGGAATGGCAACGCCAACGCAAATATTTGTCAGGCAAAGTTTTAAACACCATCAATCCGTCAGATACGACCGATCCGTCCGAATCAATACGTAAACAAATCCCCCAACCCGCAATTCATACCCGCCGCCTTATTGTAGGCATTCACAATCTTGAACTGCACATGCCGCGTCAACCGTCGCCCCTTGCAGGCACGGGACACCATCTTGTGCGTAATCTGCTCCGTCGAGGCCGCCACCAGATCCTTCGCCTTCAGCCCACGCTCCGCCATCAGCCGCGCAATCGGCTGCTCCCCAAGATTCCTGACCACCTCTTCACTGTTTTCCATGGCGCAGGACTTCTTACTCTCACTCCCCCCCGTTTTCCAGCACCATGTAATAGCGATTCAATAATGCGGCGTCCCTTGGATATCTCTATCTTAATCGTAATCTTAATCTGCTGTTCCATATCTGCGCTTCCCGCCCGGATCTCTCCCTCTCCAATCCTCCCTCTGTTCATCCATGCCTCATTTGCTATAATACGTATTTTCCATGGAACACTGATTCATGAATACACAAGAGCTCAAGAGCCCAATCAACGAAGCCGCCATCGCCTCCACACTGGAATCGGCCGCCCGCTCCGACGCCTCCCTTGTCCGTGACGTCCTCACCAAAGCCCGCGAACTCAAGGGGCTCTCTCACGCCGACGTCGCCGTCCTCGCCTCCATTAGCGACCCCGACCTCCTGCGCGAATTATTCGCGGCCGCCAATAAGCTCAAGGAGCAAATCTACGGAAAACGCATCGTCATCTTTGCCCCGCTCTACATTTCAAACCTGTGCGCGAACGACTGCCTCTACTGCGCTTTCAGGTCGCGCAACACAGAACTTAAACGTCTCGCCCTGTCCCAGGCCGAAATCGCCGAGGAAACCCGTATCCTGATCCGGCAGGGACACAAGCGGGTCCTCCTGGTCGCCGGCGAATCCTACCCCCGCGAGGGATTTTCCTATGTCCTGAAATCCATCGAAACCGTTTACAGCGTCCGCGAAAACCACGGCGAAATCCGCCGCGTGAACGTCAATGTTGCGCCTCTGACCGTCGATGAATTCCGCCAGCTCCACGCCGCAAAAATCGGCACCTATCAACTCTTTCAGGAAACCTATCACCGCGCCACCTACGACGCCGTACATGTCACTGGCAGGAAAAAGGACTATCTCTGGCGTATCACCGCGCCGGAACGCGCCATCCAGGCCGGCATCGACGACATCGGTATCGGCGTCCTATTCGGTTTGGCTGATTGGCGCTTTGAATTGCTGGCCTTGCTTCAGCATTGCCATCATCTTGAATCGAATTTCGGCGTCGGCCCTCACACCATTAGCGTTCCCCGCCTCGAACCCGCCTCGGGCTCCGATATCGCGACCCACCCGCCCAAGCCGGTGTCGGATATCGATTTCCGTAAAATTGTCGCCATCCTGCGCCTCGCCGTCCCCTACACCGGCATCATCATGTCCACCAGGGAAAATCCCAACATCCGGCGCGAGACATTCGCGCTCGGCGTGTCCCAGATTTCAGCCGGAAGCCGCACCAACCCCGGCGGCTATGGCGATGGCCAAAAGGAAGACTTCAGCCAGTTCTCCCTTGGCGATCACCGATCCCTCGATGAAGTCGTCCGGGACGTCGCCCAGCTCGGCCATATTCCATCCTTCTGCACCTCCTGCTACCGGCTCGGTCGCACAGGCGCCGATTTCATGGACCTGGCCAAGCCCGGCGAAATTAAATACCACTGCGACCCCAACGCGCTCTCAACCTTCTTGGAATACCTCATCGACTACGCCTCGCCAGAAACCCGGCAGGCGGGCGAGCAACTCATCGCCGGCACCCTCGCACGCATGAACCCGCTCCAGCGCGCCACATCACAAAGTCTGATGGATGATGTCCGCGCCGGGAAACGAGATGTCTTCTGCTGAGTCCACCATGCCAGCTTATCCATTAAAAAAACGCGTGATCTCAACCCTGCCCTCCAAGCTTCAGGACGGCGGAATCCCGTTCTCAAAACTCATCGCGCCTTTCATCAAGACCCTGCGTCTCGAGGAAACACGAAGCGTTAACCACCTTCAGGAACGATGGGAGTCCACCGTCGGCAAAGCCGTGGCCGCCCATACCAGACCTGGAATCCTGAATAACGGTGACCTGACCATTTATGTCGATAGCTCACCGTGGCTCAGCGAGCTCAAGCGATACGCCTCACGGGAACTGCTGGCTAATCTGCAGACGGCTTTCGGGAAGGATGTCATTCGGACCGTGCGGCTCCAGTTGGACCCCGGGCGCTGACGTCAGAATAATTCCGGCAGGACCGACTTGGCCTTTGCGCCAAGCTCAGGAGCCACGCTAACCGCCTCGTTCGCCAGTTCACTCGCCAGCTTCTTTGAACTCTTGCTACCGGCGCCAGCCTCCAGCACATATGCCGCAGCGCCCAACAATGGCCGCCCGGCCTCCGGCTTGGCAACCCCTCCCGCACCCTTGTACTCCGTGATAAACCTTATTATCTGCGCCGGCGAAACATCCGTCCAAGGCACGGGGCCCCCACGAACCATCACGTTATTCTCGTCCGCCCCCAAGACATCACGGCTGGGGACACCATTCACCAGCCATCCATACCGGAATCCTGATTCCGGATGCTTCTTGAAATCATTGCGTATCCCTTCAATGATAAAAGCCTTGAGCTCCATCATCATCTGATACCGCTCCACCGCCGCCGCATGCTCAGCCATCCCTTGTGTGGACTTAATTCCTGTTCCAATAGCCGACATTGCCTCAAAGGCCTGCTTGAATTGGTTTTTCTGCATCAGCGCCGCATTGGATTTCCGAGTCTTCTGAATCAAAGCCATCTCGGCCGGCGCCTTCTTCTCAATGGCTTCCTGTTGGCGCCGTTTCGCCTCTTCCGCCTTTTGCTTCTTCTCCGCCGCCAACCGCTCCTTCTCCAGCTTGGCTTTCTCCGCCTTCTGCACCCTGGCCAAGTCCGCAATTCGCTTATCCATCTCCGCAAGCGCTTTCAATGCCGTCTCGCCTCGCGAAACTTCCGCTTCCAATGCTGCATACTTCGCCTGCGACAAGCCCGGCAGGTTCGTCAACGTCAGCAAAATGGCTTCCGCCTGCGCGGAATTGGTGGATTGATATATCGCCTCCCGCCCGATATTCAGCGAATTCGTTACACCCCTCACTTCGGCCAAGGCCTGCGCAACCGACTCCGTGGCCAGTTTTTTCACGTCAGCCACCATCGGCGGCACCTTGACCGCCACCTCGTTAATCACAGCCTCATCCAGAAGATTATTGGTCTCGCTTGCCATACTGGCAAACAAGGCCTCTGCCTCCTTTACCCAGGCCCTGACAAACTCCGTTCGTTTGGCTGACTTGATCATCAGCGTGTAGATATCGCTCCATATCTTGTTGGCCTGCGTCTTGATCTCCTCCAGCCGGACCGCATCCGTCTGCTCGGCCGTCAATCGCGCTTTATCGGCGTTTGCTTTCTTAACCCACGCCGTCACTCCTCCAATAAGCGACAGGAGCACCACCACAGAACTGGCGATTAAAATCAACTTCTTGTGCTTCGTCCAAAGTGTCTGCGAAACAGGTTCCTCATCAAGCGAAATAGGCTCCTCAATAGCGCCCGAAACCACAGTCAGCGGCCCTGTCGTCTGCTGTTGCCCTACCGTTATCACCGCCTTTTTCTTCGTCAGGACAATCTTGCCGTCTCGCTTGGAAAGCGCCGCCGGGGCCGCTTGAACCGGTATTGGCTTCAGCTTCAAGAACACCTTATGCATGTCGCTCAACAAAGATGCATAGGTCGGATAACGTCGCGCAGATTCCTTCTCCAGCATACGCGCCACAATGGCCGCCACTTCCGGATCCACGTCCGGACGGATCGTTCGCACGTCCGGAGCCGGGGCAGCCAGTCGCGCCTTAACCACGGCGATCGGCGTCTCCCCATCAAAAGGAGGCTTCAACGTCAACATGTGGAATAACGTCGCGCCCAGACTGTAAATGTCTGATTTCGCATCGCCCTGATGGCCTCGCACCTTTTCCGGCGCAATGTAGTATGGCGTCCCCCATATCCCCTGCGATGTCGCACCCGCCTCGGCCTTCTTCTTGAACTGCGCCAACCCGAAGTCCACCACCTTGGCCACCCCGTTACCATCCATCAGGATGTTTTCAGGCTTAACATCACCGTGAACCAACCCAATGCCCGCCGCCGCGCTCAACCCTTCCGCCGTCTCAAGCACTATCTTGAAGGCCTGGGTCTCATTCATCATTTCACCGAGGGACATCATCTGGTCCACCCGCCCGCCCTCAAGCAACTCCATCACCATGTACGGTTGCCCATGCTCCATCCCGAATGAGTAAATCTGCACGATGTTGGGATGGTTCAATGCAGCCGCCGCCTTGGCCTCATTCCTGAAAGTCGCCACAAACTCCGGATTGGACCCGAGTGACTTCAACAAGACCTTCACGGCCACCAATCGCCCAAGGGCGATGTCTTTCCCCCGATAAACCGCGCCCATTCCCCCTTTGCCCAGCAGTTCAACCAACAGGAATGCGCCTAGCCGCGCCGGCACCAATTGGGGAGTGTGACACGCCGGACAAACAATCTCCTCAAAAGAAGGTATTCCCGCCACATCGAAAGCGTGCTGGCAGGAAGAGCATGTCATTTCTGAAACTTGCTCTGTTAATATTTCCGTTTGTTGCGATTCCATAGTCGGGAATATATTGTGTCTTCAGCAATCTATTGTGCATAGTAAGGAAATGATGTCCATAGGAATGTAGAAATGATCGATCCAATTTGTTTCCATATCGGTTCAAGACCTGTCTACTGGTTCGGCCTCCTGATGGCCTCAGCCTTCATGGCCGCCATGCTCCACTGGACCCTTCTCGGCAGGAAAACCGGACGCGACACCTCCATCGCCGGCGACCTCGCCCTGTGGCTCATGATCGGCGGCGTCGCGGGCGCCCGAGTCGCCTACGTCATCGCCAATTTCAGCTACTTCAAAAACGCCCCCATGGAAATCATCCGCGTGGATCAAGGCGGCCTGGTATTCTACGGCGGTCTCATCGGCGCCACCATCACCCTCCATGTCCTGTCAAAACGATACCACGAATCCTTCCTCTCCCTCGCCGACTTCACCGTAACCGCCCTCCCCCTGGGCCACGCCCTCGGCCGTATCGGCTGTTTCCTGAACGGCTGTTGCCACGGACGCCTGGTCGATTACCCCTCCTGCTCCACCTTCTGGCTCTCCCGCTACCCCGTCCAATTATTCGAGGCCGCCTTCAATCTCATCGTCTACCTCCTGCTGCTCCGGGTTTTCATCAGAAAAACTCCCCACAACCCACCCGGCCTGTTGCTCGCCCTGTACCTGATCATCTACCCAATCGGCCGTTTCATGCTGGAATTCCTGCGGGGTGATGACCGCCTGCAAGCGGGATTCCTGAACGCCGCCCAACTCATCAGCCTCGGCTTGATTGCCGCCGGCCTCATCATGTGGACCCTCCTTCGCCGCCATGAAAGAAACCTTCATCGTAAAGCCTGAGGGCTACGGAAAACGTCTCGACGTCTGGTTGAGTTCCAACCTCACCACCCTGTCGCGCTCCCGAATCCAATCCCTGATCGAATCCGGTCATATCCGCCTGAATGACCGCCCGGTCAAGCCGGGCCAGAAACTTCCACGCCAGGCCACCGTAACCGTCGAAGTCCCCCCTCCCGCAGAGTCCTCCCTCCTGCCCGAAGCCATCCCGCTGGATGTCCTCCACGAGGATGCCGACATCATTGTCATCAATAAGCCGGCCGGCCTAGTTGTTCACCCCGCCGCGGGCCATACCTCGGGAACCCTTGTAAACGCCCTTCTCGCCCATTGCCCAGACCTCGCCGGAATAGGTGGCGAGAAACGCCCCGGCATCGTCCATCGTCTGGATCGGGACACAACCGGCGTCATGGTCGTCGCCAAAAACGCCCACGCCATGGCCTCTCTCGTCAGCCAGTTCCGGCACCGCAAAGTCACCAAGGAATACCTCGCCCTCGTCTGGGGAATACCCCGCCCCCCCAACGGGCGCGCCGAAACCCTGATTGGCCGTCACCCGCGCGACCGCAAGCGTATGAGCGCCACTCCCATCTCCGGACGCCCGGCCATTACCTCCTACGAAACAGCGGAAACCTTCCAGGACACCGCCCTCCTCCGAGTGAAAATCGAGACCGGCCGCACACACCAGATCCGCGTCCATATGACCTTCCTTGGCCACCCCATTGTTGGCGACCCTCAATACGGGCGCCGCGGAAAATTCGAGCTCCCAATCCCTTGTCCAGACCGTCAGATGCTCCACGCCGCCCGTCTCTCCCTCCTCCACCCGCGCACCGGCTCCCCCATGATCTTCGAAGCTCCTCTCCCCACTGACATGGCCACCCTCCTCTCCTCCCTCCGCTCCGAAGTCTAATGTCCAAATTCTCCCTCCTGAACCCTCCATTTCTCCTTCCCCGCTCTCTTGCAACCCCGCAGGCTTTGTGATAGCTATTGCGCTCCAAAAACAAAATCAGGAACACGTTATGCAGGAATTCAGCTATCGTTCAGGAAAACTTTTTGCCGAAGACGTCGCCATCGAGGACTTGGCCAATCGCTACGGCACTCCCCTCTACATCTACAGCCGCTCCCACTTGCGCGAACGCTATCGCGCCATCGCTTCCGCCATGGCCGACACCAAACCGCTCATCTGCTATTCAGTCAAGGCAAACTCCAATGCAGCCGTCATCAAAACCCTCGCCGCCGAAGGTTCGGGATTCGATATCGTCTCCGGGGGTGAATTGTTCCGCGTCCTCAAGGCTGGCGGCGTCGCCAACAAGATCGTGTTCGCAGGCGTTGGCAAGACACGCGAGGAAATCGAATACGCCCTGACAGAGCAAATCCTGTTCTTCACCGTGGAGTCGGAGCCGGAAGCCCAGCGTATTTCCGAATGCGCCAAGCGCCTCGGCCTCAAGGCTCGCATCGCCTTCCGCGTCAACCCCGACGTTGACCCCAAGACACACAAGTACATCAGCACCGGCAAGAAGGAAAACAAGTTCGGCTTGGATTTGGAGCGCGCCCTCAAGGCCTACGAAAGCGCCGCCACACTTCCAAACATCGAAATCGCCGGATTGCACGTCCACATTGGATCGCAAATCCTCGCCGCCGATCCGTTTGGCGAGGCGCTCCAGAAAATCAAGTCGGTGTGCCTGCAACTTAAAGCCAAGTACCCCACCTTCCGCTATCTGGATATCGGCGGCGGACTCGGCATCAAGTACAAGCCGGAACAGGAATCCCTGTCGCCCTCCGCCTACGCCGCAACCGTGATGCCAACCTTGAATGAGATCGGCTTGCAGGTGGTCATGGAACCGGGACGCAGCATCGTTGGCAATGCCGGCGTTCTCGTCAGCCGAGTCCAATACGTCAAGGCGAGCCACTTCAAGACCTTCATCGTGGCCGACGCCGCCATGAACGACCTCATCCGCCCGTCTCTCTATCAAGCCCACCACGAAATCCTGCCGGTAACCGCCACGGAAAAAAAAGTCATCGGCGACCTCGTCGGACCGATTTGCGAGTCCGGCGACTTCATCGCGCAGGACCGCGAACTCCCGGCCGTCGGCGAAGGCGACTTGCTGGTCGCCCTCAGCGCCGGTGCCTACGGATTTTCAATGGCGTCAACTTACAACAGCCGCCTGCGCCCCGCCGAAGTCATGGTGGATGGCAAAGTCGCCACCTTGATCCGACGACGCGAAACACGCGAAGAGTTGATTGCCGCAGAATGCACTTGAAATTTACGTCCTGAAATCTCATACCTCATACCTGAATTCAATATTGCCCCACAGTTTAAGGGAGAAGACATCATGTTTACAGGCGCCTATACAGCACTCGTCACACCGTTTAACAGCAGTGGTAGCGTGGACTATGGAAAACTCCGCGCCCTCGTTGCCATGCAAATCGAAGGCGGAATGGACGGTATCGTTCCTGTCGGCACCACCGGGGAATCACCCACCGTGGATGTCGATGAGCATGAAAAAATTATCGAGACCTGTATTGCCGCAGGCAAAGGCAAACTCAAGGTCATCGCGGGAACCGGTGCCAACTCCACTGCCGAGGCACTGACCTTGACCAGACACGCTTTGGACGCCGGAGCGGATGGCACGCTTCAGGTCACCCCGTATTACAACAAGCCGAATCAGGAAGGTTTATACCGCCACTTCTCCGCCGTCGCCGACCTCGGTCTGCCCGTTGTGCTATACAATGTTCCCGGCCGGTCCGGTCGCGAGATCGATATTTCCACCGTGGCCCGACTCGCCAGTCATCCCAAGGTGGTCGCCATTAAGGAAGCCGCCGGCAGCGTGGACCGCGTTAGCTCCATCCTGCGCGCCTGCTCACTCACCGTGCTTTCCGGCGACGACTCCCTGACACTTCCGATGATGGCCGTCGGCGGCAAGGGTGTCATCAGCGTTGCCTCGAACATCGCACCGAAACCGGTGGCCGACATGGTGCATGCTGCCGCAGCCGGACGTTGGGCCGAGGCGCAAGCCTTGCACGCCAAATACCACCGCCTCTTCACCGATATCTTCATCGACACCAATCCCATTCCCATCAAGGCCGCCATGGCCATGGCCGGGTTGATCGAGGAAACCTATCGCCTGCCCCTGTGCGAAACCACAGCGGCGAACAAAAAGAAACTGGCGGAATGCTTGAAGGAAATCGGTCTCCTGCCTTGACCTTGGTGTAGTAGCCCGTGTCCTCACGGGCGCTCTTAATGTATGGAATGCGACTACTTGACGCCGCTTTCCCAATTGGGCGCTTGTCCTCGCCCCTTATTGCGCTTTCAACTGCTGGGCGATAAACGCATTCATGGCCGAATGACCCACCAGTAAATCGCGTATCGACACCATTCCAATCACCTTGCCGTGATCCATCACTGGGAGATGCCGCACCTTCCGCTCCGTCATAAGCGTCATGCAGTGTTCCGCAGTATCCTCCGTCCTCACGTGCGTCACGCGGTGACTCATGATCTCATCCACCAGAGTCGTCGCCGAAGCCTTCCCCTTGAGTATCACTTTGCGAGCATAATCGCGCTCGGTGATAATCCCCGCCAACTTGTCTCCCTCCATCACCAGCAACGCACCCACCTGGAACTCATCCATACGCCGGACCGCTTCAAACACCGTGTCACTCTTGGTAATGGTCCGGATCACTGATCCCTTCCGCTCCAGAATGTCACGTACCGTCTCCATCTGGCTCTCCGTCTCCTTGTAGGGGCGTCGCTCGCCGACGCCCGGCGGCCAACTCGCCTACACCGCCAAATTCTCAAGATACTGAATCCAAGCGTCCATCCCCTGCCCGGTCTTGGCGCTCAATTCAAAGACAAACACTCCGGGATGAATCTTCCTCAGATATTCACGGCACTTTGCCAGGTTCCAATCCAGATGTGGCGCCAAATCCATTTTCGTCAGCACCACCACAGGTGCCATCCCGAACAAAGTCGGATACTTCACCGGCTTGTCCTCGCCTTCCGTTGTCGAAAGCAACGCCACCTTGAACTGCTCGCCCAAATCAAACGCCGCCGGACAAACAAGATTGCCGACATTCTCAATGAACAGCAGCTTGATTCCGCCCTCGGTGACCTCGGGCAGCAACTGTCCCACGCGTTCGGCATCCAGATGGCAAGCACTGATCGTCTCGATCTGCCGCACCACCGCCCCCTTTCCCGCCAGCCGGCGCGCGTCATTGTCCGTCTGCTGGTCACCAGTAATCACGGCGCACGCCACCCGCCCTCTCAGCCTCTCCAATGTGCGCTCAAGCAAATAGGTCTTCCCGGAGCCCGGCGATGAAATCATGTTGATGGCAACCACGCCATGCTTCGCTAGCCACTGGCGGTTCGCCTCCGCCTTGGCATCGTTCTCGGAAAGCACCTTTCGCTCCAGCGCGATCGTGCGCCGCTCCGTTGCCGAAAGCTCGGCATGACTGTGCTCATGGGTATGGTCCCCGTGATGATGTCCATGACTGTGAACATGCCCATCCCCGTGATCATGAAAATAGTGATGCCCGTGCTTTCCAGCTTCCTCGCAACCACAATCTTTACACATAGCTGTCCTTGCTTTCTCTCCGGCGATACCCGGCTCCACTACTCAATTTTCTCAAACGGCCACATGGCCATCCCGCCTTCCATCACCCGCACCTGCTTGAACCCCGCCGCCTTGAGGATCAACGCCCCTTCGTAGGCGCGCAATGCAATGTCGCAGAACAATACCAGCATCTTGTCGCGGGGCAATTCCGATAATCGCTCGCGCAACGCCCCGAGCGGCAACGACAATGAGCGCGGTAACCTCTGTTGCTCGAACTCGCCCGGCGCCCGGACATCGAGAAAAATGAAATCATCACGGCGCATGAGCTTCTCGTGAACCTCCTGCGGGGAGATCCCCTCCAGAGTCCCATCCAATTTGTTACGCGCCACATTGGCCGCCGTCATCAGGTTGTCGATGGCCGTCGAGAATGATGGCCCGTAACACAAATCCTCATTCGCCAACTCGTCCACTGTGCGCCCCGTCGCTATCGCCAGCGCAGCCACATCCACCCGCTTGTCTCCCGCTCCCGGACCCACCGTCTGGACGCCAAGCAGTTTCCTGGTCCCGCGATCGACAATCAGCTTCATCATGATCATGCTGGCCGACTGCAGGTAATGCGCCCGGTCCAGTCCCGGCGCTTGCACTGTTACCACATCATATCCCGCTTGCCGCGCCTCATCCGCTCCCAAGCCCGTTCGCGCCACCGTGTAGTCAAAAATGCGGCAAATCGAACTCCCCAGCACCCCGGGAAACCGGTCGGACCCACCGCAAATATTCACCGCCGCCACCCGCCCCTGCTTGGTCGCCGTGGAGCCCAGCGGAATATAACAGGGTTTGCCTGTCAACCGGTGCGTGCTTTGAGTGCAATCCCCCGCCGCAAAAATATCCGGCTGGTTCGTCCTCAACATTTCGTCGACACGGATGGCGCCTGTCTCACCCAACACAATTCCCGCCGATTCCGCCAACTCCACATTTGGACGAATGCCGCACGCCAGAATAACCATGTCCGCAGGAAACGTCCCCTTGTCCGTCACCACCGCCTTCACCGCCGCCTCACCCTCCAATCCCGTCGCCGTCGCGCCCGTCACTATCCGGACCCCATGCGATTCCAAATGACGCTCCACAAGAACCGCCATATCCAGATCCAGGATCGGAAGAATAAAGGGGAGCCTCTCCACGATCGTCACTCGCGCCCCCTTACGCACCAAAGCCTCTGTCATCTCGATGCCGATCAGGCCACCGCCGACAGTGACAACATCCCGGGCCATGGTCTCCGCCATCGCACTGCGCAACCCCTCGGCGTCATGCATGCCGTGCAACGTGTACACCTGCTTAAGCTTCGTCTTCAGGGAATCGGGCACATATGCCGACGCCCCTGTGGCAAGCAGTAGTTTGTCGTAGGAGAGCCAGTGCTCATGCCCGCTGAGTAAATCACGAACAAGCACCCTCTTGCCATCCGCATCCACTTCACACGCCTTCGTCTGGTTCATCACATGAACATTCATCACGTTGCGGAAGAACACGGGATCGCGAACCACTCCTGCCGGACTGGATAGCAATCGTTTTTGATCACGCACCTCACCGGACACGTAATACGGCAACCCGCAACCTGCGTACGAAAGCAAACTCCCCTGTTCGATCACCGTCACATCGGCATCAGGCATAAGCCGGATAATCTTAGCAGCCGCTTTCGGACCCGCCGTCACCCCGCCAACAATCACCACCTTGGGCCCAGTCACTCGCCGATCATCCGCTTGCCGTTCCTCCTCCGGTTCCGCCAATACCAACTCAACAAAAAATTCCGCACCTCCCAGCTCCGCGGATTTCCCCACCCCAACTTGACCACCCGCCGCCTCAACCACGCTTTTCACAAACGCCAGGCCAAGTCCCACCCCCGGCCGCGTGGAATGCCTCACCGTACTTGACCGATAGAATGGACTGAAAATCTTCTCTGGATCAACATCGGCAACCCCGATCCCCGAATCAGCCACCACGACCCGCACATACGCCTCGTCGGTCACTGGGCAGATCGTGATGCGCACACGCCCTTGATCCGGCGTGTATTTCAAGGCATTACTCACCAACGCACCCAGCGCCTCCGTCAGCGCCGCTTCGCCCGGTCGCACCCTCACCGGCAACCCTTGCAGATCCAATTGCAGGGTAATATCCCGTTGCATCGCCTCGGCCACAAAGCGCGCATGCACACTCCGGATCACGGAATTCAACAGGGCGGGCGGCTCACCCGGCGCCTGCCCTGCCCCCGTCTGGATAATGGTGAGCATCCGCCTGACAGACTGGATCGCTTGATCACACCGTTCATTCGCCCGCTCCAGGGGCCCCCGGAGCCCCGACGCCACCGGCCCCGCGTACTCGCCCAAAACACTTTGAAGCGCCGCGCTAACGGCATTCAACGGCGACTGGATCTGATGCGCCAGCAACGAGGCGAACTTGAGCGGGTCGTCCTGAAAATCCATCTTCTTCATAACGGCTCCCCTTCATGGCGACCAGCCTACGCCTCCCCACCTCACTCGGCAACATCTACCTCAATCGAGGTAATGTACAACTCACGCCCCGACTTGACTTCCACATCGGACGATTTGCATCCCTCGCAATAAATGAACGGTGCCTCCGGTTGCGATATCTTGCCGCAGGCCCTGCACTGCACCGATGCCTTGATCCACTCAATCACCAGTTCCGCCCCCGCCGCCACCGACTCCTCGGCCGCCAGCGGAAACGCCCCCTTCAACGCCTCCGGATCGACACCCGAAAGAGCCCCGACCGTCACCGTGACCTTTGGCACGGCCGCAGCCTTCTGCTCCCGAGCCACCTTCTCCATCTGCTCAACCAACGCCATCGCTATAGATAATTCATGCATGAGCAACTCCAAAGTATTCAGAATTCAGTAGTCAGCATCCAGAATCTGTTAAACCATCATCTTGTATTATGTGGATCCATCTTCGCACCCAACAACTTGTTCTTCCTCTTAAATCACACGTCTTCGGATCCAGTCCCCATTCTGAATTCTGACTTCTGTCTCCTGACTTCTGTTTCTCTGCATCAGCAAATCCTCGGCAATAATTCACCCCTCGGCACATCCACCAACCTCTGTCCACCGGCAACCGTCTCCAGAATCACACGCCCGTTCCTGCCGGTCACAACACCAACCTCCGTCGCCAACCGACCCTCCGGCAACGCTCTCCAGCAATCAAGGATCACCCCGGCGACTTGTGGATCACACACCAGCACCATGCGCCCCTCCGATGCCACCTGTAATAAATCCAGCCCAAGCATCTCCGCCACCGCGCGCGCCCCGGCGGAAAACGGCAGACTCTCCTCACGCAACAGCACACCCACCGGACGATCTTCCACCAACTCGTTTAACGTCGCCGCCAATCCGCCACGCGTCGGGTCACGCATGAACCGCACATAGCCAGCCACCGATTGCACCGCCTGCACCAGTCGATGTACCGGCCCCGTGTCGCTCTGTGGCCCGTTGCTGATGGCAATGGACTTCCGCGCCGCAAGCACAGCCATACCGTGATCACCCAGCGGACCACTCACCAAAATCCGGTCACCCTCCCGCACCCCGTCCGCACTCAGGGAGAACCCTTCCATCAACTCACCTATCCCCGACGTGGTCACATACATGCCGTCGCATTGCCCGCGCGCCACAACCTTGGTGTCCCCCGTGACCACCGTCACCCCGCAATCGTCCGCCGCCCGCTTGATGGAATCCAACACCCGCGTCAACGTCGCCCTCGGCAATCCCTCCTCAAGAATCAACGACAACGACAGCCACTTGGGCCGCCCGCCGCAAACGGCAATATCATTAACCGTCCCATGCACCGCAAGATCACCAATCGTCCCGCCCGGAAACTCAATCGGCTGGACCACATACCCGTCCGTCGTGAACACCAACGCCCGGCCAGCCGGCATCGGTAACGTGGCCGCGTCCGGAAGCCCGCGCAACGCACCAACACCAAACCGCGACACAATCTCCTCGCGAATCAGGTCCCTCGACAGCAATCCCCCGCCCCCATGCCCGAGTTGTATCAACGCCTCATCACGCATAACTCTTCCCCTTCACGCTTCACGTCTAACGTATTTATAGTACGCCGCACAGGTCCCTTCCGCGCTGACCATGCAGGGGCCCACCGGATGATCCGGCGTACATCCGGTCCCAAACAACGCGCAGGCTGGCGGTTTCATCTTCCCCTTCAGCACTTCGCCACAGGAACAAGCCGGATTCTCGTTCCCGAGCTCCACCGTCATTCCATGCCGCCGCTCCGCGTCATATGCCGCATACTCCGTCTTCAATCCCAGCCCGCTCTGCGGAATCACCCCAATCCCCCGCCATGCCGCATCCACCGGTTGCAAATAAGTCGCCATGATTTCCTGCGCCTTGCGATTCCCGCCCGGCGTAACCACACGCGCATACTCGTTCGCCACCTCGGCCACCCCGCGCTGAATCTGCTCCAGGATTCCCTGCATCCCGTAAAGAATATCCAGCGGTTCAAATCCCGCAACCACGCACGGAACCCGGTACTGCTCCGCGAACGGCAGATAAGCGTCTGCCCCGATAATGGCGCTGACATGCGCCGGACATAAAAACGCATCAATCCGGATCGATGGATCGGACAGCAACGCATGCAATGCGGGCGGCACCAACTTGAACGCCGTCAATAAGGACAAATTTTTCAAACTCCGCCGCTCAGCCTGCTCCACCAGGCAAATCACCGGCGCAATCGTCGTCTCGAATCCAATGGCCAGGAATACAACCTCACGGGTCGGATTCGTCTCGGCAAGCTCAACCGCCCTCATCGGATTGTAGCAAACCTCCACTGTCCCTCCCCGTGCGCGACATTCCGCCAGCGTGGAGTTGGCTCCCGGAACCGCCAGCATATCCCCAAAGCTCACCACAATCATGCCCTTCTCCGCGAGGGCAATAGCCACATCAATATAACTCGCGGGCGTCACGCAAACGGGACACCCAGGCCCACTGATCAATTCCACGTTGGCGGGAAGCACATCTCGAATCCCATACCGGGCAATGGCCATCGTGTGGGTCCCGCACACCTCCATGACATTTACCCGCCGCCCCGCAGGCTGAAGCCCGGCGGCCAACTCGGCAAGGCGGCTCTGGATCGTGGCGGCGGCCGCAGGATTTCTAAACCCTTGAATATAATTCATCTATGCCTCGCTCATTACCCTAAAGATCCCCCGTCTCCCCTTGCTGTCTGAAATCTTAAATCTCAGATCTCAAATGCCCCCGCCTCACTCCTCCGGCTTATACGGGCAAAGCAGGTTGCGGTCAAAAAGATGACGAACCAACGTGCAATCCAGCGAATGCCCTGCTTTATACGACTGCACCGTTCCCACAAATCGACCGGTGTCAATCAGGGCCAACGCCGCCACCAAATCCAGAATCGCCCGATGCCACACAGCCTCAAGCGACTTCCCTTCATGGAATATCATCGGCTTGTTGTAATACCGCCACCGTCCGGCAATCAGGATATTCCTGGTCGTATACCCCAGATGGCGCATGTCGGCAAACAACTGCCCGATGGTCCTTACAAAGGCCATCTGCGTAAACGAACAATTCGTGCGTGCCAACGCCCCATGCCGCCCCGTCTCCGGCGTCAATCGCATCCGAAGCCTCTGTTGCCCGATCGCCGTCTTGAAATTCACCGCGCAATCCAAATCCAGCGCCGGGGCCCCTCCGGTACACGGCTTGACCACCAGGAAACTCCCGTTAGGCCCCATGATCGCCACAGGCTTCCGGACCGTCACATACTGCACCGGGGTTGTCGTCTCACAAATACCGGCGCTTTCAATCGCCTCCACCAAATCCATACTGCCGCGGTCAAACAACGGCGGATCACCGGACTCCATCGAGATCTTCACGTTATCCAACCGCATCGCCAACCGCAGGGCAACAATATGCTCCACCATGCGCACATAATTATGCGGCGACCCACTACACAAAACGATGTTCCTCTGCGTAGTCCAGATGTTGCCAGCAGAAACACGGATCGGCATGGAATCCGGTAAATCCGTACGGTCCAGCCACCACCCCTCAACCTCCGACGGCTCAAACTTCAACGTCCGCTGGGCCTTGCCGAAAAACGTTCCCGGCCCCGTCACGGAAACCGGCTTCCGGATCGTCGTCTGGAAACGCCCGGGATTATCGTTCTCCGGAATCCACTCCATATCCACGGGTTGCGCCAGGAATTTATCCATTTCCCTCTGCAATTCAGACGCATCGCCCTGCAACAATAAACCATACGGTGTTTCAGACATTTCAATCCTCATAAAATAATTTGCCCATAACAACCAAAGCCACCCCGCTAAGTCAAGCGGTCATGTGTCATCGCCCCTTGAAACGACACGCCAACCGGATCCCATCCGCCGCGCTCGAAACAATCCCGCCCGCATACCCCGCCCCCTCACCAATCGGATACAAGCCCGACATGGTCAGCGACTGATAGGTCTCGTTATCCCTCAATATTCTCACCGGCGCTGACGTCCCTGTCTCCGGCGCCACCAATACCCCATTCTGGATAAACCCGCGAATCTGATGGTCAAACTGGGTGAATCCGAATCTCAACCCCTCGGCAACGAGTGCCGGCAATAGCGTGTTGAGATCAGCATCAAAAGTCCCGGGCCGATACGAACTCTTCCCCGCCTTCCCCATTCTGCCCGCCATGAAATCACGAAGGTTCTGGGCTGGCGCCACTTGGGGCCCCGCCCCATGGCAAACTTCCTCCATCCGCCGCCGAAAATCCAATCCCGCCAACGGATGCTCCGGTAAATCCGCCGGAAGCACCGAGACCACAATCGCGCCGTTGGTGACAATCCCGCTTCGTTCACTCCAACTCATGCCATTCACGCACACATGCCCAGCACGACTGCTGGCGTTGATAATTTCCCCGCCCGGACACACACAGAAGCTATACACCCCGCGCCCGTCCCTCGTCGTCGCCGTCAGCTTGTAATCCGCTGGCCCAGTCAGCCCCGTGTCAAACCCGCGCCCGAATTGCCACTCATCAATGAAGCCCCGCGGATGCTCCACCCGCGCCCCCACCGCAAACGGCTTCTTCTCCATGGCCACACCGCCATCAAACAACTCCTTGTATAACTCATCCGCGCTATGCCCGATCGCCAGTATCACTCCATCCGACACGCACACACCTTTGTCCGAAATCACCTCCAGGCGATTCCCACGCCCGCTCCGAACCCCCGTCACCGCCCACCCGTACCGGATTTCAACTCCTTGCTCCACCAACTGCTTCGTGATCGCCGGAATGATCGTCCGTAATTGATCACTGCCCAGATGTGGCTTGGCCTGATAACCAATGCGCGGGTCCGCGCCAAAAGCAATGAGCGCCTTGTGGAAATAATCCGTCTCCGCGCTCTGGTTGCGAGCCGTCAGCTTCCCGTCGGAAAAAGCCCCCGCCCCACCCTCGCCAAACAACACGTTGCTATGCTCATCCAGCGCCCCCGATTCCGCGATCGCCCTCACATCCGCCAACCTCTCACCCACCGGCTTCCCCTGCTCAAGAATCAACGGCCGATACCCCTTCCGCACTAGCACCAAAGCGCAAAGCAGACCGGCCGGACCAAGCCCGACAATAATAGGCCGCTCCTCAGGCTGGTGAATCCCGCCCGCTAAATCCAGCTCCGGAAAAACATATTCCTTAAATCCGCCCGGAACCGAATCATCCCGCAACCGGACCGCCAACGTGTAAACCCGGTGGATTCGCACTTTCTTCCGCGCATCAAGCGCTTCCCGCAGAATCACAACATCCCGGATATCCTCACGGCTCACCTTCAGTTTCCTGGCCGCGAGCCCAATCACCGGACTCCGGTCATGCAATTCCTGTTCAACATTTGAAAGCACGAAGTAAGCCATGGTCATCCCAAATCCCTGTCTTCCAATCCATCCTCGTCCAAGCCAAGATAATGCCCAAGTTCATGCAGATAAGTGCGACGCACCTCCCTCAAAAACTCAGACTCATCTCCATCCACCTCTTCACGGATCACGTCCAGAAACAAGATGATCTGCGACGGCACGTCAGCTCCCGATGACGTTTCTTCCTCAAACGATGGCCCCACGAACAACCCCATCGTGTCGGGAGTAATCCCCTCATCAATCAATCCCCGACTCGGCTGTGCTTCATAAGTGACCGGCAAAGCCCCGACTTCCTTTCGCAGGCGGACAGGCAAACGTCCAATCGTCCGTGCCACTTCCTTCTCCGCCAACTCCAGCCACCGGCTCCACCCCTCCTTCACAGCCGAATCCCCATATCAATGAATTCCGTCTCCACACCAAACCGCTTCCTCAACAATCCCGCCACGGCCTTGACCCCGAATCCCTCCGTCGCATAATGCCCGCCAAAAAACGCATTGATCCCATACTCCTGCGCCAGATTATGCGCTTTCAATTTAGGCTCACCGCTCACATAAACGTCGATCCCCTTCTCCCCTGCCTCGACAATCTGGTCCGCCGCTCCGCCGGAAACCACCGCCACGGTCCGCACAGCGCGCTTACCGAAATCCAATGAGCAAACCGTATTGCCAAACAACCGGTGCGCCTGCTTCTTAAAGTCGGCATAGGGCATAGTCTTCGGCAGTTCCCCGCTGAATCCAAGCGCCATGCCGTGATAATCCCCGAACGGTTGCAGGCGTCGCAACCCGAACCCCTTGCAGATTTGCGCGTTATTCCCCAACACCGGATGCGCGTCCAGCGGCAGATGGCAACCATACACCGCCATATTATGATCCATCAGGAACTTGATCCGCCGGTAATTAAGGTCTGTGATCCGCTTCAGCGAATCCCCCCAGCTCAATCCGTGATGACAAATCAGCAAGTCCGCCTTGTGTTCCGCCGCTCGCTTAAAGAATGCCAGCGAGGCATCCACGCCAACGCAGACACGTTTAATCGGCCCGGCATTTTCAACCTGCAACCCATTATGCGAATCATCCTTAAACGCCGCCACGTTCAAAGTCTTATCCAAAAACGAAACGATGGCATTCAGTGTTGTCATAATAATCCTCTCTTACCGCCCGTGTTCTGAAGTTCACGATCACAATTATCTACAGGATTACCGCCGCCACTACCAGAGTTCCCTGTCGGCTTGGGACACACCTACGATTAGGTAAACGGATACCCCTGATAGGGACGCACCTCCGGCGGAATTCGGCGGAATTAATTGCCCCCCCTTCTCCCCATCATGGAAAACGACAGGGTGTCGTGGCGCATAATGGGACATTTGGGGACACAATGAATCAATCAACGCCGCTCGCAGGTGGGCTATTCCCTTTCCCGTCCTTGATCCGCTCGTGGCGCTTCAAATTCCCAGCCGGGCTCGATTCTGCTCGTACCACGCCACCGTTTCCTTGAGCCCCGCCTCGAAAGAAATCGTGGACTTGAATCCAAACTCCCGCTCCGCCTTGGTCGTGTCCAGCTTGCGGCGTGGCTGTCCGTTGGGCTTTGTCGCATCCCATCGGATTTCCCCTTTGAACCCTGTCACACGGGCCACCGTTTCGGTCAAATCCTTGATCGTGATTTCAAATGAGCTGCCCAGATTCACCGGCTCGCTTTTGTTATAGCGTTCACAAGCCAGCAGGATACCGCGCGCCGCATCCTTCACATATAGAAACTCACGAGTCGGCGTGCCGTCACCCCACGCCTCAATGTACTTGGCCCCGCTGTCACGCGCTTCCACGCATTTCTTGATCAGCGCGGGAATCACATGCGAACTGGCCGGATTGAAATTGTCCCGCGGCCCGTACAAGTTCACCGGCAACAGGAAGATGGAATTGTAACCGTATTCAGCTCGGTAGGCTTCCGATTGCACCAGCAACATCTTCTTGGCCAATCCGTAGGGAGCATTGGTCTCCTCGGGATACCCGTTCCACAAATCCTCTTCCTTGAAAGGGACCGGCGTGAACTTGGGATAGGCGCAAATGGTGCCAGCCAGCATGACCTTCGCCACCCCGGCCTTCCAGCACTCATGCACCAACTGGACGCCCATCATCAGGTTGTCATAGAAGAATTCTCCCGGATGCTCGCGATTGGCCCCGATCCCACCCACCTTGGCCGCCAGATGAATAACCATGTTGGGCTTCGCATCCTTCAGCATGCGCCGGATATCCGCCACATCACGCAAATCGTAATCCTCGATGTTCGGAATGAACACCGTCTCAGCCTTGCTCTCCTTGAGCGCCTCCACCACAAACGACCCAAGAAATCCTGCGCCGCCCGTGACCACCACCCGCTTATCCGCCCAAAATGCACTCATATCATCCTCCGCTAATCTTATTCCCTCTTCCTGAACCCCGAACCCTGAACCCACCTTCCTTCCCTCACCCCTTACGCTTGCCATTGAATGACGCCGCGTGAGCCTCCCGCTCCGCCAACTCCAAATCAAATTCTGTCATGACTCGCGCCAATTCCTTGAAGGTAATGCGGGGAGTCCATCCCAGCTTCTTTCTTGCCTTGGAGGCATCGCCCAGCAGGTAATCCACCTCGGCAGGACGGTAAAACCGCGGGTCAATCTTCACATAATCATGCCAATCAAGATTCAACAACCCGAACACCTCGTCGAGAAATTGCGCAACACTATACGACTCGCCCGTGGCAACGACATAATCATCCGGTTGTTCCTGCTGAAGCATGAGCCACATGGCCTCCACGTAATCACGGGCATGACCCCAGTCGCGCTTGGCTTCCAGATTTCCAAGGAAGAGTTCCTTCTGCAACCCCGCCTTGATCCGCCCCGCCGCCCGTGTAATCTTCCGGGTCACGAAATTCTCGCCGCGCCGCTCGCTCTCATGATTAAACAAAATGCCGTTGCTGGCGTGCATCCCGTAGGATTCGCGGTAGTTCACCGTCTGCCAGAAACCGGCCACCTTGGCCACCGCGTACGGACTACGCGGATGAAACGCCGTCTTCTCGCTCTGCGGAGGAAGCGCCGCTCCAAACATTTCCGATGACGACGCCTGATAAAAACGCACCTGATGCCCGGTCGACATGTTGTAGTCACGAATGGCTTCCAACACCCGCAGAACACCCAGCGCCGTTACATCCGCCGTGTATTCAGGCTGATCAAAGGAAATCCGAACATGCGACTGCGCGGCCAGATTATAAACTTCGTCAGGCTTCGCCTTGGTCATCACATGCCGCAACGAGGAGCTATCCGCCAAATCCCCGTATTCCAACCTTAGCGCCGCGCCAGGCCGGGACTCCAGCACATGATCGATGCGACTGCGCGAGATGGAGCTCGAGCGTCGAACAATCCCCACAACCTCATATCCCTTATCCAACAACAGCTCTGCCAGATAGGAACCGTCCTGCCCGGTAATACCAGTAATCAATGCTTTCTTGCTCATAAACCCTGCCCAACCCTCTTCATTGTTTTCCGCCTCCCGAAATCCATCCGCCACCGTCGGCGAGGAAAGATCCCCGGAAAAGCTGTAACTTTAATCGCAAACGTTATTCAGGAAAAGTCTTCTTTTCTCCGTTATTCCTCATCTGGCCCCATGGCAGAAGCGCAATGACCGCCACCAACGCCACCAATCCCGACACTCCCAAGGCCATCACAATCTGCAGCGGCGTCTCATGCCACCGTTCCGCCGCCAGCACATACCCCGCCGCGCAAACCCCCAGGGGAAGCGCCACAATAAACCGATGTTGCGCCACCTCGTAAGTGAGCAGGGCTGATAATAACGCCAGCGGTGTCAACGCCAGCACCATACCCCTGACAACCGGAATCAGTCCGGGATCCGCCGTACCCGCCAGCAAGCGAAGCATGAAGCCTGGGAAAATCATGAAGAAACCGCCTGTTATCGCCACAATGATCAACATCAACATCACTCCCTTGAGCAATGTCCTTCCGTTGGCATACGATGCCTCGCCCCCGGAGGCTACCTTCGGGAATAGAGCCGCCGCAATGGGTTGCGGCAGGAAAAAGACAATCCTGGCCACCATCGCCGCCTTGGCGAATAGCCCCGCTTGTGTCGCGTCAAAATAATGTTTCACCAACACCAGGTCGGCATTGCTCAACACCGCAAACCCCGCAAAGGCCGCCATGTACCCTCCCATATACTTCAAGGCATGCCGCCACCCCACCACTCCGTCAGCTTCAGTCCTGTTCGAGGGCACCTCAACTCCACGGGCCAGAATGGCCTGCTTGATGGCATGGCCACACAGAATCAATCCTGTGACGGCGCCAGCAAATATGCAGAATCCATGCACGCTCAGCACTCCCACCGCGCCCGCACCCATCATCACCACCCCAGTCCCCAACAACAGCCGCAGCACGTTGCCGCCGTTCCCTATGGCTGTTGCCCACCCAAACGCCTGCACCCCCGTCAGAACCCCATTGGGCACCGCGGAATACACCCCAACCACTAACGTCGCGGCCACCACATAAATCGGACCCAAGCTTGTCAGATTGAAATAGGAACCCAGGTTTTGCCGACCAATCAAAACAGCCAGAAACAGTAATGCCGCAGGTGCCGCCAAACCCTTCATCATTTTGCCCATCAACACCCGCGCCAGATCAGGGCGTTTCGCCTGCATGAACCTGGCCACAAAATGCGTCGCCGTTCCGCTCAGGGCCCCCAGCGGCATACTGACCCCCATCATCAAACCCAACATCGCCGCCATCACCCCATAATCGGCATCCGAAAGCATACGGACCATCACCAACTGGAAAAGCAGGTTGCAGACATTTCCAATCTGGGCGCCAATCATCAACACCAGGCTGTGGAATAATAGGTGGTCGCGTTCAAGGCCCGCTGGATTAAACACCCGTCCCAATGTCCGATCATAAATGTGGACCATCCCATGAAATGGTGAATGCATGATCCGTAACCGGATCAACGCCAACAGCATTTCCGTCGAAGCCCGGACAACTTGCACCTTGGAGCCCTCGACATCACGCCACACCGTCGGAATCTCAAGAATCCGCTCCCCTGCCCTCCTCAACTGGAACAACAGATCAACATCAAAGGCCCACTGCGTGATCCCCAGTTTGGGCAACACCTTCAGCACAGCATCACGACGCATCAACTTGGCCCCGCATTGGGTATCCGTCAGCTTCAATCCAAACAACATCCGGGTAATCCAATTGAAAATCCGTGAGGCCACCCGCCGGTCAAGCGGTTGACGCGGACTGACCTGCGCCCCATCACACCAGCGCGAGGCAATAATCCCGCCCGCATTCCCGATGTGTTCCACCAAATCTTGAAAAGCCTCCGGTGGCGTGGCTCCATCCGCATCAACAAACCCGACCAGTTCTCCGCGTGCCTCCCGGAACCCGAGCATCACCGCCCCGCCCTTGCCAATCGCCATCGGCTCCACAACAACCCGCAACATCGGATATTGCTGCTGATAAGCGGACACCACCCGTTCCGTCCCGTCCGTGGACCCGTTGATAACAACAACGATTTCCCCTTCCGCTCCGTAACGACTTGAAAAATAAGGAAGATACGCATCGAGCATTTTCCCGATTCGGGTTTCCTCGTTATGAGCGGGGACAATGATGGTTAGCCGCATGGCGAGAATAATGCCAAAGCCGCCCCCCAATGAACAAATAAATAAAAGCGCCGTGACCAGATCCGGAACCCTGGGCGCCTTTGGCAACACCATCGTCAACGGCCCAAGCCAGAATTGGTCGATTAAGACCGGCGGCGGCGGAATTTCGTCAGTCAAAAGTGGCAACTGGGCTGGCCCGCTCACATGGACAATCAAGGAGTCGAAGTGAGGGCGCCGCTTGGCTTCAAATACTTTGGCCACTGCCTCCTCGTTAAATACAGCCACCCCCAGTCCATAAACAGTTTCCGTAGGGAAAGCCACAATGCCGCTGTTGCGCAAGAGTCCGCCGCCCGCTCAATTGCGCCAGGATCGTTATCTTTCTATCGCCTCATTTCGTGGTACGCCAGGATCCACTCCGCAGCCTCACGGATTACAGGGAGTACGGTTATGTGTGCTGGGATTTCCTGGCGATGATGGGATCCGTGTCCGGTCAGGAGAAAAATTCCGGTTACTCCCGCTTCCGCGCCCAATACAGCGTCATGCGGATGATCCCCCACAATAAATGAGCGCTGTAGGTTTACTCCATATTCGCCCGCCGCCTTCTCAAGAAAATAGGGCCGGGGCTTGATACAGGCACACTGATCCGCACGCTGGTGGGGACAGCAATAGAGCGCGGAGATGACAACTCCATGCCTGCGCAATTCGTCAACAACATGGTCGTTGACCCGCGACACCTCATCGGCCGTCACCACGCCCCGGGAGACCCCCGATTGATTGGTGACAATGAAAAGCAGGAAATGTTCCTGCAGTTTCTGCAGGGCTCGAACCGTATCCGGATAGAATACGACTTCAGAAGGATGACCGAGATGGCCACGATCCTCGATAATCGTGCCATCCCGGTCCAAAAAAACCGCTGGTTTCAGAGTTAACCCTATGACAAGCGGGTTAACAGCCCTCAAAGGCCTATGCGTTTTTTCAGCGCCGCAAGCTGAGCCTTCATACGGGCAGGCAACCTGTTGCCGGCTGTATTGAGGTAGGATTCAATCTCCGGCACTTCCGCCTTCCATCCCTCCGCATCAATGCGCAGCAGTTCGGTCACTTCAGCATCGCTGATCTTCAACCCATTGAGGTCCAGATCGCCCTTGTTCGGCACATAGCCGACCGGCGTCTCCGTGGCACCGATTTTGCCTTCGACGCGCTCGCACATCCACTTCAGGACACGGGAATTCTCGCCAAATCCCGGCCACAGCCATTTGCCATCCGGGGATTTCCGGAACCAGTTCGTGTAGAAGATTTTGGGAGCCTTGTCGCCCACCTTGTCCCCCATGCTGAACCAGTGCTGCCAGTAGTCACCCACGTGGTAACCACAGAACGGCAACATGGCCATCGGGTCGCGCCGAATGGATTTCTTGACGTCCAACGCGGCGGCGGTGGCCTCGGAGGCGGCCGTGGCGCCCATATACACGCCGTGATCCCAATCATAGGCCTGACTCACAAGCGGCACCAGCGCGGAGCGGCGCCCGCCAAAGATAAAGATATCGATGGGCACGCCTTTCGGATCTTCCCAGTCGGAACAGATCACTGGACACTGATGCGCGGGAGCAGTGAACCGGGCATTGGGATGGGCGCCCTTCGCAGGCTTACCATCGGCATCCTTCTTGTCCGGCGTCCAGTCGTTGCCCTTCCAGTCAATGCCGTGCTTGCAGTCAACAGCCATTTCCTCCCACCAGACATCACCATCGTCGGTTAGCACGCAGTTCGTGAAGATGGAGTTAGTCTTGATCGTATCCATCGCCATGGGATTGGACTTGTAGCTGGTACCCGGGGCGACACCGAAGAAACCCGACTCGGGATTGATCGCGCGCAGCCGGCCATCGGGGCCGACCTTCATCCAGGCAATATCGTCGCCAATGCATTCGCACTTCCACCCCGGGATCGAGGGCTGGAGCATCGCCAGATTGGTCTTGCCGCAGGCGCTGGGGAAGGCGGCGGCAATGTGAAAACGTTTCCCCTGGGGATTTGTAAGGCGAAGAATCAGCATATGTTCAGCCATCCAACCCTCACGGCGAGCCATGGTGGAGGCAATGCGCAGGGCGAGACATTTCTTACCCAGCAGAGCGTTGCCACCGTAACCAGACCCGAAGGACCAGATAAGGTTCTCCTCCGGGAAATGAGCGATATACTTCTTCTCGATCGGAGCGCACGGCCATGAGGTATCTTTCTGGCCGGGTTCAAGCGGAGCACCCACGGAATGCAAACAGGGGATGAATTCCCCATTCTCACCCAGGGTTTCAAGCACCTTGTTCCCCACGCGCGTCATGATGTGCATGTTCACCACAACATAGGGCGAATCAGAGATCTCAACGCCAATTTTCGAAATCGGCGACCCGATGGGACCCATGCTGAAAGGGATGACGTACATCGTGCGGCCCTTCATACAGCCGTCGTATAAGGCACGCATGGTTTTCTTTAACTCGACAGGATCAATCCAGTTGTTTGTTGGGCCGGCTTCTTCCTGGGTTTTTGATGCAATATAGGTGCGGTCCTCGACGCGCGCCACATCGCTCGGATGACTACGAAACAGATAACTGTTCGGTCGCTTCTTCAGGGGAGTGGCCATGCCGGCGTCGACCATGATCTTGATCATGTTGTCATATTCAGCCTTGGATCCGTCACACCAGTGAATGCTCGCCGGCTGGCAAAGCTTTGCGACTTCCTGTACCCATTCGATCAACTTCTGATTCTTGGTTGGTTCTTTTGACATCTTCTTCTCCTGTTAAGTGCGCCCTTCTCCTTCTCACTCCATTCTCAACCAGCACATCATTCAGCATGCTGGCCCGAATTTGGGGGCGCAGTCTAGGGATCGAGCCTGCTGAAAACAAGCCTAAAAGCAGGTTTTTTCCTGAATCAGAATCAGGAACACCCTGATGGTGTATTTAGCCTCGATATTGTACAAGACAGCCTATGAAAACAAGCTTTCACGCATGGATGTCCGGGGCCGCAATGGCTCTGTCTTCAGGTTTAGCCAAGGCGTCGGATGTCGCCGAAGCCCACCAATTGAGTTCAGGCACCATTGGAACCATGGCGCAATCCCACCCCGTGCTAACTGTGTTCATCCATGTAGTGATTACCATCCTGGTCGTGGGTGCCATAGCCACTGTCTTTTCCGTCCTCGTCAACCCCCAGTCTTCCCGCTGAGGTTCACACATCGACAAGGGGTTCCCTGTCAGTTTGTTTGGCAAGAATTGAGGGGATTTGCATTCGTTGCGCAGGGTTTAGCCCTGCGAGGAAATTCAAACCAGCACTCGAATAATCCCTTCTTTATGCCACCGGATGAACTGATTCAGGCCAAACTAAAGGCGCAGGCGTAAAGCCTGCGCTACCGGAATGGATTGGATTTGTATTGGTAGCGCAGGGTTTAGCCCTGCGAGGGTTTGGGTTCAGGGATTTTGGGTTCGCTGTTGAATCCTTGGCGCAATTCCATATAGTTACCCCCTTTGCCGCACAACAGCGTTAAGAAAGCGGATTACCATGAACGAACGATACCCTTTTGAAAATGTCGAATCCAAGTGGCAGAAGTACTGGGCCGACAACGGCGTATTCAACGTGGACACCTCGCGCCACGAAAAGAAATACTACTGCCTCACCATGTTCCCCTATCCCTCCGGCACCATGCACGTCGGACACGGACGCAACTACATCATCGGCGACGCCGTCACCCGCTACAAAATGGCCCGCGGCTTCCGTGTCCTCTCCCCCATGGGTTGGGACGCCTTCGGCCTGCCCGCGGAAAATGCCGCCAAACAGCGAGGCGTCCACCCCAAGGAGTGGACATACAGCAATATCGAGAAGATGAAACTCCAACTCCAGTCCTGGGGCATCGCCTACGACTGGAACCGCGAAATCGCCACCTGCCACCCCGACTATTACCGCTGGACCCAGTGGGTCTTCCTCAAACTCCACGAACGCGGCCTCGCCTACCAGAAGAATGCACCCGTCAACTGGTGCGACTATTGCACCACCCTCGCCAACGAGGAAGTCCTCCCTAATGGCACCTGCGAACGTTGCGGTCGCCCCGTCCACAAGAAGGACCTCACCCAGTGGTTCTTCAAGATCACCGAGTATGCCCCGAAACTGCTCGATGACTTATCCCTGCTCGATAAGTGGCCCGAAAAGGTCCGCACCATGCAGGCCAACTGGATCGGACGTTCCGAGGGCGCCCGCGTGGAATTCACCATTGCCGAAACCGGGGACCCCTGCCCCGTCTTCACCACGCGCCCGGATACCATCTACGGTGTCACCGTCATGGCTCTCGCTCCGGAACACCCCCTCGTGGAAAAACTGCTCAAGAACAATCCACGGGAAACGGAAATCCGCGCCTTCGTGGAAAAGGAAAAAATGGTCTCCGCCGCCGAGCGAACCGATGACAACACCCGCAAGGAGGGCGTGTTCTCCGGCTACCACGTCAAGAACCCCTACAACGGCGACCTCGCCCCGCTGTGGATCACCAATTACGTCCTCATGGAATACGGCACCGGCGCCGTAATGGCAGTCCCCGCCCATGACCAGCGGGACTTCGATTTCGCCAAGACCTACAAACTCCCCATCAAGGTCGTCATCCAGAACCCCGAAGGCTCCCTCAAGCCCGAGGCCATGAAGGAAGCCTATGTCGAGGACGGCACCATGGCGAATTCCGGCCCGTTCAACGGACGCCAGAACCGCGAAGCCATGCACGACATCATCCAATTTGCCGTGGACGGCAAATTCGGTGAATTCACCACCAACTACCGCATCCGCGACTGGCTGATCAGCCGCCAGCGCTACTGGGGGGCCCCAATCCCAATCGTCCATTGCGATTCCTGCGGCTCTGTCCCCGTCCCGGAAAAGGACCTCCCAGTTCTGCTTCCCGACGACGTCGATTTCAAATCCGAGCGCGGCAACCCCCTCTCCTTCCACGAGGAGTTCGTCAAGACAACCTGTCCCAAGTGCGGCAAACCCGCGCGCCGGGAAACCGATACCCTCGCACAGTGGCTTTGCTCCTGCTGGTACTACCTCCGCTACGTTAACCCGCGGCTGACCACTGCCGCCTATAACAAGGCTGACGTGGATTACTGGTTGCCCGTCGATCAATACATCGGTGGTATCGAGCACGCCGTTCTTCATTTGCTCTATTCCCGGTTCATCCTCAAGGTCCTGCACGACGCCGATACCTGCTCCTTCCGCGAGCCCTTTGGCGCCCTGTTCACCCAGGGAATGATCTGCAAGCGCAGCGAGAAGGACGGTCAGCTTTACAAGATGTCCAAGTCCAAGGGCAATGTAGTCTCGCCGGACGAACTCATTCGTGAATACGGAGCCGACACCGTCCGCCTCTACACGCTCTTCATCGGCCCGCCGGAAAAGGATGCCGAATGGAACGATGCCGGCGTCGAAGGCGCATTCCGTTTCCTCCGCCGCATCTGGCGGCGCGTGTACGATACCCGCGACCTCTTGCTGGCCTCCAGCTCCTTGAAGCCCGCCCTCGCCAAGATGGAGACTCCCGAACGGAATCTCTACCGCAAACTCCACGAGAGCATCGCCAAGATCACGCACGATCTGGAAGGCGCGTTCCAATTCAATACCGCCATCGCCCAGATCATGGAACTCATGAACGCCCTGGACGATATCAAGGTGGACGCCTCCAGCAGTGAACAATGCCGCGCCGTCTACCGTGAAGCCATCGAGACGCTGGTGATCCTGATTTCCCCGTTCGCTCCGCACTTTGCCGAGGAACTCTGGGGCGAGTTGGGGCACCCCCCCTCGGTCATCAAGGCAACCTGGCCCGAGGTGAACACCAAGGCCCTG
The DNA here is from genome assembly GCA_964508705.1 of uncultured Verrucomicrobiota bacterium. Taxonomy (GTDB): domain Bacteria; phylum Verrucomicrobiota; class Kiritimatiellia; order CAIKKV01; family CAITUY01; genus CAZDUS01. Next base: position 111,729 of record CAZDUS010000001.1, read on the forward strand.
GCACGTGATGAAATCGAGATCGTCATCCAACTCAACGGCAAGATTCGCGGACGCGAAGTCATCTCGACGAGCCTTTCCCCGAAGGCCGTGGAAGCCCACGTTCTGACGCTGGACTCCACCAAGCAACTCGTGGCGGGCTTGACCATCCGCAAGGTCGTCGTGGTACCGGGCAAACTGGTTAACATCGTGGCCACCTGATCAACCCACCTTTGGAGGGCCATGCTCCGTCATGGCCAATACTCAAAATGAACCGCTGGAAAGAAGGCATACAAGCATTGGGGCGCTCGCTCTTCGGGTTGACCGTTTCCGAACGCCGCCTCTTATGCGTCATCGTAGCCCTAGCCCTCCTTGGCCTAGCCATCAAATGGTGGACCCGCTAACTAGCGTATTGCCCCCTCGATCAAATGAACATAGGGCGCGCTGTCCTCGGCTAGCTGTTGTTACTAAGGACATTACGAGGGGGGCAAGCACTTCGCGGGTCAGGACGATTGACGAATCGGAAGGTACTTTACTCTCATAAAGAATGTGGCAGAATTTCAACAAAGATTCACTGTGTCGCAAAATGGCGCCCCGGAAAGGGCGGCAAGGAGCTTAAGTGGTGAGCTGGTTGCTTCAATACGCATCATGAAGACCACAATCCTTTAGTCTCGCTGAAAAGCTAATCCAACGACAGGGAATGAAGAGTGCGTGTTCCATGAAGACGACCCTCTCAAGTTGCGGTCAACCGCCTGCGGTGGCCTCCCGACCAGCGATGTCGGTGGTCTTCTTGATCGCAGCGCTGGTCGGCCTGGTGGGTTTCGCCCTTGATACGCCGATCAGCATTGTCGAATCCCCCATCCGGATCAGCCTGATCTTCGGTTCGCTCTTGCCCTTGGTGCTGGCCATAGCCTGGGGCTGGCGGGCCGGCCTGATCGCCGCGACCCTAGGACTTGCGGCGATGTATCCCTTTGCGGTCTGGCCCAAGAACGGCTGGGCCAATCTCTTGACTTACTTCCTGCTGTGCTTCTGGTTTACCCTGCACGGCTGGGCTGCCGAGCGGCGAAGCGCGGGACGGGACCGCTGGTGGCACAGCCCGTACATTGTCGAGCTGGCCTATAACCTGCTGTATGCCACGTGCATCCTCACCGTGTTCCGATGGTGCTTCGCGCTGAACCCCGCACCGTGGGCCGCCGACGCCGAGACGGTCATGCCCATGGTGATCGCCGAACTGATTGCCATCAAGTCTGCGATCAACGGCCTGGTGCTGGTGATGATGGCCGATACCCTTCTTCATCTGGGTCCGATGCGGCGCCTGCTACGGTTGCCCTGCGAACCCGAGCGGCGATGCGACACCGGGATCGTTTCGCTGGGGCTAGCGGTCGGAATGGTCATGATGGGAATCGACGTCCTGGTGGCCGGACTTATGCAAGGCGGCTGGAGCGTTGAGATCTTTCGACCCGATCACCGGCGCCTGCTCTCGCAACTCCTGCTACTACTGATCGTTCTGGCCGGCACCCTGCTGGTGGCCGCGGGCTTCCGCCGGCGCGAGCGCATTGGCCAGCAGTTGCAGGCGAGTAATCGGCGACTGGCACTCGCTCTGCGGGGCGGAAGATTGGGGCTGTGGGATTGGTGCCCGCAGACCGGTGCCGTCATCTATGATGAAATGTGGGCCCGAATGCTAGGCTACCGACCCGATGAGGTCGAACCCCGAGTTGACTTCTTTAAGCAGAGCGTTCACTCTGATGACCTGCAAGCCGTGCTTGATCGCCTGCAAGCCCATATCGAGGGACGGTCCCCGGCCTATGTGTCCGAGCACCGTCTACGCCGGAAGAGTGGCGAATGGATATGGGTCCACGATCAGGGAGAGGTCGCGGAGCGCGATGCAGAGGGGCATCCCATCCGGGTCACCGGCGTAATCGCCGACATCACCGAGCGCATCCATGCGGACAAGGATCGGGAGGCGCTCCAGACGCAACTGAGCCAGCACGAGAAAATGGACGCCATCGGCCAACTCGCCGGCGGGATCGCCCACGACTTCAACAACCAGCTCAACGGCATCATCGGGTTCGCGGAGCTGCTGAAGGCTAAGTCGAATGACGCCGTTCTCTATGGCTACGCCGAGAACATCCTGAAGGCCTCCCGCCGGGCGGCGACTCTCACCGCGCAACTCCTTGCCTTCGGCCGCAAGGGTAAGAACCTGATCGCCTCCGTGGACATGCACAAAGTCATTGCGGAGGTGGTCGAACTCCTGCACCGCAGCATCGACAAACGGATCGAGATCAAGCAGCACCTGGCAACGGCGTCCTCTGCCGTACTTGGTGACCCGACTCAACTGCAGAATGCGGTTCTCAATCTTGCCCTGAACGCTCGGGATGCCATGCCGCAGGGTGGTGTGCTAAGCTTCTCCACCCATGTCGTCACCTTGGAGGAGGGTTCTCTGGGAGAAGAGCTGGCCGCGGGCCAATATCTGGAGTTGTGTGTGACCGATACCGGCATTGGGATGGATGCCGAAGTGAAAAATCGGCTGTTCGAGCCCTTCTTTACCACCAAGGAAGTTGGCAAAGGCACCGGGCTCGGCCTTGCTTCCGTCTACGGGACCATGCGGAACCACCACGGCGCAATCCGGGTTGATAGCGAGCCAGGCCGGGGTAGTTCCTTCCATCTGTACCTTCCAGTGCATGAGGTGCCCGATACGGCGACGGTGGTCACCCCCGCAGCTATTTCCGTCCATGGCCACGGACGGATCCTGCTTGTGGATGACGAACCCATCAATCTCGTTCTCGGCAGCGCGATGCTGCGGAATCTGGGCTATGAGGTGATCCCCTGCGACGATCCGATTCAGGCTCTGGAGCGTTATCAGCAGGAGTGGCGCACGATTGATCTGGTGTTGCTGGATATGATCATGCCGAAGTTGGGCGGCAAGCAGTTGTTTCTGGCCATGAAGCAGGAAAACCAGCATATCCGGGCGCTTCTCATGTCTGGCTTCAGCATTGATGGTGAGGCGCAGGCTATCCTCGATCATGGGGTGCTCGCATTTTTGCAGAAGCCTTTCGAGTTGGCGGAGCTGTCGCGCAAAGTGGCAGACTCCATGAACGAGTCGGCACATATGGGCAGGTAATGTGAAGCATAGGGGTCAGAGAAACCCTTGAAACAATAGATAGCTTTTTGCAGGCGTCGCCGTGATTCGTCACTGCGCGGTGTGGCTGTGCGATTCCTTTGCCGGTATGCCGGGCTTACCCAGCAACAAGCGGCTAAGGCACTAAACATAGGCAGCGGGGCGGCCATCAACCACCAACTCCTTAAATCACATCAATAGACCCACCCCAATACTCGACAACCCAACCACCAAAGCGTATAAAGCTCAACCTATGGGGGACACAAAAATCAAAATCATGTCCGTCGTCGGCGCGCGTCCGAACTTTATGAAAATCGCGCCCTTCGCTCGCGAATTACGCATCCACGCCAAGCGCTTCGATCACATCCTCGTCCATACCGGCCAGCACTATGACGTCACCATGTCGGAAGCCTTTTTCAAGGCCCTCGACATCCCCAGCCCCGACGTCGATCTCGAAATCGGCTCTGGATCCCACGCCGAACAGGTCGGCCGCACCATGATAGCCTTCGAGAAAACCGTCCGAACCCACAAGCCGGACTGGGTCGTCGTTGTCGGTGACGTCAACGCCACTTGCGCCTGCGCCATCACCGCAAAGAAGGAACACGTCAAACTCGCCCACATCGAGGCCGGTCTGCGCTCCTTCGATCTCGATATGCCCGAGGAAATCAACCGGATGGTCACCGACCGCCTCTCCGATCTCCTCTTTACCACCGACGAATTAGCCGACACCCACCTCCTCCACGAAGGTGTCCCCGCCAACCGCATCAAACGGGTCGGCAACATCATGATCGACACCCTGGAGCAACAGCGCGCCACCGCCGCAACCTTGGACCCCAACACCTTCTGCCGCACCCAATCCCTCGAAGGAAGCTCCTCCCCTCTGCCTCCCATCAGGAATGATCGCTTTGCCGTCGTCACCCTGCACCGCCCCTCCAACGTGGATAACCCGGACATCCTGCGCCATCTCGTCACCTTCCTGACTGACGAAGTGGCCTCCGTTATGCCCTTGATCTGGCCAGTGCATCCGCGTACCCGCAAGCAACTGGAATCGTTCGGCTTGTGGAAAACCATTTGCCAATGCCCGGGCATGATCCTGACCTCCCCCCTCGGCTACCACGACATGCTGCGCCTCACCATGAGCGCCCGAGTCATGTTCTCTGACAGTGGCGGCCTCCAGGAGGAATGCTGTGTTATGGGGACCCCCTGCCTCACGCTCCGATGGAACACCGAGCGTCCAGTGACCCTCCGCGAACACGGCGGAGCCAGCATCCTGGTCGGAAACAATATCGACTCCATCCGGTCCGCCTTCCGCGAGAGCATAGCCCATCCGCGGTCTGTCCATCGCCCGCCCCTGTGGGACGGCAAAACCGCCGAACGGATTGTTGCCTGTTTCAACGAATTGCAGTAAATGACTACCCTGAACTCTAAATCCTGAACCCTTTTATGAACATACTTGTTACCGGCTCCGCCGGTTTTATTGGTTCACACATGGTGACCGCGCTCGTCAACGAGGGCCACCATGTCGTGGGCTTGGATAATTTCAACAACTACTACTCCGTCCAGCTCAAGCGTGATCGCCACGCGCTTCTCACCGCGCTGCCAAACTACACCGGGATCGAAGGCGATCTCTGCGACTATCCGCTCCTGACGCGTCTTTTCAAGGAACACAATTTCGACGTCGTCTGCCATCTCGCTGCGCAGGCTGGCGTCCGTTACTCGCTCACCAACCCCTTCGTCTACGGCAAATCCAACCTCGAGGGTTTCATCAATATCCTCGAAGCCTGCCGCCACGCCAGAACCCCGCGCCTGGTCTACGCCTCCAGTTCCAGCGTCTACGGCGGCAACACCAAGTTGCCGTTCAGCGAAAGCGATACTGTGGATCATCCCGTGAGCCTCTATGCCGCCACCAAAAAAGCCAACGAACTCATGGCTCATACCTACACACACCTCTATGGCATCCAGACTATCGGCCTTCGCTTCTTCACCGTCTATGGCTCCTGGTACCGCCCCGATATGGCCCTCTGGCTCTTCACCGAATCCATGCTCGCCGGAAACCCCATCAAGGTCTTCAATAACGGCAATATGCGCCGCGACTTCACCTACATCGACGACATCGTCGCCGGCGTCAATTCCGCCCTTTTCCGTCCCGGCCTCGCCCCCTACGAAGTCTTCAATCTTGGCAACCATCAGGCCGAAAAACTAATGGACATGATCCATGTGCTTTCCAGCGCCTTGGGTGTGGAGCCCAAGATGGATCTCCTGCCGATGCAACCGGGCGACGTCGAGGCAACCTACGCAGATGTGTCACTTGCAGGGGCGAAACTCGGGTTTAAACCCACCACCTCCATCGAGCAGGGAATACCGAAATTTGTTGAGTGGTACCGGGAGTATCACAAATGTTGATGGTGTAATTCTGGAGGGCCACGCTCCGTCGTGGCCGTGTTTATAGGAGCAGCAGAAATGAACGTACCGTTACTAGACTTGAAGGCGCAGTATCAATCGATCCGAGGCGAAATCGACGCCGCTGTGGCCAAGGTGTTTGAATCCCAATACTTCATTCTCGGCCCCAGCGTCAAAGCCTGCGAAGAAGGCATCGCCACCTATTCCCGATGCCCCCACGCCATCGGCGTCTCCTCCGGAACCGACGCCCTGCTCCTCGCTCTCATGGCCGAGGGGATCGGACCCGGCGACGAAGTCATCACCTCGCCCTACACTTTCTTTGCCACCGCCGGTTCCGTCGCCCGTCTCGGTGCCCGTCCCGTCTTTGTGGATATCGAACCCGTCGCCTTCAACATCGACGTCTCAAAAATCGAGGCCGCCATCACCCCGAAAACCCGCGCCATCATGCCCGTCCACCTCTACGGACAAATGGCGGACATGGACCCCATCATGGCGATCGCCAAACGCCACAAGCTGGCCGTCATTGAGGATGCCTGCCAATCCATCGGCGCCGAGTACAAGGGCCGCCGCGCCGGATCCATCGGCACCTATGGCTGTTTCTCGTTCTTCCCCTCCAAGAACCTCGGCGGTGCGGGTGACGGCGGCGCCATCACCTGTCTCGACAAGGATCTCGCCACAAAACTCGCCATCCTGCGCGTCCACGGCATGGAACCCAAGTACTTCCATCACATGCTGGGCGGCAACTTCCGGCTGGACGCCCTGCAGGCCGCCGTCGTCTCCGTCAAACTGAACCACCTTGACACATGGACCCAAAAGCGACAGGACAACGCCGCGCGCTATGACCGCCTCTTTGCCGCCGCCAACCTCGATGCCGCCGGAGTCAAGCGCCCTGCCACAATCATGTCCCGCCATGTTTTCAACCAATACGTCATCCGCACACCGCGCCGGGACGAACTGCGCGCCTTCCTGCAATCTCGGGACATCGGCGTCGAAGTCTACTACCCGCTCCCTCTGCACCTGCAGGAATGCTTCGCCTATCTCGGCCACAAAAAGGGCGATTTCCCGGAAAGCGAACGCGCCGCCCTGGAAACCCTCGCCCTGCCCATCTATCCGGAACTCTCCAACGCCCAGGCCGACTGGGTCGTCACAAGCATCAAGGATTATTTCAGCAAGTAACCTGACAAGGAGGCCGTTACCATGGACTACAAAACAAATCTAATCCGCAAACTCGACAAGAAGTCAGCCGTCATCGGAATCGTGGGGCTTGGTTATGTCGGACTCCCCTTGATGTTGCGATTCATCGAGGAAGGTTACAAGGTGTTGGGCATTGATATCGACCCGGTCAAGGTCAAGATGCTGTCCGCCGGCAAAAGCTATATCAAGCACATCTCCTCCGGCGCTTTGCGGCACGCCCGCGATACCGGATTCGAGGCCACCACCGATTTCTCCAAGGCTCGCAAGGCAGACGCCCTGATCATCTGCGTTCCCACCCCGCTCGACCAGCACCGCGAGCCCGACCTGAGTTTTGTCGTCGGCACCGTCGAATCGCTCATCCCCCATATCCGCGCCGGACAGATCATGTCGCTGGAAAGCACCACCTATCCCGGCACCACGGACGAAGAGCTCGTCCCGAGGATCGCAAAGCGCGGCTTCACCATCGGCAAGGATTACTTCGTCGTCTTCTCGCCCGAGCGCGAGGATCCGGGCAACCCGAAATTCAGCACCCGCTCCATCCCCAAGGTCTGCGGTGGCGTCACCCCTCCCTGTCGCGATATCGGCGTGGCCTTGTACGGCAAGGTCATCGACAAGGTCGTCCCCGTCACCTCAACACGCGTGGCGGAAATGACCAAGTTACTGGAAAACATCCACCGCTCCGTGAACATCGGGTTGGTCAACGAAATGAAAATCGTGGCCGACCGCATGGGTATCGACATCCACGAAGTCATCGCCGCGGCCTCCACCAAGCCCTTCGGTTTCGTTCCCTACCAACCCGGCCCCGGCCTCGGCGGCCATTGCATTCCAATCGACCCCTTCTATCTGACGTGGAAGGCGCGCGAATACGGTGTCCACACCCGCTTCATTGAACTGGCTGGCGAGGTGAACAGCGGCATGCCGGAATGGGTCATCGGAAAACTCGCTGAAGCCCTGAATGAACGCGGGCGCTCAGTCAAGAACAGCCGCATCCTTGTTCTTGGCATCTCCTACAAGAAAGATGTGGATGACCCCCGCGAATCCCCCTCCGTGGTCCTTCTGGAGTTGCTCCGCAAGCGCGGTGCCCGATATGCCTATTCCGATCCCTATTTCCCAAGCTTCCCGAAAATGCGCGAACATCACTTCACGTTGAAAAGCGTCTCGCTAAACCCGCGGGTCATCGCGTCCTACGACGCCATCCTGATCGCCACCAACCATTCGTCATTCGATTACAAACTGTTGAAAAAGCACGCTAAGTTGATCGTGGATACGCGGGGCGTTTATCTCAAGCCTGCCCGCAACATTGTCAAAGCCTGACAGCCTGCGCCCTTTTTCACACCACCATCACAAAGAGCGCAACGATAAGCCCACCGATCACACCGCAAGCCATGGACAATAATCCGGTGCGACAGCGCGGCGGACGTGGATGCATGTGGCGTAACGTCAAAAAGGAAATCACAGCGGAAATCAATAACGCTGTTGGAACCGACCCCGCCAAGGCCGCCAGCAACACGGAGCCTAAACAATCCATCCCCGCGCCAACATAACACACGGAGCCATCCGTCGTCGTGAAGAGCCAGCGCCCCATCCATGTCCCGATCAATAATCCACCAATGATGCCTATCATGAAGGCAATCAGGGAGAGGCCAACGCTTCGCTTGCAAAACCACCCGGCGGCACCCCCGGTCACGGCTCCAGCCGCCATGGCAGTGATCAATGCCACTTCAACCAGTGACAAACCCTCAGCACCTGCATGTAACGGTAATGGCATGGTGATCGATCCTTCCGCTTGCGAACACCATCATTCAACCACAACCCCTTAAGGAACACGAGCCCGATAATTCAGCACTCGTACCCTGCCCGGTCTACACCCCGTATCGCCCGTGCCGCTGAATCGCCGCCATCAACAGCCGCATGCCTGTTAGCCGACTGCCATTATTAACGGACCCCGCCGTCCCGAATCGCAACCCGCGCTTCCCCTTCGCTTGCTCAAAATCCCTCAGGAACTCGGCCACCATGTTGGCCTCCTCATTCCGACTGAAGGTAAACGGCGCCAACTGTCCATCAATCACGGCATCCGGACAATGCTCCCGGATCTCACGCACGGTCAAGGTCGGACCGAAGTTCACGCCTTTCAGCTTCAATTCCGAAAGCTGTGGAAGCAAATGTCCCATGGCGGAATCACTGTGCTGGTAACGACGATCCCCCGGTTCCGGCGCATAACGCCCCATTACTTCCCGGTGAATGGGCATCGCGAACAGCTCATACATTTCCGTGTTGAATAGACAGCAATTGTCATCCCACCAACCCCACCCGCGTTGTTTAGGATTGACCCCCGTGTAGTCCGCCTCCACGTCAAGCACCCGGGCTCTCTCCAAAATGGCGCGCCGAATCACATCGCCAAAACGCAGGAACAACCCCTGATCATCGTAAAACAACAGCAACAGGTTTTCCGCCCCGTACACTGATGTCGCAAACGTGCAGGGGCCCCTCTGCTTCCGATAAATCGGCACATCGCAGCCCAGCCCCACGAGTCGCCGCTTCTCCTCTTCCCAGTTCGCAGGCAACATGAACTCCCTGAGATTTTCCAGCCGCCGCTCAACCCGGTCCAACAATGCCGAAAGTTCCTCGGGCGTATTTGCCGACTGCTTCAGCCACCAGGACCCTGTGGTTCCGCCCTCCCACACGTTCTCAGCCTCGAAAATATCATTCAGCCCCTTAACCGTTGGCCACTTCCTTGACTGATCCGCCAACGCCTCGCTGATCAACCGACGCCCTACAATTTTCTCCGATAAGTCATTGTACTTCCGCTTAATATCCAGCGCCCACGCCTCGTCACCGTGATAAAACCGCCAGAAGTCAACCGGTATCCCCAACTCATCATACACACACTCGTCCGTGCATATCGCATACAGGGGAACCTGCGCTATATCCTTGCCGAACGCATTCTTGAACCCCACATCCTGATCTTTCCAGAATTGCGCCAAATCCACCGGCGCCAAGCCTTTGTTGGCCGCCGTGTCCGCCAGCAACTGATCCACCAACTTACGATGTTCAACCGGTGCCATTTCATACGCGTCCATAGGCTTCCTCCTGAATTATTTCACATTGCGTTTTAAAGAATGCGTCAATGATACTATGTCAATAAACATCCTATTGCATCTTAATGCCTGTCATTTTAGGATCACAGTATGTCATTATTTGATTCATCCTATATCGACGCCAAGTTCAACCCGACCTCGGACAGTCACCCGGCACCTGCCTTGATGAATCACCCCACGGCTGGAAAATTCCATCTGACCAACATCATTCTGTTTGAAAAGCGAGTCGGCCCTTCAAAAATTGGCGAGCACCAGCATCCCGTTTACCACCTCGTTTATTTCGTAGAGGGGGAGAACGAATTCTTGCTTGAAGGCGAAAGAACGCAGGCCAGGCGCGGCACCTGCATACTCTCCGGCCCTGACGAAACCCACTCCTTCCTCCCCCTCAAGGCGGGGCAAACCGTCCATCACGCCATCACGTTTACTTTTGCACCTCTGAAAAACACTCCCTCGTGGGCGGACTTGCTCTCGCATTACACAGGCTACACGCTGAAACAGGCTCCCACGGTATTTGAAATTCCAGAAGCCGCTTTTGTAAACCTGACGCCGCTATGGGCTTCCCTGCGCGCCGCGCTATCACTCCGGGGCCCGGCAGCCAACCAGCGGATTCACTTCGGGGTATTGCAATTGTTCGCGTTCATCGCCGACCTTCTCGCTGAGCAACAGCGCCAAACACTCTCCAAACCCAGAACCCCCGAAACCATTGCCCGGGATTTTCTGGATTCACATTATGGCGTCAAAATCACCTTGGTTGAACTCGCCCGCCAGTCAAAAGTCAGTCCTGCTCACCTGAGTCGCGCCTTCAAGCGACGCTACGGCACGTCACCCATTCAATACCGCGACGCCCTGCGAATGAACGCCGCCAAAAATCTGCTTCTCCATAGCGATCTGCTGATCAAGGAAATTGCCTACCAACTCTCCTATCCCGACCTCTTCACTTTTTCCAAGGCCTTCCGCCGCTACCACCATTGCGCCCCCAGCGCCTTTCGTTACAAATAACCGCGCCCGCCTTGCCGTTTCTCGACGCCCTGCCGAATCCCCGTTACCAGGAGTTATGCACTTCTCCCCTGAATTGGAGCCACCGTCGGAGTTCATCCTGCTTGCGCTTCCTACCCCATTCTGACATATTTGTTGTTTAGGAATGCGGCTTTTGGTCGGCCAAATGGAGTATGCCCCTTGCCGTCGGAAGACAATTTCTTGTCCACATTATAGAAAATCATGGACATTACTCTTTCATTGAGACATCCGATACTGCCGCACGGTGATCCACCTGTCTTTGAACGCAAGTTCGTAGGGGAACCCTCAATGCTGGCGTTCACTTTGAATTGGCTTCAACACGTCTGTATCCCTGATTCGACTCATACTGAGGCCGTCATCATGAGCCTTTATTACGACACACCCGGGTTGGCTTCGTATTTTGAAAAACTGGATGGAGATACTCAAAAAACCAAATATCGCCTCCGCTGGTACCTTCCCGATAATTCACCCGATGCCGATTCCTATTTCGCCTATATGGAAATTAAAAGCAAACTGGGAGACGGCAGGAATAAGGTTCGGACACGGCTTACAGCAAATCGGCGCGTACTGCATTCAGCCGATGTCGAGCATCCATGGTTCATGGACGCTCTTCATGAAGCCAACCGGATTCTTAACCGCCCCATGGACGCCAGCTTGATGCCTATGGCTGTCATTCATTACCGGCGGTATCGCTTTATTTGCCCGGAAACTCTGGCCAGCATCAGTCTTGACTCGGAAATTTCTGTCGACCGTTATAACACGTCCCGTTTAACTCCGGTGGAGCCACTCGATATTCCTGCCCTGGTGCTGGAAATCAAGGATCAGAAACGGTGTAATCCGGCTTGGCTAACCCCGTTGCTCGAAGCCGGATTTGTCCGGCAGGGATTTTCAAAATATGCCGAATGTATCAACAGAATGATGTGGGAAGGATAAGAAAGATGAGTATTTTGACCAAACTGCAAGACGCCGCTTCAATTCAAGACCTGTCAGCCAAAATGGACCCCGTGCTGTTTGTGGTGGCACTTCTCGTGTCACTGCTCTCATCTTTTTTTGCCGGCTGGTTATACACAACCTTTTGTCAACGCAAGGGATCAGGCAGTCAGATCAACCGGGCATTCCCGCTTCTGGGAGTGTCGGTAACAACCTTGTTCATCTGCGTTCAGATTTCACTCCCGCTCTCTCTGGGCCTTTTGGGAGCGTTATCCATCATCCGCTTCCGGACGCCGGTCAAGGAGCCTGAAGAAACTGGATTTATCATGATGGTCATTGCCGGAGCGATTACCTGCGCGACGTTCAACTTCCAATTCCTGATCGTTCTATATGTCGTGGGCTTTGTGGCGCTTTATTTTCAGAATCGCGGCTGGGCCTGGCGAAAAGCCGCCGACGGAATGCTGGTGGTTGCGCTTAGCGATGAACAAGCCCGTCTTCACCAGCCAGGTCTTCAACAGTGCGTCGCCGCAGAATCACGCCGGGTTTCTCTCGAAAGCATGACCAGCAAAGATGGCCTGACCAGTCTGCACTATTCCTTCAGCGGTCTCAAAACCGGCACCGGTGAGTTGGCTGATAAACTCAGATCGATTGCGAACCTCGCGACGGTAAATGTCTTCTTTAACAGACCGGGATGAATGCTCCTTCAATCCAGGCAGGATAAATCGACATGCGCTCACACATTCATAAACGCAGCTTGATCTTGTGGGCGGTCATGTTCGGCTTGCTTGCCGCCTTCATAATGTTTGGCCCAATGCTGGCTGAGACAATACGGCATTCAGAATCCCATTATCGCTCAAAAATAGGAAACGCCTTGCGTGTGGCGGGCGTTGAAGCCTACTGGTCGATGGACGAGTTGGTGCTTTCCGAACAGGTCCACAACGCGCTCATAACAACCGACGGAACCCGCCGGGTTCCGGGCGTAAAGGGATATGCCCGTGAGTTTATTTCCGAAGCCAATGGATACATTCGGACCGATCTGCCATATAATATTGCTCGCCCACCATTTACCTTCTCCTGCTGGCTGAAGTTCACAGACAACATTCCGGATCAAAGCATCTGCAAGTACCTCGTAACGAAAAACGGTATCCTGACAACAGCCTTCTCTCATCAGGCATCTCCGCTGGGTTGGCCAATTGATATCCATAATCGGTTTTTCCATGTGGCGCTGACCCTTGACGGCTCCGCCAAAACGTCCAACGTCGTCGGACGTCTATATATAGATGGGAAACGCATAGCAGAGGCCCCGCTTGGATCCGTTTCAACGGATGGTCACCTGCTGTGTTTTGGTGAGGATCGCTGGACGCCACCGGCCCAATTTTCGCTTGATGAAGTAAGCCTATGGAATCGCTCGTTGTCGCCGGATGAAATCAGCCGTTTATGCAAGCCCGGGCAAAGCATCCGCGCCAGAGGTGTCGCCATCCGCCGACTCAAATTGGCCGCCTGTGAATGGCTAGGCGAACTTATTCATTCAATAGACACGGTAGCGGATTTGTTTAACCCCACCCTTAATCCCGGCCGACTGAACAGGATCGGCCTTGCCGATTTTTCACTCGTACTCTCTAAACGGGACATCAAGGCGTTCAATCGATATGTCAATGATAGGCTTGATGCGGGAATTTCAGTGTATGGGGTCTCGGAAAAACGCTGTATTTCCGTCCTTCGTGACGGTGCACTTGGTTCAGCAAGCATGCGTGTGCTGGGGTCACGTCAACGCTTTAAATACGGCCATCCGAAACCAAGTTATATCGTCACTGTGGACAATGATGCTGATAATGCTGGAATTGAAAAATGGCTGTTTCAAACCCCGGAGGAATCCCCGTTCCTCCTCCAGTTACTTGCTTCACAACTGGCGGAAGCCGTTCGCTACCCCGTGCAGGCTCCCGAATTATGCACGTTGAATATCAACGGGGGACAACCGGGGCTATACCTGTTTGAGAAGCTTCAAGTTGAACGCAGCCTTCCTTCGGTATCAGCCACCAATGGATGGAAGCAATGCCTGAAGGTTCTCCCTGTATGCTCCTCCGAAATCTTGCGAACATTTGACTCCCTGGCAGATCAATATGAACCCGTTTTCACCAGTGATAAGAAGAGCCCACTGAATCGTCGGGAAATGGCATGGGCCATAGAGCGGCAGCGAAAACAATTACTCGCCTTTCTCGAGAAGCCTGATGTTTGGTCCAATGAGATGCTGGTCAAACGGGTCTGTGACTATATCGCGCCGGAATTGTTTCTTGGACAAAATCTGATGGCGTGCAGTATCCGCACCGCGCTGGACTTTAGCGCGACGAATATCAACGGGGTGGCGATTTCATTTCAAAGCCTTTCACCAGAACTGCTGGATAACCATGGCCGTATCTTGGAGGGTCTGGACAGCCCTGTGGACCGGAACGTGTCGGTGCAAGTCACCGCGAGACGTGGCGGAGTGGAAATGAACAAGACGTTGCGGTTCACAATAGCAGGCAGTGGGCGGCGTCTCCCCGTTCTCGATATCCAGACCGCCGGATCCTTTACGGAGTTTGAACCGGCTCAATGCCATGTGGGCATGCTCGAAGAAAATGGTCGGCGGCATAATCTGCCCTGCGGCGAAATTCATTTGCGCGGAAACACAGCTTTGGTAAAGGCAAAAAAATCGTATTACGAAATCGAGTTCGACAAACCCCACGGAATTGACGGGCTCGTCACGTCAAGACATCTGCTTCTTACTTCCATGTATCGGGATCCGACGCTAATGCGGGACAAGCTGGCTTATGACCTCTTTCGAAGCTTTTCCAAGCCCGGTAAACCCCGCTACGCGCCACATTCCCGTTTTGTTGAGGTTGTTTTGAATGGCGAATATGTCGGGGTTTACGAGATGACAGACCGCGTTGATTCCGAGCTATTGGGTTTTGCTGCCAAGTTCGATGACCCGACAGCTCCAGCTGTTCTGTATAAGGCCGTCGGCGAGGGCGCAACTTTTGAACGCCGCAGTCAGGCCAACTATGTCCAAAAACTTCCCCGATGGAAAAAAGGATCCTATTGGGGCCCCTATAACGACTTGATGGATTTTGTGGGACACTCGGACAGCAACACCTTCGCGCGTCAGGTTGAACAATTGATAGACGTGGATAACATCATCGACTTCGAATTATTGCTCAGTCTCAGTTGCAATGGCGAGGGCCGGAATTTCAACCTCTTCATTGCTCGTAATGGCGGCCCGGGTGAAAAATTTTTCCTTGTTCCGTGGGATTACGACATGGCGTTTTGGAAGCCGGTGAAAGCAAATAACTACCTGATTGACCGGTTACATCGGGACCTGCCCGGCTATACGACGCGCTTGAAGGCCCGCTGGAAAGAGTTGAGGGAAGGCCCGCTGGAAAATGGCCGCGTAATGGCCTTGTTGGATGACCTGTACGCCCAGCTCGGCAGGGGAGGCGCCGAACGGAATTTCAATCGCTGGCCTCATCCGAATTATCCCTATGAACCCAATGTTGAATTCCTACGCTCGTGGTTGCAGACACGCCTGGCAAAGATAGACGCAATCATTGCGGCGACTCCTTCCAACTGAATGTCTGACTCACTGTTTTGACACCACTGCAGTAGCATCACCGGCAACGGATCGAGGACGGAAACAGGCGCTGCCTATGCTGCCCCCCAAGGCCAGCAGGGCCCCTATGCTGCCAACCACAAATCCTATAGCTTGACCAGCGCGCCCCACGCTGACAACAGCCAGCATGACTTGAAATAACAGATGCAGCATCATGCCCACCGCAATCAGCACCCACACCCGACGATCCCGCGGCACAAACAGCGCCGTAAACCAAACTGACAGCAGAATAATCACCGATAGAACAACCCCGGCCCATTGCAACTTTGCTGGCAGCCAGGAATCGTTTAGCAATAGCAACGTGACGCACAACGCCATCAACGTGAGTCCGCCCATGGTATGTACCGCCACATGTAGCCACGGCCAGGCACCCCGCTTACCTGAATAACCCCTCAGTGCCGAGAACACAACCAGAAGAGCCCAGACATAGGGATAGGTAATGACAAACGAAGCCCCACAAAAAGCCGCAGCCTCTCCGGCACTTTCGGACGACAACACCGCACCCGCCATCCACTGCATCATACCAAAGGGGGCGTGCATGAACCCCATCGGCATGAAAAATGAAAAAAGGAACAGACCTCCGCCCAGGACCAACGCGATGCGACTCAAGACCAACCCGATCATTGTGCGCCTCCCTCACCCAACGTCCCGGCATCTTGCGGCACCAGGATCGCCAGACCGTTACACATCGCGCGCGGCCCCCCACGACCCCGAATGACATAGTCATTCTCAAAAATCGTGGCTGAATCACCTCCGTCAAACATGATGGCATCGGACGACCCGAGACCAATCATCAAATCCGCTAAGTCCGGCAATTCCAATCCCACACTTTCTTTGCATCGCCCCCTGACAACAAGAAGATACACTCGCCGCCCGTCACGACTGATGCCAACCACGGCACGTGGATGAGGCCGCTTAAGGTAGGCGGCTTCTGCCGCGCAAATACCGTCGGCTTTCAATTCAATACTGACCTTTCCATCACGAACGATCCGTGGTCCTCCGCCAACAGCCTCTCTGGCGTGCGGAACCAAATCGGTGCGAATTTGCACTGCGAGCCCTTCCCGAATACCCGTCGGCAGTACCGGATCACCCGTCTTCCCTCCGCAGGCAAGGACCAGGCCGGTGCGCGGCAGCGGTACGGGCTTGCCATCCGTGAAAAGTCTTGTTACCCGTCCGGTCACCACTCCACCGACCAAAGGTAAGTCAGCGTCGATCAAGACTGCACCCTGCGGGGCTGGGGCTTCACTGACTTCGCGCGTGTTCGAGTATAGGTGCATGCCCGGCAGACAGCCACGCTTGGGACGGTTCATGTCGCAAACATCGAGCCAGACGGGATCATCGCCAATCCGAACCTGTAGCTTCGCTTGCGGATTGGCAATCAGGGGCCGCCCCCCGGGATCTATCATAAACGCGGAACGCCCTTGCGGTGAATACACCAGACGGCCATCCAAAAGTTGGATCCCCCATGGTCCGGCCATGCCGTTGCCGAAATAGTCACCGCTGATTGCCGCCGCCACGCGCCGTTCGGGAGTGGTGATTGCCCGCACCATTTCCGCTACAGTACCGCGTCCTAATTTAGAATCCGGCCGGAGATGCAAAACTCCCAAACTCAATCCTCCCTGGTCAAGATTCGCGCGTACGACATGATAAGAAAGGGGTACCGGTTGCGTCCGGAAATAATCAGCCCGTTCCACGCCAGGCGCCAGCGGTTCATACACTAGCTTGGGGTTGATCAGATCCGGGTCCGATTGCCGTTCTTTATTCGTACGGGAACAACTGGCTACAGCCAACACCAGCAGGCCCAGCGCCAGAAAAGCCGGCCACCGCTCTAAACGATCCTGCAAGAACAAGCTCATATGAATTCCTTCCTAATATTATCGCAAAAATCTATCACTATCCCACCCATTTATGCCTTCTCCCTCACTGGATCAGGAATCTCAACGCCAGCGATGCCACCTCGCCGAACAACCTTCATCTTATATTTTGATTCCTTTTGTAAGCATTATCCAGTCATGAGCATTGCAACCAAAACCCGGCGTCAATGCCCTGCTTTCAACGGAATAAATTCAAGTCGAGACAACCAAAGACGCGCGTCCCAACCTGTGACTCGTATTTCCACTTCCGTTTCTTTTCTCAACAATAATTCAACCTCACATTCCCGCAACATCCAGTCGGCATTCTCCACTGGCGGTATTTCTTTCTCAACGATCACCGCTCCTTGCTCTTGGGCATTATGAAGGCTCAATACACCCCATTTACCCGATTTTGTTTTTCGTGGAGCCGCTGCTCGATAATACAGCACGGCACGGTACACCCCGGGCGGCATAACTCTTGTTTTCCGGTAAACCAGTATTACCGGCGCAAGCGAAGCGTCACCTTCCCAATACCTTACCGGCCCGCAAGGGCTATCCATATCCCGCCCCGCTCGCGCCAGCGCGCTTACCATCCAGAACGGCGCGCGCCGGACCTTATCCAAGGCCTCACGATTTGCCGACGTATCATATCCACGCTCCAACACAACAAAGAGATCATCAAGATACCTTACCCCAACACGACCATCCCGGAGTTCATCCAGCAACCGCCCGTCCATCCGTCGAGGCAAATCCTGCAGTCGCATCCAAATCACATCATACCTGTCCCGCGACTCGACGTAGGCATCCCAATCCCAGACCCGTTGGCGATTGCCGACCATTCCGCACAAATCGGTATCGGTCAAGACGGCCTTATCTTTCGGAATACACTGGGACACCCGGAAGGCAATCTGATGCATGGGGGACGGTCGCTGATAACAACGCTTTGAACCGCCCCCCTGCAAAATATAACCCCGATTCATGAAATGAACCATAAGCGTTACGATTACTGATGCCACCGCCGCTATCCATACCCGCCTTGCCGACTGTCGCCTTTCTTGGGGTTCGCGCCACGCCTCCATAATAACAAGCGGCAAAACCGTCATCACCGGTGCCGCATAGATAGCCCACAAACGCTGCTGATTCGCATAGACACTCAACAACGCTGGCGCCAGCCCTCCCAGTAACATCAGAGCCGGTCGCCAAATACGCTTGAATGGAGCAAGCGCCACCAAGGGAAGAAGCGTCAACCATAGACCTTCCAGTCGTCGCAGCACCGCGCCTTGAGTAACCTCTGGTGCACCAATGTAATTCGCGCGCCGGGAAAAAAAGGATATCTCGTTAATCCACGGATATATGCAGAATATCGCCGCTACCCCATATCCCACTGCCGCCGCCGCATAAAGGTAACCCGCCCGCCACCCTTGCTGATAGGCCATCACGGCCAAAACGGGCGCAACCACCAGAAACGCATCCTCCCGTAATCCCAGCAAGAGAGCCATCGGAATAATCGTCATCCCGCGCCGTCGGCGGCAACACTCATATAACCATGGTAACAGTAGAAAATAGGGTCCCACCGTGTGAAACTCGCTCAGCATCACGCCTTGTGTAAACGGGTACCCGATAAAGAAAAACACAAGGCTCGCCTTCACCGGCAACGGCATTTCATTCCGTGAAGCACTTACCCACAACAGCGCCCCGCCAGAAACCAACATCACCCACTGCAAAAGCGACAACAAAAAAGGGTGATCCCACAAACGAAACAATGGGCCCAGTAGCGCTAAAGAGAACGACAAATGCGTATAAAGATAGTTTTCACCAGTCTCAAACTGAAAAAGCCTTCCTTGCCCGGAATTCCATATCATGGACGTATAGCGTGCATAATCCGCTAGAACAAATTTTCCAGACAGAAAAGCGTTGATACACCCGTTTAATATCCCAAAAGCAGCCACCCCGGTCAGTGCGATCACACAAGCGATCCACAATACGCCCATCATTTCGTAACACTTCTTCATACTCAAAAATCCGCCAACCCGGCGAGAAGCAATCCAATAGCTACTTTTTGCATCATCTCATTTGATACGGCAGCATTCACGCTCGCGGTTTACCACGTCGCAGTGCAACGCTTGGTTGCGCGGTCTCTTCGATCCACCTCAAACACTCGTTGGACCAATCGAAAGGCGTTCCGAGGCCAAGCCCATGCCTCCCCTTGTGATAGATGTGCAGCTCAAAGGGTATGCTATGTTTCCGCAGGGCGGTCGCAAACATAATGCTGTTCTCGAGGGGCACCGTAGCGTCTTCTCCCGTGTGCCAGAGAAAACACGGCGGAGTCTCTGCGGAGACATGTTTGTGGCATGAAAGCTCATCAAGTAGCTCCGGAGCTGGATGCTCCCCGGCGAGATTGCGTATGGAGCCTTCGTGAGCATGTGGGCCGCAGGACGCGATCACAGGATAGCATAGAACGCCAAAACTTGGTCGCAAAGGAATCTTGCTCTCGTATCGTTGCCACGCAACAAGTGTGTGCGCGGCCAAATGGCCACCCGCCGAAGATCCCATGACACCCAGCTTGGAGGGGTCAACTGCAAACTCTGCAGAGCGAGACCTCACCACAGAAATAGCAGCAAGGGCATCTTCCAACATCTCCGGATGGCGGTGGCCTTCTGAACCAAGCCTGTACTTCACGACAAAGCAGGCAATACCGGCACTGCAGAGAAACTGGGCATAACCCTCTCCCTCGTGTGCAGCCAAGCGTCCATAACCACCCCCTGGGAAGATGAGAACGCCAACCCCGCTGGGATCACTCTCTGGCAGCCAGCATTCGATTTGCGGTGACGGGTTTGTTCTGCCTGAATCCAGTACCCCTCGTATTGTGTTCATTTTCTCCTGCACAACAATTCTATACGTAACGCGTTACATTTCCTCGCGGCTATGGTTTACGCTTTAGCGATTAAATCACGGATTACCCCTTCCTAGCGGCAAAAGCATCTAAATCGCTCCTCTTTCTCCCGTATGGGCTCCGAAGAACCGTTGCGGCATTTTTAATTCGGGTACTCCTGAATTAAAAATGCCGCAACATTCCCTTCTTCCCTGCCGCGATTCTCCGTGCCTCGGTGCCTCTAGCCGTACTCGGCGGGTGGTAAATCTCCCCGTATCTTTCAATTTTAGATGCGTTTGCTCTGCCCCACTCCCTCACGGGATCGGGAATCTCAGCGCCAGCGCCTGCACTTCGCAGCGGGTCTTCTCCAGCCGCTTCTCATCACCCTGATGCTTGACCGCATCCACAATCCACTGCCCCAACAACGTCATCTCGGCATCCTTCAAGCCCCGCGTGGTCACCGCAGGCGTCCCGATCCGAATCCCCGACGTCACCGCCGGCGGCTTGGTGTCAAACGGAATCGCGTTCTTGTTGACCACAATCCCCGCCTTCTCCAGCGCCGTCGAAGCATCCTTGCCTGTACTGCCAATGCCGGTCAAATCCACCAGCATCAAATGATTCTCCGTACCGCCCGACACAATCCGCATTCCATGCTTGGAAAGATAATCAGCCAGCAATCGCGCATTCGTCACCACTTGCTTCTGGTATTTCTTGAACTCCGGCGTGGCGGCTTCCTTGAAGCACACCGCCTTGGCGGCGATAGTATGCATCAGCGGACCGCCCTGCAATCCGGGGAACACCTGCTTGTCAATATCCTGCGCATAGGCAGCGCGGCACAGGATCATTCCACTCCGCGGCCCGCGCAATGTCTTGTGTGTAGTGGTCGTCACAAAATCACTGTAGGGAACAGGATTCGGATGCACACCGGCGGCAACCAATCCGGCAATGTGCGCCATATCAACCAGTAATTTCGCGCCAACGCTGTCGGCGATCCTGCGCAACCGCTCAAAATCCAGAACCCGCGGATAGGCGCTCGCCCCGGCCACCAGCATCTTCGGATTGTGTTGTTTCGCCAGCGCCTCCACTTCATCGTAATCAATCAACTCCGTCTTCTGGTTGACCCCGTAGGAGACAAAGTTGAATAACCGCCCCGAGAAATTCACCTTATGCCCGTGCGTCAGATGTCCGCCGTGCGCCAGACTCATCGCCAGCACCGTATCGCCGGGCTTCAGCATCGCGAAATACACCGCCATATTGGCAGAGCTTCCGCAATGTGGCTGGACATTGACGTGATCCGCGCCAAACAGCGCCTTGGCCCGGTCAATCGCCAATCGCTCCACCACGTCCACAAATTCACAGCCATTGTAATAACGCTTACCCGGATAGCCTTCCGCATACTTGTTCGTCATCAGCGAACCCTGCGCCTCACGCACTGCGCGGCTGGCATAGTTCTCGGAGGCAATCAGGTCGAGCGTCTTCATTTCCCGATCTTCCTCGCCGCGGAGCGCCTCATAGGTCTCCCGATCCACCAGTCCGACCGTCGCCATCTCCACCGCCGCGCCGCCCATGGTACCCATCTTGTCCACGCGCCGTTGATGCCGCGCTTCTCCTATGAACTTGGCTTCAAGCCACGCTTTGACAATCTCCTCCACCTTCCCCGTGGCGCTGATATCGCTACCCAACACAAGCACATTGGCGTTGTTGTGCACCCGCGCGGCCTGCCCCATGTCCGGCGTTAAACACAGCGCCGCACGCACTCGCGGAAACTTGTTCGCCGATATGCTCATCCCGATCCCGGTCCGGCAAATCAGGATCCCCTGATCCACCAGCCCTTCGGACACCATAACCGCAACCGTGCGGGCATAGTCGGGATAATCCACCGCATCGCTGCTGTAACAGCCCACATCCTCCACGGTCACACCGCGCCCTTTCAGCCATGCCGCCAATTTCGCCTTCAACTCAAATCCGCCGTGATCCGCACCAATCGCTATGTTCATAGTCTTCTTTCCTCTGTGTTATTGAAGTAATTCGTGTAAATGCAAAACCAAGTCCGGCATCGCCGCATTCATCTCGTCGCGAATGGCCCGGTATACATCCAGCGACATCCCAATGGGATCTTCCACATCCTGATTCCGCCGCGCCCCATTGAACGCATTCAACATAACCACCTTGTTCTTTACTTTCGGAAATCGCTCAAGGATGACCCGTCGATGGGATTGCGTCATTACCACAATCAAATCGGCAGCGTCAACCAACACACGGGTCAACTGCTGACTGCGATGCCCCGACGCATCCATGCCTTCCTCCTCCAAAGCGTCCACAGCCGCCTCGCTGGCAGGCATTCCATCAAACGTCGCCACCCCGGCCGAGGCGACCTCCCAGGACGTATCCGCGCCAAGCCACCGTCGCAACAGATATTCAGCCATCGGGCTCCGACACACGTTGCCGGTACATACAAACAACACCGTGGGCCGCGCCAAAATTTGATCCGCCGGGATCGCGCCTTTCCTCAACACCCGCAACTTCTTGCCCGTCGCATCCACTACCGTGCTTTCCTGCGCAAGCCCCGCAGGCCCCGCATCGAGCACCAATCCCACGCGGTCGCCCAGCGCCGCCGAAGCCGTCGCCGCATCCACCGCCGCCGGTTCACCACTCACGTTCGCGCTCGTCACCCGCAACACGCCACCCGACGCCTTGAGCAACGCCTGTGTCACCGCGTGATCCGGCACCCGGAATCCCTCTGTCCGGTCGCCGCACGGCAATACCAGCGTCAGGGGCCCCGGCCAATATCGCCGCGCAAGTCTCCGCGCCAGCGGTGAGAGTGTCGCCCCGTGATGCTTCACCGCGTCAAGACTGGTCGCCATCAAGGGAATCGGCTTCCCGCGATCGCGCGTCTTGGCCTCATAGATCCTTTCCTCCGCTCCATCCACCTGGGGATCAGCGGCAAGGCCGTACACCGTTTCGGTCGGCACAATGACCAACCCGCCGGCCCGCAAAACCTTGACGGCATGCTTGATGGCCGCAGGCTCCGGATGCGCGGCATCCACCGGAACAATGATGGGTTTATTGTTTGTCATGGTCAGTCAATGCCCGTAATGCCAGAAGAATATCCGTGCCCCGTCTCAAGACCGGGTCACCATCCACCCTCATCATCAAGTCCCGGTCCTCCACCGACTTCGCGCTGAGAGGGCGTCCCGCATGATACTTCAACGGCGTAGGGCCACCACCATGCTGATCCACCACAACGTCCGGCCTCACCCCCTTCGCCTCGTACACTCCCGAACGCGCAGGCACGATCCGTTTCGTGGCAATGTAAAGAAACCGGCCATCCGGCAGTGGCAGTAGATCGCGGATACAGGCATCCCCGCGCGTGGGCTCGCCAATCAACATGATCCCGGGCTTGCCGCTCCACAAGGCCGCCAGCGTTTCAGCCGCGCAGCGCGTATCCCGATCAATCAACACCATCACCGGCGCACGCACCGGGGCCCCCTCGCCCGACCGTCTCGTCTCCAACACCTCGCCCGCGCGGTTCTCAATCCGGAACAACTCCTCGCTCGGCTCATAATAAGGACTCGCCAACTCAACCACCGCCTCCATGTCGTTCCCGTCAGTACCCCGCAAATCAACGATCACTCCCGCGCCATCCGTCAGCGTCCGCAAATGCGCCATCAACTCCTGCCCGCCATTCCGAAACAGCCCCTTGATTTTCAAATAGGCAAGACTCTCCGGCCACGACTCGAACATCGCCACCGATCCCACCTGATTCGTCACGCCCGCCTGTCCCGCCCCGGTCCACTGCTCACGGATAAGCGCCGCCTCTTCAGCCGTGCAAATTCTGGCCTCGGGATCAATCGACCTCACCATTCCGCCGATCGCCCCCTCGACCGCCGAGGTCGCTCCTCCCGACAAGCCCTTCTCCTCCAGAAAGTTCATCATCTCCGGAACACTCAACGCCGCCATGGCGCGAGAGACGGAACACAATATGAGCCCCACAAGGACAAACAACCCCGTGCGCCTCATTCGCCCGGTCGTGCCTATTTTCCTATTCTGGATTCTGGATTCTGAATTCTGAATTCTGGATTCCACAATCAACCTTTTTTCTTCGCCACTTCGGCTTGAATCCGCGCGTTGCCCGCTTTGACTTTATCGCCCAGTGTTTTCTTGTGCTGAAGCAGTTTTTTGACCAGCGCCGGATTATTCAACGCCAGAATCTGAACCGCCAGCAAAGCCGCGTTCGTGGCGCCACTCTTACCAACCGCAACCGTCGCCACGGGAATCCCCGCCGGCATCTGCACGGTGGACAACAATGAATCCATCCCGCCCATCAGGTTGCTGGTGACAGGAATTCCAATCACAGGAAGCGTTGTGTGCGCCGCAATAACGCCCGCCAGATGCGCCGCTCCACCCGCCGCCGCCATAATCACCTTTAGCCCGCGCCCCGCCGCCTGCTTGGCAAACGACATCGCCAGTTCAGGGGTCCGATGCGCCGACATCACACGCACTTCGCACTCGACCTCAAACTTGGCCAGAACGCCAACCGCATCCTCCAGTAACGGCCAGTCAGAATCACTTCCCATCACTAATGCCACTTCAGTCTTCTTCACAGATGTTTTCTTCATTCGTTCGATCTCCTGTTTTAATTCAGTTCCTGAATTCAATTTCTGTGTCACGTCCTGATTTCTGTTTGACCATTTTTGCTACTGTCATGCTGAGCCTGCCGAAGCATCTCAATTCCTCTCCTCACGCGAGATCCCTCGACTACTCTCGGGATGACACTGAACCCCATCCCCCCCCTATTCCCTTCCAAACGCCTTTGCCGCAATATCCGTGCGGTAAATAGCGCCATCGAAATCAATCTTGGTCACTGCCTCATAAGCCTGATCCACAGCTTCCTTCAACCCATTACCCAGCGCCGTCACGCCCAGCACACGTCCCCCCGCCGTCAACACCCGCCCATCGCGCAATGCCGTCCCGGCATGGAACACCACCGACTGCTTGACCTCTGCCGCTTCCTTCAATCCACGGATTTCATCACCCTTCCGATAGGTGCCGGGATATCCGCCCGCCGCCATAACCACGCATACGCACGCTTCAGGACGCCAGGATACCATCTCCGGCGTCAACGTACCGTCTGCGCACGCTTCCAGCGCCGGAATGAGATCACCAGCCAGACGCGGCAGGATCACCTGCGTCTCGGGATCACCAAACCGGCAATTAAACTCCAACACCTTGGGGCCCCGCTTCGTCATCATCAGCCCCGCATAAAGCACGCCCTTGTAGCAAATACCGCGCCGCTCAAGTTCGGCCAGTGTCGGCATGAACACCATGCGCTCAATATCCGGGAACATTTCCGGAGTGACCACCGGCGCCGGGGAATAGGCGCCCATCCCGCCCGTATTGGGTCCCTTGTCCTGATCGAACACCCGCTTATGATCCTGCGCCGAGGCCAGCATCACCACGCGCTTCCCATCGGTCAGCGCCAGAATGGATGCCTCCTCGCCATCAAGAAATTCCTCCACCAGGATACGCCCCCCGGCTTCTCCAAAGGCGCGGGTGACCAGCGACTCACGCACCGCCCACTCGGCCTCTTCCACTGTCGTGCAAACGGTCACCCCTTTACCCGCCGCCAGCCCCTCGGCCTTGATCACCAGTGGCGCGCCTATGGATCGCACAAAGTCCAACGCCAGCGCGGCATCTGTAAAGTAACTCGCTTTTGCCGTCGGCACTCCCGCTGCCACCATGACATCCTTGGCAAAGACCTTGCTACCCTCAAGTTGCGCCGCCGCCTGGGAAGGTCCAAACACTTTCAGCCCCTCTCTTTCCAGAATATCCACCACTCCAGCGCACAGGGGCGCTTCGGGGCCCACCACCGTCAAGTCAGGTCTGTTTTCGCGGGCCCAGTTCAAGAGCGCCGGCAGATCCTCGGAGCCAATCGGCAAATTAGTCGCCAACTCCGCCGTACCGGCATTCCCCGGCGCACAATAAACCCGCGGACGACGGCTGTCGTTCACGAGTTTCCACACGAGGGCATGTTCGCGGCCCCCTCCGCCAATAACCAATATATTCATGGCGGAAAAGGATACCCGAACACTGGACGTAGTCAACGCTATTGGCCACTGAACGTGGGCCACTGAACGCAGTGCAAACGCATCTAAATTCTCATATTTCTTGCTATGCTGGCTCCAGAAGGGCAGCTTAAAACGATGTCACCAAGGGGGTATTCACATTTTTGAGTACGGCGGCTTGACGCCGTTTTCCAAGGCGCGGCTTGACGCGCCCTGTCCAGGTGTGCGGTCCGTCAAGCCGGTCCACACAAAGCGACGTCAAGCCGTCGCACTCCAAATTTCAGTCAATTTGAGCCAATATTGCCAGAGAACTGTGAGTTTGGATACGTTTGCCCTATCGCCCCCTCCAAGCCTATCTACAGCCAATCTGCCCGCTTGTCCCTGCTTTTCCCTGTGTTACTATGAACCTCAACAGGGAGGCTTGCAGAACATGAGTAAGACCATTTTGTGCATTGGCGCCGGGTATGTCGGGGGCCCCACCATGGCCATGATCGCTCGGCAATGTCCGGACGTCCAGGTTCATGTGGTGGATATCGATGCCGACCGCATCCGGGCCTGGCAAAGCGACCGGCTTCCCATCTACGAGCCCGGCCTGCACGATGTGGTAAAATCCGCCCTGAACAGGAATCTCTTCTTTTCAACGGACATCGCCCGCGGGATCGCGGAGGCGGATATCATCTTCGTCAGCGTCAACACTCCCACCAAAACCTTTGGACAAGGCGCGGGCCAGGCCGCCGACTTGCAGTATTGGGAGAAAACCGCGCGGCAAATCAAGGAGCACTCCAGCACGGATAAAATCGTTGTCGAAAAAAGCACCCTGCCTGTCCGCACCGCCGAAGCCATGGAGCGGATTCTTCATTCCGGCGCCAAGACCGTTCACTTCGAGGTGCTGTCCAATCCCGAATTCCTGGCCGAAGGCACCGCCGTCAAGGATCTCGAAAACCCGGACCGCGTCCTGATTGGCGGCCATGCCACCGACTCCGGTCGGCGCGCCGTGTCGGAATTGGTGAACATCTATGCCCAATGGATTCCCAGGGACCGCATCCTGACGACCAATGTCTGGTCGAGCGAATTGTCCAAGCTGGCGGCCAACGCCTTTCTGGCCCAGCGGATCAGCTCAATCAACAGCCTCTCGGCGCTGTGCGAACGGACAGAGGCAGACGTTTCCGAAGTGGCCCGCGCCATCGGGATGGATAGTCGCATCGGGCCGAAGTTTCTCAATGCAAGCGTGGGATTCGGTGGATCCTGCTTCAAGAAGGACATTCTCAACCTGGTGTACCTGTGCCGACATTACGGCCTCAAGGAAGTGGCCAACTACTGGGAACAGGTCGTCACCATGAACGAGTATCAGGAGGACCGCTTCGTCGAGCAAATGATCGCCTCCATGTTCAATACCGTCGCCGGCAAACGTATCGCCCTGCTGGGGTTTGCTTTCAAGGCGGATACCGGCGACACGCGGGAAAGCCCCGCAATCCGGGTATGCCGCTCCCTCATTGATGAACGGGCCTCGGTTGTCATTACCGACCCGGAGGCTCTGAACAACGCCCGCCGGGATCTCGCGGACTGCCTGGATCGTGTGACCTTTGAACCTGATCCCTACAAGGCGGCGGAGGGCGCTCACGCCCTGGCCATCATGACCGACTGGTCAGACTTCAAGTCTCTCGACTACCAGAAGATTTATGACTCGATGAGCAAGCCGGCCTTTGTTTTCGACGGTCGTAATTGTCTCGACCATCGGAAGCTGTTTGAAATCGGTTTCAACGTCTTCCCTATCGGCAAGAAACCGTTAAGTCATCTGTAAGTGCTTCCATGACCTTCACCGTGGTTCTCTTTGATATTGATGGCACCCTGCTGGATATGAAAGGGGCGGGCCGGCTCGCATTCATACTCACCATCAAAGCCGTCTTCGGTCTGGATGACGATCTTTCCTATCTAAGTTTTGCCGGAAGCACCGACCTGAATGTTCTGCAAAAGGTCATGGAACACCACGGACGGACATTGACCGACGACGACAGCCTTCGGTTTTTCAAACACATGCCGGCAGAACTTGAGGAGGCGTCAAAGGGTAGCGACTTAATCCTCTATCCGGGTGTTCGGAGTCTTCTGGAAAAACTTTCAGCGAGGCAGGACGTGATCCTTGGATTGGTCACGGGAAACATCGCCTCCTGCGCACGGATCAAATTGCGCCAGTTCAACCTGCATCACCATTTCGTCCTCGGGGCGTTCGGTGATGAACACGCCGACCGTAACGAAATTGCCCGCCTCGCGCTTGGCCGGGTTAAATCCAAATTGCCCAGGGACGGAACCATTAGATCCCTATTCCTTGTGGGGGATACCCCCAACGATATTGCTGCGGCAAAAGCCATCGACGCCGTGTCCGTTGCCGTCGCCACCGGGAAATTCTCCACTGCGGAATTACAACAGGCTGGCGCCGACGTGGTGTTGACCGACATGGACGATACGGACTGCGTGATGCAACTTTTCCTTACCGCTGAAAACTCTGCAGCGCTTTCTGCACCCGGTTCACATGCGTCTTTGTCGCCTCATTAAGCGCCTTGGCGATATGAACGAATTCCGGGGAATCACTTTGCACAGCGGCATAAAAACCACTATCCAGAACCGACGTTTCAATACGCGAGGCGGTAAACAGTGCCTCTTTTTCCTCAAAGGCCGGCTCTTTCGACTGCGCAATTAATTCATCTATCCGTCTGATTTCACTGGTAATGTTCTCTACGCTGAATAGACCTAAGTTCCAGAACATAAATCCGGCATCCAGTTGCTTCTCCAAGGAGGCAAGCATGAGCGCATGGGATCGCTCTTCCTCAACCAAACCGACCCAGAGGGCGCGTGTATAGGAATAACGCTCGGAATAGGATGCGTAAAGGTCTCCAATCCTATCTTCCAGCACGGCTAGTACTTTCAGGATTTTGCGCTGGGCTTCAATTATTGCTGAACGAGCAGTCACGGGTGACCCTTCATTAAAATTTTATTCAAATCTTTTTCAGTTCGTGCAAATTCGAATTGTACGTTCCCGGACCTGTGCCATTTTCTGGCCACGCTTTTCGATAGAACATTCCCGGCTCCATCTGTTGGATTAACCCAGATCACCTTACCCGACGGCATCACCCGCGTCAAATAATGCGTATCAAATTGGCAAGTAAATCGCAACATCGCCACCCACACTGCGGCATAGACAAACCGGCAAGCTTGAATAATACTTCCCCGCAACAAACAGGAGAATAGCCATGACAAAAATAGCCATTATCGGAGCCGCCGGGCGCATGGGCCAAGCCTTGGTTCGGTGTACACGCGTGATGAAAAACGTTCAACTCATCGCCGCAGTCGAGCAACCTTCCTGCCCGCTCTGCAGCCAGGACGCCGGATACGCCGCCGGCTGTGGCGAAACCGGAATCAAAATCACCAGCGACCTTGCCGCCGCCACGCGCGACGCCGATGTCCTCATCGATTTCAGCTTCCACGAAAACGTTCCCGCCACCCTCAAGCAGGCCGTCGCCTTCAAGAAAGCGGTCGTCATCGGAACCACCGGACTCAATCCCGAGGAACGCTCATCCGTGGATACGGCCGCCAAGGTCATTCCTATCGTCTGGGCCCCCAACATGTCGCTCGGCGTTAACCTCCTCTTCGCTCTCGTCGAAAAAGCATCAAAGTCGCTCGGCCTCGACTACGACGTCGAAATCACCGAAGCCCACCACCGCTACAAAAAAGACGCTCCAAGCGGCACCGCTCTCCGACTCGGCGAAAGCGTCGCCGCTGGCCGCAACCAGAATTTCCGTGATGTCACCGTCTTCGGCCGCGAAGGACTCGGTGGTGAACGCCCCAAGGGCCAGATCGGTATCCACGCCCTCCGCGCGGCGGACATCATCGGCGAACACACCGTCCTCTTCGCCGCCGACGGCGAGCGCGTGGAAATCAGTCACCGTGCCTCCAGCCGTGATGCTTTCGCCAATGGGGCACTTCACGCCGCCAACTGGACGACCGGTAAAAACCCCGGTCTTTACGACATGCAAGATGTCCTAGGCCTTCGCTCTGCCTGATCCCATGGAAATCGGACTCAGCCTTGGCTCCAATCTGGGCGACCGCCTCGCCATCCTGCGCGATGCGGTTACCCGGATCAGCCAACTGCCCAACATCCAACTTGTCGCCACCGCCCCCCTCTACGAAACCGATCCGGTCGATACACTCGCCGAACACGCCCACCTCCGCTACCTCAACACGGTCGTCATCATCGAAGCCCCCGACAACATCGCACTCCGATCCCTGTCCGACAAGCTCCACTCCATCGAAACCTCTCTTGGCCGAGTCCGCTCCTCAGACCGCAACGCGCCTCGCACCCTCGATATCGACATCCTCTATGCAGGCTCCATCGAACAGGCTGACGGCATTCTTGATCTACCGCATCCCCGCTGGAAACAGCGCCGCTTCGTAGTTCAACCCCTCTCCGATGTCCGCCCCACCCTGCGACTCCCCCGCGAGAAACATACCGTCGCCGACATCCTTGCTACCCTCCCCCCCGAAGGCATCACCCCTTTCAAATCCCATAACTGGACTCTTGTATGATTCATATTCTTAGCGTATTTGTAGTTAGACCCATTAACCCATCTTGGAGTTCCCCATGACCTACACCGCCTCACCCTCCCGCAACGACACCATGACCTACAACCGTTGCGGTCACAGCGGCCTCAAGCTCCCCGCCATCACACTCGGCTTATGGCAGAACTTTGGCGGCGTGGACGATCCCGAAAACAGCCAGACTCTTTTGCGCCGCGCCTTCGATCTTGGCATCACCCACTTCGACCTTGCCAACAATTACGGCCCACCTCCCGGCTCAGCGGAAGAAACCTTCGGCCGGGTCCTGCACCAGGACTTTTCCGCCCACCGCGACGAACTCATCATCTCCACCAAGGCAGGCTACCTCATGTGGCCCGGCCCCTATGGCGACTGGGGTTCCCGCAAATACCTCGTTGCCAGTCTTGACCAGAGTCTCCGCCGCATGAAGCTCGACTATGTGGATATCTTCTATTCCCACCGGCCAGATCCCGAGACCCCACTGGAGGAAACCATGGCCGCGCTCAACCATGTCGTCCGGCAAGGCAAAGCCCTTTACGTCGGCATTTCCAGTTACTCTCCCGATCAGACCCGCGCCGCTTCCGCCGTCCTGCGCGACATGGGGACCCCCTGCCTGATCCATCAACCGCGCTACTCGATGTTCAGCCGCGAACCCGAAGGCGGACTGCTTGACACGCTTTCCGAAGAAGGCATTGGCTGCATCGCCTTCTGTCCGCTAGCCAAGGGACTGCTGACCAACCGCTATCTCCACGGCATTCCAGCCGACTCTCGCATTGCCAAGCCAACCGGCACCCTGCAAAGCGATCAGCTCACGCCTCAGCGGCTCGACCAGATTCGCCGTCTCAACGCCATTGCTGAATCCCGAGGCCAATCCCTGGCGCAGATGGCATTGCAATGGGTATTACGGGACAAGCGGGTGACATCCGCCCTCATTGGCGCCAGCCGCATCTCGCAACTCGAAGAAAATGTAAAATCCATCGCCTACCCCAAACTGACCCCCGAAGAACTGGCGCAAATCGACTACATCCTCAAGTGACACACTTATAACGGCTTCTCGAAAACAACGTTACGGGTTAGCGGACGGCGCGGGTGCAGGGGGATTGACAATTCCTAGTGTCGACGGGCCACAAGACTCCTTGCCATCGGAGGCATGTGCTTCCAAATCATGCTCTTGATTGAAAAGTCCTCGGGCAGGCTCCGCTTCCAAGGCGTCATGGACCGGTAATGCCAGTAGATTTTCTTGTAAGGATGATCATTCAAGTAGTTCCACGGCTTTGACGCGCCCGTGAAATGAATGATCGCCGGACGCTCCAGGGCCTCAGCAAGTTCGCCGGGGGCGCATCCTCCGGCTTTGCCACAAAACATCTCGCCAAACATATTGTAACGAGCGTGTATTCGCACCCAGGAGTGCTGGAAAAGAATGTTTGCAATATCCTGATCATGCGCGCGGAAACTACCATTGCTTTCGAACGCCATTTTCAGAGCCTGCCGCCCTGTCGCCTGGCTACGCCATAACTTCAGATTCACCATAAGTACACCGTTGTTAAAGTATCTGGCATCAGGATCCAGATTCAATTCCTTACGCAGCCGTTGCATCTTACGCTCATACCAGTGATCTGCGGCACAAATGTGGCATTCACGGCTGCCAGGGCCATCCTTCGCCGGAATAATGAAATCCTGCGCCAACAGTCCGGCAAGGGAATCCACAACCATGCAGTCCGTATCAAGATAAAGTACGCGGTCAACGGATGTCGGAAGAACCTGATCCATAAGCAAGCGTAGATAAGCCGCATATGTGAAATGTCCACCAGTCTTCAGCTGCTTCATTTCACGGGTATCAACAGGAACAAACACTACCGGAACCTGAAATCGTTCCAAAACAAAGTCGATCAGGCAGGTTTCGCTGTCTCTGTCGATGTCATCGTGAATCACATAGACGGTTTTGATGAGCTTGGCATTGTGATCCAGTAACGAGGTCACAGCAGCCGCCAAATGCGCCACGTATTTCCGGTTGCAGGTATATAGGGCCGCCACAGGCTCAGGCAAGGGCGCAGACAAAGAGTTGATCTCCGACTTCAGTCCGTCATCTAATCCTGTCAAAGTATTCATAGTCGCTCATGTTAGAAGGGTGTAGCCCCGATGAAAATCAAGAATTCCGAAAGCAAATAACTGGCGGCCCGATCACCAAGTCTTCCGCCTGGATACTTTTCTTATTCCATTTCCCTCACCACAAAATCCGTCGGCAGGCTCGGCGGCGGCACCGGCGCCCGAAACCACTCCTGCAACTCAAACTCCAACCCCACCCCGTGCATATAGTTGTAGAGCGCCTTCCTCAACCCCCACCCCAGCCTCTCATGATCGCACACCACGGAATCCTCATACCATACCTCCTTCGCGCCAAGCGCCTCTTTAGCTTTAGCCAGCCCTTCTTAATTGATGTCGCAAATCGCATGGATCGAAAGGCCATCAATGGCATCGCAAGTTCTCTTAAAATAGCCACCACGCCCACACGCACCAACGATTCCAAGTTTCAACGGGTTCATCTGTACCTCACTTTTATTTTGCCAGAGCGATAACACCAAGCAAACCAAGACAGATACCGATAGTAGTTAATCTATCCGGACATCGTTTCCACACAAGAAGGTCCCACATGGCAAAGATTACAATGCTTGTGCCGAGTGCGAGCGGAAATGCGAGAGATAGGCGGCCCTCCAAACTCAGCTGATCCATTGCACAAAAGAGCAGATACTGCCCTGCAATTACCAGCACGGCATACGCAGCTGCGATCCCCCATACGGCACGATCCAGGCTCATTCCCCGGCGTACAGAAATAACCAGAAAAGGCAGAACCCCGGCCGTAAGTGTTATTGGGACACGTAGTCCGGCCGAATCAGTCCAACCCGGCCACGATGAAGGAACGCTCGACAACGCCTGCTGTGCGCCAAGAAGAAGAAAAGCGGCCAGCGCGTGACGCAGCCATTTCTGTCCAGTCCCCATGTCAGAGCCTGATTGTGATTGCCGGTTTCCCCGGGAAAAAGCAATCATGCTTAACACAATCGCCGCCACGCCCAGCACACCACTGATTCGCAAGGGCTCTCCCAGGAAAAGAGATCCGGCTAGAAATGGAATAACCAGCGCAGACTGTCCTACTGTCCAGGCAGCGGCTCCGGCCACCATCGATCTCTGGAGAAAGAACATCCCCATCCCGCCTGCCGCCCCCGCCGCAGTCAGAAGCAGAACAAGAGCGCCCGGCCGTTCAACAGCCCCGGCAAGAAGAAGGCGCCAGTCCAAAAAAAGAACCCATGAGCAAATGCTGCTCATCACAAATGCGACAGTAATGAAACTGAGAACATCATATCGGCGCCTGACGGCAACACCCAGCACCACGCCTATTCCGCTCCACAGAAGTCCTGTCAGAAGTATGAGAATCAGACCCATCACTTGCTCCAGCACCAGTTTGTTCCAGCGTCCGCAGGACCAGATGCGATGCATGGGGTTGACCATCTCAACCATCGAAACATACCCATCCAACGGCAGACCTGCAATTCTTCCTTCATTTAGCCGGGTTCAGGATTACTCTTTGTCGATCTTAGATTGCCAGATTCGGGCAACCTTCTTGTATGTTGACGCCGGAATCACGGGATTCTTGGGGTAGGTGGAGGGGGCAAGATCCTTGCCGGCCACGGCCGGATCGGTGCACCAGTTGTCCTGCCGATAGGCCTCCCTGTTTTTCTTGATCCTGAAATCCGGCACCTCCACAGGCATGTTGCCCTTGCAGATGGAACGGTAGGCAAGGAGCCCAGTGATGGTCATATCCACAGCGGTGTAAACATCGATGGCATGTTCGCCAAAAGGACGCTTGGCAATTTTTTCAATGAAGCTATGGAGTGTATAGAAGTCGCTACCGCCGTGGCCGGTTGCCCCATTATTCAGGGGGAAGCGCGGTTGATATGATTTTTCAAAGGGCGTGTCTTTGTCCCCCTCCTTGAAGATATTAATGCGATTGGTTGTCACGCCGAACCGGTCTGATTCCATCATGCCTTTATCACCATAGATTGAATACCAGACGGCGGAGGGTTCCCGTTTCAAGTAGCCATGCAGACTTTTCACCGTGGCTTTGTTGCTCATCTGGATGACTTCCATGCCATGCCCCGCTGATTTGCATCCCAAGCCGGTCATTTCTCTGGAAGTTGGCCCCTGAAAGCCGACGACTTTCACCGGGCGCGTGCCGGTAATGGTCATGATGGGGCCCAGACTGTGGGTGCAGTAGAAGGTCGCATACTTGCGATTTCGCCAGTGATTGGGGTCTCCATAGGTGATGTTGGGCCAGATGGAGGCGCAATCGTGTACATATTCGCCCTCGCCATGGGTGAATTCGCCGATCTCACCTGCCTGATAGAGCCGTTTCATCTCCTGAGTGGAGCGGAAGTAGCAGTAGTTCTCCGCATAGGTGTAGACTTTTTTGGAAGATTCCACAGCTTCAATCAATTTAATGGCCTCCGCCAGGGTCTGGCAGGCGAGAACTTCGCTCATGATATGGCGCCCGGAATTCAAGAGCCGGATGGCAAACGGGGCGTGTTCTGTTGCATAATTCGCCAGCACCACTGCATCCATGTCGTGATTCATAAACTTGTCAAAGTCCTGATAGAATGAAAGCTTTGTTCCTGCCTGATCAGTCACCCGCTTTGCCCGCTTTGCGAAGGGGGCGTAAAAGTCACAAATGGCGGAAAGTTCGGCATCAGGGTGGTTGAGTAGCCCGTTGATCATGGATATCCCGCGTCCGGCCCCAAAAACACCAATTTTGATTTTATTTCTTTTTGAGCTCATGGTCTTCGTTGAAATAGGGTTTTCACTTCATTTCTTTCAATTGCTTAAATCGCTTAACACCCAAATACTAAAACGTGTATTTTCTGGAGTATACATCATGTTTCGCCTATAAATTATGAAATTCGCTTGCGAATGAATGAATTTTAATGTCCATAGCATTGCCCGTTTTACGAGTGCACAAAAGGCTGTTCAGGTCTTACCCCATGCCGTGATTTCTTTTGTGAGTGCCGGGCAGGCCCGGATCAGTATTGGGTCCCATACGCTCATCAATCCGGAGCCCTATCTGGCCATTTTCCCCAAAGGGATCACGTTGTCCTTTGATTACACGGATCAACGGGATCAGTGGGCGATCATCCTTGAAATAGCGGGGCTCAGGCAGGGGAATCAGCCGGATAAGGTGGAAATCGATGAGGGATCGGGAGAAGGGAAGGTGGTGCTCCCGATGTATACACCGATCGTGAAAGAGCATGTTTCCGGTTGGGAAGGGGAATTTCTCCGCATGCGGGAAGCGTTTAGTACCCCCTGTCCGTCCAACCGGATGCGAGTGCAGACTGGGGTGGGTAACGTTATTCGTTACGTGATCGACCAGCATCCTGATATCTATCCTTCCGCCGCGGCCAGATTGCGATGGTTGATGGATGAGGATCAGCGGGCCAGCCACGGTTTGGAGGAACTCAGTCAGCGCTGTGGGTATTCCGCAAGCCGGCTACGTGTTCTTTTTGAACGGGAGTATGGGCAGTCCCCTCAAGTGTATCGGAAAAAGCGCCGGATGCATATTGCGGCAGACCTGCTCTGCAATAGCGATCTGCGTATCAAGGAAATCAGTGAGCGGGTCGGGTGCCATCACGTCTCCCATTTTTGTGCCCTGTTCAAAAGTGCCTATCAGATGACGCCCACCCGCTACCAGCGCGAGTTCAGACAAGTCTGAGCCTGTGATTCGTTCTTTACACCTTTAGCGTCTTCCCTGGGCGTTAGTGCCATGACCATTCGCCGTAACCTCAATGGATAAGAAATCGCTTTTCGGCTGGCACCGGCCCGCACAGGCCGAAAGCATACCAGAACCGGTTCGGATGAGCGATATCACGGGGAGGAGTCTGGTAGAGGAAGGAATGAACGTCAAGATCACGACAAAATACCCCAATCCAGCGGCTTTGGGGCGGACGGGGTACTCCCCAGCAGACCAAAGCCGCTGGATTGCATACCGAGAAGCCGCAAATCAACAGACCTGTCCTACCGCGAGTGTTCATCCGCTCACGTACACCATCACCGGTTCAGTGTCATAGTCGGGAAATGGATCCGTGCTGAAGGTCTCGATGGCCCGTTCCACAATCTCAACAGGCGGCACCGCGTAGTGACTCACCCGCACCCCCTGTTCCCACAAACCCAGATGCCGCAGGATACTCTCGATCACCGCCCTCTCGTCAATCAAAGCGACAATCCGTATCTCGTGCGAACAGCGCGGGCAGGTTGATCAGTTCACGCCATTTGGCTGACGGGATGCGGCGCGGCTTATGCCAGGAAACATCGATGATCTGCACGGTCTGAAAACCTCAAAGTTGCGGTGGATCTTCTCATTCACCGGGTTGAATACGACGACTGCGGTGCACGTTAAAAGTCGGTACACCTATCGACAATATACAGGCTTTCCACTTCCCGCGCCACAAAGTCGGTCGGCAATGTGGGCGGCGGCACCGGCCCGCGGAACCACTCCTGCAACTCGAAGTCCAGTCCAATCCCGTGCATATAGTTGTAGAGCGCCTTCCTCAACCCACACCCCAGCCTCTCATGATCGCACACCACGGAATCCTCATACCATGCCTCGTTCCGCGCAAACGTCGCCTCCGGCATCGGTAACACCCTTATCCCATACCGCTCCGGCTCACGGTAAATGGGACTGTGCACCGTCAGGGCAAACCGATGCCAATAGGCTGAATGCAAACACCCAGCTTCAAATAACTGACGAACAAAATCCAACGCATCGACCGTGTCCTTCTCCGTCTGACTCGGGAATCCATACATCAAATAGGCATGCACCAGAATCCCCGCATCAGCAAACGCCCGCATCGCACGCGCCGCCTGCCCCATCGTGAACCCCTTGTCCATCAAACTCAATAAGCGGTCCGTCGCTGCCTCTAACCCGCCCGTCACCGCCACACACCCGGACTTCGCAAGTAACTCAGCCAATTCAGGCGTAAAGGCCTTGTCGAACCTGACATTCCCCCACCAGGTAATCCGCATCCGCCTCTCAATCAACTGCTCCGCCAACTGGCGCAACAACGCTGGCGGCATGGCCTCATCCACAAAGTGAAACCCCGTCTGCCCCGTCTGACGGATAACGTCCTCAATCTGCCGTATCAACACATCCACCGGGGTCGGCGCGTATCGGCTAATGTAATCAAGGGAAGTGTCGCAAAATCCGCACCGGTGCCAGTAGCACCCGTGGGCCAGCACCAGTTTGTTCCAGCGTCCGCAGGACCAGATGCGATGCATTGGGTTGACCATCTCGACCATCGAAACATACCCATCAAGCTGCAGGCCGGAATAGTCCGGTGTTGCCTGCGCCTCGCGACCTGCGCCCCTGCCATCCCCCGTGTGAAATTCCACCTTGCCGTTGCGCCTGAAAAACAGTCCCGCCGGACTATCCACTTTCTGCTTCCCCTCGCCGGCAATCAACTGCAGTAGCGGTAACTTCCGGTCCTCCAAATGCCGGACCAGCCACAACAACGCCTGCTCCCCGCGATCTGGAATCACAAAATCAACATGATCAAACACCCGCGGATCAGATAACCCTCGCAATTCCGTGCTCACATAGCCGCCGCCCATGACAATCGTGGTGTCTGGCGATAGTCTCTTGATGCGCCGCGCCATCCGGAACGCCGCATAGACATTGCCCGGGAACGGCACCGTCATCCCTACCAACTCAGGCGAATGGGTCCGCACCAGTTCCTCGGCCATTTCATCAATCAGGCCGTCGATCAGCGTCGGCTTTTTTCGAAGCGCCGCCGCAATACCGTCAAAGCTCGCCGCGCTGGAAGCTAATTTCTCACCATACCGCGCCAGCTCAAACCGTGAGTCCACCCCGTCGCGGATCGCATCGCTCACATCGTCAAGATAGAGACTGGCCAGATGGATCGCCAAATCATGCGTCGATAGCGGGGCATGAAGATCCAATGTTTGATCCAGCGCCTCAAACCGCCCTCCCTCAGGCAGATACCGGCGCGACACAATGCGATGGGCCAAGGTCGGGTCGCCGCCCTGCAGGAACCGGATAACGCCATTGATCGTCTCGGAATACGTCCGGGCGTGTTCGCGAAAATGACGGACCGTCGCCGCACGGGCCTTGGGGCGGATCGCCTTTGCAATCTTCCGGATACCGGCGCTTGAAAACAATCGCAAGGCAAGTGTCAGCGAGGCATCCGCCTGAACGGCGGAATGGCCATGTTCCCGCAGAAAGCCGGCCAGATAGACAGTGGCCGGATAGGGTGCATTGATTTGCACCATCGGGGGCGTAATGAGCAATGTCCGCATGAATAAAAAACTCCTGTTGCGGCCACTTTGCCACAACAGGAGTTCAGCGTTCCATTACTTTATCGAAGCATGATAACTCTGCAGAGATCGAACCTCGGATTTGCCCTTCTGGAAGGCAGCAATTCCCTTTGCCGCCGCCAACGCGGCCGCCAATGTCGTAAAGTATGGCACCTTGTGCTTGATCGCCGCCTTACGGATGTACGAATCGTCCGTCATGCTCATCTTACCGGCTGGCGTATTGATCACCGCCTGAATTTCGCGGTTCACAATCCCATCCGCAATATTCGGACGCCCCTCGTGTTGCTTGTTAATCCGTTCGCAGGGAACCCCCTTCTGGCTGAGGAATTTCCACGTCCCTTCCGTCGCCTTGATCTTGAATCCCAGCGCCGAAAACGCCTTCCCAACCTCCAACGCCGCCCCCGTCTTCTCAACCAGACTGATCAAAACCGTACCCGACATCGGCAGACAGTTATACGCCGCTTCCTGCGCCTTCAGGAACGCCGTCCCAAAGTCGGAACCCATCCCCAGCACTTCGCCCGTGGACCGCATTTCCGGTCCCAACAGCGGATCCACTTCGGGGAACTTGTCGAACGGAAAGACCGATTCCTTGACCCCGAAATGCTTCATGTGCTTGGGATGCTTGAGCCCTAACGAATTCAACGGTTCCCCAAGCATCAACCGTGTGGCGGCACGCGCCATCTGCAAGGCGCAAACCTTCGATACCAGCGGAACCGTCCGCGAGGCGCGCGGATTGGCTTCCAACACGTAGACCTTCCCATTCTCAATCGCATACTGCATGTTCATCAGTCCGATAACCTTGAGCTCACGAGCGATCAGGGTTGTGTAATCCTGAATCGTATCAAGATGAGCCTTTGAAATGTTCACCGGCGGAATCACACACGCAGAGTCACCGGAATGAACCCCGGCCTGCTCAATGTGCTCCATCACGGCAGGAATGAAGACCTCCTTGCCATCGGACAACGCATCCGCCTCGCACTCCAGCGCATCCAGCAGGAACCGGTCAATCAGCAGTGGCCGCTCCGGTGTCACCCCGACAGCCTTGGCCACATACTCTTGCAACATGGCATCATCATGGATGACTTCCATGCCTCGCCCGCCCAGAACAAACGAAGGCCGCACCATCACCGGATACCCGATGCGATGGGCCACCTTCAGTGCCTCATCCACGGAAGCAGCCATGCCGGCCTCCGGCATGGGAATATTTAACCGCTCCATCATCTTGCGGAACAGGTCGCGATCCTCCGCGATTTCAATCGTCTCCAGGCTCGAGCCCAGGATGCGAACTCCCGCCGCAGCAAGATCAGCGGCCAGGTTCAGCGGCGTCTGCCCGCCAAACTGCACGATCACTCCCGCCGGATTTTCCTTGGCATAAATGGCCAGCACATCTTCCGCCGTCAAAGGCTCAAAGTACAGTTTGTCCGACGTATCATAATCCGTGGACACTGTCTCCGGGTTGCAGTTCACCATGATAGTCTCATACCCCTGGTCTCGTAACGCGAAGGCCGCGTGAACGCAGCAATAATCAAACTCTATCCCCTGCCCGATCCGGTTCGGGCCACCACCCAATATCATGATCTTCTTGGGATTGCTCGTCGCCGACGTAGTATCCTTCGCATTGTAACTGGAATAATAGTAGGCGGCATTTTCAACACCACTGACCGGCACCGCATGCCAGCCTTCCACCACGCCCAATGCTATACGGCGCTCGCGGATCAATTTCTCGGGGACCCCCAGTATTTTCGCCAGATACTTATCCGCAAACCCATCCTTCTTGGCCTGTACCAGCAGATCATCCGGCGGCAACTTACCCTTGTGGGCAAGGATGCGCTGTTCCAACTCCACCAGTTCTTTCATCTGCCCGATGAACCACGCCTTGATATACGTCAGCTCATGCAACTTCTCAACGGAGGCACCCTTGCGCAAGGCCTCGTACATGATCCACTGCCGTTC
The DNA here is from genome assembly GCA_964508705.1 of uncultured Verrucomicrobiota bacterium. GTDB lineage: Bacteria > Verrucomicrobiota > Kiritimatiellia > CAIKKV01 > CAITUY01 > CAZDUS01. The sequence continues at coordinate 152,808 of CAZDUS010000001.1, forward strand.
GCTTGATGGCTCCGCCAGCATTCCCATCAATTCATCGAGCGACTTGCTGTTGAAATCCTTCGCAAATCCCAACCCATGCCGCCCATTCTCCAGCGAACGAATCGCCTTCTGGAACGCCTCCTTATAATTCTTCCCGATGCTCATGACCTCGCCGACGGCCTTCATCTGCGTCCCTAGCTTATCCTGCACCCCTTTGAACTTCTCAAACGCCCAGCGCGAGAATTTAACCACCACATAATCACCCGAAGGCGTATACTTCTCCAGCGTTCCATCCCGCCAGTACGGAATCTCATCCATGCTCATGCCGCTCGCCAGTTTGGCCGATACCAGTGCAATAGGGAACCCTGTCGCCTTTGACGCCAACGCCGACGACCTCGACGTCCGCGGATTGATCTCTATGATCACAATCCGGCCATCCTTTGGATTATGCGCAAACTGAACGTTGGTCCCGCCAATTACTCCGATGGATTCAACAATCTTGTAGGACTGTTCCTGGAGGCGCTTCTGGGTTGCCTCGCTAATGGTCAGCATCGGCGCCGTGCAATAGGAGTCGCCCGTATGGACCCCCATGGCATCCACGTTTTCAATAAAGCACACGGTAATCATCTTGCCCTTGTGATCCCGCACAACTTCCAATTCAAGCTCTTCCCAGCCAAGGACGGATTCTTCAACAAGTATCTGTCCGATCATGGATGCCTGAATACCACGCGCCGACACCGTTCGAAGTTCATCAACATTGTATACCAGCCCGCCGCCGGTTCCGCCCATTGTGTAGGCAGGCCTGATAACCACCGGATATCCTAGTCCTGCGGCAATTCGTTCCGCCTCTTCCACCGTGTAGGCCAATTCGCTTTTGGGCATATCAATACCCAGCTTCTTCATGGCATCCTTAAACAACAGCCGGTCTTCGCCACGCTCAATGGCCTCCAAATTGACGCCAATCACTTTGACACCGTACTTGTCCAAAACTCCAGCCTTGTTCAACTCCGAGGAAAGATTCAACCCCATCTGTCCGCCAAGGTTAGGAAGCAATGCATCCGGACGTTCCTTCTCGATAATCTGGGTCAACCGCTCGATATTCAGCGGCTCAATGTATGTCACATCCGCCATGCCGGGATCTGTCATGATGGTAGCCGGGTTGGAGTTCACTAACACGATTTCATACCCGCAAGCCCGGAGCGCCTTGCAAGCCTGCGTCCCCGAATAGTCAAATTCACAGGCCTGCCCGATCACAATGGGACCGGAACCAATGATCATAACCTTCTTGATGTCATCTCGACGCGGCATGGTACTGTCTCCTTATTATTGTTTATACACCTCTCCAAAATCAAAACATCAGGCTGAAAACTTGGTCAGTCGTTCCTTTAAGAACACAATCCGCTTTTCAGCCGCTTCTATCTCCCCCTTATCATCGGCAGCCACTTGGCCAGTAAAATAGCGCAACCCCTCCAGTTCCTTCTCGACCTCTTCCACCTTGCGCCTCGCAGCCGTCAGCTCGGTTGCATGATGCTCAACCGCCGCTCGCAACGCCTTTTCGGCTTCCTGAGCGCGCGCCTCCGCTGACTCCGCTCTTGCCTTGGCGGCCTCCAGTTCAAGCTTCAAGGCCTGGGTTGATGAAGCTGGCGTCAGTAATGTGATCGTCTTGGGGGCCCCGTTCTCAACGACAGCCTTCGGTGGAACAACCGGAGCGGCGGGGGCCGGAATTTTATTCTCCACACGCACAGGTTCTGGCGCGGGTGCGACCACCGGGGCAGGTGCGGAGGTCACATTACCGGTTCCCACGAGAATGATCGCCGAACATTGCTTGCATCGGATTTTTTTACCGATAAATACCGGTTGAATCTTGGATTGCCACTGGCAGGCGTCGCATTTGACCGTCAAAAGACCGTGCTCCATTGACGTTCCAAACGTTGCCGGCGCTGATGGCAATTTCACAACTTCCGGTGCTGCTGGAGCAACGGCCGCGGCAGGCGGTGGCGCAACAAGAGTCGGTGGCGAGGGTGTTTCCGGAACGACCACGGGAACTGGGGGCGCTGGGGTCGGCTCCTGCTTTGAAACTTGCGCTGGTGATTCAGCAGCGGGGGCCCCTCCCTTGTTCACGGGAATCTTCTTACTGCATTTAGGGCATTTAACCTCTGATGGCACTCGTCCCGGCGGGACCTTGACTTTCAAACGCGCTTTGCACCCTGAACAATCAACAACAATGGTCTCCACGTAATCCCTCCCCGATTATGGATTCATTCAAAGGCTGGGAAATTTATCATCGCTCCAAGAGAGGGACAACCCGATTCTTTCCTATGTCATCCAGCCCAGCAACTTACCGCGTTGATTTCGCCCTTATCGGCTCCTATACTTCGTTTTTTAACAAATGCACATCGGATTATGCCCAGCATAATCCACCGGCACGGAGTGTGCCGTAAATACGTGCAGATTGTATATGTTGTCAAAATCATTAACTCGCTCCATTTTCGCCATGGGCGCACGACTAGCAAGTGTGGCATCCGTGGTGATTATCATGGCCTTAGCTTCGCGCTACATGGACGGAGAAAAGTTCGGCTTGTTGGCCATCCTGTTGGCAGTAATGAATTTCACCCTCTCTCTTGACGCCGGATTTCGTTTCGGAATGGGAAACCGGCTCGCAGCACTGGCCGCATCCCCTACTCCTTCGGTTCTCCCGGGACAAACATTCTGGACCGTATTCCATCTCGAATGCCTGATTGGCATCTTTGGCGCCATCGTCTGCCTCAGCATACTGCCCATGTTTAACTGGGGTGAAATTTTCAAGATCCAATCCATCACATTAACAGCAGAGGCTCAACAGGGAATCCCGGTGATGTTTGCCATGCTAATGCTAAACCAGCCCCTGACATTGGCGGGGGCCGCTTTGTTTGCCAATCAGCACATCGTCTTGGCGAGCGTTCTGGGCGCGATTCAGTCCCTATTATTAGCATTGGTGTTCTGGGCTGGCCTTTCCCTGCCCACCTTCAGCCTGACTTGTATCACGCTTCTGGGGGTCTATCTGTTGTCAGGAGCTGGTATGACCCTATTCGTTGTCGTCTGGAAGCGATGGCGTTGGTCATTGCCGAACTGGCGACAACAAGCGGCCCTACTTAAATCCATGTCGGGCCCCAGTCTGGATTTCTTCTGGCTCAACATGTCATCCATGGCCACCGCCTTGTTGGGGCCATTCCTCGCTGGCGCCGTCGCGGGATTAGCCACTGCGGGCGATTTCGCCTTGATCCAGCGTATCTTCGGCCTTTTGGTCACATTGCACCTCGCACTACTCTCGCCCCTTTCCCCTTCCTTTACACGGCACGCCTCGGAAAACGACTGGGGCTGGATCACTAAAAAATTCACCCTGTGCGTAAAGCGGTTTTGGCCAGCCGTCTTTCTGGGTGGCGGGTTAGTTCTGGCCGTCATTCATCCCTGGATATTGCAATTATGGACAGGACGGTGGATTAGTGATTACGGTCTGGTAGCTTTCCTGGCCTCTGCCGCCATGGCAACCGGTTGGGCTAACACACATTCCGTTCTGCTGAATAGTCTAGGCGCTGTTCGCCGGCAGGCGCTGTTATCCCTTGTCATGCTGATTCCCGTGGTGGCCTTGCCACTTTTGCTGGGTAAGTTTTTGGGTGTTTATGGCATTGCGTTAGCCACAACGATCTGCATCATGCCAAGCGCCATTCTTACAACACAGTGGGTGCATTCCGCCTTGCACAACAAGACCCTTGCGGTATGAATCCTGTCCTTTCCATTACCATCCCAACGTTCAATCGGGCGTCGCTTCTTCAGGAATGTCTCGACGCCGTACTGCCTCAAACAGTGAACTTGCCGGTAGAAGTAGTAGTCATCGACAATGCCTCGCCGGATGGGACACGCCAACTCCTGAATGCCTATGGTTTCCGGTTCAAGTCTCTTCGCTGGTTTCAAAACCACCGCAACCTTGGCTATGCCGGTAACCAGGCAAAATGCATTGAGTACGCCGCCGGGAAATACACAGCCATCTTATGCGATGACGACATATACCTACCAGGAGCCGTGAATCGCATTCTCACCGTGATACAAAGGAAGGACTACGCCTTCATCGCTTTGAATTACAGCGCTTTCACTCGATCACCAGCCAAGCCAATCATACCCGCTGTCGGTCCTAAAGAAGACACGGAATTCAACCGAGCCTATGATGTCATGAAGCATCCTTCCGTGGGGCACTATTCAGGATTCGTGTTTAATTCCTTATTGGCCAAGGACGCTTTGCTGGAGTTGACTCAACGTCGATCCCTGTCTGAATACGAAGTCTACCGGGGCGTCTTATGCGAACTCAGTGTACGATCGCTAATCCCCTCATCGTTGCCATCATTCTACATCGGCGAGCCTTCGCTGGCGGCTCGGAGGCCTTTGGTGGTGGATTACGACTCCCTCCAACATCTATGCCTGGATTATTACCAGTGGTCGCTTGGCCTCCACAAGGAAGGCCTCCTTTCCGATAATGACCTGTCCCATCGCCGAACCGAGGTTCTATCCCAATTACCCAGGGCTCTACTCCGTAATGCGGGATTTCTGGATGCCGGGCACTGGCGGCAGGTGCAGAACCAACTCGGCGCTTGGTTCGGGCGGGAGCCCCAATACCAACATAGGATTGAGCCTCTTCTCCGAAAGTTGAACTTTCCCGGAGCCCGGCTTGCCCTCCGGTGGGTATTCAATTTCTATCGCATCACAAAACCGCTTTGGTGGAAACTCACCTAGAAAACCAGCATGGCACCACTTCATATTCTTGTCATCACCTACAACCGCGCGGAACGATTGCTTCGCACCCTCCAAGCCCTTTCGGACAGCGCTTTTCGTGACTGCCCTCTGACGGTTCTAGATAATGCCTCGACCGATTGCACTTCCGATGTGTGCCAATCCTTCCGATCTAAATTCCCATCGTATGAGGTCATTCGCCATGCCCGCAATATTGGTTTTGGCGCCAACTATCTTCGCGCATTGGAACTCTCGCGCGGCCTCTATACATGGGTTGTTTGTGATGATGATGCCCTCTTGCTTTCAAACGCTGAATCATTTCTGTCTCTTCTCAACAAAGCAGAATACGATTTCTTCAGTGTCGGAGGCCCCAGACAAGAAGAATGGCCGAAGGGGATACGCCTTTCCCCTTCTTTTATCCAGACTCGCTACGGAACCTTCCTGACGAATCAAAGTTTTGTGCCTTCTCTCGTCATCCGGACAGCCTTGCTTAATTCCAAACTCTTTCTCGACGGTTATTTTTCCATTGCCACCAATTTCCCTCAATTGACCTTGGGAAAGCATCTCTTGTCGAAAGATATTCCTTTTTGGGTTCCCGAGTATCCTCTCGTCCGCCGGGAAGTTCCGGCAGAGAAGAGCCAAATTTATCTGGACGTAATCGCTGGCTGGGCGGTGGTGTGCCGCGGACTTCCTCGCCAAGATCAACGTATCCAGGCGTTCTATTCCATCTTCACCCAACCCCATGCCTTTGGCATGATCAGGGAAATCATCAGGATGATTATCTGGTGCAAGCTAGACACTGGAGGAAACAGCACCCAGGACATCAGTCGTATTCTCCGCAACGTTGACGGAATCATCAAGCCACCACTATGGCTATGCTGGGGGGCAACCTTGATCCCGGCAGGACTCTATCGGGCAACAAGGAGTATATATCGGAAAGCGAAATACGGTTGGCTGAGGCAACCCTTACCCCCCACATTTCACACGCCCGTTTCCAGTGACGAACTGCGTCGTTGATGGGCCCTTTTGGAAATAGACCGCAAACCATGCGCATATTGGTCATACGAACCGATCATTTAGGAGATGTGCTGCTCGCCACACCCATGATGCGAGCTTTGTCAAAAGCGGGGCACGAGGTCACCGCTCTTGTACGACGAGCCGTCGCGCCCGTTTTCGACTATTCACCTTATGCCCGCGCGGTCATTCTGGAGGAGGTGGCTCCTTCTTTCCCCCAGCACTGGATTAACTTGGGGACCTGGATGCGCCGTCAATCGTTTGACGCAATCCTTCTGCCCTACAGTCAACCACGCCAACTCCTATTCGCCTCATTGATGAGCGGATGTCAAACCCGGGTGGCCATGTGGTCTGGACTTTGGGGCCGTTTAACATTCCACCATTGCCTTCGCTCCGGCATCCGCAAAGGGGAGCGCCATTTTTCGGACATGCTTTTGGATTGCGCAAGAGCGCTCAATGTGGAGCCTGCCGGATTACGTCCCGACTTCTTTCTGACCGATAAAGAACGCTCAATGGCAAAACAGGAATTTGCGCGGCGATTCCCAAACCTTTTGCTAATAGGCGTTCATCCCGGGTGCGCCGGAAACACGTGCAATCTTCCCCCGAACATTTACGGACAGTTGGCAGAAAAGCTCCTGACGGACCCCGGGATCGCAATTATCGGGTCAGGCATTGAATGCGAGCGCAAACTGTTTAACGAGTGGCCATCCTCTGTGATCAACCATCCCCGATACTGGAACGCATGCGGCCTGTGGGACGTTCGTCAGTTGGCGGCAAGTATTTCTCATTACACAGCCATGGTAGTCCCCAGCACAGGGCCACTTCACATTGCAGCGGCTCTTGGATTGCGCACAGTTACCCCTTTCTGTCACTTTCCGCCAACCTCCGTGACTGTCTGGGGAAATCTCACCCCTGGGGCGGTAGCCGTCCATCCCGATATAACCTATTGCGATGGTCGCCGGAAAAATCGACAGTCTCAATGTCATTTCGGTGGGTTCATCAACGCTGAAACCCTTTTTCAGGCAACACGGAACCTTTTGAACGCACAATGAAAGAGGCATCAGTAATTCAGTCCACCAGAGGCCCTGATCCTCGGCTTTTCCGGAATAAGACGTATTGGATGCTGTCGCTCATCATTGAGTTTCTGGCTCCGTGCCTGAAATTGTCCGCCTGGATTTTGACCGGCAAGGGAGTGACATCGCCGCAGAAATGGAAAAAAGTTTTACTGGTGGGAGATGTCCATATTGGCGACCTTCTCTACAGGACATGCTCGCTTCCAGCGTTGAAATCCGCGCTACCCGGTTGCTCCATCTATTATCTGACGAGCCCATCCACAGCCGAGGTGCTGGAAGGCAATCCCGCACTCACCGGGATCCTGCCTTGGATGACCTCTGATTCACCTTTGGATATGGCAAACCACCATCTGAAACAATTGCGCGAAATGAAATTCGACGCGGTACTGGCCACAAATTGCATCAGGTACTGGCCATCGCTGGTATTATCCCTACGCATCAGGGCGCCCAACCGCGTTGCCTTTGTCCACAAGGGATTTTCCGGCTTGGTTACTCATCCGGTTCCAATGAACAATCCTCAGCCCTATCCCGCTTATTTCCGCGACTACGTCGCTCACCTAACCAACTCGAGCCCCGACTGGCCGTTGATCCCTCGTCTTTATCCCGCCGCTGATGATGAATTGTCCGCGGATATCGTATGGCGGCATTGCGCTTTTGATCCGACGCAACCCATCTTGGCCTGTTTCGTAACCACACGACAGCCCACTGCAGTTTGGCCCGTTGCCTGCTTTGTCAAAGCATTATCCCTGCTCCACCAGCAAACAGGAGCTCAGATCGCCTTGTGCGGCGCACAACAGGACCGACCGCTACTCGAACATCTCAAGCGAGAGTGCGCTGGCGTTCCTTCCCATGTCCTGGCCGGAACATTGAAGATCAAGGCGTTGTCGTGTTTTCTTAAAAAATGCGACGCCGTCCTCTGCACAGACTCCGGCCCTCGCCATGTCGCAAACGCTGTCCAACGACCTGTATTCTTCTTTCGCAATTTATGGTCCAACGCCATAGAAAGCGGTAGTTATTTAAATACCGAACATGATCTGTGCCCCCCCCAGACGGAGCCTCTTCCCGTATCACGGCATTCATCAATCTTATCAACCATCACTCCAGAAGCCGTATGCGAGAGAGTGGCTCACGCACTTCGCACCGGGGCTATGCGGCACCTGCCATCGGTTCAGCACAAGGACTCGGAATGTTAAACCCTATTCTATCCCGACGAATAACCACCGTGGCTGTTGGAGCCACCATGGCGGCTATTTCCCTGCTCATGATTAAACTGGTTGCCGAGCGCGGACCGGCCATACTGGCAATCTGCCTGTTGGTTATTTTGCCGTTATTATGGATCATCTTTGCTGGCTCAAGATGGTGGTTACTCATGCCGGTGGCAATAGCGTTTGGCGGCACTTTTTCCGCAGCGCACAAGTTTTCTACCTATGAAGTCGCCTTACCGCTATGCTTATTGGCACTCCTTCCTCTTATTGCCACCGGCAAGGCAACAAAAATCAACCGCCCTGCGCTTCCCAAGGCGGCTGGATTCTTGCTTCTGCTGATCGTCGTCGACTGGATAGTCAGTCTCTACATTTCCGAATGGCGGGGCTTGGCAGGCAGCGGGGGAATAAGCCGCGTCTATTTCAATGCCTTGTGGGCTGTCGTCTTCCTGATAACCTTTTATCGATACGGCATCACTCGACACTTAAAGACGATTCTCATTGCTGTATACCTCGCCAGCTTGGCTAGAGTATGCATTAACATTCTATCGTTTTTTCTCGGAGAATATATTTACATTCCCGGCATAAATTATGTGCTGGGAGGCATGTCACCCGGCCTGACTGATCTTCGGTTCTCCGCCCTTCAACTGGTCATTATCGCTTTCGCTTGCCTCCAATTCTCGTCTCGGACGTGGGTAAAAATATTTCACATCGGAATGATCAGTCTTTCTGTCGGCCTGGTATTTCTCGGTGGGGGTCGTGTCAGCGTGGGCATGCTTTGCGCCATACCCTTGATGTGGGCCTTGCTCAAGCGAAGATTCGGATGGATGGCCGTCATCGGTGGCTCTTTGCTTCTAATCATGGTCATCATCAATCACCGGCCGGACTTCATTCATAATCTCCCTGAAAATGCCCGCAGGGCCGCATCCATCCTGATCCGGGAGTCCTCAACACGTTGGGTTGACCAGCATGAAATCGTCAGGGGAAGCAATGAATGGCATCGCCGTTTGATTGAACTGGGATTCAAGCGCTGGATCGCCACACCGCTAACCTTTGTTTCCGGCCATCACGTGGAACCTTATGACAAGGAATATGATGCCCTCTCTGCCACGACAGAATTCCGGGCTCAAGTGGCCGCAAAGCTGGGGTCGTATGAATCGGGCCTTTGGGTGGTCCTCGGCGTCCTGGGAATTGCCGGGCTCTTGCTGTATATACGCATTTTTTTATTCCTTCTAAAAGAACCTTTCCGTGAACTGCAGACCCATGGAGTTGTAGATATTCCGCATGTGTTCTGTCTTTGGGCATTGCTGGAGGCTGGCTTGTGGTGCGTATTCGCCTGGATCGCAGGCACATTCCCAAGCCATGAACTGATGATGGCGGTTATTGCAAAAGCGGCACTCGAGGATCACAAACGGAAAACGCCAGAGCCTGCTCAGGCTCAAACCTATTAACCTCCAACACCCTCGACAGCAAAGTCGATGGAGCCTCCCGACCACACGAATGAATAACGGACCACTGAATATCCTGATTGACGCCCATATGGTCGGATTGCGCGAATCCGGCAATGAGCGTTACATCATGAATTTGATTACAGCTCTCGTGGCGCTTGCGCCGCCTGCGAATTTCATTGTGGCCGCGTCGCATCCGGAAATTTTTAATCACCTGCTCCATAATCAAAATCGATGGCGGGTTGCCAAGGTGTCCGAATCCGCATGGCGTCGCCTCGCTTTCGAGTTGCCCGCGCTGGCACGCCGCGTAAAAGCCGACTTGATGCATGTAACCTACACAGCGCCACTATGGCCGGGATGCCGTATCGTTTCAACCGTGCATGATGTCTCATTCCGGCCCCATCCGGAATGGTTTTCCCTGCGCGACAGGTTAGTGCTTGGGGCAGGCGTCGGAATGACGCTGGCGCGGGGTGCGGACGTCATCACCGTCAGCCTCCACGCTGCTAGCGAGATTTCCTCATTCTACAGCCTGCCTCCTAACCGGATTCATGTGACTCTGGAAGCGGCTGATCCACGCTTTCACGCCCTATCCGGTCGCAAGAGCGAACAATTCAGTTCTGGCTTAAAAATTGATCGCCCCTTCATTCTCGCTGTCGGCAACCTCCAACCACGCAAAAACATCCTTCGCCTCATTCAGGCCACGGCCAAACTGAAACTCGAAGGCTGCGCTGATTTTCAACTCGTCATCGCCGGCAAGGCCAAGTGGCGAGAATCGGATCTCTATACCGAGGTTAAAAACCTGAAACTGGAAAACGATGTGCTTTTCCTTGGCCATGTGACTGACGACACGTTAATCCACTTGTATAGTCAAGCTGTGGCATTTGCTTATCCATCCCTATATGAGGGTTTTGGACTCCCCGTTCTGGAAGCCATGGCCTGTGGAGCCCCGGTCATTACCTCTAATTGCACGTCCATTCCCGAAGTGGCCGGCAATGCCGCTCTACTGATCGACCCCACCGATTCCGTCGCGCTGGCAAGCGCCATCCGATCAGTGCTGGAAAACAGCACACTGCGATCGTCGCTCCGTGAAAAAAGCTTGCGGCAAGCCGCACAATTTTCATGGGAACACACCGCACGCGAAACTTGGAACCTCTACTGCAAGATTGCGGGGAAATTGTGAAAATCGCCTTTCTTGGATCACGGGGAATTCCCGCCCGCTACAGCGGATTCGAAACCTTTTATGAACAACTTGCCGTGAGGCTTGCAAGCCTTGGCCATCAGGTCACAGTGTACAACCGCAATCACTTCATCAAGGACGTCAAGAAGCTATACAAAGGCGTCCGCATAGTATCCCTTCCCTCCATAAACTCGAAACATTTGGACACCATTTCGCATACTGCGCTCTCTTCCTTGCATGCGTTATTCCAGGGATACGACATTGCCTATTATTGCATCGTCGGAAATAGCCCGTTGGTCTGGTTGCCACGAATGACCGGCGCGCGAACGCTCCTCAACGTTGATGGCGCCGACTGGGAAAGGGAAAAGTGGTCAGGGTTTGCCCGCTGGTATCAGCGCCACTGCGAGCGATTAGCCCCGTACACCGCCACAACTTTAATTGCCGATTCCAAAGTGATTCAGGAACGCTACTTTTCCCTCTACAAGGCAACCTCTGTATTCGCACCTTATGGAGCTAACGTGCAACGAGACGCGGGAACCGAGGCCCTGACCAAGTGGCAACTCCAGTCCAGGGAATACATCCTGTATGTGGGGCGCTTGGTACCGGAAAACAAAATCGATCTTCTGCTCCGCGCCTTCCGGGAAGTCCCCACAGACAAGCGCCTCGTGATCGTCGGGGATGCCCCTTTCTCGGATACCTACAAATCCCTGCTGAAATCACTGGCGGATAGCCGCGTCGTCTTCACCGGATACGCCTTTGGGGAAGATTACGCCCAGCTTAGCAGTCATGCCTACCTTTACGTCCAACCCTCGGCGATAGACGGAACACGCCCGGCGCTCCTGGACCAGATGGGGTTTGGAAACTGTATTTTATTCCGCAACAGCAAAGCCAACATGGAAACAGTTGGCGATTACGGGGAATCGTTCGATGGCAGCCTCGGGACTAGCAGTTTAACGGAAAAACTCATCGCTCTGATAGCCGATCGCTCCCGTGTTGAGGCCCGGCGCAAGGACGTCCGTCAGCGTGTCGATCATTACTACAACTGGGAATGGATCACTGACTTTTATCAGGATATGTTCACCCGGTTGATGGCCAGGCGACCCCTGCTCGCTTATGACGAATTTTTGACCGCGCAATCCACCGGCGTCCCAAAATGAGTTTACCGAAACCAAAATGGCAACATCTCGGATTGGCGATCGCCCTGCTGGCGGCTCTCACCTTGGCCAGGGGCTGGCTGGCCTGGCACAGTCCCGAATTCAAATTCGCCGATGAACACCTCTATCTCGATATCGCCTCCCATATCGCCTCGGAAAACAAATACACGATAACCTCGCCCGGCAATCCGATATTTGCCGTCCGTCAGGCCCCGGGTCTGCCTGTAACACTCGGCGCTGTCGGGAAAGTCGTTCCCCTTTCCCCGCTCACCGCAAAGGCCATGAACGGTCTGGCCTCGATCCTCACAGCGGTGATGTACGCCCTGATCGTCCTGATGTTGACACGACAATGGGCGGCGGCAGTCGTCATGCTGCTGTTGGCCGGCCTTCACCCGCCATTGTTGTATACCAGCCTCACCAATTACCCCCAGACCTTGCAGGGATTCTGGCTGGCGGTGCTCACCCTGGTCTGGTCGCAACGTTTATCGGCATCCCCTTCCTCGAGGGCAGGGGCCCTGGATGGCGGCTTGATCGGCATCGGTGCCTTGTTTGTCCCCACCCAGCTTTTTATCGCCCCAGCCGCCCTGGCTTTTCACTGGAGGCAGGGGCGCTCATGGCTGATCCGCTATGCGGCGTGGGCCATTGCAGGGGGCGTTCTGGTGCTAACCCCGTGGACGCTCAGGAATCTCGCCGTGGAGCGGGCTTTCATTCCCTTTTCAACCAATGGCGGCGAACAACTCTATCTTGGCTTCAACTCACAGGCGGGCATGAACACCGGTATTCAGATCGCCACGCCGGACGCATTGCGCACTGCGGTCCGGCAATCATCATCCGGAAAGGAGGCGGAGTCTGTTTACCGGCACGCCGCCCTGGAATGGATAAACGAACATCCCGGCCGATCCCTGCGCCTATGGATTCTCAAGTCCGTTAATTTCTTCCGCTGGGATAACGGCAACATGATGACCCGGAGCGAACAGTCGGCTTCGCGTGACTGGATCGCGCGAATGACCTCTCTGGGCGTCTTCGGTTTGGCTCTGGCAGGTGCCTGGCACTCCCGCAAGCGCCGCTCGCCATGGGCCTGGACCGCCGCCGTACTGATGCTCGGCCTGGCCCTGGGCCACGCATTTTTCATCTCGCGCTACCGCTACCGTCTGCCATTCGAGCCTTTTCTCATCATGACCGGCATCATCGGAATCTTCACCGCCAGGCAACCAGCACAAGCCACCCGGGAAACAACTCGATGAGTCTCCATTCCGCAAAAACACGGGAGGAACACGACGTGGTGATTATCGGCGCAGGCCCTGCGGGCAGCGCCGCCGGTCTGGCGCTCTCTTCTGCCGGCAAAAAAGTCTGCCTGCTGGAGCAACTCGACCGGGCCGGGGGCTTGTCTAGAACCCTCGCCCGCCACGGGGCCCGGTTTGACATTGGCCCCCACCGGTTTTTCACCAAGTCAGACCGTGTCCTCAACGTGTGGAAAACCGCCGGCACTGGCGAGCTGATTGAAGTCGAGCGGTTGACCCGCATCTTGTATCGGAATCACCTCCTGAATTACCCGTTGCAACCCATGAACGCCCTGGCAGGGCTCGGAATCTGGAATAGCATCGGGGCCATGGCCAGCTATGCCGCCGCCTGCGGACGACGATGGTGTTCTTCAAAATCCGTCGATTCCTTCGAGGACTGGGTGACAATGCAGTTCGGCTCAGTGCTGTATCAATGTTTCTTCAAGACCTATACTGAGAAGGTTTGGGGCATCTCCTGCCGCGACATTTCCGCCTCATGGGCGTCTCAGCGCATCAAGAATCTTAATCTCCCCAGAGCCGTGTTGAACGCCTTTACCAGAGGACGCCTCTCACACATCAAAACCCTTGTAGATCGGTTCCTGTACTGCCGGCATGGAGCAGGTTCAGTCTACGAGGCCATGTGCGCCAGGATCGCCGCCCAGGGCGGCCACTTCCGCCCGAATGAGGAAGTCATCAAAATCCGCCATGACGGCCGCGGCTCCATCACGAGCGTGCTGGCCCGCGCCGGTGAACAATTACTCGAATACAAAACCAACCATCTGATTTCCTCCATGCCCTTAACGGAGTTGATTCGCCGCCTGGATCCCGCCGCCCCCCGCGACGTCCTGGATGCCGTCAACCAACTCAGGTACCGCACCCATATCTCGGTCAATCTGTTGGTGAACGGAAACCCTTTCCCCGACAACTGGATCTATGTGCACAGCCCGGACGTGCACATGGGCCGCGTCGCCAACTACCGGAATTTTTCCGCCGCCATGTGTCCGGATCAACGGCTGACACCGCTCACGTTCGAGTATTTCACGTTCGATGGCGACGAGGTTTCGTCGCTTAATGACTCCCTGCTGGTGGATTTGGCCTTGTCGGAGGGACGGAGGGTTGGATTGTTGGACGGGCATCCTCCAGTGGATGCCTTCGTGGTTCGCAGCCCTCGGGCCTACTGTGTAATTCAGCGCGGCCATGAAAAGCCGGTTGAACAAATAAAATCCTACCTCGCCGGCTTCCGTAACCTGGCCACCGTTGGACGCGCCGGTATGTTTAAGTACAATAACCAGGATCATTCGATCATGACCGGCCTTCTGGCTGCGGATAATCTGCTGGGCGGATGTCTGGATGTGTGGTCGGTAAATATTGACGCCGAATATCACGAGTCCGGAACAGCCCCGGACCTGTGTGTTGAAGATCGCGAGGAGGTCTATTTTGAGTAATCCAATCACTGACGACACCGCGAAAAACCAGCCTGCCCTTTGGCTTGGAATATCCGCCTGGCTGGCAATCACCCTTGGCCTCTTTTATTTATTCGCGATGCAGGGTAATACCGATCAGCCCGCCATCTATGGCCGTTCCGCCATTGTCTGGATGGTGGCCCGCTGGAATTGGACTGGCGCCGATATGTCCTACGCCTGGCTGATCCCGGCCATTAGCCTCTGGACGCTATGGCAACGGCGGACAACCATTCGCTTCGCCGCTCGCAATACCGACCTGCGCGGTCTAGCCGTGGTGGCTCTGGGACTACTGACTTATCTCGTCGGCATCCGTACACAACAAACGCGCATCGTGCTCATGTCATTCATCATGCTCCTGTGGGGAATGCCTTTCTTTGCTTTCGGCTGGAGCGTGGCAAGACAACTGATTTTTCCCTGCGCCTATCTGATCTTTTGCATCCCGTTCACCTTCCTCGATGACTTGACCCTGCCTCTGCGCCTCATCAGCACAACCGTGTCTTCCGTCCTCCTCAACGGACTTGGCATCTCCGTCACCCGGATCGGCACGGCCCTGCATGTTAACGCCGGCGGCGGCTTCTCCCTTGATGTCGCCCATCCCTGTAGCGGCCTCCGTTACCTGCTGGCCATGATCGCCCTGACCACGGCTTACGCATATTTCACCCAGCGCCCAACATGGCGCCGCCTCCTGCTCAGCATGGCCTCCGTCCCCCTGGCGATGATCGGAAATATCTTCCGTATCTTCCTTATCGCCCTGGTGGGAGTCTGGTTCGGCTCCGAAATTGCCGTTGGCTTTTATCATGACTACTCAGGCTATGTTGTCTTCGCCGTTGCATCGGCGCTCATGATGTGGACCGGCGGAACCCTCCAACGCATAGGCCCGCCGCCGGGGCCCCAGGAACCGCAACCCGCCGCCCCTCCTCCCGTCTCCCGTGCTTCACTTTCACTGTGGCCGCCATTCGTCATGGTTCTCCTGGTTACCGGCATGGCCCTGGTCTCACCCGCCCTGTCATCGGTTTATGTTGCAAAAGAGGATACAGCCAGCATCAGCCTTGAACTTCCCGCCTCCTTCGACCGCTGGCAGGGAGAAGACCTGTTCTACTGCCAGAGCGACCAGTGCGCGCGCTCGTTCAAAACTTCGGAACTGAACGGACAGACCGTCTGTCCCGTCTGTGAAGGCAAAATCGATCAGGTCTCCATCGGCGAACGGGAACTGCTCCCGGCCGACACCCGTATCGCCCGTAAGATTTATCAAAGCGAAACCGGCGAGCAAATCATCGCCAGCATTGTCCTTACAGGTAGCGATCAGCGCAGCATCCACCGCCCTCAACAATGCCTGCCGGCCCAGGGATACGCCATCGCCAATCGATCCGTGCTCCAGGTCCCCTTGATCAACGGGAAGACACTCACCATGACGCTGATGCGGGCAAGCCAGGGACAACACTCTCCTTCTGCTTCCGTCCGGCGAATGGTACTGGCCTATTGGTTCTCCGGCGGCGGTCATATCACGCATGATCATCTAGAACGGATTTTCTGGGTTTCCTGGGACAACCTCATCCATGGATACAAGGCGCGATGGGCCTACGTTTCGCTGCAAACCACTGAATCCGGCGCCTCCAGCCAAGGCGCAGCCTTGTTGTCGGATTTCGCCAGGCACTTCCAGCCGCTCATCCAGCGTGACCCCGGTAACCACCGGTAGCCCTCGCTTCAATACGCTCCCTTGGCGAACAGCACCACTCCCACGGTGCGCAGCAGTATCTTGAAATCCATCATGGCATTCTGGTTGCGCAGGTAATAGTCATCCAGAATACACATGTTATGAAAATTCACGTCACTCCGCCCTGATACCTGCCACAGGCACGTCAACCCCGGCAATCCACTATGCCGGCTGTAGTGCCACTCCTCGTAGTAATTCTCAAAGTCCCGCCTCGGCAGGGGGCGCGGCCCCACCAGCGTCATCTCCCCGCGGATCACATTGATCAACTGGGGCATCTCATCCACGCTGAACCTCCTCAATAACCGGCCCACCGGCGTCACCCGCGGATCATTCCGGATCTTGAATAGCCCCTCGCCCGACTCATTAAATTCCTCCACCTGCGCCAGCAATTCATCCGAACGCTCATACATCGTCCGGAACTTGTACATCCTGAACGGCTTGCGATTGAACCCAATCCGTTCCTGGACAAAGAACACAGACCCTCGCCCCGAGAGCCTGATCGCCGCAGCCACCATCAGGAAAAGCGGCGCGCTGAGCGCCAGCAGTATCGCGGCAATACCCTTCATCGCAACCAGCCTGATCTTTAGTGATACAGCCTTCTCTGCCGGCGGCACCGCGAAATGCAGCAGCGGGTAATTGAAGAAATAATCAGCGCTGATCCCAGCCTCGTTCACCAGCACTCCAAGGTGCCCCGACAACACCTTGACCTCCAGCTTCAGTTCCTCTGACTTCTCCAGGATCTGCATGATCTGGACCACCGATAGATTCAACTCCGCGCAAATAATCATCCCGGCGCCGTGCTGGCGGATCGTGTCCTCCAGCCGCTTAAACAGGTCTTTCATCGATTCCGCCGGATCAAAGGGCATCATCACCGCCACCTCGATCCCCTCCGGATGCCTCGCCTCGATGTACTTCTGTATGAACTGCGCCTCCTGGCCCGCCCCCAGCACCACCGCCTTGCACCGGATCAACCCCGAGTCAGCCAATAGCCGCGACATCATCCACCGAAACAACAGGACCAGTCCCGCGTTCACACCCAGCAGGGTGGCGAACACACTGCGCGGATGGAAATCGTTGCGTGTAAGATAAAAGTAGGCGTAGAAAAGGAACAACGCCGCCAGATTGGCCAGCATCACGTTCCGACCCAGAAACCGGCGCCGAACAAACCGGCGCCCCTCGTAAAGCTCCATGAAGGCGTACAGGAACAACAGCGTCACGCCGAGAATCAGAAGAATCCTTGGGGCATTCTCGTAATAAAACGAACTCAGCACAGCGCCCACCTCCGCCGTGTCACGCACCCCCAGCGCCACATTCACCCATGTGAAGAAATGCTCTCCCAAATGACTATGGAACCGCAGCCATAACGTTGTGTAATAAGCAACCACCAACGCGAAAAGGTCGGTCAGCACATAGGAAAACCTCGAACGGCAACACTGTTCTTTCTTCGTCATATACACATCTACGGGATGAAATCATCAGTGCGATGACTCTCCAAAAGATACGCTACTCGTCTTGTTAATCAAGTTTCATTAACTCATCGACACGCCTGATCGGTCAAACGAACGAACAAATTAGCGTGGCTGTTTTAAGAAAAACGGGTACATTCAAACGCCAGTAACGGTAGATTATGAAATTCAACAAGACCATCGGCGATAAGCGGGAATCAGCGTTTGCAAACTACCGGCAACCTGCCTCATCCATCCGCACCCGGCTTCCTTCATGAGCTCAAAAACCATTCGCCCCGTTGAACGCTGGCTTCTCGTTACACTGCTGACCGCCCTGCTATGGGCATGGTTCACCTGGCCGTTGCCTCAACACGCGCTCTCCGGCATCCCCTGGACCGGACACTCCACCGAGCGGAACCCTGTCCGCACCATGGTTGCAGGCGACCACCTCCAACTCATGTACCACTTCTGGTTGCTGGGCGACATGATCCGCGGTGGCACCCCCTGGTTCAACAACCTCTACGAATTCAACACCGGCCACGACGACAGCGGTTACCGGCCCAAACCCTTCTATGCTCCCTTCTCGCTGGTCTATGTGGCTGGCGAAAATTTCGCAGGCCGCGCGTTCGGCTGGAATCTGGCCGGCTTCCTCTCTCTCCTCCTTACACTCCACTTCACCTGGCGACTGGCCCGTCAATATACGGATAGCGACCGGCTCGCCCTCGCGGCAGCCATCATCGCCCTCGCCCTGCCCTACCGCTGGTTCAGCCTGCTGGGCGGCAGTCCAACCGGCTTCGGAATGACCTTCGTCCCCATGCTTCTTTACGGACTCGATCGCGCCATTCGCCAACATTCACTGGTCGGCGGACTGCTGGCCGGGGCGGCCGTTGTCTTCGCCTACTGCACCGACCTGCATGTGTTCTACTTCGTTGCGCTCGCCGCGCCAATCTGGTGCCTGTTGGCCCTCCTGCAACGCCAGGATTTCCACTGGCTCCGCCCGCATTCATGGTGGAAGCTCGTAGGACTGCTCTGGCCCGTCGCCGCGGGACTCCTGATGGTATTCGAGCTGGGCCGCTTAACCAGTGGTCACCTTTCCAGCACCGACCTTGCCGGTGGCCGCTCCATTCAGGAGGTGGCCGCCTTCTCCCCCAGGGCCAACGGCTTTCTCGGCTGGGGAAATCTCGGGACCAGCAATCACATCTACCTGGGATTCATCCCCCTGCTTTCCACGGTTGGCGGATTCGCTTACCTCCTCTGGCGGCAACGCCAGAAGCCACGCCTCTCCCTACGGGAGTGGTGCTTCGTAATCATTCTGACCGGCGGCATCGTGCTGGTCATGGTGCTGGCCCTCGGCCCCAACGGACCGCTCCACGGCGCCCTTCTCGATCTCTGCCGCCAGATCATCCCGAAGTATAAGATGATCCGGCAGACCCCGAAAATCTACTGCCTCATGCCTTCCTTCCTCGCGGCGCTCCTGGCCTTTCTATTCGGCGTCATCATGGCAAAGCTTCACTGGAAAAAGACTGCCGGCGCCATCCTGATCCTGATGGTCATCCTGTCGGTGGTTGAGTTCAAGGCCAACATCCGGGCAGGCATCTGCGAACTGGACACCCAGCAGGAAGCCTACCGCGCGGTAAGCGCCCACGCCGCACGCCACCAACTCATTCCCCGCGCCCTGATCCTTCCCATCTGGCCCGGCAACTCACACTGGGCGTCGCTCTACGAACACTACTCCTCGTTGTACCGCTTGCGAATGGTCAACGGCTATTCCCCCGCCGTCTCCACCAACTACATCAACTCCGTCTTCCGCTCTCTCGAAAGCGCCAACATTGGCGAACTGCACGACGACCAATTCACCCAACTGCGGTCCATGGGCGTGGACTATATTCTCTTGCACGAGGATGCCTTCCCGGAAAAGGTCAGCCCCTATCCCGTCATATTCACCCTGAACGGCCTGCTCTCCAATCCGCGACTGGAACTGCTCGCCCGCTCCCGTCAAGTCTGGGCCTTCCGGATTCGCAACGAGGACCCACCAGCCAACAGCGACTCCCCGTCAGCCACCCAACCCATTGCCTGCCCTGTCCTATTCCCCGCCCGCCAGTGGGAAGCCGAATCCGTACGCCAGCGAAGCAACGCCAACACCATTCCCCGCCTCGGTGCCAGCGGAATGGCCTACGTCTGCCTCCCGGAAACAGACTCCTCCCTTTCCCTGCGCCGCACTGCCCTACCCGCTTTCCCAGGCCAATCCCTGCTGGTCCGCACCTCGGGTAACGGCGAACTGCAGATCGACTGGCTGACCAATGGAGCCCCCGCCCAATCATCCGCCATGGAAATCCGTTCCGAAGGCTGGACTTGGCGCCAGATCCCTATTTCAAAACCCGCCCGCCAGACATGGCTCACGCCCCGCCTTTCGGCTCGCAAGCCCTTCATCAATCTCGATCTGGCTCTGCTCTGCGGCTCCCAGTGGCGCATGCCCGCCATAGGCGAAACCATCGTCCTGCCCGCCGCCTCCTTCTTCCACGCCGGATACACCGATCCGATGGACGGCAGTGTCACCTTCACGCCAAGCCGCGACCCCGAAGGCGCGATCCTCTACGGACTCAACCTGCCGCTCGAACGCGGGGAATACCAGATGGACCTGCGTTACTCATCCTCCGCTCCGGATGGTCTGTTGCTCGGGTCCATTCAAGCGACCGGTGAAGATGTGCAAAGCAACCCTGTGGAAATTAAATCGGGCCACCCCGTGCGGGGAACATTTTCCGTGGAGAGCGAGCTTCCGGTTCGCTTGAACCTCTATTATAATCGCGCGGCAGGTCTACGCGTGCAGTCATGGTCACTCAGCAGGATTAAGTGAAACGAAATCACTGAATAACTTTTTTTGTAATCGGGTCTTTCGTAGTTAAATAACACAGGTGGAGAACAGTATGAGGATTTTGGTAACAGGCGGAACGGGATTCACCGGCAAGGCATTGGTTCGAAGACTCCTGAACGAGGGGCATCAGGTCATCGCCCTGGACAACAAGGAAGGACTCAAAACCCAGGAACTGCGCGAGTGGGGCGCCGAGGTTGTCATCGGATCGGTCACGGACCGCGAAATCGTGCGCAAATGCATGAAAGGCGTGAATGTTGTCCAGCATCTCGCCGCCGCCTTCCGCGAAATGAACGTGCCCAACTCCTACTACGATGATGTCAATGTCGGCGGAACCCGTAATGTGCTGGAAGCCGCCTGGGACGAAAAGGTCTCCAAGTTCATCTACTGCAGTACCTGCGGCGTCCACGGCAATGTGGATAACCCGCCCGGGAACGAGGACTCCCCCATCAAACCGGCCGATTACTATCAGCGCACCAAGTACGAAGCCGAGCCCCTGGTTCTGGAATACGCCAAAAAGGGAATGCCCGCCGTCATCCTGCGCCCGGCCGCCATTTACGGCCCCGGCGACCCGGAACGCTTCTTCATGATCTTCAAGCGCGTGGCGTCCGGCCGCTTCCTGATGTTCGGTAGTGGCAAGACCCTTTACCATCCGCTCTACATCGACAATCTGGTGGATGCCTTGATACTCGCCATGCAACCCGGCAAAGGTAATGGCCAGGCCTACCTGATCGCCGACGAGGAATACGTCCAGATTGAAGATCTGGTCAACCGCGCCGCCAAGGCACTGGGTGTTTCGGTTGCCATACCACACTTCCCAGTATGGCCGGTCATCGTGGTGGGCCACATTGTGGAAAAACTCTGCAAACCATTCCGGATCAGTCCGCCCATATTCCCCCGCCGTGTTGACTGGTACCGCCAGAACCGGTCATTCTCCATTGAGAAAGCCAAGCGGGATCTTGGGTACACCCCCAAGGTCGGACTTGATGAAGGCCTTAAGCGCACCGCTGAATGGTATCGCCGCGAAGGCTTCCTCAGAAATTAAGCGACACCTTCCATCGTCAAGGCGGGGGTAATGGCCCGACAGGACGTCGCCTTATCGGCCTGTTTGGCGGCGTCCGCATCTCACGGACAGGAGCCGTTGAATCCACGATTATGCTCTCGGCTTCAACATAAGAGGTTGGAGCCGGCGCAAATCGGGGATCGAGCTTAAACTCTCGCACCCGACCGGTCACCTTCACCATGGTGCCTGCTTTCAAACCAGAAACCATGGCCACCATGTCGTCGCTTTTCTTCGCCAGAACAGGCAGTCGCGGATCGCCCACTTCCAAAAGAATCCAGCGGGAGGATTTAAACCCTGAACCTTCCATATATTCCGGAAACGTCGTCATGAAATTGATATAGACCTCGGTGTACGAGAGCAGTTTGTTCTTATACTTTTCAGGCGCCACCTTGAGCACCGAAAAAGCTATTTCATTCGTCGTTGGAGCGGCGGCATGGAGAAGGCCCGCGGTAACCACGAGAGTAACGATAAGCAAGTATCGCTTCATTTGGACGTTCCTTTCTTGTGACCTATTCGACAAGATACGCATCATTTCGTGCAAATCAAGACTGCACATTCTCCGCGCTCGGCACATCACAGGATCACGAATAAATCACTTTCGTGTATTTCGCGATTTTCGTAGTTCAAATCCTCCTTTCCCCCGGGGCGTCATCCCTACACATTGAGGAACAGGCGCGGGATGCGTAACCGTTGGCGCCGGTTCTCGCCGCTCAGAAGCGCCAACTTGCGGTGGGGTTGATCATCGCGCGCTGTCGTCCTTGTTGTGTTAAGAAACAAGGACGACGCCAGACTAAGGGTGTGTTTCCCATACCGCTCATTCAAATCATCCACGGCTTCACCAAGGGCTTGCCGCTTCTCGACCCGCACGGGATCCTCGAACAGGTCATATTGCCTCTCTCGATCCGCCTCCAACCGACCCAGCACCACCATGGTCGCCCGATACGGCTCCCCCTGTTCAATCAGTTGATCAAACATGTCCCGAACAACCGGCACCGCATCCCGTGTCACCGAAATGGCGCGACTCAGCCGGGTTTCAAGTCCGCTTTGCCGGTAATCCTGCTTCCGCAACATCACAGCAAGTTGACGGGCGCGTAACCGATACCGCCTTGCCTTGATGAAGGCGGATTCCACATTGCGGACCAACTTGGCCCAAATAAATTCAGGGTCGGATGATGGCAACGTGAACGTCTTGCATTTGCTGATCGAGCAATAACTCGATTTCTCCTCGGTGCTCACCGGATAGAGGGAAACCCCGCGCAATTCCCCCCATAATTCCCGCCCCACTTTCCCCATCAACCGGTCTGCCCAGCCTTCCGGACGGACAGCGAAATCATAAACCGTCCTTAACCCGTGTTTGGTCAACAATGCCACGGTGTTAGGCCCGAAGCCCCAAACCTTCTCAAGGGGAATCTGCCGGATAAATCCCTCGATGTCAGTTCCCGGAATCGCCGTAAAGCCCCGCGGCTTCCGGAACTTCGACCCGAGTTTGGCCAGACTTTTGGTCAAACTCAACCCCACAGAAACCGTGATGTCCAGTTCCGCCCGCACATCCGACTGGAAGCGTAACGCGATATCCTCGTATGACGTGTGATGGATACGCCGCAAGCCGGTCAAGTCGGCAAACCCCTCATCAATCGAATACTCCTCCACCATGGGTGTGTAGCGCCGGGCAATGTCGAACATCCGTTTGGAATAGAGACTGTAGGTCTCGTAGTCACTGGGCAGCACTTTCAACTCTGGACACACACGGATCGCATCACGCAATGACAGGCCGCGCGAGATTCCTAGCGCCTTTGCCTCATAACTGGCGCAAGCAATGATGCCCCGCTCCTTTCCTGTCACCACCGGGCGGCCTTTCAGGTTGGGGTGGATAGCCTGTTCGACGGAAGTAAAGAACGCGTCGCCATCAAAATGAATGATGGCACGCGGATAGGACTGCAACGTGAACGGCAACTCCGACATGGTCAGTCATATTTCCGGATCACTGCTTTTACAATGCCACCGATCACCAGCGACCGTTTCGGACGGAGCGGTTTATACTTGGAATTGGCGGGGTCCAACCGTATCCCTTCCCTGTCCTTCATGTAGTATTTCAGCGTCCATTCATCATCCACCTGGGCCACTACAACATCATTGGGCTTCGGGGAGCCGCCTTTTTCCACCAGCACCATGTCGCCCGGCATAATGCCTGCGGCAATCATGGAATCCCCCTGCACCGTCAGCATAAAAGTCGCTTCCGGGCGACGGATCAACATGTCATCCAGGCTGAGGGTGTCCGCCAACTCCTCTTCCGCGGGCGATGGGAACCCCGCCTGAACAGCCCCCAGTAAACGCAGTGTCCCCGTCAACCGGCCAGTGGCAACGGCGTGGCCCCCTTTCCGTTCAAGAAATCCAAGCTCCTCCAGTTTCCGCAAGGCACCGGAAACCGAATTCTTGGACTGATAATCAAAGAGGCGCAATAGTTCGGTATAGGAAGGCATGCGGCGCTCGCGGTGCCAGAAAGACCGCAATTTGGCGACATGTCCCGTCACATCCATCACTCTAGGCATAGCAGTCTCCTTTCACGCCCCACATGATAACTGAACGATTGTTCAGTTACAAGCGAATCTAAATTCGTGTGTTCCGCGTTCTTCGTAGTTCAAATCTTCTTTATGCGTCCAGGTCACCCGAGTTTCTGCTTAAGACGCTCGATGGTCAGCGGTGCGCTACCCTCAAAGTGGTTATTGGCGAACACCCACACGGCGCGTTTACGTTTCCGGAGCCCCCGCACCACGGCGGCAAGATCCTCAATATCAGCATCACGCGGTTCAGCAATGCGATTCCATTCCCTGCCGGTTTGTTCCTCAATCTTACCCCGGTCCGGCCCGTGAAGACGGATCACAGACGTTCCGGTCAACGCGTCAGCATGACGTTGAAAGATATCCATTACCGGCGGCATGTAATAACCCTGCTCGAACACATGGGCTATTCCCCTCTCCTTCAGGAAATTGAAATACGTCCCGTTTAGATAATTGGGATTCCGACACTCCACACACCAGCAGAACTCCCGTGGCAGTTGGCTGGCAAACGCGCCAAGCCGCTCTTGGAATTCCGTCTGGGACGACATCTTGTTCCGGTTCAGGTATTCGAACTGGAACATCATTGGCCCCAGATTGGACTCAAGCGGCGCGATGACATCCAGAAATGACCGGAGCAGGTCCAGTGACAGAAAGTGCGGATTCGCAACCAGCGGGTCCGATTTGGATTTTGGTCTGTAATGAGTCAGTGTCAGGGCGTTTGGCAGTTTAACGCCGAATTTAAAACTGGGCGGGATTGACGCCGCATATTCCGCGACAGTCTTCGGTAGTGGCAGCACGACTTTCCCCGGTCCGAACAGGCTCCAGAACCATTGGTCGATTTCCACGCAATCGAACTTTTGTGAATACTCAGCCAGATAATTCAAGTGTGGGGTGTCGGAATAAACCAGACCGCGCCAGGAGTCATACTTCCAACTGCAAGTTCCCAGATGAAGATCACTGTTCACACGACGGTTGTATCAAAGCACCAGCCCCAACTTCAAGGCGAGCAGGCAAGCCGCTAACTTTGAACTCAATTGCCAACCCTGTCCCATCTATTCACTATTCACTTTTTCGCCCACCGCCCCTCCAATTCCCGCTTGCCATTCCCGCCAATCGTGCCAAGCTCTCCATCGGAGGGCCACCTCATGAAATCCTTGTCGCGAACCGCCCTTAAACACCTGACGGCATCCGCCACCCTCAATTCGCTTCCGGATGGCGCGTACATCACCGACATGGACCGCAACATCCTCTTCTGGAACAACGCCGCGGCACGTATTGCCGGATGGACAAAGGAAGAAGTCAGCGGACATAGCTGTAACGACAATATCCTGGTCCATGTCGACAAGGATGGCCACGAATTGTGCGGCAAGGAGTACTGTCCCCTCCATCGCTGCATAGTCACCGGCGAACCCAGCCGCGAACCCATCCTCGTCTACGCCAAACACCGCTCCGGCGTGCGCATTCCTGTCGAAGTCTCCGTCGCGCCCATCCGCAACTCCGGCGGTGATGTCATCGGTGGTATCGAATTGTTCAGAGATCTGACGATGAGCATGATGGACCTCGAGCGGGCCCATGCAATCCAGACGGCCGCCATGACCATGAATCCCGATCCGGATCCCCGTCTTTCAATCGCCGTTCGCTACACTCCCAATGATGTCGTCGGCGGCGATTTCTATCATTACGAAAAGCTGTGCCCCGACCTTCTCGGGGTCATGATCGCCGATGTCATGGGCCATGGTGTGGCCTCCGCGCTTTACAGTATGCAGTTAAGTTCCCTCTGGGAAGACTGGCGGGGCGAAGCCGGCAATCCCGCAACATTCCTGACCCATATCAATCGCCAATTGCATTCCCTGGCGGGGGACGCCGGCTATTTCGCCACCGCAGTCTGCCTGACCATCGACCCCTCCACCGGAGCTGTTGACTTCATCTGCGCGGGACATCCCGCCCCGCTTCAGATCCGACGCGAAGGAGGAATTCAAGCCGTAGGCGCTCCCCAACCGGCCCTGGGCATGATCCCCAACACCGTCTACACGGCTGAGCACCTTCACATGTCGCCTGGCGACACCCTCCTGCTTTATACCGATGGAGCCATTGAAATCGACAATGCCTCGGGAGATGAGCTCGGGGAATCCGGTTTGATTACCATGCTGTCGAAGCCGGAAACCTGCCAGGACGGAATCCCTCAGCTCGATATCCTGGAAAACAAACTGCTGACCTTCTCTGCCCGCATCCGGTTGGCCGACGACCTGACCCTACTCTCCATCACCCGCCGGTAACCAACACAAATCTGGCCTTCCATCCGTCTTGCCCGCCTTGGCGAAGGCGGAAGCTCAAGCCCGAGGTGCACAACCGTTCGCATAAGCCATTATCGGTTCGGTGTCATAATCAGGAAATTGAAAACGGATTGCGGATCGACAGGCAGCGCGTTGTCAAACGCCCCGCCCCCCCTTGTCAACCATGGCCGGATGATGCACGATCCCGGTATGCCATCGGTAGACATCACTGAAACAACGACCAAATCGGCCTTGGTCAGATCCCGTATTCCCAGCGTGGAATACGTCATCAACCCCTATACGGGCTGCGCTCACGGGTGCCGGTATTGCTACGCAATGTTTATGGCCAGGTATTCCAAGACACACCAACGCTCTCCGTGGGGCACGTACGTCGAGGCCAAGGTCAACATAGAGGCTGTGCTTCGGTCCGAACTTTCCCGGAAACGCCGTACTGCCACCGCCATGCTCAGCAGCGTGTGCGACCCCTACCAACCCGCCGAGTCACGATACAAACTCACACAAGGCTGCATCAAGGCCCTACGTGAGTACGGTTGGGGCATCAGCATCCTTACCCGCTCTCCCCTTGTAACGCGTGATATCGACCTGCTCCGCACTTGCCTGGGCGTGTCCGTCGGGTTCTCGATCCCAACCGATGACGATCAGGTCCGGCAGATTCTGGAACCGGAGGCCCCCTCGATTCCCGCACGGCTAGCCGCATTACGGGAACTATATGAGGCGGGAATCCACACCTGGGTCTTTATTGCTCCCACCCTTCCCATGAATCCCGAGCGGCTGGGCACCATGATCGCGCCATACATCTCGGAATACTTAATCGATCCGCTGAACTACAAAGGGCAGGTGGCTTCGTTATTCCACCATCACGGCTGGGATAACGAGCTGACAGCCGGATACGCCCGGTCCACTGTAAGCCGACTACACGCAGCACTGGCGAGTTAGGGGAGCGAGGTCGGCCCTTGAGTTAAAAGTTTGCCCCTCTCCCGCTCCACCCCCTCCCCCCCAGTGACCTGTGTTCAACTTCAACCATTGAACTTGTTGCGCAACCGATTGGATATTGATCGCCATGGAACATATAAAGAATATTTGAACATGGAATCCTCTTTATAGCCTCTGGATCGTCTGCCCGCCATCCACCATGAGTACTTGCCCGGTGGAATAGGCGAGATCCCCCCGCGCGACCATGGCAGCCGCACGACCAACGTCCTCCGGCAAACCCCAGCGCGACTGCAACAGCAACCCTTCTCCAATCAGCTTGTCATACTTCGCTGTAACCGCCGAGGTCATGTCGGTCTTGATGAGGCCGGGGCGAATCTCAAAGACCGGCACATCATATTCACCGAGACGGGTCGCAAACAACTTGGTAGCCATGCTGATGCCCGCCTTCGAAATGCAATAGTCCCCGCGCGTGACCGAGGCCACCGTCGCCGAAATCGAGGAAACATTGATGATACAGGCCTTATAGTCAGGATCAGACCGCTTCTGCTCAATCATCCAGTTAGCAACCGCCTGGGTCAGGAAATACGGCCCCTGCAAGTTGATCCGGATCAGTCGCTCAAAACTCTCTTCCGTTGCCTCCAGGATATCGGCACGCACCGTCGGCGCCACACCCGCATTGTTCACCAGGACGTGAAGCCGCCCGAAGTGCCGACGCACCGCCGCCACCAGCGCCGCACGGTCTTCCTTCACGCTCACATCCGCCTGAACATAGAGAATATCCCGACCGGTTGCCCGCAGCGTCTCAAGCGCGTCCTTCACCATACCCTCGTCCCGCACACCACACAGGGCCAGATCAAACCCTTCCATGGCAAGCGCCTGCGCCACACCAAACCCGATACCCCGCCCCCCTCCTGTAACTAACGCGACCCGGTTCATCGTTTCAACTCCGGTATGGATACCCACTTCCGCTTGGCCCAGGACTCCAGCCCCTTCTCGGCCAACTGCACCCCCTTGGCTCCTTCCAGCAACGTCCAGCGGAAAGGCTCGTTTTTGACCACATGACGCAGGAACAGCTCCCACTGGATCTTGAACGCATTATCGTACTCACGTTGTTCCGGCATCTTCTGCCACCCATCAAGGAAATTGATGGGCTGTGGCACATCCGGATTCCAGATCGGCCGGGGCGTGGCCCCATACGGTTGAATCACCACGTCGCGCAAACCGGCCACAGCCGACCCCAGGGTCCCATCCACCTGGATCGTCAGCAGGTCGTCACGCCTGACACGCGTACACCACGAGGAATTGAATTGAGCCAGGATATCGCCTTCCAGTTCAAACGTGGCATACGCCGCGTCATCCGCCGTGCATTTATACGGTTTCCCCGCCTCATCAAACCGCTTCTCGATATGCGTGGCCCCGCAGCACGAAACCGCCTTCACGCTTCCGAAGACATTATCGAGCACATAACGCCAGTGACATAGCATATCAATGATCATGCCGCCGCCGTCTTCCTTGCGGTAATTCCATGAAGGACGCTGGAGCGGAATCGTGTCGCCCTCGAAAACCCAGTAACCGAACTCGCCTTTCACGGAGAGAATCTTCCCGAAGAATCCCCGATGAATAAGCTCCTTGAGTTTCATCAGGCCCGGCAGCCACAGCTTGTCTTGAACTACACCATTCTTGACCCCCGCCTTTTTCGCCAAGGCATAAAGTTCATACGCTTCCTTCGTCGTCACCGCCGTGGGTTTCTCACAGTAGATGTGCTTGCCGGCCTTGATCGCCTGCTTCACCGCAGCCACCCGGCGATCGGTCGTCTGGGCGTCAAAATAGATGCTGTTATGCTTGTCCGCCAGCGCCTCGCCCAGATCGGTCGTCCACCGGGTCAGGCCAGCCCGCTTGACCAATTGCTGGAGTTTCACCGGATTCCGGCCAACCAGAATCGGATCGGGCATGATGAATTCCGATTCACTGATCTTGATGCCACCCTGCTTGATGATGGCGCAGATGGATCGCAAAAGGTGCTGGTTGGTGCCCATGCGCCCCGTCACCCCGTTCATGATAATTCCAACATTGTGTATTTTGATTTCGCTCATAGCCTTGCCTTTCGTTCTTGGAACAGCTTATCGCACCACCACGGACGCCGCGATGGCCAGCGCATCCTTTGTCAATTGCTCTATGGTTCCCCACTCCTTGGCGGCGATCATCTTCTTCTCAACGATCCAGGAGCCGCCAATGGCCGCCACGGAAGGCCGCTCGAGATAGGTCTTCATGTTCGCGAGACTTATCCCGCCCGTTGGAAGGAACTTCACCCCCGTGTGCGCATAAGGCCCTTCCAGGGCTTTGATCATCGTGACACCCCCGGCCGCCTCGGCTGGAAAGAATTTTAGAATCGTGCAGTTCAGGGAGAGCGCCTTTTCCACTTCGGAGGGCGTCATCACGCCGGGGAACATCAGGATCCCAGCCTGCGCTGCGGCCTTGACCACGTTCTCATTCAATCCCGGCGCCAGGGCATAGGTTGCCCCCGCATCCGCCGCGCGCTTCAGTTGATCGGGACCGAGAACCGTTCCCGCGCCCACCAGAATCTCAGGGAATCGCTTGGCAATCCTCCGGATCGAGGCTTCTGCCGCCGCCGTGCGGAACGTGATTTCCATGATATCCATCCCGGCCTTCAACAAGGCTTCCGCCAACGGCTCGGCCTGTTCCTCATGATCAAGCACGATCACCGGCACAATGCGTTTGCTCGCAATCCGCGCCAACATGGTTTTAATTTTGTCGCTCATGTGTTTACTTCAGCGGATAACCCGCGCTCCTTTCCCTTTGATAATCGCTTCCACTTCCTTCACGGTCACCATGCTGGTGTCGCCCGGTGTCGTCATGGCCAACGCCCCGTGGGCGGCACCGTAGTCCACCGCCTCCTGCGGCGTCTTCCCCGAAAGAAATCCGTAAATGAGACCGGATGCAAAACTATCACCCCCGCCGACCCGGTCGAAGATCTCCAGGTTTTCCCGCATGATGGATTGGTAAAATTCGCCATCGGCATAAAGAATGGCACCCCAGTCGTTCACCGTTGCCGTCTTGGCGTTGCGCAGGGTAGTCCCCACTGCCTTGAAGTTCGGATACATCTTGATCGCATTGGCCATCATCTTCTTGAAGTTCGATGGATCAATATTCGAAATGTGCTCATCCATTCCAGGCACCTCAAATCCCAGCGCCGCCGTGAAATCCTCCTCGTTGCCGATCATCACGTCCACCAATGACGCGATCTTTCGGTTAACCTCCACCGCCCGCTTGGTGCCGCCCTGCGACTTCCAGAGCGAGGCCCGGAAATTCAGATCGTAGGAGATCACGGTCCCGGCGGCTTTCGCCGCCTCCATCGCCTCAATCGTCAGATCCGCCGTTGTGGCGGAGAGGGCGGCGAATATGCCGCCGCAGTGCAGCCATCGGGCGCCTTCCTGCTCGAAGATCTTTTTCCAATCGATATCACTCGGCTTCAATTGTGATGCGGCTGAATGACCACGGTCGGAACAGCCGACCGCGGCCCGTATGCCAAATCCGCGTTCAGTGAAATTCAATGCCACGCGGGCGTCGCGGCCGATGCCGTCGAAGGAAACCCATTTCACGTGCGAAAGATCCACGCCACCCTGCAACATCAGGTCTTCAAGCAAGCGACCCACCTCGTTATCCGTCACGGCAGTCACGGCCGTTGTCTTAAGACCAAAGCATCGGCGCAGGCCGCGCACCACGTTGTATTCTCCCCCGCCCTCCCAGACCTTGAATTCACGGGCCGTCCGAATACGCCCATTACCCGGGTCCAGCCGCAACATCACTTCGCCCAGCGACACCGCATCCCACTTGCACACATCACGAGATTTAATCTTCAAGCTCATGGTTCTCCTCAACTAGGTTTTTCGGTACATTGCGGAGCAGCGCCTGCCGGCAGGGGCGGCACCTCGATACCCGCTTTCGGCAAAGTCCCGGCCAATTCCTGTTTCCAGTGCGCCACATCACCTGCAGGCCCATAGATATACATCATCTTCGCCGGGGTGGATCCCAGATTGGAAATCTGGTGAAACACACCGCTGGGAATGTACGCCGCCTGCCCAGCCGTCAACACTTGCCGTTCAGTTCCGAGGCACATCTCCGCCTGTCCCTCCAGCACGAAGTAGACCTCTTCCTGTTCCTGGTTATGCCACGGCACCTGCCCGCCATTGGGCTCCAGCGTCACATATCCCACCGCGAAGTTGCTGGCCTGGATGGGCGACATTCCGCCCACCACATTCTGGGTCCGGCGCCGGGCCGGATAGCGACGGCCTTCCATCTTGCTCAAGTCTGCAATAATCATGGAGTTCACTTTCCTTCCGTTTTAAAAAATGACAGATACGGTTTGCGGTCAATTAGCCGTTGCACATAAAGCGCCGCCTCACGGGCATGGTAATCACCCCACATGCTCGACTCACCACAGGGGACCTTCTGTCCGCGCGGAACGGCATCCCAGCCATTGGGCCGGTGGTACACGGAATGCAGGATCAATCCCTGGTGATTCCGCTTCGTGCTGAGATACGGCTCGCTGAGCAGCGTATTCAGTATCGTCAATCCGGCCTGCATGTAAGTGTTCGCAGAAGGGTTTCGACCTTTCAAATACGTTCCCAGCCTCATCAGCCCCTGTGCCGCAATGGCCGCCGCCGAGCTATCCACAGGCTCTTGGGCGTTGAACGGATCGGCAGGCCGGTTCAGGTAATCACCCATTCGGCTCAGCCCCGGCGCACCGGTATCCCAGTAGGGAATGCCATCCGTGGGAGTGTTCGCAAGATAGAAATCCGCCGCGGCACATCCCGCCTTCAAGAACAACGCTTCAACCTTCTTCCGCCCGCCATGAGGCTTCAGCTCGGCATCCGGCCGCGTCGCCAGGAACTCAAGCTGCTCCGCATAGCCGCAAAGAATCCAGGCCAGCCCCCGCGTCCAGGTCGAAAACGGCGAATACCCCTGTTGTGAACTGGGACAACGGAAACATCCGTCGTTCAAGTTGAAGATCGCCTCGTGCGCAACGCGACCTCGAACGTCATACGAATCACGCCCCTCCCCGTAATACACGATATAGTCCGCCGTCGTCCGGGCATGTTGTATCAGGCGATCCAGCAAAGAGGTCTTCCTGTCATTCTCACCACTCAACGCATGTCCCAACTTGTGACTCATCGCCAGGGAACGCAGGGAACGAATCGTATCCGCAAACAACGAATGCGGCCCGTTGAAGGAATAGATATAGCCGCCATCCGGCAGCTCCGTCCATCTCTGCGCCTGTACGGCACCCGACACTTTCAGCGCCAGTTCATAATAGGACTTTTCCCAGGGACTCGCGGAAATTCGCCCTTCGCCGGCAAGTCGCAACAGATGACCATAGGTGCTGACATTATTGAATCCATGATCATGCACACCGAAGTGCGTCAGGTGTGGCGCCATGCGCTCCACGGTCTTCTTCCGGCCAAGCTCCAAAAACCAGGGCTCCCCGGTGGCGTCAAATTGAACCAGGGCGGCACCATACTGGAACCCCTGGGTCCATTCCGTCCAACCCCGTGACGTGTAACGCCCATTCCGGGTAAACACGGGCGCGCCCTTTGCGTCGTCGTAATCGCTATCCATGCTCCGGATCTTCTCTCCGGAAAGCGCCCAGAATCGGCCAAGTGGCTTCTGGAGATCACGCACCGTCAACGCCCTGTTGAGCTTGATCATGTTAGAACCTTTTCCCTTTCTTTAAGTGCAAAATCAGAATCTGACAGTCCTCCATCACTTCGTAGGAATGTTCCAGAATGGCATCAAACTGCACACATTCACCCGCCTTGAGCACGGGATGCTCATGGGGCAGCTTCACGCGGATCGCCCCGCGCAAAACCCAGCACACCTCCAGATCGTCCTGATGAATCTCGGGGTTTGAAACCATTCCGCCTGCCTTGGCCTCGCCCAGCAAGGCGCGAATGTTGCCGTAATGAATATCCCTGAACGTGAAAGCCCCGGATCGGTGGCTTGATTCAACGGCTCGATGGGCCGTCCGCGATTCTGTCAGCATCAGCAGATCGGTAGCATTCATGCCAAACGCCCGGCTTAAACTGAAAAGGGTGCTTAATTCCGCCGATGTCTGATTGCGTTCGAGCTTGGAAATAACCGCCGGAGAGACTCCCGTTCGGGAGGATAAATCGGAAATGGTCCAGCCCTCCCGCTTACGCAACTCGCGCAGGATCGAAAAATCATACATCGAGTCCTTGTCACGAGAAGCTTTCCCAGCTCGCTTTGTCGCCATCGCTATTCTCCATGAGTAAATTTACGATAAATATATATCGTTAAAGAATATTAGTCAACCCCCCTGCTCAAGCCATCTGCACCAAAGACAATTCAAGCGTCACAATCAGCAGACAAACCGATCAAGGATAAATATTAGGTCTTCGGCATCCAAACCGTCATCGCGCCGGAATAGGAATCCTGGAGGCAAAGTGCGTCCGGACATGAAATGAAAGCTTGGGGTGCCGCATGGGTAGTGATGTCAAACCGGGTGGCAGGAAAGTCTAATAACGATTAATTTCCTACTAGCATACGACAAAATGTAAGCATAACGTATCAAGACATTCAAGGCGAACGTAATCATCGAATATGAGGTTAAGAACGTTTATTGGAGAACCATGAATAATCTGATGAAGTTATCGACCTTGGCTCTCATTTTGGCGGCGGGCATGATCTTGTCGGCGTCCATGCTTTCCAAACTCTTTCTCCGCATCCGCCATGAACAGGCGATTACGGTCAAAGGTTACGCTGAAACCGACATCACTTCGGATATAGGCAAGTTTTCCTGCACATTGACTGCGCGGGGAACCAATCTCAAGGACGCTTACGACAAACTGCTGGCAAGCAGGCAGACCACCCTTGCCTTTCTAAAACAAATAGGACTGAAGGATGATGAGACGGTTGTGAACACAATTGAGACAACAAAGGTTGCCAAGCGGGATGAGAAGGGCAAAGAGACAAATGAAATCGAGTATTATGACGTGTCTCAGAAGATTTCGGGCGTTTCCACCAACGTCATCCTTATTCATGATGCTGCCGCACGAATCACGGAGTTGATCCGGTCGGATGTGGATATTCGTGCTGACGCACCCATGTTCATGGTCGCGGACTTGAAGGACGCCAAGTTGAAGCTTTTAGCGAGGGCAACAGAGGATGGCTACCGTCGTGCGCTGGCACTCGCCGAAGGCAGTAAAGGAAAGGTTGGCGCACTGATCTCCGCGCAACAGGGCGTCTTCCAGATTACCGAGCGTCACTCCACCGACACCTCAGGCTATGGCGAGTATGACACCTCCAGCATTGAAAAGACCGCTAAGGCTGTCGTGACGCTGGAATACGCGATAGACGCTGCACCTTAAATAACATGGAGAAGCATCCTGTTTTCAAGTGTCCATTGAAATGGGAAAAGCTGGGGTCGCTCATGTGATTAAATGGCGGTCATTCATTTCTGTTTCTTACGTCTTCAGAAGCTTCGCAGCCTAATTGGCTACTATATAGCCAAAATCCCACCGCCTGATGATCCTATGGTGCTCCGTATCGGAACATCCTCCTTACGGTGCGCATGGCAGTCCGCTTGGACCGCCCAGATCAACCTTCCCATGCATGCATCCTTGATCAAGCTTCTATCCTTGCGACATCGCCACACCAACGAGGAAATTATGCAGTCAGGATTGACGGTTGCGGTAAAAGACGCCGAGGGGACACGTGACCGATTGATCACAAAGGCTTTGGAGTATCTGGGTTCAATGGGCATAACGGAGTCCATGGCAATGCAGATCGTGATCGGGTTCGACAAGAGCCTGCTCCAGCATTTTGACAACATCACAGCCAGAAACGAGTTTGTAGCTAATTTGGTCGAGCGCAGTCTCACGCCAGTTGCATGGTCTCTTGTGGGAAAACCCTCTCCCATAGGCTTTATGCTCGAATTTAGGAGCCTCCGCAGGGTGCACTGCAGGTTGGACAACATTGATCTAACCTTCTGCGACCTCTGCTAAGCTAACTTCGCCGCTGTCACAGGCGATATGGCGGTCACCCTTACGGCAGAACAAACATCGGCCCGAAGATACCGGACAGGCACGGCCTACGAACCCCGAGGCCGATATCTCCTGTTGCATTACCCGCGGTCACACTTTATGGCCGCGAGTCGATGTGGACGACATTATCGCCTAATACAATCTACGAAATAGCAAGCTTGTGGCTGTCGGCGCCATGCCGCGGACTTACAGAACCGATGAAACCGGCTTACACCGCTTGATACAGCTTCTCAAACCGGCGCCCGTATTCCACAAACACGTCCCAGGAATCAGCACCTTTAGCCAGTTTCCCTTCATGAGCGATGGCCGATAGATGCGGTTCCATCGAATACCACCCGTCATATCCCTGGCGTCGGGCCTCTTTTAATACCGCGGCCACATCCCCGGCCCCTTCGCCTGCAAACACGGGACGCCACCCTTCCTTGGCCGTCTCATCACGGGCGTAATCCTTGATGTGAATGTGCACCACATGCTTATACACATCCTTGAAGTAGCCCAACGACGAATATCCAGTCTTCCAGAAATTCCCGGTATCAAAAATGAACTTGAGCGCGGAACTTCCCACACCATCAATCATATCGAGGGCATGCTTTGCATCTTCGCCCCCATAACCGGAACAGTTCTCATGACAAAGGACAATCCCCTCGCCCTCCGCCATTCGCGCCAGCTCCTTCAGCCGCCGTACAACTTCCCGGCGCCATTCGGCCTCTGGCCTACCATCATTGGGGTAACTCATGATGCGGGCAAACCGCGTACCGCTCTTTCGCATTCGCGGAAGAATCCGCCGTAACTCATCCGTATCTTTCGCAAAGTCGCCATTGATAGGCCTGGCCCAATTGGCAATCTGCGTCCCATAACAAAGGATTCGGAGACCTGCATCCGTCAATTCACCGAGCATACGCTCAAAATCGCCATCACTCACATCATCAAAATGAACGCTCTTGCCGTCCACCATGACCATGCGAGTCTCGATGGCGCTCCAACCCAGGGTTTTCTGAGCCTGCACCTGACGACCCCAATCCAACGACGCCTCATCCGTGAATCCGGTAAATTTCATATGAACCTCTTTATCAACCCTTATACCGCGACGTCTTGATCCGTTTCGCCAATTCCCGTCCGTAGGCACTCGCATTCAGTGGAAGGGTTACGCTCTTCCCCGTGAAACCGGACATCAACATCGCGTTGGCCAACTCCAGCGACGCCACCCCTTCTTCCCCCGAAGCCACCAGGGCTGTCCCTTCCAAAATTGCATCCCTGAAATTCTTAAATATCTCCGAATGCCCATCCACACCTTGTTCCGAGACCGGAATACTCACGTTCCACACAGAGGGCTTGCTAAACCACTCCGATGTCGCTGCGCTGTATTGCTTCGTCCCTATTTCATTGCGGGTAAAGGTCAACACGCCGTTGTCACACACCAGCAACCCCCGGTCACCAGCCACCTCGATCCGGTTGACACCCGGCGCCTCGCCAGTTGAGGTGACAAACATTCCCGTCGCCCCTGTCGGATATTCAAGGAGCGCGGTGACTTCATCCTCCACCTCTATGTCATGCCGCTTCCCAAAACCAACATACGCCGTCACCTTCGAAGGCATCCCGGCTATCCACTGCAACAAATCCAGACTGTGCGGCGCCTGGTTCAACAACACCCCGCCACCTTCCCCCGCCCATGTCGCCCGCCAGCCCGACGACTTGAAATACGATTCCGGACGAAACCAATGCGTCACCACCATGCTGACACGCTGGATGGTTCCCAGCTCACCGGCCATCACCATCTCGCGCATCTTCTTGTTCACAGGACTCGCCCGGCAATTGAACATCACCGCCAGAACACGGGTCTTGTCGGTATGAGCCGCCACCAGTTTCCGGGCTTCCTTGACCTCAACGGCCACAGGCTTTTCCACCAGGACATGCAGCCCCTTCTTCAATGCCGCCAATCCCAACGGAACATGGTCAAAATGAGGCGTGGCAATCAACACCGCGTCCAGACCGCCCTTGTTAATCAGCTCAAGCCCAGTCGCAAACTTTGCCTCCGCATAATCCTTCATCACTGCGGCATTCGCATCCGCCAATCCCGCAATTTCGAACTCAGGAATATTCTTGATCCGCTTGTAATGCGCGCTCCCGATGGTGCCGAGTCCGATAATTCCGATTTTGATTTTCTTCTGCATGAACGCTTCCTTATGCCTGTATCTGTAATTCCTTCAACAATGCCATTGCATCCTGAACCTTTGTCTCCTGAGGTTGCGCAGTCGAAAAATCCTCGATGACCAACCAACGGTCATACCCCACGCGCTTCAAGCCCGCCAACAACGCCTTGAAGTCGACCTGTCCCGTCCGGAGAGGGGCAAATGTCGGCTTCCACTTCAGCTTCTGGGGGCCATCGTTCGGCTCGTAGACATTGACGGAATTCTTGATGTGAACATGTGCCAGATATCCCCCCAGCATCTCAAACCCCATCTGGTAATTCTCAAAGCCTTCGTAAACCATGTTACCGGCGTCGTGAATCACGCCAACCTCCTCCGGCTTCCAAGCCGAGAGAAATCGCAAGGCTGCGCTGGCCGAGGCCACAATCGTCCCCATGTGAATCTCAATAACCGGCTTCACCTTATGATTCCGGGCATACTCAATCACCCGGTTATAGCACTCCTGATCCTTTTTGAAGAGATCGCTGAAATGAACCTCCCCTGAATACTGCGCCACCCCGATCCGCACCATCGGCACCCCCATCAACTCCGCCACATCAATCATTCGCTTGGCCTGTTCAAAATCCGTGGCCCTGACGTAGGAACCCAGATTCGGCATCTCCAATCCTTCGCTCCGCGTCATATCGGCAATCGCCTTGAACTGTGCATCCGTCCAATCCGTCTGCAACGATGTTCGATTGCCCGACCAGAATCCGGGTTTCGCCATGTCTCCCTTGTCGGCAAACACCCGCCACTCGACACCATGATAGCCATACTTCTTCAGTAACTTAACAACCTGCTCCGGCGTCGACTCCGGCAACCCAACCGTAAACCATGCAAGCTTCATTTTATATCCTTCCAGTTGGAGCAATCATCGCCGGAATTAGCACAATGGATGCACAAATTATGTCCTCAGAATCCTTTGGCACACGGCGGACAGGAACATAGCAAATGCTATGAGCGGAAACAAGGGAAAAACCGCTCCCGCCATGATGCGGTAAGGCAGTTTTGACTTGGAAACGGGAGTTGCGCACGAGGAGCATTTCGCGATTGCTCAAAATATATGTAGCGCAAACAGACACGCTCAATCCATCTAGACTTGTATCCGCAATTGGGGCATGAATTGTATGATCGTTTCATGATCTCTGTCTGGCCAACGATACCCATTGAGGCTACTCGGGTGCCGGGGCGGCACCCGAGTAGCCTCAATGGGCTTGGGCTCCTTCGTCGGCCACGCGAGGGGCTCGCCTTCCATAGACCTTCTCAGGGAAGTCCCCGGCTGCGTATTCCGCTGTTCGGCGGCCGCGCTCTACATCTTCGTCGGCGTACGCGTCTACCACCGTCGCGATGAATAGAACCTTGTCGCCGCTCCTGACCGCTTGTTCAACGCGGCATTCCATGTGAGCGACGCATTCAGCGATGATGGGTGCGTCGACGTAGCGAGCGGATTGTGCCGTCAACCCCGTTTCCTTGAACTTGTCGACATCCCTTCCGGAGTGCAAGCCGCAATAGTAGATTTGGCGTTTCAGTTCTTGCGTCGGAACATTGATAACAAACTCCTTGGTCTTTTCGATGACGTGGATGGAATATGCCTTCTGTCCAATCGCGCAGGCAACCATCGGTGGCTCTCTGGAAACGGGCATGCAGAAGCTGACAGCGATGATGTTGGTCCGTCCCCTGTCACCACACGTCACAAGGTAGTGCCGCATGGGCCACAAGTACTTCAGATATTCAGTGTGGGTCTTGTTCATCCTTATCATGCCCAACGTTGCCCTTGAGCCCCGGCGAGCGTGTGAGCCGTCGCGGTTGATGAGTTGGTTGGCACCAATTTTATATCCGGTCATGTTCATCTGGCTCAACATCCGGGACGGAAGATAGGATTCTTTTTATCGGATATCGTACAAACATAGTCAACGAATTTGCCGATATCGGCACGCGAGAATGGCATTTTGGTCCGCGGATCAACAAGTGCTTTCTCGTACTCGACTACCAGTGGTACCGAAACGGCAGTGATAAACCTACCCCTCCTTAACGGTGTCATCCGAGGTGAAGGCGAAGGAAAAAATAGAGAGGATGATTCTTCAGAAAGTCTTGGTAATAAAGGGTTTGATAGGTGTCTTTGATTGGTTGCCGGACTAGGATTCGAACCTAGACAAGCAGATTCAGAATCTGCTGTGCTACCATTACACAATCCGGCAAGAATGAATCATCGCCTACAAAGCGGCAATTTGAGCGGGAAAGGATGCGAAAATACGTAATGTTACGTCAAGCCCTTTCACGAAATCCGCATCGGCATCAACACGTAGATAAACGGTACATCACTCTTGATGACGCCCGGGCTTAACTCATCCGTCAATTCCACATAAATCTCGTCGTTGGCCAGGTTCTTCAGCGGCTCCATGATGTATTCAGGATTGAACGCCACCACCAGCTCCTTGCCCGCATACTTGATGGCCACCGTTTCGTGGGCTTCACCAATATCCGGCGAGGACGCGCTGATCTTGAGCTTGTTCTTCCCAAACGCCAGCTTTACTGAACTTGATTTCTCGCTGGTCAACAGTGAAACACGACGCAGAGCCGTCAACATACCCTCGCGCTCCACGGCAATCCGCTGTTCGCACTGGGACGGAATGACCTGACGGAAATTGGGATATGTACCCTCAATCAGCTTGGTCGTGAGGACCATCTGGTCAACTTCGAATCCCGCCTGATTCTTGGTGATGTGAATCTTGACGGTTCCTTCATCCTTCAACATGCGGATAATCTCGTTAACCGCCTTGGTAGGG
Source organism: uncultured Verrucomicrobiota bacterium (assembly GCA_964508705.1). Classification (GTDB taxonomy): domain Bacteria; phylum Verrucomicrobiota; class Kiritimatiellia; order CAIKKV01; family CAITUY01; genus CAZDUS01. The sequence goes on from CAZDUS010000001.1 coordinate 193,288, forward strand.
ACAATGGCTTCGATTTCAGATTCCTTCGGGAACTCCAATTCCTGCTCAGCCAGTGACAAGCGCCGTCCATCGGTGGCCACCACGGTCAATTTACTGCCCTTGAAGCTCATTAACGTGCCGTTGAGGATAAACCTCGTCTCGTCAGTGGATGCGGCGTAGAAGGTCTTCTGGAGCATATCCCTGAGCACTCTCTGCTCCATGGTGAATGTTGATCCGCCCTCATACTTGGCAATGGCTGGGAAATCATCCTGCGGCAAGCCTGGAATCTTGAAAAATGCCGTTCCGCAACTGATGGAGGCGGAATTCTTGTCATCCACGTCGATTTCAATGTTATCCGCCGGTAATTCACGGACAATGCTCAAGAGACGACGGGCAGGTAAAGTGGTTCCACCTTCCTTAACCACCTTGGCTTCAACCACACAGCGCATGCTGACTTCAAGATCCGTGGTGGTAAACCACAGTTTGTCATCTTCCGCCTGCAAAAGAACATTGGTCAACACGGGAAGCGTTGGGCGAACATTCACCACGCCGCTTACCATCTGCAAGCCTGAAAGCACTGAATCCTTACTGATGACGATTTTCATGATAACTCCAACCCTTCTTTCAACAGATTAAGAATATTATTCTATCTATTCTTATCTATCATTCATCCTATTATGTCCCGTTGTCAGCGTTAATAACTCACCAAACCATTGAATCTATTGATCAATACATCAATCAGACCCTGTTGATGAACCCCCTTAACAGCCTGTGAACAACGGATAATAACCCATCAACCTCTTGTTATGAACATCATTTCTGCAAGTTATTGACATGGTTGTCAACTTTTCTTCTCCAGTGTTCTCATCAAGTGGGAAACATCCTGTCGAAGCGAGGAATCGATCTCCATTTTCTGTTGCACCTGGCGGCAGGCATGGAGAATTGTGGCGTGGGTTTTACCAAACGCGCTGCCGATTTCCGGCAGGGAGGAAGGGGTCAGTGACCGGCAGAGATACATCGCCACCTGACGCGGCATGGTAATGGCGGCCTGGCGGCGCTTGCTGGTCATGTCGACGATCCGGAGGTCGTAGTGATCGGCCACGGTCTTCATGATTTGCTCGAAGGTCAGGGATTCCTGCTTTTCCTGGTCAATCACATCGCGCAGGAGGTTTTCGGCATCTGTGACCGTCACCGCTCGGTTGCAGAGGGATGCGTAGGACGTGATACGGATCAAGGCCCCTTCCAGACGGCGGATGTTGGACCGGATGGACTTGGCCAGGAAGAAGAGCACATCATCGGGAAGGATCAATCCGCCCTGAAGTTGCTTGTTCTTGAGAATGGCCATGCGGGTTTCGAGATCCGGCTGTTGCAATTCAGTGACCAGTCCCCACTCGAAGCGCGACACCAGGCGTTGCTCCAGCCCCTGAATTTCGCTGGCCGGCCTGTCGCTGGTCATCACGATCTGCTTGTGGGCATCGAACAGGGCGTTGAAGGTATGGAAGAATTCCTCCTGCATACGCTCCTTGCCGGCAAGAAAGTGAATGTCGTCAATCAGTAGCAAATCCACATGACGGAACTTCCGGCGGAATTGGACGAGGGAGTTGTGTTGCAATCCCTCAATGAACTCATTGACGAAGGATTCGGAGGACAGATAGGAGACCCGCGCATTGGAATTGCGCAGGACGTGGTGGCCGATGGCTTGCATCAGGTGGGTCTTGCCGAGCCCTGTTCCGCCGTAAATGAAGAGCGGGTTATAAGCGCGACCCGGTGATTGGGCGACGGCCAGCGCGGCCGCCTGTGACATGTTGTTGGATGATCCCACAATGAACGCGTCGAATGTGCATTTGGGATTCAGCACGGCATCCGCGGGATTGCGACGCGTTGCTGTGCGTGCGCCGGACTTGGTGTTTTTTTCCGGAGCCGCTGACACGGGTTCCTGCGCGGGTTTTGTCGCGCGCTCAATCTGGAATACAATCTTTAATGTTTCGCCGCAGACGGAAGCGACGGCGGCTTGAATCAAGGGTAGATAATTTTCCTCGAGCCAGGTTTGGTAGAAATTATTATCCACGGCCAGAGTCAACGTATTGTTCGCGAGTTGCTTCGGTTCAATCACGTCAATCCAGCGCGAGTACACATCCGGGTGCAATAATTTCTGGAGGTGCGAGCACGCGGATCGCCACACAGTCGTCACATTATTTTCGCTCACAAAAAACTCCAAAATAAAGAGCGCAGAGAAGCTCTCACGCGCGTTAAAACACACATTTACCATTCCCGCCACCACAGCGGACGGGACCCTTGTAAAACACTTGCCGGAGCCTTAGTTATTGCGACTTATCAACAGGTTATTAACATGCTGACAGCCTTCTAATGTTGTGCCCGACAGGGCAGGACAATATGGAAGGGACCCCATACTGACAAGGCTAAACCGAGTGTTTATTTGATTTTTTTTTAACCCACGAGCTGTAGTGTTTTTTATGAAAAAACACACAACATGTGGTATGGTCGAACTGTTTTGTTACATTCGTGTTAGTGGATTACGGAGCGAGGGAATGAGGTGCGGGACGGGGAATGGGGTCTGGATGAAGGCGTAACTCGTTTGATTGGAGATGCATGTGAAAGCAAAGAAATTAACAAGCGTTCGGTTGATGGTGGGATCACCCAATGTTTATGCGGATATTCTGCGGGTCACACGCTTCAAATCCTCGGATTCCGTTGTGTGTTTGATGGACGGGAAAAGGCATTACCTGATGGTGCCGCCCATGGAAATTGGTCGCGCGCGAGCGGGAAATCCAAGACTGATTTGCAAGACGCCTGATGATTTCAAGCTTGCAGGAAAAGCGCGTCGCAGGCTTGTGGAATGGGCTTACGCGCTTGTGAAGCATGTGGGCGCGCGGAGTGTGATGGTGCTTGGTGTGTTTCCTGTTGGCATCGCGCGCGGGTTGGAAAAAAAAGGAATCAGGATTCATGTGGCGAAGTCGTCGTTTGTTCCAGAGAGGGAAATCAAAACGACTGCGGAGATTGAACGGATCCGCCTTGTGCAACGCGCCACGGTGAAGGCGATGACTCATGCCTTCGCGTTGATTGAGAAGGCGAGCGTTGACGGGCGCGGGCAGTTGCGTGATGGCGCGAAACTGCTTACATCCGAGGAATTGCGGCGGCGGATCAATCGATTCCTGCTGGACTTCGATTGCATCGGCGGGGAGCCGATTGTTGCTTGCGGACCGCAATCAAGCGGGCCGCATAATATCGGAGAGGGGCCCCTGATGGCTGGACAGCCGATCGTGTTGGATATTTTCCCGCGCCATCAGCAGTCAGGCTATTGGGGTGATTTGACGAGAACGGTGGCCAAGGGTTTTGCCCCGCCTGAACTGGTGCGTATGCACCGCGCGGTGAAACGGGTTCAGGAAGAAGCGTTGAGTCAGATTCGCGCGGGTGTCTGCGGAGCGGAGGTTCACGCGCAGGTGGTGAAATCGTTTGCGTGTCTTGGATTCCCAAATCGCGTGGGCGAGGATGGGATTCCGGAAGGCTTTATTCATGGGACGGGACACGGTGTGGGGCTGGATATTCACGAGGCGCCTGCACTGTCAACCGGCGGGGCGCGTCTGCGGGTTGGGAATGTGGTGACTGTTGAGCCGGGATTGTATTACAAGGCGATCGGCGGGGTGCGAATTGAGGATACCGTGGTGGTGACCCGGGCGGGATATGATATGTTAGCGACCTGTTCCAAGGGTTTGATTATTTCGTGACATACAATTTTTCCGAGGTCTATATCGTTATGCAGTATAGAAGTGCAAAATGAAAGGAGCGCGATGATGAATATGAAATTGATGTGTTTGATGGTGGCGAGTTGTGCGGTGGTGATGACGGCGGGGGCTCAACAAGAAGGAGCTCCGAAGGAAGGGGCCCCAAAAGTCGCGCCTCCGAGGCCTCGTGAACATGGCCGTTCCATGATGATTGAGGGACGTGATGGCGGCGACGCCATGCTGATGCGCGCCCTGAGTCCGGAGTCGCCCATGGCCAAGAAACTGGAATTGTCCAAGGAACAGATTGAAGCGCTTAAGAAAGCGTTGATGATTTCTTCCGAGGAATTGAAAGCGGTCCAAGGCAAGATGGAGGTGGCCGGCCGGAAGCAGGCGGAAATGATGAGCGAGAGCACCCTGAATGAAGTGGCGATATTGAAGGGGGTGGAGGAGATCGGGGCTCTGCGTACCGAGGTTGCCAAGATTACGACCAAGAGAATCCTGGCGGCTCATAATGTTCTGACGGTTGAGCAACGGGAGAAGTTGCGCGACATGATGAAGGCGCGCATGTCGGAAATGAGGGCGCCAAGGAAAGAAATGAAAGCGTCCGGTGATGCGGGAGAGAAGAAGCCTTTGCCTCCGGAGGCTCCGGTCCCTGCCCCTACCCCTGCTCCTGCCCCGGCTGCGGCGAATTGAGCGCGATAATGGCATGATGCATACAGGGCGGTGTAACAGCCGCCCTTTTGCTTTCGGAGACGTTGCAACTCCATTTCGGGCCGTGTACAGTTTCAGGCAGTCATGAGCCTGAAGGAATCCATTAAACAACTGGCGGCGGACGTGGGCTATGTGGCCTGCGGCATCACCGGTGTGGAGCCATTCGGGCAGTACCGGGATGCGCTCCGGACGTTGGAACAGAAATATCCTGATGCTGCGGCATTGTATGGTGAGATGGAGAAGCGGATTGATCCGCGGTCATCAAGACCCTGGGCTGGATCCATCGTGGTGGCCATCCGGCGTTATGGCCGCTATAAGCTTCCGGACGGTCTTGCGCGCAACATAGGACGTAACTATCTGTGCGACCGGCGTATTCCGGCTTGTCCCGACACGGTGATGCCCAAACGGATGAAGGAAGGGTTGAAGGCGTTGGGATTGCGAGTCAAGACAGGCGGGGCCCCTGCCCGCTCGGCGGCGATCCGGTCAGGTGTGGCGCAACCGGCCCGGAACGGATTCGTGTACCGCGAGGGTTGTGGGTCGTGGATCAACGTGGAAACATGGATGATCGATGCGGTGGTTGAACCGGATTCGCCCGCCGGACCGGCTCCCTGTCCGGACGGCTGTACCGCCTGCATGAAGGCTTGTCCCACCGGCGCGTTGGTTGAGCCGGGCCGTGTTCGAATGGAACATTGCGTGGCGTATCTGACGTATGGCGCCCCCTGGCCTGTCGCTCCGGAACTTTGGCGGAAAATTGGCCCCTGGATTTACGGATGTGATGCCTGCCAGAACGCCTGTCCATTGAATAAGGGTTGCTGGGAGGCGAAAGAGCCAACCCCATGGCTTGATGCCGTTGCGGATCGGTTGACCCCGAAGGCGCTGGCCACCATGGACGAGGCGACCTATCATGAGGTGGTGCATCCGTTGTTCTGGTACATCGAGGAAACCGATCTGGCGCGTTGGCATGCGAACGCGAAGAGGGCGATGGAAATGGGTGAATAATTTCGAGGTGTTTCGCAGGAGCGCAAGGCTGTTTGTCTGTTAGGCTGTAAGGTAAAGTCTGGAATCATGAAACCTGAAAATCGTACGATGACGGAATGCAAGTGGTGGCAAAAAGCGGTGTTCTACCAGATTTATCCGCGTAGCTTCGCCGATGGAAATGGGGATGGGATTGGTGATTTCATCGGCATGGCGGATAAACTGGACTATCTCAAAGACCTGGGCATCGACGCGATATGGCTGTCTCCTCATTTTCCCTCTCCGCAATTTGATGTGGGCTATGACATTTCGGATTACTTTAGTGTGGCCCCGGAATATGGGACGATGGACGATTTCAAACGCTTTCTCGACGGCGCGCATAAGCGTGGCCTGCGGGTTATTCTTGATCTTGTTTTGAATCACACCTCGCACCTGCACCCATGGTTCATCGAATCGCGGTCCAGCCGCAACCATCCCAAACGCGACTGGTATATTTGGCGCGACGGGAAGGACGGCGGGCCGCCGAATAACTGGCTTGCGCCGTTCGGGGGGTCCGCCTGGGAATATGACGAGAAGACGGCGCAGTATTACTATCACTACTTTCTCAAGGAGCAACCTGATCTCAACTGGCGTAACCCCGAGGTGAAACAAGCCATGTGGGATGCAGTCCGGTTCTGGTTGGATTTGGGTGTGGATGGCTACCGGCTGGATGCGATTGACACAATTTTCGAAAACCCCGATATGCCGGATCATCACGGCGTTTTGACCGATGCTCTGCGCCGCTCGCTGAAGCATGGGTTTCCGGACGGTGCGGACCCGAATGCGGCGATTGAATGGGAGAAGATCTATCACAACCAGCATGAGCAACCCGGGGTGCATGAACTCATGCAGGAACTGCGACAGCTGATCAACAACTATGAGGATCGTGTCCTGGTCGGCGAGAATAGTGATGTGCGCTATTACGGGAAGGGTGATAACGAGCTCAATATGGTTTTCAATTTCCCGCTGATGAAAACAAAAAGGCTGACTCCAGCCTGGGTGCGAACCAACCAGAGCAAGCGACTCTCCCTGTTGCCTCCGGGAGCCTGGCCATGCAACACGCTGAACAATCATGATACGTCACGGGTCTTCAGCCGTTACGGAGACGGGCGGCACGACGACGCCATCGCCCGCACGTCGCTGGCGCTCATGCTGACGTTGCGGGGCACGCCGTTTCTTTACAATGGCGAGGAAATCGGAATGTCGGACTATCATCTCAAGGACATCGGCCTTTTTCGCGATCCCCCGGCGATTTGGTATTATGATCAGGAAATCGCAGAGGGGACGTCGCCAGAGGAAGCATTGGCCTGTGCCGCGCGGGAGAGCCGCGATCAGTGTCGCACGCCGTTCCATTGGCGGAACGCGTCGAATGCCGGGTTCAGTCCCGCCGGTGTCCGTACATGGCTTCCGCTTAATCCGAATTATGCCGAGGGCGTTAATGTTGAGGACGAGAAAGGGGACCACGATTCCCTGCTGAACTATTACAGGAAACTATTGCGACTCCGTAAACAGACGCCGGCATTGATTCACGGCGACTATCACCCCCTGCAGGAATCGGAGCAGGACTGCTTGGCTTATTTTCGCCAAAGCCAAAAGCCAGAGCAAACTTGCTTGGTTGTTCTGAATCTTTCCGGCGAGACCCAGACGGTCAATTTCGAGCCAGCGGTGAACGGCGGTCGCTGTTTGCTATCGACCCATCGGGCTATAAGTGAAGAGGTTGATTTCAAGGGACTCAAAATGTCACCATTTGAAGTATTCATTGCCGAAGTCACAACGTAAACCAATGGCTATTGATCCCATATGTGGAATGACGGTGGATGAGGCCGCAGGGCTGTCCGTGGAGAAGGACGGACAGACCCACTATTTTTGCGGTGAGTATTGTCGCCGCAAATTCCTCGGCTTGCCGCCGGTATCGGAGGGGGCCCCACCCTCGACGGCTTACTTCTGCCCGATGTGTCCCGGCGTGGAAAGTGACAAGCCCGGAGTTTGCCCCTCTTGTGGGATGGCCTTGGAACACAATGTCCTTGCGGGCGTGGAGGAGGACGACGGTGAATGGCGGGACATGGTGCGCCGATTCCGGGTCGGGTTGGTTTTTGGCGTGCCGGTGTTCCTGCTGTCGATGACGCCGATGGTGTTTCCCGCTGTTCATCACTGGGTCCCCTATCAAGTTAGTCGTTGGCTTGAGTGGGCGTTGTCGACGCCGGTGGTGCTTTGGTGCGGATGGCCGTTTTTGCAGCGGGCATGGACGTCGTTACGGACGCGGCAGTGGAATATGTTCACCCTGATTTCGATGGGAACGTCTGTTGCCTACGTTGCCAGTGTGGCGGCGGTGCTGGCGCCGGGTTGGTTTCCAGCATCTTTCCGACACCACGGTGCTGTGCCGCTCTATTTTGAGGCGGCGTCCACGATCACGGTTCTTGTGTTGCTTGGGCAGGTGATGGAGCTCCGGGCGCGGCGGAAGACAGGAGACGCAATCCGCGGACTTTTGAAACTGGCTCCCGAAACGGCCTGTGTGATTCGTGATGGCTCGGAGAGCGATGTGCCTGTGGATCAGGTGCAGGTTGGCGACCGGATACGGGTCAGACCGGGGGGGCGTATTCCGGTGGATGGAGTGGTTGTCGAAGGGAGCGGCTCGGTCGATGCCTCCATGCTTACTGGTGAGCCGATGCCAGTGGAGGTGGAAAGCGGGATTGAGGTGGCGGCGGGGACGATCAATCTCTCGGGATCGTTTTTGATGCGCGCCGAACGAGTGGGTGCGGCGACGTTGTTTGCGCGGATTGTGAAGATGGTGGCCACGGCACAGAGGAGCCGGGCACCAGTCCAGCGCGTGGCGGACCGGGTGGCGTCAGTGTTTGTTCCCGCGGTGGTAGCGGCGGCAGGGATAGCGTTTGTAGTATGGCTGGCGGTTGGTCCTGAGCCGCGACTTGCTTATGCCTTGGTGAGCGCCATTTCGGTTTTGATTGTGGCTTGTCCTTGTGCGCTGGGGTTGGCGACGCCGATGGCAGTGATGGTCGGGATTGGGCGGGGCGCACGGGAGGGAGTGCTGATTCGCGATGCGCGAGCACTGGAAACTTTGCGAGGGGTTGATACGGTGGTGGTGGATAAAACAGGGACGTTGACCGAGGGGGCTCCGGCTGTGGTGGGCGTTTATCCGGTGGATGGCGCGGAGACGGATGAGGTGATTAGGTTGGCGGCGGCGGTGGAGGAATACAGCGAGCATCCGCTGGGTCGTGCCATTGTGCGGAGTGTGAAGGAGCGGACGACTAGGAGATCTGTCCCTGCCAAGGCGGAAGGGTTTGAATCTGTGGCGGGTGGTGGGGTGCGGGGGATGGTTGAGGGGAAGCAGGTGTTTGTGGGGCGGCGGGAAAGGGCGTCGACAAGCGACGCCCCTACGAAATTGGAAGCAACAGGGCAGACAGTGGTGGAAGTGCGGGTTGATGATCGAGAGGTTGGCTTCATTGCTATTGCTGATCAGATTCGCACCACGACACCTGAGGCGGTCCGGACTTTGCATGCGATGGGCTTGCGTGTGGTGATGTTGACGGGCGATGCCGAGGTGACGGCGAGGGCTGTGGCGGGGAGGTTGGGGATTGACGAGGTTTATGCGGGGATGACGCCGGAGACGAAGCGTGAACGGATCAAGGCGTTGCGGGCGGAAGGACGACGGGTGGCGATGGCGGGGGATGGAATCAATGATGCGCCTGCGTTGGCGGAAGCGGATGTGGGAATGGCGATGGGAACGGGCACGGATGTGGCGATGGAGAGTGCTGATGTGGTGCTGGTGAAAGGTGACTTGAGGGCGATTGTCAGGGCGGTGGAGTTGAGCCGGGCGGTGATGCGGAATATCCGGCAGAACCTGTTCTGGGCGTTTGCTTACAATGTGTTGGGAGTTCCGGTGGCGGCGGGAGTGCTGTACCCGTGGACGGGAATGCTGATGAGTCCGATGCTCGCGGCGGCGGCAATGAGTTTCAGTTCCGTGACGGTGATAGGCAATGCGTTGAGGTTGCGGCGGGGGGTATTGGAGGGTTCAGGAAGTTGAATGGGGTAGTGGGTAGTGTGTACTTGAGTCTCTATAAAGAAGACCATAGTCTCATTCACTGGGAAATGTAACGCGTTACATATAGAATTGTTGGCTTGATGAATATGAAATCAATGATCAGGAAAATGACCGGACTGGCAATGTTAGGTCTGGCGTTCGTGGCAATTGGTTGCGCGAATACGGGAATTACGCACGTCGGTGCCGACGAGTTCATCCGACAGGCCAAGACCATGGAGTATGCGAACAGCGCATCCGGCACATTTTACCTTGGAGCCAGTCCCACCCGAGTCTATGTGGAGCGAACCGGACTGTACCGGGCTCTACGGCTCCATAAGGCAATGGTGTACTGGACAGAGTTAGACGGCTTGCCGGAAGAATTGGCTGCGGTGATTCGATCAGGGAAATGCCCATGGACACCGTGGCAAGGCGAAATGAGGAAAGCCAACCAAGCGCCTGAGGACATAGCTCGCAAACTCGCAGTGCCTTAGTACTGACGTTGGGCGCCAATAATTGAGATGATATGAACCGTTGGAATATACCGCAATGGCTTGAGATTGAAGTTAAAGTGCGGGATACAGTATGCGTTTATTGTGGCAAGAAAATGGCTGAGCGTATATCACCTGAACGCGGGCGTAAGGATGTCGCGACTTGGGAGCATATTATCAACGATGCTCGCATCGTTACTCGAGAAAACATAGCCCGATGTTGTGCGGCCTGCAATTCAAGCAAGGGAACAAAGGAACTTCTTGCCTGGATGCAGTCGAAGTACTGCACGCAACGTGGCATTAATGCGCAAACGGTGGCAAAAGTTGTGAAAGACGCATTGGGAACAACGAACGGTGAGGCATGATCATAACATAGGAATATAATCTGTTCAGCGTGATGGGGCCCCATGCAGGCGAGGACAGCGGCGCGATCTTTGCTGATGGAACTTGATGGTGAGGTGAAGCTGGAATAGGAGTTCGAACATCCGTTTTGAACGCTTCTCCGGTTCCGCTACGCTCCACCGGCGACGTTCAGGCGGGGCTTTGCGTCGAAAGGAATCACGATGTTTTTGAGAAGACCCTACAAAACGGTTGCGGAATTCTACAAGGCAGTGGAAATGCTTATCCAAGCACTCAAGGCAAATGGGAACACTGAAGAAGCCTCGCGCCTTGACGTGCTTCTGCATGGTGTCTGGACAACGGGATCGGAACTGATCGGAGAACTGATGTTGGTGTTGGCCGGGATAAAGGGTTCATTCCCGAGCGGGATACAAAAACAGATCAACGATTGTCACTATTTCGCCAAACATCACAGGCGGATACTTGGGTTGAGCTAAAATATCGGCTCAATTAAAGCAGAAACTTGAGCCGATAATACTATTTAATCGGCTCACTCGGCGGCCTAATCTTGGTCCTGACTTTACGAGGGGCGCCGCAGGGGTGGTAGCCGGAGTCGAACAGTTGACCCACTCTTAAGCCGCAGGATGGTTTCAGTTCATGAAGAGAGGTTGTATTGAGTTGTTTACAAGCGGCGATGGCGACGAGCGCGCAGGCATGGGCGTCCTCTTCGGCATCGTGATGGCGGAAGGATATTCCCAACGTGCGGGCGATGTAGTCGAGTGCGTAGGTTGGATGATCGGGCCATGCCAGTTTGGCGATGACTTTGGTGCAAAAATAATCAGTAACCGGATACGGAAGGCCCGATTGATCGAGGGAGCAGCGGATGACGCCCATGTCGAAGGCGGCGTTGTGCGCGACGAGTGGACCGGATACTTGCGGCCAGAGGGTGGGCCAGAACTGGGCGAAGGTCGGAGCGTGGGCAACGTCGGAAGCGGTAATGCCGTGGATGGAGACATTGAATGGATCGAAATAGCAGGGGTTGGGCCGAATGAGTTGATGGAGGCGGTTCACGACTTGACCATTCTCGACCATTACCAAGCCGACGGCGCAAACGGAACCACGGTGAGCATTGGCTGTTTCGAAATCAATGGCGGTGAAGTGCATGATGGACGCTGAAGTATCAGTGGTATGTTACCACACCTGAGGATCGGGACGAGGAACGATGTTCTTCTTTCAACAAGCGCTGTTTCTGGTCTTCGGGAAGCGCGGATTGATTGATCCACTTCTCGGCGGCGGAGCGGTCGACTTTGAGCCAGGAACGGCCCACGTTTTCAATGGAGCGGAGACGCTTTTTTTCATCCGTTATCGTTTCGGTCCATGAGGCGGCGATTTCGGGATATTCGTAGGTTGTGCTGCCGATGTACGACTGTACCAGTTGTTCGTAATGTCCATCGTTTGACAGCGTTGACAGCCATTGTCCCGCTTTTGACGGATCACTGTAGGCCCAACTGCTGGTGATGCTTTGTAGCGCGCTGTTTCGCGCGTTGCCCTTGGGGAACGTGATGACCCAATTGGCGGCGGATTGAGGATCGGTGCTTGCCCACGATGAGGCGACGGCCTGGGCGGCGCGGTCTTGAGCGGGGCCGGCTGGCTGGGTGGAAACAAAATTGGCGGCATCCTCAGGAGTGGTTCTTGCCATGGAGCTGACCAGGCCTTCGATAAAAGCGTCGCGTGCGTCACCTTGCGGCATTTGGTTGGCATAGGTCATCCCCGCTTTCGGGTCCTTGGCGCCCAATGACTGGGCGATGGTTTTGAAGAGATCCGTTTGATCCTTGCCAGCCGACATGGTTTGCACATAAGCCAGAGCGCCCTGGGTATCCTGCTTTGACCACTCCGGGATAATCGTGGCCATGGCATCCCGTGTTGATTTTTCATCAGGGAGTTGACGAGCCCATTCCAGGGCGCGGGAAATATCAGCGTTTGCCCATTGGTTTGCCAGGGTGCGGATGAAATCGGATCGGGCGCGGCTCGGCGGGAGGCTGTCGAGAAGTGCGGCGGCGGTCTCAGGATCGGATTGGCCAAGGGGGTAGGCCAGACTTTGCAGAGCGCTGCGCTTGGCGGAGCCTTCCGGCAACGAGGCGTAGAGTTCCAATGCGGCGGCGGGGTCGTTGTTGGCGAGACTGTTGATCAGGGGGCCGATGGCCTTGACTTGAAGGGGGCCGGGCGGAAGAGAGGCGGCAAAGGCCATGGCCATTTTGGGGTCGCGCCATGAGAGCTGTTGAATGATGGATTGTACGGCGCTGTGTCGTTCATTGTCGGCGGGAATGCTTTTGAGGGAATCCAATGCGGCTTTGGGATCTTGTTGCGCCCATTGGCTAAGGACTTTGCCGAGCAACTGGGTTTTTTCGTCACCGGCATCGAGTGATTTGGCGTAATCGAGAGCGGCTTTGGGATCAGTTTCGGCCCATGTGGGGCAAAGCTGTCCCATGACGACATCCCGGGTGGTTTTGTCCGGCAATTCCCGCGCCCAGGCGAGAGCAGCGGGCAGGTCGTCGGCGCCCCAGTTGCTGGCGATGGCCTGGATGGCGTTGCGGCGCGGACTGCCGATGGGTAATCCGACGGCATACATGGCGGCTTGTCTTGGATCGGTTTCGCCCCACTGGGAAACGATGGACGAGATAATGCTGTTCTTCTGCTGGCTGGTTGGTAGTGCGTTTGCCCAGGCGAGGGCTGCTTGCGGGTCTTTTTCGCCCCAAGCCGAACCGATGGCCTGCATAGCCTGGGTGCGTTGTTGGCCGGGCAACTCGTTGAGTTTTGTAATGGCGGTTGCTGGGTCGGTAAGCGCCCAATTTCTGAAAATTGAATACACGCTTCCCCAATGTCGATCGCTTTTTTCATGTTTTTGAAACAGCGCAAAGGCGGCGACAGGATTTTTAATGGATGTGGCGCTGATGAGTGTATAGATCAGACGGTCTCGGGATTGACTCGACGGCTGGGCTAGAACCCATGCTTCGGCGGCGGCAGGATCGAGGCGAGCCCAAGCGCTGATGACAGAAGAGACAGCATTTTCACGGGTGTGTTTTCCCTTCAGAGCGGAAGCGTGGGCCATGGCGGCCCGAGGGTCGGTTTCTGCCCAACGGGAAAGCAATTGGTAACGAACCATCTCGCGATGTTGGCGGTTAGGCATTTTTTCAACAAGCGCCATGAGGCGGGGAATGTCTTCCGGACGGACCATGAGCGTTAATTTGTAGATATCCTGCATGGACTCGTAGGAATGGGGTTGTGATGAGAAGTCCTGAATTTTCAAGGCGATGTCGGAGAAGGGTAGTCCCTGCTCAAAAGGGTTGGAGATTTTAGAAGTGGGTTTGGCGGGAGACTTGGTGTTGCGGGCAGTAGCGATGGAGGAGGTCTGACCCGGCGCCGGGGAAGGTGCTTGTTGTAGAGAAGAGCCGGAATCGTTCTGCTGAAGCTGTTGAATGTCGCCATGTAGTCGCTGGTTGGTGCGATATTGCATGACTGTGGTGTTTACAAGTATGGCCACTCCGGCGAAAGCGGCCCATGTGAGGGTGGATTTGTTCATAAGGTTAGGTTCCTGAGGGTAGAGTTGCGGATGATAGACTGCTGATTGTCAACTTATTGTCAACCTCTGAGAGTTGTGATTTGTCAACCGTATGCCGGATCATGGCTTTCACGGCGTTATTGGCGTCCATGATGTCAAACCGGACATCAGGGTGGGCGGTGGCAAAGACACGGAAAAGTTCGTCGGCAAATCCCTGTTCGATGCCATTTACTTTCGAGAAATCCAAGATGACTTCGGTGAACTTATCCAAGCCGGTTACCACCCGGCGCGCCTCTGATCGCGAAACGTAATCGCGCTGGTATAGCCGGACATGGACCCGTGTTCTTTCGAAGCGATAATCCAGTTCTTCCGGGGCATATTCCCGGAAGACTGCCTGTAACGAGCGGCGGGAATGTCGGGCTATCCGAAAGGCAACTGTGGTTCCGGCTGTGGATCGGCGGCCATGCAGAATCATTTCCTCCCTTGTGTTGTCGCATACCAGTTCAAAAGAATGGGAGCGCAGACTGACAACATCGCCGACCTTGGTTGTAAAAAACACACCCTCGCCGCTATGTCGTTCGGCCATGGTGGTTGTCTTTCCCTTTAATAATTCCTCGACTGCCCTGGTTTCGTCAGGGAGTCCGAATTTGGAAGCGATGGAGTTGAAGATTCCCACGCCGCGATCCTGAACCACGAAAGAGAAGTCGTAGGGTGTTAGCGTGACGGTGATTTTGCAGAAGGCTGCCCCGGAGTGGTCGATGGCATTATTCAGCATTTCCGTAAATGCATAGCGGGCAATGGCGGCGACGTTTTCCGGAAGAGACCGCTTTAATTGCAAATCACGCTCAATGGCGTCAAACACCATGCTTTCGTCGAGGCCGGGCAAAGGGTGGCGCATGGACAGTGTCCGCAACGGTGGTTGAGCATCCTTGCTTGCCAGCGAATACAGCGCATTACGGGTTGTTCCCGAAAGCGCCACAAGCCCTTTCTGAACCAGTGGGCGCAAGCGCTTGTGAATCGCCTGACGAGATATCCCGATCTGGCGGGCCAAATTGGCGCCGCTGGACGGTCCGGCTTTCAGCGATTTCAGGATGGTATCTTCAGTTTGCATAGGGATAAGAATAACGATTGTCAACCGATTGTCAACCATACAAAGGTAAGCATTGTCAACCTTAAGTGTTTGCCCCGTAGATGCGTCCGCAGTGGAAGCAGTGCTTCCACACTACCCTTTGACTGTGCATAACGCTATATCGCGGTCGCGGACGGAGGCCCGCAAAATGCCTATGGTCCCGGTTACCGGAATGAGCATATCCGCGCAGGTGCGGCGGGTTCGATTTTAATATGCAGAGTTGCGGTTTGGGCCATGGCGTTCTCCTGTATGTACATGATTAGGTATATTACCAAGCGCCCTGAGCTTCAAGGCATACGCAGTGTTCAGCGCCGCCTGAACATGGCTGATATGACGAAAAACCCGCAGGCCCAGAGGACCATGGTGGCGCCGGTGGAGGTGTCCCAATAGAAGGAGGACACCAATCCCAGGATGCCGGAGAGGATGCCAAGCGCAATGGCGATGAGAATGTATTGCCGCGTATTGCGCGCCAGATTACGAGCCGTGGCCGCCGGTAAAATCAACATGGAATTAATCACCAGCAAGCCGACCCAAGGCATGCTTACCGCAACCACCGCTGCGACCAGGATTGTGAAGCACAATTCCACTCGGCGGACCGGGAATCCCCGACTGGCGGCAATCGAGCGGTTTAGATGGACAAAAAAGAGTGAGTTGAAAAAGAAAACCCAAATGAGAAGCACCAGAAGAAGCAATCCTGCCAACCCGAGGAGTTCCACGGGCGAGATGGTCAAAATATCGCCGATCAGGTATCGGGAGAACCGGCCAAATCCCCCACCCCGCGAGAGCAGGACAATACCCAGCGAAACCACGAAGGCCATGACGAGCGCAATGGCGGTGTCCGGCGGCGCGGAGCTATGACGGCGCATCACATACATAAGGACGCCCAGAAGCACGGCAAACCCGATAATCGCGATCAGGGGATCACGGAGTCCGATCAGAACACCAAGGGCCAGGCCGGTAAGCGTGGAGTGTCCCATGGCTTCTGAAAGAAAAGCCATCTGGTTGTTGACGACGAGGCATCCCAGCAGCGCGAGAATCGGTGTGACCAGCAGGACAGCCAATAAGGCGTTTTGCATGAAGCCGTACTGCGCCCAGTCGAAAGGAATGAGTCCCATGATGTCGGCCCAAAGCGGAATCATGGTTGTCCCCCTCCCCTGTCGGCAGGAGATTCGCAATGGTTATGTCGGTGGGCATGGTCCAGAAGATGCCGGGCAGGGATTTCGTCATGCGTGAAACCGAAACCGAAGGTTTTACGGATCAGGGGGTTCAACAGAACGTCACGGGGCGGGCCATCGCATAGGATGGAGCGGTCGAGTAAAATGATCCGGTCGGCGACGCGGGCGGCGGCGGCGAGATCATGGGAGACGAGCAGAATCGAGAGATCGAAGTCCGTGCGCATGCGCGAGACGGTTTGGTAGAAAAGTTCCGTACCCGCGCGATCCACGCCGGAAACGGGCTCGTCGAGCAATAGCAGTTCAGGGACAGGGATGAGGGCCAGCGCGAGGAAAACGCGCTGAAGCTGGCCGACAGAGATTTCGGAGAGTTTGCGATCGAGCAATGATTCAGCGCCGACTATGGCGAGCGTCTCGCGTGTTTTGGCGCGAACGGAGGCGCGGGTTCCCAGCCAGAGCGGCCAGCGGGTTAATGAGGAGGCAAAGAAATCCATGACGGTTGTAGGTGACGTGTTGTCGATTTCCAACTTTTGCGGGACGTAGCCAATGCGGAGCGGTTTGGCGTTTTCAATATTGCCGCGATGGATAAACCGGAGTGAGCCCGAGTGAGGCAAGTCGCCGATCATTGCGCGGAGCAGAGAAGTTTTTCCAGCGCCATTGGGACCGATGACTGCGGTTAACTCCCCGCAATGCATGTGGAGATTCACATGCTCGAGGACAGGAACTCCTCCCAGGCTGACGCCGAAATCCACCAGTCTTGTGCAACAGTCGCCGCAGGAACGGATGGAACTGGGGACGTTCATAAAGGTGAGTTAGCCTGTTGTTTGTCCAGTGGCTGCTGCATGGCACCGTTTCACGAGCTGATAGTCGTCGTACGAGACGTTGCGGCGGTGGTAACGATTTTCCACGCGCTCCATCAGGTTGTTCCAATCATCCGTAGTGGGTGGCGTGGTGTAGTCCCACCGCTCGTCGGTTTCGGCCTTGAACTGCCATTTAACCGCGCCACGACTTACGTTGACGCGTATTTCGCGTTTAACGCCGTCTTCGTTTTTTTCCACCCAGCAGATTTGTCGGTGCATGATAAGATTCGTTGGATATGAAGTGTTATTCTGTTAACGCGGCTTATGATAGCAACTCGCCACGTGCCTGCAATGAGGCATTTGGGGCGACGCGGAAACGGTAGAAAAATAAAGGGCGTCGACAAGCGACGCCCTATGAGAAAGTGAGCAATGGGTTACGGCCAAGTGGTGTAAACCATATTGCTGCGCTGTTTTCCGTCGCCTGAAGTCCATGCAAACGCGACGCGTGTTCCTGAAGCGGGTGCGGAGAGGCCGTTATAACCATTATGGACGTTCTCGAGCAATTTGACGCCTTGCCCGCCCGTTCTAATCCAGTCGAATTTTCCGCCGCTCCAGCCGGAGCCATTCCACACAAAGAAATGGGCAAGCCCCATACTGGACCAAGGATAATGATCCCACGAGAAGGACACCTTGGCGCCGCCGTCTGTTATTTTTGCGGAAGTGAGTGTCATTACCTTGGTGGCGCCTTTGCAGCTAGGACCGCTACTGGTGTGCCATCGAATGGAGTCCCATTCGGCCTGGGCGGCAGTCTCGGCGGCTGTTTGGGTGCCGGTGTCTGTATCGGGCGAATTGTCCGTACCGGCGGAAGAATCCTCAGAGCTGGAGTCGTCGGTGACGCCGTCGGTACGTGTGTCAATTTCACACCCCATAGCGCCTATCAGAAGAAGAACCAGAAATAGTTTTATCATTTTTATCCCCTATTTTTGCTTTTTACCGCCTTGAGCAATACCTAATGAATATATTGAGCATAAATCATACCGAATTACGGAGGGGCAGGCAATAGTAACCGGAAATTTATCGGGCAGGTAATTAGAAGAGATTTCCGGGGTTCAGGAGTCCAGCGGGGTCGAAAATGCGCTTAATCTGTTTCATGGAGCGGATGCCATCATCGCCCACCATTAGATGCAGCAGCGCAACCTTGAGTTTCCCGATGCCGTGTTCGGCGGATATGGAGCCACCCATATTAATGATGGCGCGCGCCCATTCGAGATAGAGCGCCTTACCGCGCGCGTAATCCTCCATCGTGCGGGATAAAATATTGACGTGGACATGGTTATTCCCGATGTGTCCGAAGATCACATAGTCAAGGCCTGAGCTTGCAAGATCAGAGTGATAGATCGTCATCACTTTTTCCAGACAGTCATCCGGCACGGACATGTCGGTTCCTAGTTTGGTTAAGCCCGGATGGAGCTTGCGGCGTTGATCTATAGTTAGATTAACGGCTTCGGGCGTGGCGTGTCGGAATGTCTTCAGTGTTTCCAGGTCTTTAGGCGTGTCGGCGAACCAGCAGTCGTCCGGGTTCGCTCCGAGTGAGCTTAATGTTTCGGCGGCAAGGGCGATGGAGTCATCGATGGGGCTTGCTTGGTCGCCGTGGAACTCAATGTAGATGGCGGTGTGGAACCGATCCGGCAGGGAGGGCAATTTCGAGAATGCAGGGTTATCTGCTTTTGCCAGGCGTAATAGGGCTAGAGCGTTGGCATCGAAGAATTCTATAGCCACGGGAGGTGTCGGGAGTGAGTGGTTGGCGTCGCCGCGCAGGAAGCGGACAAAATTCAAGGCGGCAGCTTCGTTTGGGAAGAATGTTGTGAGCGCTTGGATACGAGCTGGCGCGGGTATTAATATAAGATCTATTTCGGTGACGATGCCGAGCGTGCCCTCCATGCCTATAAAGAGGTCTATTAAATCCATGTCCGACTGGATGTGATAACCGGCGGCGCTTTTGATGGACGGCGGAGAAGGCAGGACGGGCAATTCCCCGGTGACGGTATCGCCGGAATCTGTACGAATGGCGAAGTGTTGGCCGCGTGCTTTCATGCCTCGTTCCAGGCGCATAGAGCGTCCGTCCGCCAGAATTACACGAAGGGCTTGTATCCATTGGCGAGTGGGGCCGTAATGATAGCTTTGAGCGCCAGAAGCATTACAAGCCAACATCCCGCCAATGGATGCGGAAGTTTCCGTGGGGTCCGGCGGGAAAAAGAGTCCATGTGGTTTGATTGCGGCGCGGATGTCCGACAACAAGGCACCGGGCTGAACGGTTATTAGATTGCCTCTCCGGATAGGTCCGATGTTGCTCATGCGGCTAAGGTTCAATATGAGGCCGCCCTCAGGAACGGCGCCAGCGGTGACGCCGGTGCGTGCGCCCTGTATGGTCACTGACCAGGAATGTTGGCGTGCGTCATGTAAGGCGGAACGTACATCCGCTTCCGTTCTTGGGAATGTGATAGCGACTGCTTGGCCGGATCTTCGCGACTCATCACGAAGATAATCTTGGTGCTCCGGTCCAACCAGCGAAATGGCTTGAGGATTATTCATTGTTCAGGCGACAATCGCAATGTTTCAGAACAGACTATATGGTCGTAATAGACTAAACAGGCAGAAGTGGTTGATTAGGATTTATTTTGTTTTCCCCTCTTGATGATCACAGAAAGGATTGATATATCAGCGGGCGTGATGCCAGAGATTCTGGATGCCTGGCCGATAGATTCAGGGCGGATGCGTTTCAGCTTTTCGCGGCATTCAAACCGCATGATCTTAATAGAATCATAATCTATCCATTCTGGAAGGCGTTGATGCTCAATAGCTTGTGACTTCTCAAATTGAGCAAGTTCACGTTGGATATAGCCGGCGTATTTAGTTTCGATCTCCACTTGTTCGACAACTTTTGGATCTAAATTTCTGCTGTCCGGCAGATTGACGTAAGAGGTTCCAGGTCTTCGAAGCAACTGAGAAAGCGAGTAGCTCTGGCTGAAGGTTGTCTCAAGCCTAGCAAGCTCGGATTTAATTTCAGAGGCCAGGCGTTCAGTCCTAGTAATGACGTTATGGCTATGAATGCCTATTTCCTTGGCGAACGGCAGCACTCTGAAGATGGTGTTATCCTGGCGGAGCAACAGCCTGTGTTCGGCTCGCGAGGTGAACATCCTGTAGGGTTCGTTGGTTCCCTTAGTTACCAGATCATCAATCAGCACTCCGATATAGGCATCGCCTCGTCCGAGGGTCAGAGCTGGGAGTCCATTGGTCTTTCGTGCGGCATTTACGCCGGCAATGAACCCCTGGCCTGCCGCCTCTTCGTAACCGGTGGTTCCGTTGATTTGTCCTGCGAAATAGAGATTCTCAACCAGTTTTGACTCCAGCGTGTGGAAAAGCTGGGTTGGATCAGAGAAATCATACTCGATGGCGTAGGCCCATTGACTAAACACGGCGTGCTCAAGCCCCGGTATTGAGCGGATCATTAGCTCTTGAATATCCTCTGGAAGGCTATTGGAGGTTCCATTCGGATAGATGTCTGGATGGTTGCGCCCTTCCGGTTCAAGAAAAACATGATGGGAGTCCTTATCGGCGAATTTAACGATCTTATCCTCGATTGAAGGACAATAGCGGACGCCGGTTCCAGTGATATTCCCGCCATACATAGAGCTCTTTGTCAGATTATCCCTGATGATGGCATGGGTTTGTGGGGTTGTGTGGGTAATAAAGCAAGGAAGTTGAGCGGTTCCCGGCGGCCAAGGGCGAAGGGATGAATGTTCCACGTAGAACATGGAGGGGGTGGTGACTGGAAAAGACTCATGTTCCACGTGGAACATTCGGTCCTCCCTGGCGGCTTCGGAAAAGAACATAGGGGGCGTTTCGCCAGCTTGCTCGGTTATAGACGACCAGTTGATGGAGTCTTTTCTAAGGCGAGGCGGAGTCCCGGTCTTGAGTCGTTCTATGCGAAACCCCAGCTGTTGGAGTTGAAGGCTGAGATCAATGGACGATGGCTCTCCTTTGCGTCCGCCTGGGAAGCTCTTTTGTCCAATGTGAATTGTTCCGCGCAGGAATGTTCCTGTCGTAATGATAACGGATTTTCCGTGAATTGATGCTTGGTCGGAAAGTTTAACCCCGCGAAGCTTGCCGCCTTCAATGTGTAATCCGTCGACTGTGGCTTCGATGAGGGTTAGGTTGTTTGAGATCTGGATCACGGCCAGCATTCGCCTTGAATAGGCGTCCTTATCGCACTGGACGCGGAAGGCTTGAACGGCTGGACCTTTCTTGGTGTTCAATGTGCGGAATTGGATGCCGGTATAGTCGGTATTGCGAGCCATTTCTCCGCCGAGCGCGTCCAGTTCACAAACAATATGCGACTTGGCGATTCCGCCTACGGCTGGATTGCAAGACATTCTAGCAACCGCCGCCTTTTCCATGGTGATCAGCGCCACGCGGGATCCCATCCTGGCGGCGGCTAAAGCGGCTTCACAGCCGGCATGGCCAGCACCAATTACTATGACATCGTACTCCATTGGATTAGTTCTATTTGCCAATACAGAATCTTGAAAAAACGCTTTGAAGAAGTTCGTCGTGGTATAGCTTCCCGGTGACTTCACCGAGAGTTTCAAGGGCAGAGCGTAGTCTTGAGGCAGCCAAAGTCGGCTCTGGCTGATTCGAGGAAATCAAGAGATTAGCTTCTGTGATGTCTTTTAAGGAAAGCACCACCAGCCGACGATGGCGCTCGGATATCGTTGATTGATGATTACAACTGTGGAGCTTTGATAACTTGTCACCGATCAATTGCTGGATTTCTGGAACGGCATCGTCGGTGAGTAGGGAGCATGATATATGAGACAAAGTAGTCATAAATGACTTATTTGATTCAAGTGTTCCATTGTCCAGTTTGTTTGCCACCACGATGATTTTGTCGAAGGCCTTTTCGTTGAGATGGGCGATGTCCTCGCTGTCGATGGGCAGGGAGCCATCTATCATATATATTAGTACGTCAGATTTCTGAACGAATTGCCTGGCGCGTCGGATACCTTCGCCTTCGATCTCGCAGTCAGTTTGACGCAACCCGGCGGTATCCACAATTCGGACTGGATAGCCATTGATGACCATGTGATCCTCAATTATGTCTCGCGTTGTGCCCGGCATGCGATTGACAATAGCCCTGTCCATGCCAAGGAGGCGATTTAGCAGTGTCGATTTGCCGGTATTGGGCTTTCCTCCTATGACAATAAGAGCGCCATCCCGTAGAACGTGTCCTTCATCCCAGGTTTCCAGAAGCGATTTTAACCGGTCCTCGGAGGCCTTCAGGCGGTCCCTGATAGAGGTCATTACCACCGGTGGAAGATCGTCGTCCGAAAAATCCAATGTGGTTTCGAGGTCGGCGGCGATGGTGAGTACTTCATCATAGATAATGTCGAAGGTGCGGCTAAGGTCGCCTTCCAGTTGCTCCAACGCTGATTTTGCGGCTCGGTCCGAGCGTGCCCTGATCAAATCGAGAACAGCTTCGGCCTGTAATAAATCAATTCGGCCATTCAAGAAGGCGCGTTTTGAGAATTCACCCGGTTCGGCGATTCTAGCGCCCGTTTCGACCACGCAACGCAGGATGCGCTGAGCGGCGGCTCCGCCGCCGTGTCCCTGGATCTCAATGGAATCTTCACCTGTATAACTATGTGGCGCGCGATAAATAAGGAGAATGACTTCATCGGCGACTTCTTGATGCGCGATAATATGGCCATGCACGAAAGACCCAGGAGCGCGTTGCGAGGGCAGGGGCCCAACGCCGCGAAAGATGCGATCCGCGACCGTCAGGCTGTCCGGTCCGGAAACACGAACGATGGCGATCGCGCCTTCGCCCGGTGCAGTGGCGATGGCGGCAATGGTGTCACTATCGGAGTTCTTCATCGCGCGAATTATCCCAAAAACTTTTTACAAGTCCATGCCAGCGTTTTGAGGGACTGGGACTCCTATTACCCGGACATCAACCATGTCAGCCTATAGGAACGTCGGCGCATGGAGTTGGCATGAGCGGAGGCCGGAGCGACGACGATGGCTGTGATGTGATGGTTTTCTGAAGGGGCCGTTGTTCTTACCAATAAATATTAGGTGGCGTAGAAGCCAAGGGCAGGGAGAACCAATGGAACCGGGAGCCTCGTGTTCAAGGATGAACACTATATTGTGGTGCGCAAGCTATCCAGTGCGCCGGAGGCTCAGGTAAGTAACGTTAGCGGCCAATGCACCAGAGGTGCTTCAAGGTCCGGATATACATGCGGGTGCCGGAAAAGACAGGACACGCACGGAATTTCTCCAGATTATTCAAGGCAACAAATTCATAGGTCCGCCCGGTTTTAACGACAGCGGTTATTCCTTTTTCGCAGGAAAGGAAGACATAATCCCCTGCCAATGTCGGGCTCTGATAGGTGATATCAAAATTGAATTTGTTTGTGAAAACCACGGAACCGGTGGCTTGATCGAGCACGTAGAAGAGACCCTTTTCGTTGATGGCATAGACCAACCCGTCATGAATAACCGGGGTGGCATAGTAGCGGGCTTTGGATTCATCTAGTTTGATTTCGGGCCAAAGAGGAGCGGGTTTGTCCGAGAGAGAGGAAGGCAACGTGAAGGCTTTGGGCTTATCATAGATATAATAGAGAACACCATTCACGAGACATGGGCTGTTAAAATCCAGCGCAGGAAGGCCCTGTTCTGGAAATTCCTGGCCGGAAGCCGCGTCAAACGCCTTGCCCTTGCAGGTGTAAAGGATGTCTTTTCCACTGATTTTGGCAACTACGGGAGTTCCCCATTTCCAACCAGTTTTGACCTTCCATTTCGTCACTCCGGTGTTCGGGTCCAGGCCGTAGAGGTTCTCGAACTGCACGGCCAGCACATCGCCAGCCAAGCGCGGGGAGATGCAACTGCCCCATTTTTTGTGAGGAGGTACCTCGAGAAATGTTTCCCAAACTTTCTTTCCGGAGATATCCCAGCAAGCCACCACGCCCTGCCCGAACACCATCCAGATCTTTTTGCCGTCGCTACAAGGTGTTGCGGAGGTGTAACCATTGTCTGCATGGGTTTCCGGCGCCATGGAGGGTATGTTTGTTATTGCATCCTGCCAGAGGATGGAGCCGTCCTTGGCGGAGAGGCAGATCAGCGAGGCTGGCTCGGCGCAGGTGAAGATCAGGTCGCCTACCAGCAGGGGGCTGGCGTTGGACCAATTTGTGAAAGCGGTTTTCCAAACGACGTTATTGGTTACGGACCAATGCAGGGCAGGATTGGCTTCAGGATAAAGGCCTGATCCATCGCCGCGAAATCCAAGTGGGGTGGCAGCAAAGCATGATCCCGCTAATCCAAGAATGATGGCAGACGTAATAACTCGGTTCATACGTTTCCTTTCAAGAAAAACAGTTTTGGGATCCGGTCAATTAGCCGTGACACTAGACACCATTCCGCAGAGGCATTCAACTTTAAAGAAAGCAATTGAATCGGGCACATCTCGGTGTTTTGACTCAATCTCGTAGGGGCATCGCTTGTCGACGCCCGCAGGTGCCGGCAAGCGATGCCCCTACAAATACGCAATGTTTGTCAAAATTGGAAATGCGCACGGAGAATTACCAGCGCTATTCAGATGGAGCCGATGGCTGCTGAGCAGGCGGGATTTTAGTGCCCGGATAGAGCGTCCTCTGGCAGTCGGGACAGAATCCATGGGAGAAGTTTGTGCCGGCGTGGTCCCGGATATAGGCCTCAAGCTGATTCCAGTGTCCCTTATCATCGCGGATCTTTTTACACACGCAACAAATGGGGAGCATGGAGCCCAAGGTTTTCACATTCTCGTGAGCCTGCATCAATTCATCTATGTTGGCCTGCAACATCTGGTTGGTTCTGTCCAATTCGGCAGTTCTTTTGCTGATCCGAGCCTCCAGTGTCTCGGTGTTCAGGCGGATCTTGCTGCTCATTTCGGAGAATGTTTGTTCAAGCATTCCGATTTCATCGCGCCGATCCGTGGTTGGTGTCACTGAATAGTTACCACTGGGAATACGCTTCGCCATATCAGTGACATCGGCCAGTGGTTTCAGCACCAAGGAGTTCACGACGGCCCAAGCAAGAAAGACCAGTAGCAGTCCCGTGATCATGCTCAACAGGAATAGAGGGCGGAAGAACGGATGATGTAGAACCCTGCGCGAATCTATAAGTGTGATTTCGATCCAGTCCAGATCCTTGATATAAGTGGCGCCCACGAGTAATTTTTTCCCGCCGACCTTGGCCCGGAATGTTTCCGCCTGGTTTCCTGCCCGGAGCCTTGAGACGGCATCCTGTAGCCGATCCACATCGGATGGGTCTTGGAAAATGCGATGGATGGTGGAGCGGTCAGTATCGCTTTTGGTCAGTGAATGATGATCAATCAGCGCTCGATTCTGGTGCGCCTGAATGGCCAGGCGATGATCCAGCAGGATGTGTTCGATACCTGGTTCGGAAGTGTCGACAAAGGACTTTAGGAATTTGGAAAGCTCCAGCCCGGTGCCGGCGACGCCGAGGGGGGCCCCATCCGGAGATTTAATCAAAACATTGATCCACACCTTGTGAACGTCCAGCACGTCGTCATAGTTAACATTGAGCGCGTAATCCTTGACGTTCCGCATGGTAGCGAAGAACCAGGCATCCTTTGACTGTTCCGGGGAGAGCGTGTACACCAGCTCCCTCCCAGCGTAACTGTTGCTGACATCGTTGAAATAGTAATGATGTGACGAATCGAGGGCAACAAACCAACTGCCTTCGGCGAGACGCTGCCTGAAACTTTCCAATTCATCCAATGCCTGCCGCCGCAGGGTCGCGTCATGTTCGTTCCAAACCCAGCGCTTGATGACAGGAGACGAAGCCAGTTGGCGGGCCAAGGCCAGTTCTCTGGCCAAGGGCTCCTGCAATAACGCCTTGTTCGCCAGAGCGTATTTTGCCGCATAACGAATCTCCATGTCATCCGCCAAGTGGCCCAGAACCAATTGAAAGGCAATGTAGGCGAATAACCCTGTGAAGGCATATACACCGAGAAACAGAAGAAAACTCTTTTGTTTGATTGTCCTCATTTTCGTCAACGGGACCGATCTTCTGCCGCAGGAAACAACATTAATTCTGAGATGTGATTCTAGCACAGGTGATAGCATCGGGCCATATAAAGCGGAATAGGTCTTGTGTGACGTCGCTCGGAATAGCGGATCATGGCGTCACGTGTGCGTTGTCGCAATTGCCGCCGACCGACATGGTTTACCTAAAAGGGCTTATAGAAGCTGGCAAGTTAAGAACTGATATTGATAGGCGATATGATCTCGAAAAAGTAGTTGAGACTCACAGGCATATGGATAAAGGCCACAGAAAGGAAGCGTTGTTATATAAATATCCAGGGCGGCTGTGACTTGACTTTGCGGGATGGCTGTGGACACTGACTGTTCCATGAATACTACACCTGCTGAATTTAATAATGTAACCGCTGTTGCCAAAGCCAATGTGTATTTTGACGGCAAGGTGGTCAGCCATAGCATCCTGTTACCAGACGGAAGCAAGAAGACCCTGGGATTGATCCATCCGGGTAAATTCCATTTCGGAACTGACAAGGCGGAAAGAATGGAAATTATCGCCGGACAATGCCGTGTCAAACTGGATGGTGTGGCGGAACTGAAGACATGCTCTGCCGGGCAAGCGTTTGAGGTGCCTGCCAAGTCGGGATTCGATATTGAGATTGAATCCGGGATATGCGAGTACGTCTGCTCGTTTATTCAGTAAAGCCGCTTAAATAACGAGCGTATTGAAAGAATCGGCTGGCAGAATCGCTGAATAAGCCACCGACGAATCGCGTACGGAAATGCACTTTTCCCGGTTAAAGGGGTTTCTGATTACAAGCACAAGCTTTCCGTTGCATCGGTATGCGATGCTGTTGCCTGAAAAGGGGCCTGACAACTCGACTCTCCTTGCTCCCGCATGAATGAAATCTGAAAAATGGCGCATGAGGTAAAATTCGTGTGTCCGGGTCAGTTGCCCTGTTGCCAGATTGACTGTGTAGAGTGAATTTTGCTTCCAGCCCCAAGTGCTTTTGCCATCTTCTGCCAGTATCATATTCCAATAAATGTAGGCGCAGACATCATTGGTCAGATAGTGATAAAAGAGGTCGAACACATAGCTCGCATACTCCCACGAATTGAGACCGTCTCCGCATTCATTCTCGGTCTGCATGATGGGAAGTTCCGGATAGGCAAGCCGGGTCCGCTGAACCGCATACTTTCCAGCCCATTGATAACTGGCACCGGTAACATATTCGCGCACCTTTTTATCTTCGAGAATGTGATTAAGATAATGGTTGAAACTGGTAGAGATAAAACGCTTGTCAGTTTCAGGGCCGTTGAGGGTTCCCAGCCAGATTTCCGTGTCTACGCCCTCTTTCTTGAATAGCGGACCAAGATAATCGCGTACAAAGCGCTTCATCTCTTCGCCTGACATCAGGCAGGAAGGAAAGAGTTGCGCCGAAACTGGCTCATTCTGGACATGAACCTGATCAATGGGAATCCCTTCGTTTTTGTAGGCACGTACAAACTTAAGAAAATAGAGTGCATAGGCCTTCAGCACCTCCGGCTCTTGTTTGAGCGATCCGCCATTGTAAATCGGAGGCGTTTTAAGCCATATCGGAGGACTCCAGGGAGAAGCGAAAAACTTTAGAGTGGGTTGTCTTTTTTGGGCTTCACGGATGAAAGGGATCAGTGCCTCTTTGTCCCGATCGACGGTGAAGTTCTCCATGGCAAAATCACTGGCGGTTTCGTTACAACTGTACCAGTCTCGGGCAAAGTCACTTGCCCCAATGGGAATACGGCATAATTCGAAGGAAAGCGCCTTGCCTGGGGAAAAAAGCTCTGCGAACACGATGTTCAGGTCAGCTTCCGAGAGCACGGAGAGCGCATCCCATCCGAGCTCGTTGAAGCATCCGCCAAAGCCGAGAAACTTTCGTTCCTGCTCTTTACCGGTTTGCAGCAACTCTGCTTCGTTAAGGCTAGCAGCACTTTCTTGATGGATGTTCCAAGGTGCTTTCCTTGTCGTGCTGATGTGGATTATTATAACCTCTTCTGCTTGTGATAATTTTTCAATGGCAGTCCTGGCCGAAACCGCCTGAGAAGCATTTTCACGGGGGGAAACGGTAGCAGAGGTATGGAGAAAGCGTCAAGATAAGCGAAGTGGGCGAAGCTGTGTGACATTCACCCCGTTTACAACGCGCCCATTTCTGGCGCACACACGACGTGGCACCCTGTCGCCGCTAGCGCGGCTCAGCGTAATCGTCACCGTTGGGGACTACAGCGTCAGCAGGTCCTGGATGTTTTCCCAGGTCATTGAGGTGAAGGCGTTTTCACTGGTAGACAGGGTGGCGTCGATGACGGCCTTCTTTTGATTCTGCAAAGCCAAGACCTTTTCTTCCACCGTGCCCTTGGTGATGAGCTTGATGCTGTATACGGTGCGCTTTTGCCCGATACGATGGGCTCGGTCGGTGGCTTGATTTTCCACGGCGGGATTCCACCACGGATCAAAGTGAATAACCATGTCGGCGCCGGTGAGGTTGAGTCCTGTTCCACCGGCTTTGAGACTGATCAGGAAGACTGGGATGGATCGGTCGGTGTTGAAGCGGTGAACCTCGGCCATGCGGTCCTTGGTGGCCCCGTCGAGATAGCAATATGAAATCTGGCGGTGATCCATCTGGTTACGGAGAATGGTCAGCATGGACACGAACTGGCTGAAGACCAGGACGCGGTGGCCACCGTCCAACGCCTCGTCGAGCAATTCGAAGAAGAGTTCCATCTTGGCCGACGGGGCTTCGACCTGCAGGCCCTGGAGTTTGAGAAGGTCCAAATGACAGCAGGCCTGACGCAGGCGCAGGAGGGTTTTGAGGACTTCCATGCGGGAGCGCTGGAAACCCTGCTTGGCGACAAGATCGGTCAGGCGGCGGCGGGAGGAATCCACGAGTTCCTTGTAGACGGCTTTCTGATCGGCGCTGAGCGAGCAGGTGGCCAAACGCTCGATACGCGGCGGCAGGTCGCGTGCGACCTCGACTTTCAGGCGACGCATCAGGAAGGGTTGGAGTTTGCGGCGGAGTCGGAGCTGTGCGGCTTGCGCCTCGGGGCCGCCTTGTCCGATAGGGAGTTCGTAATGCTGGCGGAAGGAGTCGTGCGAGCCCAGGTATTTCGGCATCAGGAAGTCCATGATTGACCAGAGGTCCGAGACGCCGTTCTCGATGGGGGTACCGGTGAGAACCACCTTGTGGAAGGCGCGGATTTCCTTGGCGGTGATAGCGTTCTGGGTGGACCGGTTCTTAATGTGCTGGGCCTCGTCGAGCACCATCACGGAAAATTCCATTTCCCGGTAGTGGGCGATGTCTCGGCGGAGGAGGGCGTAGGAGGTTACGATGATATGCGCGTTTGGAGCCTCAGCCCATTTGCTGTGGCGATCGCTACCGGAGATGGGTAGAACTTTAAGTGAACTGACAAATTTTTGGGCTTCCTCGGCCCAGTTATTGACCAAGCTGGTCGGGCAGATAATCAGGGCGGGCTTGTTGCGAGCCGCAGGATGATGGCGTTCCAGTTGAAGCCACGTCAATGTTTGAAGCGTCTTCCCCAGTCCCATCTCGTCGGCGAGGATGCCGCCGAAGGTATTGACTTCCAGGAAGCGCAGCCAGTTGACGCCTTCCTTCTGGTAGGGGCGCAGGATGGAGTCGAGGGTGGTCGGGAGTGGCACTGGCTCGGCGGCCTGAAGTCGTGCCTGACGCTCGGCGGAGACGCGCCATGGGGCGGGGGCTTCCACGTCCACGCCATCGAGGGCGTCGAGGGAGGTTTTGACGTATGAGGAATAGACGGCGGGCATACGGAAGGCGCCGGGCCTACTGCCTTCGCCGCTGGAGCAATCGCGGAAGACCTCCATCATGGAGTCGATGGCGGCGGAATCGAGGAGGATGGTTCGGCCGTTGCGTTCAATAAAGGCTTCGCCTTTCAGGAGCGCGCGTTGGATGTCCGTCGGGGCGAGGCGGTTGCCGCCACCGTCCTCGAAATCGAAGCCGACTTCGAACCAGCCCGGCTGATCGCCTTCACTGTTGATGGTGACGACCGGGGTGGCGAAGTCCATGGATTCCATGACGCCACCGATGCGGCCTTCGAGTTCCACTCGCCAGCCGGAGCGACGCAGGGCGGGGACGTGACTGCCGAGGAAGTTCAGGACTTCGCGGCACCCTACGATGGAGGACAGAGAGTCGCCGGTTTCGCCGGAGACACCGAAGGAGGCCAGTGTTGAGAGGGCGGCTTTTTCCGCTGGCATATTCCGAACGGTGTAGCGCATGAGGTCGGAGGGATCAGGGATGGCGAAGTGGCCCGCCATGTCATTCTTGCCGGCAACCAGGCGGACGCCTTCGTAGTCGGCGTGGACAGTTGCGGCGAGAGAGGCGGGACTGCCCCGGATGGTAAGACGGAAACGGGGTTCGGCGGGCTCAATGGTGAACAGGTCGATGGAGAGATCGCTTTCGCCCCGCATGAATCCCGAGAGGATTGGCCACTCGGCTTGCATGAAGCGGGGGACTGACTGGCGCGGAATGATGACGGGCTCGGAATAGATGGAGCGGATGGGTTCGGGAAGGAGTTTCTCGAGGGGCCAGAAATGGCGGGTCCCAAAGACCCAGCCGTGCCGTCCGGTGACGAGGTAGAACGGGGTTTCGGTGGGCTTCATGAACGGGATTTCCGTGTGAAGGATCAGGATGAGTTCGCCGTTATCCCGGTCGAGATCGAGTTGGAGGAAAGAGACGAGGCGCGTGGCGGCGATGGTGATGGGGTTTGGTTGTCCTTCCTCCATCAGGTTCATGCCTTGCATCAGGTGGAGCAGGGAAAGGAAGTCGTGAGGTGATAGGTCCATTTTGCCGCGGGCCGGGCCTTCGGCGATATCCTCGAGGACGAATAGGATGGATTCGTCCTTCTGGGAGAGGCCGAGGCAGAGGCCGGAGGCGACCTGATCGGCGAGGACGACCTCGTTGTTGGTGGCGATGGCGACGGTGATGGGGATCCGGCCGGCCTTGACGCCATCGCGCCACGCGGCGCCGAGGGTCAGGATGAGCCGTGCGGCGATACTGCCGGGTTCCCCGAGCCGTGCGCGCTTGACGTAGTTGTTATCCGAGAGCGATGCCATACGGGCGGCGCGGCGTAGCTCCTCTTTCTTGGCGGCCTCGATTTCTGGATTGTTGTTCCTGCGGATAAGCTCAAGGCAGAGGGCCACAACGTGGGAGCAGATGATGCCGCGTTCCTTGCTGTCGCGGCAGGGGCAGTGATTTTCGGCGGAGCCATCCTGCCGGATACGCACGGAGGTCTTGAGTGGGCGGTTACTCCAGAGAATGGTGCCGTTGACGTAAGGGGGCGTGAAGGACACCTCTTGAACGAGATTACGCTCGGCAAGGGTCTGGGCGTCGCGGAAGACGCGGTGTCCGGCCCAGTTGATGAGCACCTGATGCGTGATTGGAAGGCGTGGAGGCATAAGTTAACTTACGGGGCGTTTCATCCAAAGGGAGGTCCATTCACCAAGTACGAGAGAATCGTGGAGTTCAAAGCCCTGCGCGACGAAGGCGGCGATGACGTCATCGGCCTGCGGGTTGAGAATTCCGGAGAGGATGAGCGATGCGGATGGGTTTTTCGCAACAAGAGGGGTGAGGATGGATGCGTATTGGATGAGAACCACGGCTAGGATGTTGGCGACCACGACGTCGAAGGGCTGAGAATCCTGCAGGGTGGCCAGATCGGCGACCCCGAAGTTGATGGCGGTCGTGACTCCATTGAGGTCGGCGTTTTCGCGGGCGACGCGGATGGACTCCGGATCGTTATCGAGGGCGGTGACTCCGGAGAATCCCAGCCGAACAGCTGCAATGGAGAGGATGCCGGATCCACAGCCGACGTCTATCAGGCGTAGAGAGGGATTGGTCATGGCGATGGTATCCATGAAGCAGAGACAGCCGCGGGTGGTGCCGTGCTGTCCGGTGCCGAAGCTCATACCGGGATCGATTTCAAGAACGATGTCGCCCGGTGCCGGACTGCAGGGTTCCCAGGAGGGTTTGATCCAGATCCTGTCGGAAACTTTTTCGGTATGAAAGAAACGTTTCCATGCCTCGGCCCAGTTTTCGACGGGGAGTGGTGCAGTGGTGGCTGTCCAGGCGGCGTTTGGGAATTGGCTTTTGACCAAGGTTTGCATGGCAGACAGGCGATGTTGAGCCTCAGATTCGCTGGGGCAGAAATACTCGATGCGGGCGAGGTCGCGGTCAGCATCGTACCAGATGGTGCATTGGTCGTCGGTGTCCAGCACGGCGGCTTCGTCAATGAAGTCGGCGACGGCGGATGTAGTTTCCACGCGGGCGACGTAGAGGGTGGGGTTGGGGGGCATGGGGTAGGGGGGGATTAGGGTTCAGGGTCCTTAGGCTTCATAGGGCGTTTGAATTTGTATCCATTGGCGGCGGCGGATGTGGCGGCGCCTGCGGCGCCCAGGATGGAACGACTTAGGTTGAGGCGGCCCAGCACGGAGTCGGTGGTCTTGAAGTGGCACTTCGCCGTCTGGAGCAGTATGGCGGGTGAGTGTTTTTCGATCAGGGTTACAGCGGCATTCTGAACCAGGTCCGACGCGCCCTTGGGAAGCTTGACGCCGTGCTGTACGCCGAGTTTGCTGAGCCCTAGAAGGAAGCCCTCGCGGGCAAGAATCGAGGCGGCGGCCACGGCAACATCCGATTCGGCCTTATGCATCTGGATCAACTCGATCTTGCGGCCTTTCTGCATTAGCGCGCGTTTTACCTGTTCCTTGCTACCGAACTGGTCGGAGACGGCGCGGGTGCAGGCGGGTACCTTTTCCAGGAGGTTTTCGATGGCGCGGGCATGGCCCCAGGCGAGAAGGTTGTTCACGCTACGGATCTTGGTGTAGAGCTGATTGTATTTCTCCGGACCGATGGAGATGATGCTGTAGCGGCCGCCGAGCAGTTGGCGGAGATTCTTTGCGATTTCGAGGAGTCGCTTATCGCTGGTGATGTTCTTGCTGTCGCGCACGCCCATTTCCTGCATGGCTCTGGTGAGGTTCTGGTCGGTATAGGCGCTGGCGATGACGATGGGGCCGAAGAAGTCGCCCTTTCCGCTTTCGTCGACACCGATGTGAGGGGTGAAGGCCTCCGGGTTAACGACTTCCTCGTAGCCCAGTTTGACGGCCATCAGGACTTGCGGTTCCATGATGAAAGTTACAAAGTCCTGGGCGCCTTTCCCTTGGACGACGCATTTTCCGGACTGGTAGAGGACGATCCGGCAGTCAGTGGCGTCCACGGCGATGGTGGAATAGGGCACGGTGGCGGGGCGGTAATTGCCCTGTTCGAGAATGAGGATTAGGGCGGCCTGCTGGCCTTCCGTTAGTGTAAATGTGAAGGAATTACGTTGTTCCATAAACCAACCCTTATAGCAGATTGGTTTTATTACACAAGCCCGTCGCAGAGCATGTCCTTGGATTAAACCGACGGCTCGCCCGGGATAGCTCGCGTTGGCTTTGAGAGGCTGGGTTCGTGGCTTTGGTTATTTTATTTGGGTGGCGGAGCGGAGCATGCGCTCGGTGGTGGGCCAATCGACGCAGGCGTCGGTGACGGAGACTCCGTAGTGCAGTCGGGAGAGGTCGGAGGTAAAGGGCTGGCTGCCAGCTTCGAGATTACTTTCCACGAGCATGCCGATGATGGATTTTGAGCCTTTCCGGCGTTGCTGAAGGACTTCGTTCCAAACGGTTTCCTCCATCTCATGACGCTTGCCAGCGTTGCCATGACTGCAATCCACCATGATGGCGGGAGTCAGTCCGGTTTCGGTCATTTTTTCGGTAGCCGCGGCGATGCTAGCTGGGTCGTAGTTGGGGCCCCCGCGCGAGCCACGCAGAATCAGATGGCCCAAGGGATTGCCAGCGGTGCGGACAGTGGCGATGCGGCCATCATTATCGATGCCGAGGAAGCTGTGCGAGGAGCGGGCGGCGACCATGGCGTCGAGTGCGACTTGCACGTTGCCATCGGTGCGGTTCTTGAAGCCGACGGGCATGGAGAGGCCGCTGGCCATTTGCCGGTGGGTTTGGGACTCGGTGGTGCGAGCGCCAATGGCGACCCAGGAGATGAGGTCGGCAATGTATTGGGGGACGATGGGGTCGAGCATTTCTGTGCCGGTGGGAAGCCCCATGGCGTTGATTTCCATAAGGAGCTGGCGGGCGGCGGTCAAGCCGAACTCGATATCGGAGGAACCGTCCATATGCGGGTCGTAGATCATGCCTTTCCAGCCGGTGGTGGTTCGTGGCTTCTCGAAATAGGCGCGCATCAGGATCAGCAGGTCGTCCTTCAGTTCGCGGGCGAGCGAATGAAGGCGGATGGCGTAGTCGAGACAGGCGTTCGGATCGTGGATGGAGCAGGGGCCCACGACCACCAGCAGGCGCGGATCCTTGCCGGACAGGATCTTGCCAATGGCGTTGCGGGTTTTGACGACGGTTTTCAAGGCAGCAGGTGAAGCCGGGAGCGCCTTTGAGAGGGCGCGCGGCGTTACCAGTGGGTCAAGCGCTAGGACGTTGACGTTGTTGGTGCGCGGGAGCGGTTGCTTGGCGTTGACTCGGGTCTTATAAGAAGTTTTTTTCATGGTTACATTTCGTAAAGGGTTTTATCCCGGCGCGGTGCCGGACGGGGTTGACCTTTTTTTGAGGTTTTCTTTTCCTTTTCGGGAATGATGAAAGGATCTTCCTTTTCCAGACGGCCACCGAGCTCGGCTTCGATCTGGTCCGGTTCCTCGCCAGCTTCGAGTCGGTTCAGGGCTTCCTGCATACCTGCGCCGAGTTCCATGCCGGTCATTTTTGAAAATTTACGCATCAATTCGGCGGCCTGGCGGGGGTCCTCCTCGCTCATGCCTTCGGCTTCCCGGGCGAGGGCGTCCATGGCGCGTTCCATTTTTGACTCGTCGAGCGGGAGATCGGGTTCCGAGGTGGAGGAGGGCTCTTCCTTGGCGCGTCCGGTGTGGGCGAACAGGGAGAGTTGCTTTTCCAGCTTTACGCGTTTGCAAAGGGGACACATTGGTTTCTTGTCCGGCTGAAGCGTGCGCGAGAGGAAGTTGTAAATCGTATTACACTTGCGGCAGTAGAATTCGTAGATAGGCATAAGCGTAGTCCTGAATAAAGCGAGTGGGATGATAGCACTGTGGGATGGCGCGGGTGAAGACAGAATTCAGATTACGATTAAGATTACGACAAGCCCTTACGAAGGGGTTGACTGGGTTGGGGGTGGGGCCTAATCTTGGAGCCGATGACGATCAAAGAAGATTCAATTTGGAATGAGCCTTGCGGAATGGGAGATGAGCCGTGCTTAAGATGACGAACAGGATTGAAGCGGTGGCGGCTGTTGTGGCTGTTGCGCTGGTTGCGATCGGATGTCTGGCCGTGTTGCGGCCGTTTGTTTCGGCGATCCTATGGGCGACCGTGCTGACGTTCACGACATGGCCGGTGATGTTGCAAATTGAGCGTTGGATGGGTGGCCGGCGCACCTATGCGGCTTTGGTCATGACCACTTGCATAGCGGTCGTGATGGTGTTGCCGCTGGCTATCGCAGGTTTCACGCTGGCCGAGAATGTGACGCGAATTGAGGAGTTGTTCAAATTCCTGCAGGGTGGAGTTCCGGCTGATCCTCCGGCGTGGGTGAGTGGGTTACCCTTGGTGGGTGCCGCTGTTGAGCGGGTGTGGCCGCAATTCGCACAGAACGCAGGGTGGGTGTCGGACGCGATGAAGGCGGCGGGCGTGGGGATTGGAAAGTGGTTGTTGTCGCACAGTCTTGATTTCGGGAAAGGCATTCTACAGCTCACGTTAAGTGTCATCATCGTTTTTGTGT
Organism: uncultured Verrucomicrobiota bacterium; assembly: GCA_964508705.1. Classification (GTDB taxonomy): domain Bacteria; phylum Verrucomicrobiota; class Kiritimatiellia; order CAIKKV01; family CAITUY01; genus CAZDUS01. Next base: position 229,195 of record CAZDUS010000001.1, read on the forward strand.
TCTACCGGGATGGGGAGCGGGTGGCGGACCGGATATCCACGGGGGCCCGCCGGATCGCTGGCGATGTTTCGCAGAGATTACTGGTGGTGGCGGGGAATACGGTGCGAAGCGTGGTTTATGGAATCATCGGCACGGCGTTGGCGCAGGCGATCATGGCGGTGATTGGGTTCTGGGTTGCCGGGGTTCCATGGCCGATTGTCTGGGGGCTGGTGACGTTTCTGATGGCGTTGATTCCTGGTGGGCCCCCGTTTGTGTGGGTGCCGGCTGTGTTGTGGCTCTTTGGCGCCGGGCAGATGGGGTGGGGTTTATTCCTAACGGTGTGGGGCGTGGTTTGCATCAGTGGCATTGATAACATTGTTCGCCCGTATCTGATTAGCCGCGGCGCGAATTTGCCGTTCATCATTGTGCTGTTGGGTGTGATTGGTGGTGTGATGACGTTTGGGTTTATCGGACTATTCCTGGGGCCTGTTCTTCTGGCGGTGGGGTATTCGCTGGCGCGGGAGTTCACGGCGATCAGCAAATTCAAGCGCGAAGCGGAGGGGGAGGGGGAAGGGCAGCATCCAGAAGTCAGTAGTCAGGAGTCAGAATAGGATAGAGATGCTTCGACAAGCTCAGCATGACAATGCCAAATAAGTGTCAAACGGAAATCAGGACGTGACAGAGGGGAACGAGGGAAAGCAGAGGCGGTGAGAGAGGGTTCAGGTGGGGACGGCTGTGAAGTGAACCGCTTTCAGCAACGAATATAAATTGCACCCGGATGATTATTTTCTCGCGGTGCGCTCATTAACCCAGCGATGAATTTCCGCGCGGGTTTTCCCCCAGGCGGTTTCATTGAGCCGCTCTGCAAGGAACCGGTCATAGATTTCCAGGAATGAATTGTTGAAGGTGTTGATGGACGTCATGCGTTCCTGGAAGCGGCTGATAGGATCGAGCTTTTCGCCTTCGGGGAGTTTCAATCCGCGGAAGGAGAATTGATCGGCGTCGATGGACACTTGCCAGGTTTCCTGTCCTCTGGCGAGCAGGAGACGGGCGCGGCGGAGTTTCTTGCCGCTGAGCAGGGCGATCTTGGCTTCGACGCTCAATTCCGGGGTCCCGCGCCGCAAGACGGTCTCGTGGGCGCCTTGTCCTTCGAGGACGAAGGTGAGGGGCCCCTCGAGCATGAGGGCGTAGGTGTTGTTGTCCTTCAAGGTTATGATGCCGCCGCGGCATTCGGAGTAGAACCAGAGCCAGGTCAGGAAATCCTGGCCGGGGTTGTTCTCGACGGTGTCGTCCTCGCAGTCGGGCGAGAAGCTCGAGGGAGGCAGGTCGCGGATATCGCGACGGAGGCGATGGGCTGCGGCGTGAACGGGTGAGGCGGGGATGAGGCCGAAGCCCATGGTTTCGCGGAAGTTGGCTTCCAGCGCGTCGATTTGTTTATCCGAAGTTGCTTCGGCATAAAGGAAATCTGTTCCCGGTTGATGGACGAGGGCCATGCCTCTTAATTGAGGCGGCATGGTGGGCAGGAGTCGTTCGGTGATTTCCTTGCGGATTTCGATGCGGGTCCGGCGATCGATTTCGGCGCGGCCTTCGGCTTGAATTCGGACGAGTTCCTCCATGCGGCATTCGGCGCGCAGTAGGGATTCGGGGATTTTGCGTTCCGCCTGCATCAGGGTGAGGCGTAGATAGCCTGCGTGGAGGGCGCTGTCCTGTGTGATTTTGTTGTCGAGCAGATGGCGTCCGGTTACCCAGCCACGGATGGGGGTGTTGCCGAGGGTCTTGATGGGCGGCGCGGCCCTGTTGGCGAACCGCTCGATGTAGTCCTTGGGGAAAGGTTGAGGGAGGTAGAACATCCGGAAGGTGACGCTGCCGCTTTCAAATGACATAACGAATCTCCGTTTGGAATGGTGTTTGGGACAAAGGGCGCGGAGGTAGAACAAGACAAGTTGTTAACCGTACCCCATTTTCTGCAGTTGGCTTTGGATGGCCCGTTGGAAGGCTTGAATGTCGTCCGGTGTTGGCCGGTATTCCTTGTTGGAGGGCATCAGGGCGAGGCGGCCCGTCTGGTCGATGGACCAAGCGGCTTTGACGCCATCGGAGAAGACGACGGACCCGCTGATCATGGAGCCGGGGCGAACGAGGCGGTCTATTTCGACGCTGACGTTGCCTCCGCCCATGGGGGGTGGTTCCGGTTCGAAATCGGAAAGTTCGTGGATGTCGGCCTGACCCTGGGGAGGGAGAGGCGGCGGGGTGGGTGCTGCGGGTTTGAGGGCTTCCTTGGGCTGAACCAGGTCGAGGCCGAGGTCAATGAGCAGGAAGCGAACGTCGATATAAGTGAGTTTTAACGAGAAATCAGAGGCAAGACGCTTCTGGACATCGGAGAGGCTTGCACCTGATTTCACCCATTGGGAAACGGCATTTTTTTGTTCGTCGGTCAGTTGCATGAGTACTGTGGAGATTGGTTTGAATTTTGAAAACGCAAGTATTTCAGAATCAACTTGGAGTGTCAATATGGCGTGGTACGATGAGGGTATCCGCAATGTGATTAAGATGGATCCTAAGCGTAATCCTTTCTGGGGTCGTAGATTATGATTAAGATTACTATGAAGATCTTTATTGGGATGGCGATGAATTATGGATAAGGGATGGGAACATACAGAGCATCAGGCGGATATCGGTGTGCGCGGCTGGGGTGGTACACTGGAGGAGGCGTTTGAGCAGACGGCGCTGGCGATGTTGGCTGTAATTGTGGAGCCCGGCCGGGTCCAGACCGTAAATGAAGTTGAGGTGGATTGTTCGGCGCCGGATGTGGAGATGCTGTTGACCGATTGGCTTGGAGCCTTGTTGCGTGAGATGTCGGCGCGGAGAATGTTGTTCTCGAAGTTCAAGGTGGAGATTCAGGGAACGACGTTAAAGGGGAAAGCGTGGGGCGAGGTGATGGAGCAGGGAAGGCACCGTCCGGCTGTTGAAGTGAAAGGCGCGAGTTATTTCGGGTTAAAGGTTGCGCAAGGGGCTGATGGGCGCTGGGTGGCCGAGTGCATAGTGGATGTGTAGGGAGGAAGGGGAGAGTTCATGGTTCCACCTTCGCTCTTCGAGCTACGGCGGACAAGTCGGCGTTCAGGATGGGATGAGGAAAGGAGGATGATATGGATAAGCATCGGCTGATCAGGCGGTCGGAGTATGAATGGGAAATTCCCCAGGCTGGCCGGATGTTGGTGCCGGGCATCCTGTTTGCCTCGGAGCGTCTTATTGAAGAGATGGACGAGAAGGTTCGCGAGCAGGTCTCGAACGTGGCGTCGTTACCGGGGATTGTCAATGCAGCGTATGCGATGCCGGACGCGCATTGGGGTTATGGTTTTCCGATTGGCGGGGTGGCGGCATTTGATCCCGAGCAGGGTGGTATCATTTCGGCGGGCGGCGTAGGTTTTGATATTTCATGCGGAGTACGAACCTTGCTGACGCCGTTGACGGCGGCTGAGGTTGATAAGCGGAGGAAACCCCTGGCACAGGCGTTGTTCAGGCGTATTCCTGCCGGAGTGGGGAGTACGAGCAGACTGAAGCTGGACGAAAAGGAAATGAACGCCATGTTGTCGGGAGGAGCAAGGTGGGCTGTGGAGCGGGGGTATGGGCAGGCGGCTGATTTGAACCGGGTAGAGAATGACGGCTCCTATTCCGGAGCTGATTCGGGCGAAGTTTCCAAACATGCCAAACGGCGCCAGTATGAAGAAATGGGTACGCTTGGATCGGGGAACCATTACCTTGAGATTCAAGAGGTGACAGAAGTTTATGATGAAGCTTGCGCCGCAGGGTTCGGGCTTGAGCTGGGCAAGGTGGTGGTAAGTATTCACTGTGGATCGCGGGGGCTTGGTCATCAGGTGGCCACGGAATATTCCAAGCGCATGATTGAGGCGGCGAGGGAGTACGGGCTTGAATTGGGGGATCGGGAGCTGGCTTCGGTGCCGGTGAAGTCGCCGGTGGGGAAAGCATATTTTGGCGCGATGCGGGCGGCGGCGAATTGCGCTTTGGCGAACCGGCAGATTCTATCGTCCTTTGTGCGCGAGGTGTTTCTGGAGGAGATGGGAGCGGGTGCGATGCCGTTGCTTTATGATGTGTCGCACAACGTATGCAGTCTGGAGGAGCATGAGGTGAGGGGGCGGCGGCAAAAGTTGTATGTGCACCGGAAAGGGGCGACCCGCGCGTTTGGTCCGGGGCATTCCGAGACGCCGCGTGAGTTAAGCCGATGGGGGCAACCGGTTCTGGTTGGAGGGACGATGGGGACGGCTTCATACATCATGACGGGCACGGAGAGGAGCGAGGGCCTGGCGTTCAGCTCGGCGTGTCATGGGGCGGGCCGCAATTTAAGTCGCAGTCAGGCGATGAAACAGTATAGGGGCGAGGATGTGGTGGAGCGATTGAAGCGGCGTAATATTACTATCAAGGCGCAATCGTTCCGGGGGGTGGCGGAAGAGGCTCCGGATGCGTACAAGAATGTGGACGAGGTGGTGGAGTCGACGCATGCGGCAGGGTTGGCGCGACGGGTGGCGCGGCTGGAGCCGATGATTTGCGTGAAGGGATAGGCGGTGTTAGTTGGTGACGGCAGGAGAGAAGGCGGCATCAAAGCGGATTTCCGAGGGCTTGGCGGGGAGGGTTGAATTATCCTGCATGGCTTGCTTGAGGTCGGCTTCGTTATCTTCATCGTGCCACCACAACCAGTAAGCGGCGCTTTCGTTGCCGTATTTTCCGAGAACGGTGGGAGGCGCGCCGAACTTGTTCCAATACAGCAGTCGGGCGTAATTCAAGTTCCAGAGCAGGATGTAAGGATGTTCGGCATAGACGAGCCGATCGATGTCGCGGCAGATGGCGTTGCGGGCGGTGACGTCAAAAATGGATTTCTGTTTTTCGATCAATTCATCGACGGCGCTGTTTTTGAACCCAGTGATGTTAATGCCGCCTTTGCGATCCGCCTCCGCGGAGGACCACATACCTTCCGGATCCTTGAACAATGAGGCGCCCCAGGCGGCCCAGGTCATGTCGTAATTGAATTCATCCATGTCGCGGGTCCAGGAAGCCCAATCCTTTTGCTCGATGAGCATCTCGATGCCTGCGGAGCGCAAATCCTCAGCAAATATCGAGAGGAATTTTTCCGAGGAGGCGTCCCGGTTGAGAAAGCGGAATGAGAACGGCTTGCCGTCCTTTTCAAGGAGTCCGGTTTTGGGATTGGCTTTCCATCCAGCTTCGGTCAGGAGGGCGCGCGCCTTGTCCTTGTCGAACGGCATGGGAGGATTCGGGCAGGGGTGGGAGGCGTCGTAGAGGTCTTCGAAGTAGGAGCGATGAAGGAAATATTGATCGTACATCAAAGTGGTATTCATGCGCTCGCGGTTCAGCAGAAGGCAGAGCGCTTTGCGGACGCGCACGTCATCAAATGGCGGGCGACGTCCATTCATGGCGAAGCCCTGGAAGCCGATGGGGTTCCGGTTGTAGATTTTCTGTTTGGCAATCCAGTGGCGGGTGAACTTTTCGCCGGAGGTTTCGTTCACCCAGAGGCGAGCCATATAGACGGCGAAAAGATCGATCTCGCCTTTCTTGAAAGCCTCGAAAGCGTTTTCCTGTTCCGCGAAGAAGCGGAATTTCAGGCGGTTGAAATTGGCCATGCCCAGGGAGCCGGGGGCGGCGCGGTTCCACCAGTTGGTTCGCCGCTCGAGTGTGGCGTATAGGCCCTCCTTGACCTCGCCGAGGCGATAGGGGCCGGAGACGATGGGCAACTCGAAGTTAATCTTGTTGAAGTCCTTGTCCTTATAGGCGTGACGAGGGAGGATCTGAAAGCCGCCGATGGCGCTCAGGTTTCGCCAGTGGACCGCCTTGGCCTTGAAGCGGATGATATGGTTGCTGACAACTTCCGGCGGGTGAAAGACCTCGAGCGCGACTTTGTGCGGGCCGGTCATGTTGTTGGGGTTCAAGATGGCGTTGAATGTCCATTCAACATCGGCGGCGGTGACAGGGGTGCCGTCGCTCCATTTGGCGGCGGGATTGAGATGGAAGGTGAAGACAGTCTTGTCGTGGGAGATGGACCAGCGCTCGGCGAGGGCGGGTTCGTATTCCAAGGTGGTGGGGCTCATGGAAAGAAGGGTCTCGTAGAGTGCGCCAAAAAGTTCCGCGGAGAAGGAATTGTTGTCCAAATAGTAATTGAAACTGCGCGGGTATTGACCTGCGAAGACGCAGAGTTGACCGCCTGCTGGCGAGTTGGTGTTTGCCATGGGGTTGGGCACGGCTTTCCAGTCGGGTTTCGGGAATAGTTCTTCGGTCGCTGTTGCGATGGAAACAATCATGGAGGCGGCAAGGATAGAGCATGGGAGTGTTTTCATGATGGCGATGGTAGCCAAGGGATTGGGGCGAGGCAAGACTGTTGGAATGGCGGGGTGGGTATGGGTTGACCGTTTCTTTTTGAAAGAACAACTCAGGGAATCCCTTAGGAATAATCAGGTGTGGCCCGATTGTTGAAAGAACAGGAATAAGGTCTAATTCGAATCGTCGGCGGGTGAGTTGGCGGACCTAGTACTGTCGCATCCCCCTGTGGCAGTAGCTCATAGCTGTTCCTCCGCAAGTTCGCTTAGAGCGTTATCCACCACCCGTCGACCCTTTTCTTTTTATACCCCGATCTAATGGTGGCCAGAGGTGCGTTTTGAGGCTATCAGGCGAAAAAAGGCATGGTTTTGGAGATGCGCCGTACGGACGGCATGTCAAGCCGGGCCTTGTGAAAGCGGCGTCAAGCCGCCGCACTCCAAAATGAACAGAATCAGGGATTCAGATGCGTCTGCCTTACCTTCGTGTTTTCGTAGTCTTGTCTTTGCTTCCTGCCCTGATTACACTTCCGGCGTTTTATATCACGCAATGAACTGCTGAATGATGGAAGGGCATGACCATGGCTGAGTTCGGGATCACAAATGATCAAATTGGAATGGAAGTCCGGCTGAAAGGGATTTCCATTAGTCCCGGCGTGGCAGTGGCCAAGGTTTGTTTGTTCAATGAAAGCCGCCACAACGTTATTGCGCCTTCACTGATTGACGCTTCCGAGATTGAGAGTCAGACGACGCGTTTGAAGAATGCTCTGGCGATTGTGGGGTCGCGGTTAGGTGAGTTGAAGGAGAAGGTGACCAAGTCCATCGGGCCGGCTGAGGGGGAGATATTCACGGCACAGAAGATGATGATAGAGGACCCCAGCGTCCAGGCCAAGATGCTATTGGCTATATCGGACGACAAGATGGGGCCCGAGATGGCTGTGATGCGGGTTTTGGATACCTATGAGGCGCGGATCAAGGCGTTGGATAACCATTATCTTCGTGAGCGGGCGTCGGACATAGGGGAGGTAAAGCGGAGGGTGCTGGATGTTCTGGCTTTGACGCGTCCAGGGTTGCAATGCGAGGGGCAGGAGCATTGCACACGCGGGCGAGGGCGCGTGGTGGTGGCGGTGGAGTTGACGCCGACGCTGACCATAGAGTTGGATTCGGAGAAGATCCAGGGGTTCGTGACCGAGCATGGAGGAGTGACGTCGCATGCGGCAATTCTGGCGCGGGCGTTGGGGATACCGGCGGTGAGCGGGGTGGTGGGGATTGCAGGGATGATTACCTGCGGGACGGAGGTATTGGTGGACGGGGATGCAGGAGAGGTGATCCTGTGGCCATCGGCGGCCAGCGTTGAGCGGGCGAGGGCGCGGGCGGCAGGCGCCATGAGTGAGATCGCGGAGGATCCTGTGCCGGGGCTCAAGGTGATGGCGAATATCAGCGTGGCCTTGGAAGCCGCCATTGCGATAAACGTCAAGGCTGAGGGGATTGGATTATACCGGACCGAATTTGAATTCATGGCGGCGGGAAAAATACTGTCGGAGGATGAGCAATTTGAGCGTTATGCGAACGTGGTGAAGACGATGGCGGGACTACCGGTGTACTTTCGCCTGTTGGATATTGGGGGCGACAAGAAGACACCGGGAGTTACTGTGCCGGACGAAGATAATCCCGCGCTGGGATTTCGCGGCGCCCGCCTGTTGCTGCGGAGGCCGGAACTGTTGACGGCACAGGCTAGAGCGATTGCGAGAGCATCGATTTTTGGGCCGATTCATGTGACGTATCCGATGATCACCGACGCAGAGCAGTTCGTGAAATTGAAACAGATATTCGAGGAAGCCATTGTTGGAATTCCTTCGGGCAAGTTATGGCATGGGGTGATGTTTGAGGTGCCATCGGCCTGCATTGAGGCGCGGGATATTTTACGGGTGGCTGATTATGGAAGCATCGGCACGAATGATCTTTTCCAGTACCTGCTAGCGCTGGACCGGAACAACGAATTGGTGGCGAAGGATTTTCGTCCGGATCATCCGGCGTTCTGGACGTTGCTCAATCAAGTGTTGATGGCGGCGGATGAGGCGGGAAAACCGATGTCGGTATGCGGAGAGATTGCCGGGTGGCCGGAGTATGTGGTTCGACTGTCGAAGGCCGGCATCAAGTCGGTGAGTGTCAGCACCCGGTTGATCGCTTCTGTCCGGAAGGCGATGAGATATCGCTAGGTGGCCAGATGTTCTGCCAGCCACGCGGCGGCATTAACGATGTGGAGATTGCCGAAGGAGCGGGGTTGGCGCAGGTTTTCCACCAATTGATATGCCGTTGAGTCAGGCAGCAGTTCCTGGAAATATTTCAAGGCGGCGGTAGGAGTATCGTCCGATTGTTTTACTTCCAGGAGGGTTGTGACTTTGCCGTTTGTGGCCAAGGCGAAATCTACCTCCCGTTTGTCCTTGGTTCTGACATAGTGGAGACTGATGTCGAGGCCTTGGGATTCCCGGAGGAAATCCACATGCTTGCGGAGGCATACCGCCACGGTGTTTTCCAGTGGAATACCCGCAAGGCCCTCAACATAGCCTGAGTCATAAAAATAAAGTTTGGGCTCTTTTTGGATGGCACGGGCGAGGTTGGAATGAAAAGGACGAATCAGGAACACAACATGCAGGCTTTCAAGAATATCCAGATAACTGCGCACTGTGTTGGGCGACACCTTGAGATCTTCGGCCAAGCCGGCGCACGATAATGGGGAGCCAACCCTTGATCGGAGCATTTCCACGAGTAGTCGCATGGTCCGTACTTCCTGAATGCGGCTGAAGTCGAGGATGTCTTCCCTGATTAAATCTGTGAAATATTGATTCCTCCAGCGCTTTGCCTCGACTTCGGAGCCGGATAAGAATGGTTCGGGAAAACCGCCCAGGGTTTTTAGTCGCGACAGCGATTCGGGCGGGGATAGCTGGGAGGCGAGTTCCCTAGGTGAAAGCGGGTGGAGATGAAAAGAGAAGTATCTGCCTGCCAACGATTCTCCTGCTTGCCGGAAGGTGTCTAATCGGGCACTTCCTGTTACCAAGATTGATTGTCCTTCCTTTTTGGAATCAAATACCCCTTTCAGGAAATGCTTCCAATTTGGCATTTTGTGGATTTCGTCAAAAACCAAGATATCCGAGGACGCCGACCATGTTTGAGTTTCAATAATTCGTGCATCGGCCATGTTGTCATAGTTCAGATATTGGGGATTACGGAAGCTGGTCATGATACGCTTGGCGAGGAAAGTTTTTCCCACTTGTCGTGGGCCGGCGAGCAGAACCATTTTTTTGCGAAGATCGCGGATGATAGTATCTTCGAGATATCTTTTCATTTCCGACTATTATGCAGACGAATGAATAAAAGTCACGACTATTATTCGAATCTGTGAGTTTTGGTCGCGCCATGCTTGATTTTGAAAACGACCGATTGACTTAAAAATAGTTCAAAGAAAGTTATCTTTCGATTGTCTAATAGGTTACAGGAGATGTGATGGAAAGCGCGGCGGACGAACATCTGGTGAGACAGTATGTCGAATCGGGCGAATTACGCCTTTTCGATACGCTTGTTCGCCGTCACATTGCGAAGGTGCGGGCCATGATCTATCCCATGGTGTTGAATGATGCGGATGCTGATGAACTTACCCAGGAAGTGTTTTGCCGGGTTATCGACGGGATTCATAGCTTTAATCACCGTGCCGCCTTTGCTACTTGGCTGCCCCGTATTACCATGAATACCACCTGCAATTTCTTGAAGCGGAGAACATGAAACCCGGTGGAGCATCGCGAAGTACCTCCCGATTTGCCCGTGGCCGTGCATTCGCACCCGGATGAGACAGTCATGGCGCGGGAGGCTGATGCACAATTGACGGCGGCACTGGCCGAACTGGCACCCTCCCTGAGGTCGGCGATTGTATTGACGAAGATTCACGGGATGAGTGTCCGAGAGGCGGCCCGAGCGGAGGGGTGTCTTGCGGCAACTTTATACTGGCGTGTGCATCAGGCACGGAAACTGTTGCGTGCGAGACTAGCGCAAGAGGGGGAATATGAAACTCGATGATCGATTAAAGGAGTGGGCGGCTCGACATGAGGCATCGCCCAGTACACTTGAAAAACTTGCGTCGCGGGTGAATGTCGAAGCTGCGCGTCGTCGTTATGCGAACGACACGATGCTTGCGTCGGCTTTGAGACTATTTTGGGGTAAATTGGGGTATGCCCTGACGGGTGCTATTGTGGCGGGAGTTGTATTTGTGGTTCTTCATCACAGCCAGCCGCAGGTTGGGCAGGGTGAGGTTGTCATGGCTGAACGGTTGGTTGCCCCGACGGCGGATCAGGTGAGTTCGATTCGCCATCTTTTTGCCGAGACGGCCCGGCTTTTCCCGCAACGGCTCCGGTGGATAGCGCAATCCAATGGAGATATGGGGTTGGGCGTGGAGGAGGGGGAGCAGGACTGGACAAGCGACACGCCGCCGATGCTGGTCAGGTTGGTGGTTGTGTCTCGGACAGGGACTGAGTCGGCATGGCGGCCGGTTTGGTCGTCGGATGTTGTTCTACGCGGGGAAGACTTGGCGGAGATAACACCGAATCGGAATGCGGCCAACAAACTGACCTTGTGGGTCTATCCGCTCCAGAATGGACGGGTGGCGGTGGATACAGGCGTGGTGCTGGACAAGCCGATGAAATTTGCATCCAGACTGAATTCGGTGGTCAAAGTCGGTGAACCAGCAGAGGTGGGAATGGTGCGCCGGGGAGATACCGAATACCGCCTTTTCCAGACAGTGGAACCACTTTGCACAGGGAAGGGACATAAATCATAAGAAAGTTGGGAGCCTATCTCGCATCTTTGATGTTTTGCGCCGGGATGACGGTGCAGGCGGCTACCCCTGTTTCCGTTACCGTGCAGGAACCTTGGGGCAACCTTTTTGCCGGCAAGGAAACTATCTTTCATACCGTGATAACGGCGACTGAAGCGTTTGAGGGGCGGATGGTCTGGCGGTATTCCGCCGATGGTCGCACATTGGCGCGGGGTGAAGGCGTTGTGAAGGCCGGACAAACTGCACCCGCGATCGGCGAGATGCGGTTCCATGTGCCAGTGGTAAATCCAGGTGTCGTTATGCAGACGATCCTTTCCGTAAGCGTTGAGCTGGCGGGGAGTGATAAGGTGGTTGCGACATTGGATAAGCCGATATGGGTATTCCCGGAAGATCCTTTTACGGGGCGTACGGAATGGTTGAAGAAATTAAACATCAGGCTTTTTGATCCCGTTGGAACGACGGCCAAGCTCTTTACTGAGTTAAAGATTCCATTCACTGAAATACGCGGTGTTGAGTCGTCGTCGGCAGAGGAAGGCGTTCTGGTCGTGGGTGAAGGAGTGTCGTTTAAGGATTATCGGGGTCTTGCGGAGAGTTTGATCAAGGTGGCTGCTGCGGGTAAGCCGGTGTTGTGTCTGGCGCCCGTTGGTGGAGAAATGCAGTTGCCCGTTTCCGGCTAGGCGGGGATGCCTCAGCCGGGTAGCCTGATGTTCTTGCGTCAGAGCATTATCAAGCAACTTGACAAGCGGTTGGATGTGGAAGGGTGGCAGGGGGGAGGGAAATGGTTTCGAGCGGTTTGAAATTGAGAGGGGATCGTGGGCCGGTTGTGGCCGAGGTTGGCTAAGGACGCTGGCGACTGGCCATGGATGGAGATGGGATTTGATAAAGGGAGTGGCAAACTGGTTGTGTGGATTTGGAAATGTCGTGCTGAATAACACAAAAGGTACTGACTGTTTTACACGGCGGCCATCGAAGTAAAAACAGCATTATTACTTGATAAATAGGTGGGAAGGCAGTGCAGACCAAAAGCGGTGGAATTGTTTTCCGCATAATAACACAGTTATAATTTGTTGACTAACACAGTCATTGATGGGTTCGTTATGCCAGCCGCCAACCATAAGAAACTTGCGGATGCCCTCGAGCGTATCGCTAGCGCGGTTCCTGATGAATCTCTTCCTGTCCTCGGCGGGTTATCCTTGGACCATTGTGCGAACTGGACGGCGAAGTGCGTATATGGCTGCCTTGGAAATGGCTTCGACCGGCGGAGACTTAGAGCCCTTTGCCCGCTTCATTCTCGAAGAAATGCGGGTGGACTGGCACAAAGAGAAATGATTTTGAAATGACAATCCACGCCTAGTCGATGTTCTGCGTTTTGCGCATGGCGACGGTGTTGTGAATGGCAGTGTTTCCATCCCGTGACGCAAGGTCACGGGGACGGGTTGCTTGACGTGATTTTGATGTGGTGAAAGAAAAAAGGAAGGCGTATATACCCTTTTATAGTCAAAGAAAGGAGACTGATTATGATTAAGAAAATGATGGTGTGTGTGTTGGTGGCGGGAATGATCTGCGCGGCGGCTACGGCGATGGCGGCGGGAAAGACCTATCAGGTAACTGGTCCGGTCCTGGAGTTGACCGATGCCAAGATCGTGGTGGAAAAGGGCAAGGAGAAATGGGAAGTCTCCCGTACTGCCGATACCAAAGTGGCCGGTGATCTCAAGGTGGGCGCCAAGGTGACGATTGAGTACACCATGACGGCGACTGATGTGAAGGTGAAGGAAGACAAGCCAGTTGCTCCGAAAGAAAAGTAATCCTGAATTGGGGCATTGGTTAACTACGAAACACGCGAAATTCGCGAAAGGGACAGATCATCAAGTTATAAAAAACGAGTTTAGCCCAATTGGTATTCTTTTCTTGTTTTTCGTGATTTTCGCGTGTTTCGTAGTTAACCTGATCTTTGTCAGTTAAATGCCGGAGAGTGAGATGGTCTGGAGTTGTTCTGGTGAGGTTGCCAGGAAATGATCGGCACGGGCCAGAGCGGTGGCTAGATCGGGCGCGGATTGGATGGCCTTGAAGAGTGTATGGCCATAAATGAAATTGCGGGCATAGTACGGCGCCAGAATTTTGATGCGGACGAGCGCCTTGTCCGGTGGGAAATCCTCGCTGATGTAGTTGCATAGTCGGTGCCACACCTCAACCGGATCAATCTTGAAAACAGGGTTATGCCATTGGGCAAATACCCACGGTTGTGCGGCGGCCATGCGTCCAATCATCAGGCCGGAAGCGCTGGCAAATTGCGCGTTCATCGTTCTGGCGAATGCCGCTCCGGTAATATCGCCGTTGATAATGACGGGCAGTTTGGTTTCGGCAATAAGTTCGCCATAAAGAGAATGGCGCGCCGGACGATTCAAGGACTCCATCTCGAAACGGGTATGCAGCGTCAGGGCATCCACGCCTTCGTCCTCCAGAAGATGCAGGCGGTCGCGCAGATGCTCGCGCCACGCGGGTTGTTCGGCACCGATCCGAATTTTTACCGTGAGCGGTCCGGCGAAGTGGTGACGCATGATATGGACAATATCGCGTAGGCGGGTGAAATCGTCGAAAAGGTCTGAGCCGCCCCCCTGGCGCTTTACTGAATGGGCGGAGCAGGCGCTATTGAGATCGAGTCCGTCGGGTTTCAGAGGGGTCAGGCGGTCGATGATTTCAGGCAGGCGGACAGTATCTGTTACGAGAAGTTGATAGATGACCTTGCCTTCCTGGGGGCGGCGCTTGAGCCAGGGGGAAGTGATGGCGTTTTCGTGCAGGATCATCTTGGCCGCCAGCATTTCGGTGAAGAGGGCTCCATAACCGCCGAAGTCGGACAGTAAACGCCGGAAGGCGCTATGGGTGATGCCGGCCATGGGCGCGCAGAAGAGCGCAGGGTCGAAAGAGACGCCGCGTAGTGTCAGGGGTGGAGGATGGGAGGGAGGGATTAACCACGAAGGGCACGAAGAACACGAAGGGGACAAGGAAACGCCGCGTAGTGTTAGAGGAGGGGGGAAGGAAGCATCATTCATGTTGAGGATGGGAAGGCGGGATTAACCACGAAGGGCACGAAGAACACGAAGGGGGAGCGGGGGTGAATTTATTGAGAGGGTACCCGTATTATTAAGGGTTGTCACTTCTTCCTTGGGCGACATAGTGATGAGTAGGTTTTGGGCAGGCGTTGATTCAGATAGCTTTCCGAATAACCAATAGAATCCTTTGACGTCCATCGTTCCAATTGTCCGTTTTTATCCAAGGCAATATCCAGAACGGCCAATCCGGCTTTAGAGCCTGTGGCGACCTGTATTTTTCCATCGGGGGCGCGGATTGAACCCTGATCGAATTTCTTTAAGGATATATTGCAACTGGCATCCAGTATGGATGCATGCGCCAACCACACGTGGTTGTCCAGGCAGCGGGCTGCATTGCGGTGGGGCTTGGCCAGGTCGCCGTAACTTGGAAAAAAGATCATGCGGGCGCCTTGCACGGCCAGGCAACGACTGGATTCTGGAAACTGGTTGTCATAGCACGTCATTATTCCGGCATCGCCAAACGGAAGCGGAAAAGTCTTAAACTCTTTTCCAGCCGCGTGGTTTTTGTGTTCGCCTGGCGCGAGGTGGACCTTTCGCTGGACATGTACAACCTTGCCGGACGGGTTGATCACCATGATGCTGATATAAGGTTTCTTTGGGCCCTTTTCGGATAGTGGCGCGATGAGCCAAAGATTGTTCTTTTTGGCAATGGCGCCGAAGGCTTTGGCGATGGGGCCCCGAATGGACTGCACATCATCAGGCTGGTGCTCGTACATTTCAGGGAGCAGTACCACTTGGCAACCGCATCCCGGAAGGTGCTTTTCACAAAAATCAAGCAGTCGGCTATAACAGTTTCCGGCGAGTTTGTCTTTGGCGGTTACCACCAGGGAAGCAGCGCCAATGCGAACGGAATGATGGTTTTGTTGAGAACGTTTCGTAGTCATGGATTTCCTTCTTTTGAAATGCCGAGGCTTCAGAATAACAGGAAGACAGGAGGAATGAAGGAAAGAAACGGGTGTCTGCTCTGGCTTTCTTCCGAGGGGAGGTCAGTGGGGGTAGGGGGTGTCGCGTCCGCTGACGCGGGTGTACGCTTGACCTGCGCGGCGGTACTGGCTGGGGGACAGGCCTTCTTCTGAGCGGAATGCTTTTGAAAAGCTGTGGACCGTTTCGAAGCCGACGGCGACGGCGATTTCGGAGAGGGTCATCGAGGAGCCCATCATCAACCCACAGGCTTTGGAGATACGGGCTCGGCGCAGATAGGTGCGAGGTGGGACGCCGAAGTGTTTTTGAAACAGTTGGCGGAAATGTGAAGGGGAGATGCCGTGTTGGCGAGCGATGGCATCCAAAGATAGGGAGGCGTTGCAACGTGAGCGGAGATCGCTGGCGGCTTTTTCCAGAACAGGAATATGGGCGGAGTTTGTGGTGCCGAGCCCTTCCTGTCCCCGTAGGATTTCCGCGATGATTTCCAGCATCAAGCCTGACATGCGCAGGGCTCCGTAGGGTTGGGCGCGAACGGCTTCGGCGCAGAGTTCGCGGAGCAGGTGTCCAACCCGGTCGTTGGTGTAACCGTTGAGTTTGCCGCACAGGCGGGTCAGGGGAGGGTAATGGACAGGGCCATGCATGAGTGGCTGGAGATCCGTCAGATCCAGCATGCCGCCGGGGATGGTAAAGTCCCAGTGGCTGGTGGCGGGTTGATAGACGATGTCGAAGTGGGCGTAGGCCAGTTCCATGGAGGGGGCGAACCCTTCCATGGTGTGGGGGGTATTGGGGGGTATCCAATAAAGATCTCCGGGGCCTGCTTCGGTGGTGGTGCCGGCGACCGTGAACAGGCCTTTTCCACTGGCGATGTGGACAATGAGATAATCCAGTAATTTCCGGGAGGGTATATCCCATGCGAGGCGTTGATGATGGCCGCAATGCCGGATGTAAGGCTTGATAAGCGGTATTAATTCCGCCCCGGCTCCTGTGCCGGGGATGGGAGAGGCTGGGAGGCGCTTCTTTTTTTGTCGGCGATTCGGACACATGTTTGTTGATCCATCCAACGACATACTGGGGCGGGTTTGGCATGATTGCAATTGGAAAACGGGAATAGAATTTGACTTAGCAAGGGAAGGAAAGATTCCAATGGCACTGAAATCGTGGTGGAAAGGACCGGTCAAAGCGGAGCCGAATTTTGAAAATGTATTGAAAGTGTTGCGGAGGGAGAAGCCGGATCGTCCGACAGTGTTCGAATTTTTTCTAAACCCGCCGCTTTACCGGCAGATCCTAGGGCTTGGTCCACAGGATCGGAAGGGCGATATGGGGGTTACAGTGGAGGCGTTTCGGGCGGCCGGGTATGACTATGCCACGGTGCAGGCGTCTGATTTCTGGTTTCATGTGGGAGAGGTTCATCAGGAGTCTTCCTTGTCGATGAACGAGGGGGCGGTGATTTCGGACCGGGCGAGTTTTGAGGCATATTCGTGGCCGGAACCGGAGAAATCCAACTTCAAGAACCTGGAGGTGGGCGAGAAGGCTCTTGTTCCCGGAATGAAGATTATCGCGTATACGCCAGGCGGCGTATTGGAGAATGTGATCCGGTTGGTGGGATTCGATACCCTGTGCTACATCCTTGCCGACGATCCGGTTCTGGCGAAGGATATCTTTGATGCCGTGGGATCCCGCTTGATCCGGTATTACAAGATTTTACTTCAGCATGATGCTGTGGGAGCGATCATCGGGAATGATGACTGGGGGTTCAAGACGCAGCCGATGCTGTCGCCGGATGACATTAGGAAATATGTGGTTCCGTGGCATCGGAAGATTGTGGAAGTGGGGCACTCGGCGGGAAGGCCGGTGATCATGCATTCCTGCGGGAATCTCAAGACGCTGATGGATGACATCATTGATGACATCCGCTATGACGGGAAGCATTCCTATGAGGATACGATTCTGCCGGTGGAGGAGGCGTATGAGCTGTATGGGCGGCGGATTGCTATCCTCGGTGGCATTGATGTGGACTTTGTGATCCGGTCGGAGCCAGAGGTGGTGTATCGGCGTTCCAAGGTGATGCTAGAGAGGAGTGCCGAACGAGGCGGGTATGCGCTGGGGACGGGCAACAGCGTGCCGGAGTATGTTCCGCCGGAACACTATTTTGCGATGATTGCGGCGGCCATTGAGGGACGGTAGATTGGGTGCATCTCTGAGGTTGGCAGGCAAGACGGTGTGGGCGACTAAATGACTTTGGGTGTAAAAGGCCGGGGATGCGCCGACCGCGCAGGGTCGGCCTACACATAACGCCGGGGACACAGCCCCGACCTACAATTGAGAGATGATTGGAAATAAAAAAGCCCCGGGGAACCGGGGCTTTTTTATTCAGTTCGAGAGAATGATTACTTCATGATAACGAACTCGACGCGGCGGTTGACGCTCCATGAACTCTCGTCGTGACCGGCGGCCTTGGGCTGTTCTTCGCCGAGGCTCTTGGTCTGGACGCGGGCACCATCAACGCCGAGGCTCATCAGGTAGGCGCGGACAGCGAGGGCGCGGCGTTCGCCAAGCGACATATTGTACTCGTTGCTACCGCGCTCATCGCAATGCCCTTCAAGGGTTGCCACGGCTGACGCATTCGCCTTCAGGAATTCGGAAACGGCTTCCACTTTGGCGCGCTCGGAATCATCCACCTGGGCGCTGTCATAGGCGAACAAAACGGTGTCAAACTGGCCGGCGACAAGGCCCTTGCCATCAGTAAGACTGCGATCGGGCAAGGTGCTGCCATCGCCCAACAAGCCGGGACCGCCGACCATGTCAGAACCCTGAGCGCCGGAAGTGCTGGACTTCTTGCCGAACCACTTCTTGCAACCGGTTGACGAAATTGCCACCAAACAGACCATCAAAACCACTGCCAAATCACGTATTTTCATTGGTATTTTGCCTCAGAATTATTGTTATTGCCCACTCCACGCCGGGGAAAACCAACACCCGTCATTGGGCGTCAAACATACGGGGGGGTCTCCCATAGTGTCAAGCATATATATCCTGCTGGTGCGGCCATCCTGACGGGCGCAAACGATGTGCCGTCCATCGGAAGCCCAGCTTGGATCCTCGTAATGGGTATCGTCCGGACTGATCTTGCGTTCCTCCATTGTGGAGGGGTGGATGATGTAGATTCCGTAGCGACCATTCTGGCGGCTACAGTAGGTGATCCAGCCGTTGGCACCCCAGTCGGGGGCGACGTTTTCGCGTCCGCGCGAGGTGATGCGGCGGCTGTTGCCGGAGCGGTCCATGACGTAGATCTGGGGGGACCCCGCGCCAGCGAGATCGGAGACGTAGGCGATTTGCGAGCCGTCGGGGGACCAGACTGGGCTGGCTTCGCCAGCGCGCTGGGTGCGTGTGAGGCGTGTGAGGCCGCCGGAGGAGAGGTCCTTGGTGTAGACTTCAGGATTACCGTCCTTTGAGAGGATCATCAGGGCTTCAGTGCCGCGCGGGGAGATGCCGCCAGCCATGTTGATGCCCGGATAATTGGCGATGCAGTTGCGCGCGCCGGAGCTTAAGTTCACAAGATAGATGTCGGGGAAACCTCGGCGGAAGGAGGTGTAGGCGATTTGGGCGCCGGAGGGCGACCAGTAGGGGCAGAGGCTGATGGATTTATCGGAGGTGATCTGGCGCAGGTTGCCGCCATCGAAATCGCATGTGTAGACTTCCTTGTTGCCGGTGCGGTTTCCGATCATGACGATGCGGCCGGAGCAGATTCCCTTGAAGCCCTTGACGGCCATGATGATGTCGTCGGCTACTTTATGGGCGAGGCGGCGCACATTGGCGGGTGTTTCGGTGTAGCCCTTGTTCAGAACCACTTCAGATTTTAGCAGATTGGCCACCTGGCATTGCATTGAGAGTGTGCCGCCCTTGTCGGAGCAGGCGCCGGAGACACTGTAGGAAGCGGGACGTGAGAGGGTGAACCAGCCGGAGCGACGCAGGTCGGATTCCAGCGTTTGGCGGAAGATGGCGCCGGCGGCACCGGAAGCACTGATGCCGGAGAGGTCCAGACTTATTTTGGTGCCGCCGGATTTTGTCACCACCACTTCCTGGGCGGAGAGGTTCAAGGGGAGGATGGTGAAGAGCGCCAGGGTCAGGGAGAGGATTATTGCGGGGGTGATACGGAGTGTGGTTGTCATGACATGAGTTCCTTTCATCAGCGATAAATAATTGATCAAGAGTATTGATCAGTCGCCGCCTGTCAACTCAAAGGCGACGGTGATACGGCGGTGGGAAAGCAGGTAGGTTGGGGGGACGCCGTTGATGCGCCGGACGGCGCGCGCGGCCCGCATGACGGATTCATCCATGGTGGAGTTTCCGGAGGCGGCAGCCATTTTACAGGAAGAGATGGAGCCATCAGAATTGAACGAGAACTCCACGCGGGCGACGAGACCGGCAATGCCGAGCGAAGTTGGTTGATCCCAGGCGCGGTACATGGTTTGTTTGATGATATCCAGGTAGACGGCTTCCTGGGTCATGGCGTTACCGTCGCCGAAGCGGGTGTCCGAGTTCAGAAGGGTGCGCAGATCCTTGTCGGATAAAGTGGGCTTTCCGATCTTGGCGCCGCGATCCAGCAGGCGTTGGACTTCCGCGGCTGTGAGTTTGGATTTTCCGCCTCCGGGTGATTTGGAGCGTGTGACTTTTTTTGTGCTCACCTCAATTTTGTTTTTTGTCGCTGGCTTCTTTTGAGTCTCCTCTTTTTTGGGAGGAGTCTTCTTTTTTGGCTCGGTTTTTGTCTCCGGCTTGATGATTTCGTCCTGATCCGGTTTAAGGTCAAGGTCCTTGATATCCTCTTTTTGAGGGGTAGGCTTGGCCTTGGGTTCCGGCTTGGGAGGTTCTTCGGGCCCATTGTCGTCGCCTTCCGGGAGGTCGATCAGCAATTCCAGCGGCATATTCTGGGGCGAGGTGTCGGAACAGCCTTTGAAGAGGGCGACGGCGAAGAGGGAGCCGATGAGGAGGAAATGGGTGATGCTGACCAGCAGAATATCTCTGCTGAATCCTTTACGACGGGCACTCATGGGTTTTGGGGCTCTCCAAACGCTTGCATCATGTGGGAAGGGAGATTAACGTAAGCGCGGGCGAACGGTCAAAAGGAATACGGGAGGGGGTTGGGGCAAGGATGAAGAATGAAAGAAGAAGCAGAAGCCGTGAGACAGAATTCAGACAACCACGAAGCGCACGAAGGAAACGAAGGGGGATGGTTGATGGGGGTGATGAGGTGAGCGCAAAATGATCTATTGACATATCGTGATATTTGAATATCTTGTTGCGTATTGATTATAGACAAGGAGGAAGTCATGAACCGAGTGAAGCGAACTGGTTGGTGGATCGGGATAGTTGGCGTTCTGGCGTCGGGAATTGTTCTAGCCGGGGAAGGCGGAATGGTGTCCATTGATCATTGCGTCCGGGCGGCTTTGGAGGCGAGTCCGGATTTGCAGGGGGCGGAGGCGAGGCTGGAGGCGGCGCGTGCGGCGGTTCGGGATGCTCAATCCGCCTATTATCCCCAGGTGTCGCTGGGCGCGAACTGGATGAGGACGGATAATCCGCCGCAGGCGTTTTTCATGGAGTTAAACCAGAGGACCGCTTCTCTTGAGAAGGATTTTAACAATCCCGACGACACGGAGAACACCCGAGGTAGTGTGAGCGCGAGGTGGCGGCTATATGACGGTGGGCGGCGGGAAGCGGACGGACGGGCGGCTCGGTTGACGGGCGAGGCGGCGGCGCGGATGACCGAGGCGGCGCGGAATGAGCTGATCTTCCAGGTGACGCGCGCTTATTATGGAGTTTTGCAGGCCACGGCGTTCATGGAGATCCAGCGTGAGGCGGTGGCGAGTGTCGAGGAGAGCCTGAGGGTGGCGAAGGAGAGGCTCTCTGCGGGCAGTGCCATCCGGACAGATGTTTTGAATCTTGAGGTTCAGCATTCGCAGGCGCGGGAGGATTTGATCCGCGTAACCAACGGGCGCAAGCTGGCGGTGGCTGCGCTAAACACGGCGGTGGGGCGTGAAGTGCTGGCGGAATCGGCGGTTGTTCCGGTGGTGACGACCGTGGAACCGTTGCAACGGATGGTTGTGGCGGAGCGCGATGTGGAACAACGGCCTGAGCTTGCCGGGATCCGCCTGCAGGAGCGGGCCACCGAGGCGATGGCGCAACGGGCCCGTCGTGATTATTACCCGGTGATCAGCGCGTTTGGCTCGGCTGACTGGGACAGCCAATCGATGGATAATTTTGAGCAAAGTTATATTGTGGGTGCGGCGGCTGAATTGAATGTTTTTGATGGATTCCACAACCGGGCAGCATTGGCGGGGGCGAAGGCGATGCATCGTTCGGCGCAGGCCATGAATGCGAAGGTGAGGAATCAGTTACTCCTCGATCTGAAGCAGGCGAAGCTACGCGAGGAGGAGTCGTGGGAGCGGATGGGGGTGGCGGAGAAGAGCGTGACGAGCGCCGAGGAGGCGTTGCGAATCACGAAGGAGCGTTACCAGCAAGGGGCTTCGGACATCACGGAGCTTCTGACGGCGCAGGTTGGGCGGACCGCCACGCGGTCAAGGTGGGTGGCGGCCTATTATGACTATAAGGTGGCGCTATCGGATGTGGATCGCGCGAGTGGCAAGTTGGAATTCGATTGGCGAGAGAAGGCGAGCGACGCCCCTGCGAAGAACAGATAAAAATTAGGAGGAAAGAAAATGAATATCAAGCAACTCATGAAAACGGTGTGGAAGCCGGTGTCGGGATTGGTGGGGCTGGCGGTGTTGGTGATCTGGTCGGCGGGAATGTTGGAGACCAAGGTGGAACCGGGGCATTTGGCGCCGGAGGCGGGGTTCCCTGTGCCTGCCGATGTGACGCCTGTTGTGGTGAAGCTGGTTCCTACGGCGGCGCGTGTGGAGGTGGTGGGCACGGTGGCTTCGGAACAACGTATCAACCTGAGTTCGCGGCTCAGCGCGACCATTCAGGAGGTGCTGGTTTCGGCTGGGGACGCGGTGACGAACGGTCAGTTGCTGGTGGCGTTGGATGACCGGGAATTGCGTGAGCAGTTGAGTGGAGCCGAGGCGCAGTTCAAGCAGGCGGAAGCGGAATACGCGAGGGCGACGCAGTTGTTCGAGAAGGCGGCGATGACGGAGCAGGCGCGGCTGGCGGCGGAGTCGGGATACCAGGGAGCCAAGGCGCGGCTGGAGCAGGTGCGGGTGATGCTGGGGTATACGAGGATTGTGTCGCCGATTGATGGCGTGGTGGCGGACCGAAAGATTGAGGCGGGTGATTTATCGGCGCCCGGGCAGGTGTTGCTGTCGGTGTATGATCCGCGCCGGATGAGGCTGGAGGTTCCGGTGCCCGTGCGGTTGGTGTCGAAGTTCACGCTTAATCAGAAAGTGGAGCTTCGTCTGGAGGGAGTGAAGGGGTTGGTGGAAGGCGTGGTGCAGGAGATTGTCAGCGAGGTGGATTCCATGACACGGACCCGGAAGCTCAAGGTGAAGATAGGGGATGCCTCGTTGAAGTTGTTGCCGGGCGGGTATGGGAGTTTATGGGTGGAAGGGGACATGAGGCAGGCGCTTTGGGTGCCGGTTTCGGCGGTGTACGGGGTGGGGCAGTTGGAGTATGTGCAGGTGGTGGCGGGAGGGCGGGCCATCCGGCGCGCGGTGAAGACTGGGGTTTTGAACGGGGATAAGGTGGAGATTTTGTCTGGCCTTGATGATGGCGACAGGGTGTTGCCGGTTCCCGTGATGAAGGAGGGTTGAGTTATGGACGAGCAAACATCCTGGATGTCGAGGTTGATCTCAAGTTTCTTGAAGGGGAACCTGGCGGTCATGCTGATGGTGATTGCGTTGGCGGCGGGCGGAGTGGCGCTGTTGGTGACGCCGCGTGAGGAGGAGCCGCAGATTGTCGTGCCGCTGGCGGATGTGATGGTGTCGTATCCCGGTGGGAGCGCGGAGGAGGTTGAGCGGCTGGTGTCTTCCCGGCTGGAGCGGTTGCTTTACCAGATTGACGGGGTGGAATACGTCTATTCGATGTCACGGCCCGGGATGGCGGTGGTGACGGTTCGATTTTTTGTGGGTGAGGACCGGGAGAAGAGCCTGATCAAGCTTTACAACAAGGTGTTCCAGAACATTGATAAGACGACGCCGGGGATTGCCGGGTGGATCATCAAGCCGGTGGAGATTGATGATGTGCCGATCATCAATGCGGCGTTGTACAGTTCGCGTTACAAGGAGCATGAGTTGTACCGGGTGGCCGAGGAGGTGGTTAGCCGGTTGCAACAAGTTCCTAACAACGCGCGGGTGGCGATTCACGGGGGGCGACCGAGGGTGGCGCAAGTCTATCTCGATCCTGAGCGGTTGGCGGCCTATCACCTTTCGCCAATGGAGATTGCCGGGGCGCTCAAGGTTTCCAACGCGCAAATGCAGAGCGGGTCGTTCGAGCAGGGGAACCGGATGGTGACGGTGGAGACGGGTCCGTTCTTGAGGGATGTCAACGAAGTGGGCAATGTGATGGTGGGGATGCAGGGGGATAAGCCGGTCTATTTGCGTGATGTGGCGCGGGTGGTAGATGGGCCTGACGAGGTGAGTACGTATTCGCGGATCGGGTTTGGGGCGGGGGCCGGGGAGGGGAAAATTCAGAATTCAGAAGGAAGGAAAGGTCATCAACCCTCAACTGTCAACCATTCTGCGAGTTATCCGGTGGTGACGGTGGCGGTGGCCAAGAAGAAGGGTAGCAACGCGGTGTGGGTGGCGCGGGATGTTGAGAAGGCATTGGAGGGGATGCGTGGGGTCGTGATACCTGATGAGGTTAATGTGCGCGTCACGCGGAATTACGGGGAGACGGCTAACGAGAAGGTCAATAATCTGGTTGAGAGTCTGGTGATTGCGATTATCACTGTCATCGGGTTGATTGCGTTGGTGATGAATTGGCGGGTGGGGGCGATTGTGGTGCTTGCGGTGCCGGTGACCTACGCGCTGACGCTGCTGGTGAATTATCTGGCGGGTTACACGATCAACCGTGTGACGCTGTTTGCGTTGATTCTGGCGCTGGGGTTGTTGGTGGATGATCCCATTGTAGGGGTGGAGAATATCTGGCGGCATCTGGCGATGGGGCGGCTACCGAGGTTGCAGGCGGTGACGACAGCGATGAACGAGGTGATGCCGCCGGTGGTGCTGGCGACGTTGGCGGTGATCGTGGCGTTTGTGCCGTTGTTTTTTATCAGCGGGATGATGGGCCCTTACATGCGTCCGCTGGCATTGAATATGCCGTTGGCTATGCTGGGTTCGATGCTGGTGGCTTTTGCGATCACGCCGTGGGTTTCGAATAAACTGCTCAGGGTGAAGGGGCATGCGGAGTCGGAGACGGATGTGCGCGGCACGGCGACCTACCGGTTTTATGTGAGAGTGATGGGGCCCCTGGTGGATTCCAAGGGTAGGACGGTGGCGTTGTTGGTGGTTACGGCGCTGTTGTTTGCCGGGTCGGTGTTTCTGGCGATGACGGGGCGTGTGCCGCTCAAGATGTTGCCGTTTGACAACAAGAACGAATTCCAGGTGGTTGTGGATATGCCCGAGACGGCGACGCTGGAGCGGACGGATGCGGTGGCGCGTGAGGTGGAGGCGTATTTACGGACAATTCCAGAAGTGACGGACTTTACGACGTCGGTCGGGTTTGCCTCGCCGATGGATTTCAACGGGCTGGTGCGTCACTATTATTTGAGGCAGGGACCCAACGTGGCGGATATCAGGGTTAATCTGTTGCCGCGCAAGCAGAGGGCGATGGACAGTCATTCGCTGGTGTTGAGGATTCGCAAGGATATTGAGGCGTTGGGGGGAAAGACGGGTGCGTCGCTGAAGCTGGTGGAGGTGCCGCCTGGTCCGCCGGTGTTGTCCACGGTGGTGGCGGAGATCTACGGGCAGCCGTATCATCGATACGGTGATCTGGTGTCGGCGGCGCAGACGGTGAAGGCGGCGATGCAGAAGGAAGAGGGGGTTGTGGATGTGGATGACTCCGTGGAGTCGGCGCAGGACAAGCTCTATTTCCGGGTGGACCGCGAGAAGGCGGCGCGCAACGGGATTGCGGTGGATGATGTGGCGCAAACATTGCGAGTGGCCTTGAGTGGAATGCCGGCGGGAGTGGTGCATGCGCCATCGGAGCAAAACGAGTTGCCTATCCTGTTGAAGTTGCCCAGGGATAAGCGGTCTGACCCCGAGCTATTGAATAATCTGATGGTCAAGGGGAGGTTGGGGAATGGAGTTCCGGTTGGGGAATTAGGGCGATTTGAACAAGGGGTGATTGATCAGACGATTTTCCATAAGAATCAAGAGCGCGTGGTGTTTGTGACAGGGGAAATGGCCGGGAGGGGGCCTGCGTATGCGGTGCTGAATCTGCAATCGTGGTTCAAGAAGAATCCGCTGCCGAAGGGGATAAGGGCGGAGTGGTCGGGGGAGGGGGAGTGGAAGATCACGGTTGATGTGTTCAGGGATCTCGGGTTGGCGTTTTCGGCGGCCCTGATTGGCATATACATTTTGCTGGTGTATGAGACCCGGTCGTATTCGTTGCCGGGGATTATCATGATGTCAATTCCGCTGACGATGATCGGGATCATGCCGGGATTTTGGCTGTTGAATTTATTGGTCAATCGTCCGGTGGGCGGGTATGAGACGCCGGTGTTTTTCACCGCGACGGCGATGATTGGTATGATTGCCCTGGCGGGGATTGTGGTGCGGAATGGAATCATTCTGGTTGACTTCATTCGGACGTCGATTGAGAAAGGGGTGGCATTACGGGATGCCATCATGGAGTCGGGCGCGGTGCGGTTCCGTCCGATATTTCTGACGGCGGGGACGGCGTTATTGGGGGCATGGCCGATCACGCTTGATCCGATTTTCAGCGGGCTGGCGTGGTCCATTATTTTCGGGTTGTTTGTATCAACGGCGTTCACGCTGGTGGTGATTCCGCTGATGTATTACTGGTTGGTGGGCGGCAAACAACATGGGGCGTCTGAGGCCTGAAGGAGGATTCCGCTATGAAGATGCTGATGATTATTGTGCCGGAGAGTCGGAGGGATGAGATTCGGGGTATAGTCAATGAGCATGGGGTGCATTCCTACAGTGAGTTCAAGCATGTGACCGGGGAAGGCGCGACTGGCAAGCGGCTTGGGTCGCGCATTGGGCTGGAGGAATCGGCGATTGTCTTCACGGTGGTTCCCGGCGACAAGACGCAGGAACTGCTGGCGGTGTTGAGGGAATTCAGGAAGACGTTATTTCCCGATGAAGGACTTCGCGCCTTTGTGTTGCCAGTGGAAGAAGCGATTTAGCCGGACTTTTCGCCTTGTGAGTCAACCTGCGTGTTTCCTTTCTGGAGCTTTTCAGAACGTCCTGATATGCTTTCAAACTTAAAGAACGAACAAGGGAACACCATGAAAACGAAAAAGAATACCGATTGTGTTGTGCGGGATATGAAGCTGGCCGCGTTTGGTCGGAAGGAAATCGAACTGGCCGAGAAGGAAATGCCGGGCTTGATGGCTATGCGCTCGGAATACGGCAAGCAGAAACCACTCAAGGGCGCGCGGATTACCGGATCGCTCCACATGACGATCCAGACGGCTGTCCTGATTGAAACGTTACAGGAGTTGGGCGCCAAGGTGCGCTGGGCCAGTTGCAATATCTTCTCGACCCAGGACCACGCCGCCGCCGCCATTGCCGCGACGGGGACCCCAGTGTTTGCCGTCAAGGGTGAGTCGCTGGAAGATTACTGGGACTACACCGACCGCATTCTTGACTGGGGCAACGGCAAGGGGCCGAACATGATCCTCGATGATGGCGGTGATGCGACGCTGTTTGTCCATTTGGGCTACAAGGCGGAACAGGACCCTTCGGTGCTTAACCGCAAGCCGGAAAGCCACGAGGAGGCGATTCTGCTTAAACAACTCAAGAAGTCGTTGAAGCGCGACCCGAAGCGCTTCCACCGGATCATCAAAGACATCCGTGGCATCAGTGAGGAAACAACGACCGGGGTTCACAGGCTTCAGCAGATGCATGCGAAGGGCGAACTGCTGTTTCCGTCGTTTAACGTGAATGACTCGGTCACCAAGTCCAAGTTTGACAACCTGTACGGGTGCCGGCATTCGCTGCCGGATGGGATTATGCGGGCGACGGATGTGATGCTGGCCGGCAAGGTTTGCGTGGTGGCCGGTTATGGTGATGTGGGCAAGGGGTGCTGTCAGTCGCTCAAGGGGCAGGGTGCCCGCGTGATCGTGACGGAAATTGATCCGATTTGCGCCTTGCAGGCCGCGATGGAAGGTTATCAGGTGATGACGATGGATGAAGCCTGCCTGATAGGTGACATCTTCGTGACGGCCACCGGTTGCTGTGATGTCCTTACCGGAAGTCACATGCGCAAGATGAAGGACCAGGCGATTGTCTGTAACATCGGGCACTTTGACAGCGAGATTGAGGTGGAAAGTCTGCGGCAATACAAGTGGGATGAGATCAAGCCGCAGGTGCATAAGATTACCTTCCCGAATGGCAAGGCGATGATTCTGCTGGCCGAGGGACGCCTGGTCAATCTGGGTTGCGCGACGGGGCATCCGAGTTTTGTGATGTCTAACAGCTTTACCAACCAGGTGATGGCGCAAGTTGAGTTATACACGAATCCGGGCAAGTATCCGGTGGGTGTGTATGTGTTGCCGAAGCGGTTGGACGAGAAGGTTGCGTCGTTGCATCTTGGTAAGCTGGGTGTGAAGGTGGAGAAACTGACGCGCAAGCAAGCCAAGTATCTTGGTTTGCCAGTCAACGGCCCCTTCAAGCCGGATCACTATCGGTACTAAAAAGGAAGCAGGGTTCAGGGTTGGCTTTAGGCTTGAATCAAGTCGACCCTGACCTGTTACTTAAACAGGCTCTTGATGCCCTCGATGGCGTTTTCGGCGCCGGAAGAAATCATTTTCCCCGAACTGGAGACGGCATTGGTCACGCTTTTCAAGACGGCGCCGAAGACTTCCTGCATGGCTTCGGCGAATGTAGCGCCATCCTCATCATCGCCGATATTCGATAAGTGGATGGGAGGGAGCGCCAACGTGAAGCCATGCCCGCCCAGGGCCGTCAGCGCGACGTTCACCCGGGTGCCGTTGATGATCAATTCCTTTATGACGATTTTCTTGGACGGCTTGGATTCCCTGGCTGGCTCGACGGGTTTTTCCGGTTCTCCGGAAGAGGGTTTGGGCGCCATTTGGCTTAACAGTTGATCGAGGTTACTGGTTTTCATGTTGCGCTCATAGGTGAGGACTGCGCCGACGACCTCGATGCGTTTGATGACGACTTTATTGGAGAGCATGGAGCGGGCCCGGACGCGGAGATCGACTCTGCCGATCTCAAAAAGGGATTTCGATTTGAATCCGGCGGGGTTTCCGATGCGAAGTCCTTTCAGTGCCACATGGCCGAGGATTGGGCGAAAGGTCACGCTTTCCAGATGCACGGGGACGCCGAGTAATTTCGGGCCACCCGTGTTGATGAACTGCTTGATGAGGTAGTCGCCAACCAGGGAGGTGAAAACGACGGCGAGGATCAGGACGATAAGAAGGCCAATGCCGGTTCGCTTTTGCCATTTTTTCATGGGAGGTCTCCTTTGGTAATTCGATTTACCGTAGCATCATGTAAAGGGAAGGGGAACTACGGAAGGGAGTATCTACGAGATTGAGCATTCCAATGCCGTCAAAACACGGAGATGCGCCCACCACTAAAGACCCAGATCCTCGCCTAAGGAGCAGACGGCAATATATTTTCACCAGAAGACCCTATATTGACGCGGCTCGGCAGGGACGCCTCGCCTTACCTTGAAATCAATACAGATCATCGATGTCTTCGGGTAGGGAGAGGCGTCCCTGCCGAGCCGTCGTGACAAGGGCGTCCTTGGCTCGATACCTGTAACTCAATTCCTTTGGCGAGGATTTGAGAAACACATCCGACATTGACGGGCGGCGGGCGAAACGGTACGAACAAAGACATGGGGGATGAAGACATAATCGTGACGCCACCGTGTTGGCGCGTTGTTCATGTGAAGCCGCGGTGCGAGAAGAAGCTGGCAACGTATTGCGGCGTCAACTCGGTGACCTGTGATCTGCCGTTGCGCGAGGAGACGAAGGTTTACCAGCGCCGCCGGGTTACCGTTACCAAGCCGGTGTTTCCCGGATACTGTTTTTTGAAATACGGCGAGGCGCAGAAGATTGTTGTGCTGAAAAGCAACCTGCTGGTGCGTGTTCTTGAAGTGGTTGATCAGAATCAATTGGTCAGGGAGCTGGAGCAAGTGCGTCAGGCCTTGGCGGTGGACCCCACGCTGGATGCCTGCGCGGCATTTCAGGCGGGCAAGCGGGTTTCGATTCGCAGTGGTCCGTTTTGCGGGCTGGAGGGCGTGGTGCAGATGGTGCGCGGGAAAGCCCGCGTTGTGTTGAATGTGGAGATGATTGGACGCGCCCTGGCGGTGGAAGTGGATATGGAGATGCTGGAGCCGGCGGAGTAGGGGACAGAAGCCAGAAGTCAGGAGTCACGAGTCATGGATGTAAGCAAGATTGAGACGCCCTGCTATGTGTTGGACGAGGGCAAGCTGGAACAGAATCTTCAGCGGTTGGACGAAGTCCAGCGTCGGACGGGCGCGCGGATACTGCTGGCGCTCAAGGGCTTTGCCATGTTCAGCACCTTTCCCCTGATTCGGCGGTATTTGCACGGCATTGCGGCCAGTTCCCTGAATGAGGCGAGACTGGGCTTCGAGGAGTTCGGGCGCGAAGTGCATGTGTATGCGCCAGCGTATCGCGACGATGAAATACTCGACCTGCTGGGTTATGCCAACCATATGGTGTTCAATTCGTTTGACCAATGGCGAAGGTTCAAATCGGTTGTGGCGGCTTGTGGCAAGCCGGTGCGGTGCGGGATACGGGTCAATCCCGAGCACTCGGAGGTTAAGGTTAAGCTTTACGATCCCTGCGCACCGGGTTCACGGCTGGGGGTTCCCCTGGCGCAGTTCGAAGGACAGGATTTGGACGGAATCTCCGGACTACATTTCCATACGTTATGCGAGCTGAATTCCGACGCGCTTGAGCGGACGCTTGAAGTGGTTGAGAGGAAATTCGGCGGCGTGTTGGCGCGGATGCAGTGGATCAATTTCGGGGGCGGGCATCACATTACGCGACCGGACTACGACTTGGAACTATTGTGTCGTGTGATTGAGGGATTCAGGGCGCGGCATCCTCATTTGGAAGTTTATCTGGAGCCGGGTGAGGCAATTGCGCTGAACACGGGCGTGTTGGTGGCCTCGGTCCTGGACTTGGTTCACAACGCGATGGATATAGCCATTCTTGATACTTCGGCGGCGGCGCATATGCCTGACGTGCTGGAGATGCCGTACCGGCCTCAAATAATCGGAGCGGGTCAGGCGGGCGAGAGGAAGCATACCTACCGGCTGGCCGGATTGAGTTGCCTCGCGGGTGACGTGATTGGCGATTATTCCTTTGATCAGCCGCTGACGCCCGGCGATAAGCTGGTATTCCTGGATATGGCGCATTATACGATGGTGAAGAACAACACGTTCAATGGCGTCGGATTGCCTGCCATTGCCATCTATGAACCCAAGTCAGGCGTGTTCCGGACGGTACGGCGGTTCGGGTATGAGGATTTCCGCAATAGACTGTCGTGAGGAGCTGGTTTGTCTGCAATGAAGGGGTGTCGAGGCCTCGTTGTTTCCAAGTGCCAATTGTTTATCCATCTAACAGGAACGTTGTGTGAAGTATGGAGAGGCGAATGACGACAGATATTCTTAATCTTGAGCCGGCGTTGTTATGGAGGCAGTTCAAGCAGATATGTGATATCCCGCACCCGTCAGGGCATGAAGGTCGGCTGGTGGAATGGATCCAGGCTTTCGCGAAAAGAAACGGACTGGTGTTCAGGACGGATGAAGTTGGGAACACGGTGGTCATCAAGCCGGCCACGAAGGGGATGGAGAACCGGCGAACGATTGTCTTGCAGGCGCATATCGATATGGTGCCGCAAAAGAATCAGGGAGTGGCTCATGATTTTGAGAAGGATGCCATCCGCCCCTATGGTGAAGACGGATGGGTAAAGGCAACCGAGACAACGCTGGGTGCCGATAATGGCATTGGCGCGGCGGCTCTTCTGGCTGTTCTCGAGGACAAGAGTCTTGTCCACGGGACGATTGAGGCGTTGTTTACCGTTGAAGAGGAGACCGGGCTTACCGGCGCCTTCGGGCTCAAGCCCGGGTTTATTACCGGCTATTTGATGATCAACACAGATGCGGAGGAGGATGGCCACTTTTGTATTGGCTGTGCCGGAGGAATCAACAATAGCGGCGTTTTGAAGTTCAAGAGAGAGGGAATCAGGGGGGCGCATGCTTTTCATCGAATTTCCATTCGAGGATTGAAGGGCGGGCATTCCGGCGCGGATATTCATTTGGGCAGGGGGAATGCCGTGAAGTTCATGAACCGGTTTCTTGCCGCGGCGGCACGGCAGGCGGGGATCAGGATGGTTACAGTGGAAGGTGGCAATGTGCGGAATGCCATCCCGCGTGAGGCGTTCGCAGTCATTGCGGTCGCCGAGGAGAAGCAAGCGGCGCTGGATTATGTGGTCCGGATGTTTGCCAATGAAATCCGGCAGGAGTATGCAATTGCCGAGCCTGACTTCCGCATTGAGGTTGAAAAAGAGGATCCTGCCCTGGTTATTGACATGGAGTCGCAGACGCGATTGATCAATCTCTTGTATGTGTTGCCCAATGGTGTCGTGCGCATGAGCGATGAGGTTAAGGGGATCGTGGAAACATCTACCAATCTCTCGGTGCTTCGCACGTTAGACGAGCATTTCGAGATTCAGTCACTTACCCGCAGTGCCGTGGAATCTGCCAAACAGGATGTTGTGGCAGCTATTCAGGGTGTCTATGATCTTGCCGGGAATGGGGCTACGGTGAAGCATGGCGGGGCGTATCCCGGCTGGAAGCCGAACCCGCATTCGCCATTGCTGGAGAAGACAAAAGCGGTGTATCGGGGGATGTTCTGGCGCGAGCCTGTCATTGAAGTGGTCCACGCCGGGCTTGAGTGCGGGATTATCGGGAACATCTACCCCGGGATGGATATGATTGCGCTGGGGCCCACGATCAAGTTTCCCCATTCGCCGGATGAGAAGGTTGAAATCGCATCGGTTAAGAATTTTTGGGATTTGCTGGTGGGCGTGCTACGTGAAGCGTCGTGAGCTGTGTATGTTCGAGAACGGTCAGGCTTTCTCGACGAGTTTCGTCAGGCCGCGGTGAAGGTTGCGGATAACGGTGTTGGTCAGCTTGGTTGGCGATTTGGTGGTATAGGCATCCAGGCGGACATCAATGAGGCCTGTCTTTTTGGAAATGATCTTCAGTTTTTCAAACGCCCTTTTGGATTCCACAGTGTCCTGGGGAAGCATGGTCTTAACGGAAGAATATGGCGGCTGGATTGTGATGACGGATGCGCCTTCCGGACGTGACATGCCTTTTTCGGGATGGCAGAAGACAAATTCAAATGAGTCGATTGTGCTCATGATGTCGTCTGCGGACATCACGGGGCAATAGGTCAGGAACCAGAGTCCGAAGTATTTGGCTAGCGTGGAGGGTTCCTGGTCGGAGCCCATGGCGAGGAAATCGGACGAGACGCTGTTCTTGTTGTTGAAGAGTCCGAGGAACAGGGCGCGGGCGGTAACGATTTTTTCGCCTGTGGGGTAGGGCCGCAAGTAACGTATGTTGTAGACCTGATAGAGTTTCAGGCTTTCGGCAGTGATCAGATATTCATCCACGGTTGTAACTCCCAATTCGATCGCTTCAAGGGCCTTGCAGCGCCTGTGTTGCGACAGCACGCAATGCTTTAATGAATAGATGTTAGGGGAGTATGAGGATGACGGTCCGAGGATGAAAGAAAATTCCATGCGCAGCTGCGAGTTTTGGGACTTGTCCGAGGCAAACATGGCTTACCACCCGCTTGGATTACCAAGCTTGAGGCACGGAGGCACAGAGAAGAGAAGATAGAGAAAGGCAAATGTGTCGCGCATGTTTCGGGTGCCGAGTACAACACCCGAAACATGCGCGACACGGTTTCGTGGAGGCGGAGACAGCGAAGCAGAGGAGAGGTCTAGATTGTGAAATTTCCCCTCAGCCTCTTTGACTCTGAGTAATCTAGCGAAGTGGATGGTTCATCGAGGGTGAAAAACACATAAAACCCCGAAATATGTGGAAGTCCAACAACCCCGATGGGTAGCGTAGGGACCCCTCAGTCAGCCACAATATTTTGTGGTTTTTGACCCATATATCACTTGATGAAAACAGGGTTTTCCGGTATCTTCACGCACTTAAATCCCCCCCTAAGGAGGGGACTGTCCGCAAGAGGAAAATTGAGCGATAAAATGGCTGGTTTTCTGGGTTGGATTTGTCACACAAGCGGGGCGTGATTAGCGGCGTAAGTGTCGCAAGGAGAATGAGTTCTCACTATGGCTGAACAACAAAAGAAGAGTGGCGCGTATGACGCATCCCACATCACCGTGCTAGAAGGCATTCAGGCCGTGCGCAAGCGCCCGGCAATGTACATCGGAGACACCGCAGTCAGGGGGCTCCATCATCTGGTCTACGAGGTAGTTGATAACTCCATTGACGAGGCGTTGGCTGGGTATTGCACGAGCGTGCAGGTCCAAATTAATGCCGATGGATCGGTGACAATCAATGATAACGGGCGCGGTATTCCCGTGGACATGCATCCTACGGAAAAGCGGCCGGCCGTGGAAGTGGCGCTGACGGTGCTGCATGCCGGCGGGAAATTCGACAACGACAGCTACAAGGTGTCGGGCGGTCTGCATGGTGTTGGTGTCTCGTGCGTGAACGCGTTGAGCGAGTGGTTGGAGGTGGAAGTCCGCCGCGACGGGCAGATCTATCACCAGCGGTATGAGCGCGGCAAGCCGGTCTCGAAACTGGAGACGATTGGCAAAACCCGCGGGACGGGAACCAAGATCACCTTCATGCCGGACAACCAGATTTTCAGTGTTACAAAGTTTGAGTGGGATATCCTGGCCAACCGCCTACGCGAGCTGGCGTTCCTGAACGGTGGCATAGAGATTAACTTCTCGCAGGAGGAGCCTGCCCGTGAGGAGACGTTCAAGTTCAAGGGTGGAGTGGTGGAGTTTGTTGAGCACCTGAACCGTAGCAAGGCCCCCTTGCATCCTAAAGTGATCGCCTTCAACAAGGATCGCGACGGTATTGCTGTGGAAATCGCGTTCCAGTACACGGACACCTATACGGAATCGATGCTGTGCTTTGCCAATAACATCAACACGACCGAGGGTGGCACGCATCTCAGCGGATTCCGGTCGGCGTTAACGCGTACGATCAATGCCTACGCCAAGACCAACAAGCTCATCAAGGAGGACAAGGAGAGCTTGTCCGGCGATGATGTGCGCGAGGGGATGACGGCGGTGATCAGTGTAAAGTTGCCGCGTCCGCAGTTTGAAGGGCAGACGAAGACCAAGCTCGGGAACAGCGAGGTTGAGGGGATTGTGGCCTCGGTGGTGAACGATGAATTGTCCACCTATCTGGAGGAGCATCCTTCGGTGGCGAGACGGGTAATCGACAAGGCTTTGCTTTCGGCCCGCGCGCGTGATGCGGCCCGCAAGGCCCGCGATCTGACCCGCCGCAAGGGGGCGCTTGATTCGGCGGCATTGCCAGGCAAGCTGGCGGATTGTTCCGAGCGTGATCCCGCCTTATGTGAGCTGTACCTGGTGGAGGGTGACAGCGCCGGTGGTTCCGCCAAGCAAGGCCGGAACCGTGAGTTCCAGGCGATTCTCCCGTTGCGCGGTAAAGTGTTGAACGTGGAAAAGGCGCGGCTGGACAAGATCCTGAACAACAATGAAATCCGAACGATGGTCACGGCGATTGGCGCGGGCATCGGCGCGGATGAATTTGATGTCAGCAAGGTCCGGTACCACAAGATCATTATTATGACCGATGCCGACGTGGACGGATCGCACATCCGCACGCTGTTGCTGACATTCTTCTATCGCCAGATGCCACACCTGATTGAGAGCGGGTATGTGTATCTGGCCCAGCCGCCGCTGTACAAGGTCAGCCGCAAGAAGCGCGAGGAATATATTGATACCGAAGAGACGCTGACCCGCAAACTGCTGGAGCTGGGAGCTGAGGATTTGACGCTCAAGGTTGGGCGCGGCAAGACCTTCGAGGGCAAGGAACTGATGGCCGTACTGGAACTGCTGTTGCAGATCGAGCAGGCATCCAAGAGTCTCGCCCGCAAGGGGGTCAATCTTGAGGACTACCTACAGAAGCGGAGCAAGGCTGGAGCGTTCCCCCGGTATTATGTGACCATTGGCAAGGGGGAATCGGCCGAGCATCATTATGTGGCGGACGACGAGGCGCTTAAGAAACTGCGCGAGAGCGCGGAATTGAAGATGGGATTACAGCTGGAAATCTTCACTGAGGGCTCGAACGGCGCGGGGCAGGTGGATACGGCGTTCCGGTGGCAGGAACTTTATGTGGCCAGCGCGCTGGCCAAGGTGGTAGAAGCCATAGAGAAGAAAGGGTTCACGCTGGATCACTTCACGAGGCATGAGGAGCCGATTTTCAAGTTGAAGGACGCAGACGACGGCGAGACCGCGATCTTCTCACTGCCTAACCTGCTTGAGGTGGTTCGCGAGTTCGGTCGCAAAGGCTTGAACATCCAGCGGTACAAAGGGTTGGGAGAAATGAATCCCGAACAACTTTATGAGACCACGATGAATCCGGATAAACGCAAACTGCTCAAGGTGGTGCAGGCGGATGCGGTCAAGGCGGACGAAATCTTCACGATCCTGATGGGGGATGAAGTGGAGCCTAGGCGCAAGTTCATCGAGGATAATGCTCTTAACGTCACGAATCTGGATATTTAAGCTATGTACACACGCAACGAATTGCTTGGGAATATCAACATCGAAGACGAGATGCAGCGCTCGTATATTGACTACTCCATGAGTGTCATTATCGGGCGCGCATTGCCGGACGCCCGTGACGGGATGAAGCCCGGCGCGCGGCGTATCCTGTACGCCATGAGGAATCTCGGTTTATTGCACAATCGGCCCTACAAGAAATGCGCGTATGTCGTTGGTGAAGTGCTGGGTAAGTATCACCCGCACGGTGACTCCTCGGTGTATGACACCCTGGTGCGAATGGCCCAGGATTTTGCCATGCGGTACATGCTGGTCGATGGGCAGGGGAACTTTGGTAGCATTGATGGTGATAATGCCGCGGCCTATCGGTATACCGAATCGCGCCTGACGAGCATGGCGGAGGAGATGCTGTCGGATATCGACAAGAACACGGTGGACATGGTCCCGAACTACAATGGCGACCTCACCGAGCCCTCGGTGCTGCCGTCCCGCGTTCCGAACCTGCTGTTGAACGGCAGTACGGGTATTGCGGTGGGTATGGCCACGAACATTCCGCCACACAATCTCGGCGAGCTTGTGGATGCGCTGGTGCATTTGATCGACCATGAGAATGCGTCCATTGATGATTTGATGAAGCATGTGAAGGGGCCTGATTTTCCCACGGGGGGAATTCTGTGCGGGCTGAAGCCGATTTCGGACATGTATCGCACGGGGCGCGGCTTACTGAAGGTGCGCGGACGGGCGGGCATCGAGGAAGGCAAGCAGGGCAAGGAAAGCATCATTATCACTGAGATACCCTATGCTGTTAACAAGGCCAACCTCATAACGAGTATCGCGTTGCTTGTTCAGGAAAAGAAAATTGAAGGCATTTCCGACCTGCGTGATGAGTCCAACAAGGACGGCATCCGGATTGTCATTGAACTCAAGCGCGGCGTGGTGGCAAAGGTTGTGCTGAACAACCTGTACAAGCACACCCAGCTCCAGACGACGTTCGGTGCCATTATGCTGGCGATTGACCACGGGCGACCGAAGATCATGAACCTGCGGG
The DNA here is from genome assembly GCA_964508705.1 of uncultured Verrucomicrobiota bacterium. GTDB lineage: Bacteria > Verrucomicrobiota > Kiritimatiellia > CAIKKV01 > CAITUY01 > CAZDUS01. Next base: position 266,352 of record CAZDUS010000001.1, read on the forward strand.
AATTGCTGGAGGCGTATCTGGACCACCGGTATGACGTCATCCGACGGCGGACGCAGTTTGAGTTGGATAAGGCCGAGGCGCGCGCCCATATCCTCGAGGGGTTGAAGATTGCCCTGGATCATCTCGATGAGGTGGTCAAGGTGATTCGCAGTTCCAAGGATCGCGATAATGCCAGATCCCAGTTGATGTCCAAGTTCGGCTTGAGCGAGATCCAGTCGAACGCCATTCTCGATATGCGCCTCTACCAGTTGACCGGGTTGGAGCGCGACAAGATTGAGGCTGAATATCTGGAGTTGATCAAGTTGATCTCCTATTTGCGCGACCTGTTGGCGAGCCGCGAGAAGTTATTCGCGGTGATCAAAGCCGATCTGATCGAGGTCCGGAAACAATATGCCGACGAGCGACACACCAGCCTGGTGCCGGATGAGGGCGAGGTGAACATCGAGGACTTGATTGCAGATCGCGGCTACGTGATTACGATCAGTCACACGGGGTACATCAAGCGCACGGCGGTGAGTACCTACAAGGCCCAGCGGCGCGGTGGCAAGGGTGTGGCGGGTATGGAGACCAAGGAAGAGGACTACGTTGAGCATCTCTTTGTGGCCAATACGCACGACTACATTCTCTTCTTCACGTCGGAAGGGCGTGTTTACTGGGAAAAGGTTTATGAGATTCCCGAGGCGTCGCGTACGTCCAAGGGCAAGGCATTGGTGAACCTGTTGAATGTCCAGAGTGGGGAAACCATTGCCTCCATGGTCAAGGTGCGCGAATTTGCCGAGAACCAGTTTGTTGTATTTGCGACCGAGAAGGGTGTGGTCAAGAAGACCAATCTTGGGGCGTTCAGCAATCCGCGTAGCGCAGGGATTATCTCCATTGCTATTGATGAGGGTGACCGGTTGATCAGTGTGAAGCAGACTGACGGGCACAACGAGATTGTGCTGACAACCCACGGCGGCATGAGCATCCGGTTTAACGAGTCGGAATTACGTGATCAGGGGCGTGATACGCGAGGTGTTTGCGGGATTACACTGGGTGAAGGTGACCGGGTGGAGAGTCTGGAGATTGTGGATACTCGGGCGACGTTCCTGGTGTGTACGGAAAACGGATATGGCAAACGGACAGGCTTTGATGAGTACCGGGTTCAGAAGCGTGGGGGCAAGGGATTGATGACGATTCGCTGTTCTGAGCGAAATGGGGCGATAGTTGGCGCCCATGCAGTGCAAGAGGGTGATGCCTTGATGCTGATTACGGCGCAAGGGCAGATGATCCGGATGCCGGTGGCGGATGTACGTACGATCAGCCGGGTGACGCAGGGTGTTCGCCTGATCAATCTTGATCAGGGTGACAAACTCGTGGCGGCGACAACGGTGGAGCCGGATGATGACGTCGCGGTTGAGGGTGCGGAGACGCCTGAGGCCACTTAATTGGATGGGGATCCGGGCAAAGAAGAATTTGAATGGAAGTTCTCCAAGAGCGCAAAGGGGTGGGGAATTGTTTTTCTGCCGAAGGTAGTAAAAAGGGATTGGAATGAGGGGGTTGAAGTAGGCTTTATGCGGTCAAGAGCTGGTTGATTGTTGCAGAGAGCGTAGATGTTTCTGCATAAAGCCTACTTTGAAGTGTAGCGAGAGCTGTGCTTTCTTTGGCAACGACTTTAAGGGTAACAAGTTGCACAATTGATGGTTAACTGACCGAGTCATGCTTTGACAGCCTATTTAGAACAAGAAACAATGGTCTGAAGTACGTTCAATAACACTGTTAGCCGTCGCTACACGCATATGCTGAACGACCGCACGATTTCAATTGCTAGCGCCTATTGGGCGTCACATCTCGGCTGCTCACCCGATGAGCTTTTTGCATAGCCGTTTCGCATCGTTACCCACGGAGCCGAGCTTGCCGACTATTGCGGCGTATTTGCCCTGTTTCGCGGCGGCGGAGTCACAGCCTCTATTCCTCCAGAACGCGCCGACACGCTCCTGGCATTGTTGTCCTCACTGCCACGCGGCTTTTCACCCTACAGCTTTGCTTCCGCCCTCAGTTCAGTTTCCTCAGCAGTCATTGGCCCGGCTTATATCGGTTACGCAGAGGCAGCCCCTTGGCCAGCACATCCGGCGCGTGCGCTCGGCCTGGACGACGCGGCTGCCCTCGCTGCGTTGCAGCAGTCGTGCGACGCGACCGAGTGGGAACACGGAGGCAGTTCCATCGAGCATCCATGCTCCGCGGTCTTTGTCGGTGAGCGAATCGCTTCCTTGGCAGGCTACAAGGTTTGGGGCGGCACCATTGCCCACATTTCCGTCGTCACCCATCCCGACTTCCGCCGCCACTTCTTTGGCCGCAGCGTGGTTGCACATCTCGCCGGACGTGCCATCGCCGCGGGGCTTCTTCCGCAGTATCGCACGCTCCAATCGAATCGAGCTTCTATTCGAGTCGCCGAGTTGCTCGGGTTTCATTCCTATGCGACATCAATGGCTGTCCGACTTAACCGCAACGGCTAACCATGCGCTGCAGTGAACAGGCTCCGCGCGCCCGTTCCTTCTGTCTCTGAGCTTGGGTTTCCTCCCATTCTTGCAATTTCTGAGATGGTCGTCTCCTCAACATCCCACAACCTCTTTCCGCTGGAGTTCATTCTGTATGGAATCGTGAATGCCCCATCTCTGCTGGGATCGTTTCTTGGGTTCAGGCTTAGGAAGGCGACGACGAAGGAAACCGAGCAAAGCCCTCAACCGCTACCTCGTGCCCGCGCTGGGCACTCGGAGAGTGAGGGATGACGCTCGCCAAGGACATTTATACAAAAGGAATGGAAAGGCGTACGTTATAGCGTACAAAAGGATTTTGTTATGACAACACTCACAGCTACCGAGGCTCGGAAGTCTCTTTACTCTCTTCTGGATGACGTGGCGGAATCCCATGAGGCCATTCAGATTACCGCGAAACGGCATTCGGCCGTTCTCATTTCGGGGGAGGATTGGATGGCGATTCAGAAGACATTGTTTTTGACTGCGATTCCAGGAATGCGGGAGTCCATTAAAGAGGGAATGAGGACTCCTGTTGGCAGGTGCAGCACGGAGCTTAAGTGGTGAGCTGGACGATTGTCTTTACTAAGCAGGCCCAAAAGGATGCCAAGAAACTTAAAGCTTCTGGCTTAAAGCCCAAAGCGGAGCGATTGCTCGAGATTCTGGAGAAGAATCCATATCAGAATCCGCCCCCTTTGGCGAAACTGGTTGGGGATCTGGCTGGCGCATGTTCCCGCCGAATAAACATACAGCATCGTCTGGTGTATCATGCTCTTGAAGAAGTCCACACGGTTAAAATCATTCGGCTGTGGCCGCATTACGAGTGATCCCATAAAGAGCAGTTAAACGATGAAAATCGCGAACCTCGCGAAAGTAATATATTGCTTATAATTCTCGAATCTTTCGCGACGTTCGCGGGTTTCGTAGTGATCCAAACAAACGGAAATAGTCTGGATCAGGGCTTGAACGCCTTGACTGGCTCAAGCAATGAATGGTCGGCTTTCAGATCGCCGCCGAGTTGGCCGAATTCCAGAACGGCTTTTTCGTAAGGCCAGTTGAGGATGTGCATCCGGTAAGCAACCCCAAGAACGCCAGCGCGATGGGTTCCGCCCACACAATGGACATAGAATGGGCCTGTACCCGTTTTTATCGTCTGAAGGAAACGATGCAGATCAGCAGAGGAGGGGCCTGTTTTTTTATCAAACAGGATTTCCACCAACACCAGTCCATATTTCCTGCAGAGCGCTCGCTCGTGGTCGCTGGGGGAAATGGAAACGACGGTTTTGATATTCCATTCGCGAAGGGCATTAATGACTTTGTCATCATAGAATTCGCCGCCGCGCACTAAAGTCCGGTCGTATTTTATAGACCAATTTTTAATGCCGTCCTTTATGCCCAACACCTCATAGTCGCTGGAGGCGACGGGAAGTGCGCCTCGATCACCCCCGCTATAATGTGGTGTTGCCCCTGATACGGCATCAGGCTTCTTGGTCTTGTCAAAACTGGTAGCGCATGAAGCAGTCAGAGAAAGACCAGCAAACAACAGCAATTTTGCTGCCGACAGAACGCTTATATTTATTCTGCCAAGCCCGTTCATTAGTTTTGAGGCGTGTCGCCCAAGGCCACGTCGAGGGCGATGAGCGTGTAGGCGGTGACCAGTACGGGGTCATTTTCCAGCCAGCGGTTGTTGGTGTTCAGCCAGTAGCCTTCGCCGCTGCCGTCCTTCTCCACCTGTTGCAGGCTGATTAATTTGCGCAACATGGCGGACCGCCATGCCAAGGGTTTCTCGGTGCCCTTGGCCGGGACGGCTTCGAGTCCATAGGCGGCCAGCGATTTAGCCATGATGTTGTAGAAGTAATAGAGCCCCTGCGGTCCCATGCCGGGATTTTCATCGAGCGACCAGTGGTTGACGGCCCAGTCGAAGGCGGAGCGGACGCGCGGGTCGGTGCGGGAGACATCGGCGTAGATCAGGCTCAACATGCCGGCGTAGGTCATGCTTCCGTAGGAGCGGAACACGATAACGCCCGCGGCGTTTGTGGTGGTGCCAGCCTTGCTCTCGTCCGGACGGTAGGCGAACCCACCGACGTCATTGGTGCCAGCCTGTTCGGTGTTTTGAACCTTGCCGAGGAACTGGGTAGCGGCGTTCCAGTTGATATCGGCGCGGGCTTCGCCAGCGGGGCGATGATCCTCGACACCCTGGGTCAGGCGCATGGCTTCGAAGGCGATGACGGAATCGCTGAGGTCTGTGTATTGTCGGCCGCTGGTCTTGTCGTAGCCGAAGCCACCTTTGTAGATATCATCGCCTTCCAGGTGTTGCGCGGCGACCATGAAGCGGCGGGCGTTTTGGACGACCGGCACAAGCGATGGGTCGCCAGTCATGTGCAGGGCGGTCATGCAGATGGCGGTATTGTAATTCACGAGGCCGCCGCCCGGCGTATCGCTTTTCTGGTAGATGCTGCCATTGGGTTGAACGTTTTTCAGGATGAATTGAACGGCGTTGGAAACCACAAGGGATTTGTCGGGATGATTACCGACGGCGAAAGCCCAGAGGGGGAGAGCGGTCAGGGCGGGCATACCCGGCATGGACCATGATCCGTCGGGTTTCTGGCGTTTGGCCAGCCAGGTGAGGCCGCGCTGTTGGACGAGGCGGGCTTCGTTCAGGAGGGAGATATCAATTTCGCCAGTGATTGTCTGGCTGGAGTTCAGGGTGGCATCGGCGGGTTTTGGAGGCATGATGGCTGGAGCGGCGTGACAGAAGGAGATTGTGCCGCCCGCAAGCAAGAAGGATGAGGCAAGAATAACGGGTAGGTGTTTCATTTTGGAAGGCTTCCTTTCTGGTTTTACAATAACGCAACAAGCGAGGGGGCGCAATTTCTTCCTGCGGGTTTGTTCCGGCAGAAACGGCAAATAGTCGTCATTTCTCATCATCGTTGCCTTTCGTGACACATGGTGTATTTTGAGTCCCTATAAGTGAACGGAATGCAGTGATGAAACGTTCACTAGAATTGACGGCATGACAGTTTCTGATCAAACTTGGACGGATGGAGATCCTGATTCGGCCCTGATGATGGAGGTGGGGAAAGGGTCCCACGATGCATTTATTTCGCTGATTCACACCTATCAGTGTCAATTGGTGAACTTTTTCAGGCGGATGGGCGCTTACCACGATGCGGAAGATCTTACCCAGGAAACGTTTGTCCGGTTGTACAAGGCGCGGGAACGATACCGGCCTGCGGCGAAGTTTAAGACCTTTGTCTATGTGATTGCGCGCCATGTTCTGGCGGATCATGGGCGAAAATGGTTTCAGAGGGAGCGATTGCGGCTGAAGCTTTTACAGGAGCCGATACCTGTGGATGAGTCGGGCAAGGTTCAGTCCCAGCATATGGATGTTGAGTCGGCGTTGGCGTCCTTGTCGGAAAAATTGCGAAGTGTAGTGGTTTTGAGCATTTATCAGGGGATGCGATATGAGGATATTGCCGAGGTTCTGGATATTCCTGAAGGGACTGTGAAATCCCGGATGAATCTGGCGATCAAAGCGTTGAGGGAGTATCTGCATGAAAAAGCATGAATGTCCGCAGGGCGAGAATGTGGCCGCGTTTGTCGGGGGGGAGTTGCCGTCGTCATTGCGGGGTGAATTTGAAAACCACTTGATTGAATGTGATTCGTGCCGTGACGCTGTTGGGGATACAAGGCGGGTGATTACCCTGTTGAAGGGGGCCCAGGATGAAGCGTTGGAGCACGATCTTGCTCCTGGTGT
>CAZDUS010000002.1:0-134506 GCA_964508705.1 uncultured Verrucomicrobiota bacterium
TGGCCGTTGCTTCGCGCGTTGACGCATCGGGAGAGGGATGAGAGCGAGGGGATATAAGAGGGGGGGTTATCGTTGGAATTCTTTCGGGTCTAGCGGCTGAATGTTAAAGTTGGGTTTCCAGTTTGGGGAGTTGCCGTAGAATGCCATGGCATTGTCGCGGACTATGTGTTGAATGTGTGCTTGTGCCACACCGTCGGCTTGGAGTTGTTTTACCACCTTGATCAGGCTGAGGGGGTCGGAGACGCCCCAGTCGGCGGAACCATTGACGATCATGCGGTTGCTTCCGTATTGGCGGATGATGCCTGAAACACGCTCGGGGGAGAGTTTGGAGATGGGGTAGACCGTCATTCCGCAGTAACAGCCGGAGTCGAGGGAAAGGGCGATGGTTTCCTCGGTGTTGTGATCGATGATGATGCGGTTGGGGTCCATGGCTTCGTCGCGAAGGATGGCGATGGTTCGTTGAGTGCCGCGGAGTTTGTCGATGTGGGGCAGGTGGATGATGACAGGCATCTGGCGGGTCTTGGCGATGCGCAGTTGGGCGATGAAGGCTTTTTCCTCGTTAGGCGTGATGTTGTTGAATCCGATTTCGCCGAGGGCCACACAGCGCGGATGATCGAGGTAGGTTGGCAGGCCGGAGATGACCTCGTTGGCGAGGCCGTGGTCTTCCGCTTCCTTGGGGTTGAGGGAAACGGCGGCGAAGTGATCGATGCCGAAGCGGCGGGCACGGACGGTTTCGAATTCGAGGATGAGATTGAAGTAATCGAAGAAGGTTCCGGCGTAGCGGCGATTGGCGCCCAGCCAGAAGGATGGTTCAACGCAAGCCCGGATTCCGGCATTGTACATGGCTTGATAGTCATCGGTGGTGCGGGAATACATGTGGATGTGTGGCTCGATGATCTGCATGAATGGTCCTTTGCTTAATTGGGAATGGTAATACGGAAGAAGGTTGGAGAGGAGGGGAAGGGTGGCGGGATCACGATGGTGTTGGTTGGCGGGGTGCGGTCCTGAATGTTGGTGATGGATAGCCAGTTGGTGGACATGAGGTTGGTGGATGCCCAGATGATGTAGGGAGGGGGAGGCTGAATGAGGCTGTCGGCGCTTAGCCATTTCAGATGAGGATTGCCATTGGTTCTGGAGAGGTTGGTAAAGCGGAGACCGAGCTCGGTTAATGAGCGGTGTGTAGGGATGGCCTTCCATGAAAGACTTAGGGAGGCCCCTTCGGGGGCGACAATCAGGCGGCGGATGACGGGCAATTCTGGTTTTCCGATTTCGGAAGTGTGGCCGGAGTCCGGTACGGACAGACGACCGTGTATGCCGTTATTGTTGGATACATCGGTGGCTTCCAGGCCGGGGATTGAAAAGACGATGTTCAGGGAATTTGCGGTGGTGGATTTGCGCGTGACTGAGGCTGGAGCGGGGTTCCCTTTGGATAGAGCCACCCACGAGGTCGAGGAGGGTTGTGACGCTTGAGCGGTAATGGCCGCCGAGAGGACGAAAAATAGCGCACCAAGGCGTACATTCGCAGAGCGAATGGCCAAGTTGAGGGTCCCCCTGTTAAAGCACCTTTGCCGCACCGGTGTCATTTCGTGTCTCATTATAACATAAGGAGTGAAGGGATTCCATTTTTTGATGTGGTGTGTCTTGACGTGGCTGGTTTCGGCTTCATAATGCGGGGATTCATAGTGGCAATGGCGTGGAAGGCTTTATGGTAATTGATATCTCGCATGTAACTCAACGATTCGGGGCGACTACGGCCCTTGATGACGTTTCACTACAAGTGAAACATGGTGAGGTTGTTGCCTTGGTGGGGCCGAGCGGGGCAGGCAAATCGACCCTGTTGCGCCTTATGACTTCCTATATTTTTCCAACGGCGGGCACGGTCCAGATTGGCGGGGTGGATACTCAGGAGGATTCGATCAGGGTTCGCAGAATGATCGGGTATTTACCGGAGCGAGACGCGGTTTATCCTGAAATGCGGGTGATGGAGTATTTGTCGTTCCGGGCGAGATTGAAGGGATTGACGGGACGGGCTCGGCAAAAGAAGTTGCGAGAACTGGTGCAGAGGTGCGGATTGGGGGGGGTGGAGCGCGCTTTGATGGGATCCCTGTCCAAGGGTGAGACGAGGCGGGTATTGTTGGCGGATAGCTTGGCGGGGCATCCCTTGGTTTTATTATTGGATGAGCCAACGTTGGGACTTGATCCGATGAACGCGGAACGGATCCAGTCGTTTTTTGTGGCGCCAAAGGATGAGGGCGCGGTGGTGTTCTCGACGCATGACTGGCGCGAGGCGGAGACACTGGCGACACGGGTGGCGGTGTTGAATGCCGGGCGGTTGGTGGCCTTTGAGAGTCCTGCCAAGATGATGGCGGATAGCGGGACTTCGGATCTTCGCGGGGCTGTCATGAAGCTTGTTGGGAAACGGGGGGAAACATGAGTACGGCGCATCCGCTATGGCGGCGGGAGATGAGGGCGTGGCTGTTGTCGCCGAGTCATTATTTGATGGGGGCGGCATTTTTGTTCCTGACAGGGGTGGGGTTCTGGGTCAGCGTGTTGACGATGCCCGGGCGTGGGTTGTTGATGTCGGAGGTTACTTTTGGTGGCATTTTGTTCTGGATGGCGGTGGTGGCCACGGCGTCGATTTGCTCGGTGCGTCCGATGGGCGAGGAGCAGGAGCGAGGTACGCTGGAGCTTCTGTTGACGGCGCCTGTTGAAGAAGTGGACATCATTCTTATCAAATTCGGGACGACGGTGATGTGGCTGACGGCGTTATGTGTGCCTGCGGTTTCCTATCCCTGGTTGTTGAGTTTTCTGGCGGGGCCACCGGGCGGGATGGATGTTGGGGCCTGGGCGGCGGGAGTGTTGATCTTGTTACTGGTGATCGGGCTGGTGACGGCGACAGGTTTGTTGTTTTCGCAGGTGTTGAGGCGGCAGTCGGCTGCGGCGGTGGCGACCTTTGTTGTGACAGGCATGGTGGTGTTCCGCGGGGCATTGCGGAGCTGGATCGGGACAGGGGGGGCGGATTCGAGCGATGGATTCGCCTTGGTGGGTTCGCATGTGGCGTCGTTTGCGGCGGGACTGGTGGATAGTCGCGCGATCATTTTCTATCTGGTGACGATAGTGGCGTTGTTGTTCCTTAATGTCCGAATACTCCAGTTGGCGCGCTGTCGGCGGCCATCGGGTGTCATGAACTTGATCGTGGCATCGATGTTGACGGTGGTGTTGGTTCTGATGGTGAATTATGTGTCAATACAGCATGGGGTAAAGTGGGATTGGACGAGTGGTGGCAGTGGGTTGCTGTCAGGAAAGACGGTGGAGGTGTTAAGGGGCCTCAAGACGCAGGGGACGGTGACGCTGATGGCGCGAGCGGGGGACCCCTTGGTGCCAGCGGCGCGGCGGTTGTTGACCCAATATGAGCAAGCCTCGTCGGCGTTGACGATTCATTATGTGGATCCGGATGTGGAGATTGGGCGGACGCGTGATTTGGTGAGGCAGTATTCCATCCGGGAGAGTGGGGCGCTTATTGTGGAGTTCGGGCAACGCAAGAGGGTGTTGTATTTGAGTGGGTTCCTGCCGAAGTCCCGATCGGTCAAGGGGCGGCAACCGCGCGGCGGGATATTCCTTGGGGCGATGGAGCAGGGGTTAACGTCGGCTATTCACGGGTTGGCGCGCGAAACGGTGCCAGTGGTTTACTTCCTTGGCGGGCATGGGGAGAGGAACCCGGATGATTATGGAGATTTTGTCGGGTACTCGGAGATTGCCGGAGCTTTGAGGGATAGTCCGGCGGAAGTGAGATCCTTGACACTGGAAGCGCCGGGTGGGGTCTCGAATGATTGTTCGTTGCTGGTGATCGCCGGTCCGGTGCGGTCATTCACGCCGTGGGAGGTTGGAAGGATTCGGGATTATCTGGCACTGGGTGGGCGGTTGATGGTGATGATTGACGCGGGAGTTGAGACGGGTTTGGAGTCGTTGCTTGAAGAGTGGGGTGTCAAGGTGGGTGGTGGATTTGTTGTGGACCAGAGGGGTGGTGTTGTGGTGCCGCTTGATAAGGGGAGGGCGGCGACGGGAATGGGAGAGGTGTTGTTGACGACGTATGGGTTGCATCCTGTGACGCGAGGAATGGGCGTATTGGTCAGCACCTTGACAATGCCGCGACCGGTGGAGCCGGGCGATGGAGCGGCGTCGGCGCGGATTACGGATCAGATCGACAGGCCGCAAGCAGTACGGTTGGCGTTGACCTCGAGGAAGAGTTGGATGGAGACGGATACGGAGAGACAGCCGCCGCAGTATAACGAAGGATACGACAGGCAGGGGCCCCTGAGCGTGGCGGTGGCGGTGGAAAAGGCCGGGCGCTCGGCGATCAAGATGGATATTCGTCCGGTGCGACTGGTGGTGATTGGCGATTCGCAGTTTGCGGCGAACCGATGTTTGACGGGCGGGAACCGATTGTTATTCATGAATGCGGCCGGCTGGCTGTTGGAGCGATCGACGGGGGATAACGTCAGTTCGGTGGTGGGGATGTTTGATCTGAAGCTGAGTCCCGAGAGTCGATGGCCGGCGTTTCTTCTGATTGCGACGATGTGGCCCGTGGTGATGTTGAGCCTGGCGGTTTTGATTGGGCTGGCGCGTCGTGATGCCCGTAGCCGCAGACCAAGGGAAGGGGTGGCGGCATGACGTGGAGACCTGTTAGATGGTTGTTGGTGGCGATTGCGTTTCTGGGGCTGTTTATTGTTGTCTTTGAGCGTCGCATGCCCAGCGAAGGGCTGGCGGTGTTGAAAGAGGAACCGTTGTTGCCTATAGACGTGGAAGCGATAACCCGGTTGAGTGTGGTGACGCGCGATTTCAAGGCGGACTGTGTGGCTCGGAACGGCAAGTGGCGTCTGGTGCGGCCTGTGGAAACACGTGCCGATGCGGCGGCGGTGACGCGAATTCTGGAGGCGCTGAATCGGACGGTTCAGGAAGAGGTCATCAATGTGGAGCGGCAGACGCAGAGAGGTCTATCGTTGGCGAGTTTTGGATTGGATGTGCCGAGGGCGAGGCTGTTTGTTGGTACGGAGCAACATCAGGATGAGGTGGTGATTGGTGGCGAAGTGCCACTGACGAAGCAGGTGTATGTGATGCTCGGGGCGTCGCCGGATGTTGTGGCGGCGAGTGGTGATATTGAGGGGGCGATTCCCTTGAGTCTTGATGGGTTGCGGGACCGGGCAGTGATACCGGCGGCCTTTAAGCGGATATCCCGGATGGAGATCAAGCATGCCGAGGGGTTTGTGCAGTTGGTGTTCCGCGGAGGGGAGTGGAGAATTCAGCAACCACAGGAGGGACGTGCGGACGGGGCGGCCGTGGAGCGGTTGATTGGGGATTTGCGGCAGTTATCCATGGAGTCATTTGGAGGGGAGTCGCTGGTTTCCGATCCTGTGTCGTACGGGTTTGGTCAGGACGAGGCGGTTTTACAGGTTTCGGTATGGCAGGAGGGCAGTCAGGAGCCGATCGAGTTGGTGGTGGGTAAGGATAAGCAGGATAAACCGGATTTGGTTTACGCGAGGGTGAGTGACATGGGGGCGATAGGTCTTCTCAGGAAAGAGTTGATTGCGCCATTGATGGTTGGGGTTGAATCGCTAGATGACCGTCGGTTGTGTGATGCCATTCCTTCGGAGGTGGTGTCCGTGGTGTTGCGCGATGGGGAAACGAAGTTGGTCATGGAACGGCAGGATGGGGGTGGGTGGGTGATTACGGATCCTTTCCGGCGGCGTGCGGATGCGGTCGCAGTGGGTGGATTATTGAGGAGGTTGTGCAATATTCAAGCGGAGCCTGTTACAGGGCTGGCGGCCACCAATGTGATGTTGCAGATGAATACGGCAGTGACGTGGCGGGTGGAATTATCGACAGTGCCGGTTTCCAACAAGGTTACGACAGGGATGTCGACAGAGGTGACGCCGGGTGGGGCATGGACATATCTGGTGGCCACGAACGCAGGCGACGGATCGTGTGTGGTGTATCATGAGGAGGCGCATCAGGTATTGCGGATAAGGCTGAGTGATTTTCCGGGCATAGCGGCGGGTGGTGAAGTTATGCCGGTTGTGAACGCGTTGCAGTACATGGACCGGAAACTATTGGATTTGGATTCATCCAAGGTGCGTCGGTTGACCTTGATGTATGATGGTGTGGAGGAAAGTGTTGTACGAGATGCACAGGGGCGATGGGCGGCGGATTCACCTCCGGAGGCAAAGGTGTCGGATGAGGGGGTGACAAGTGTGTTGCAGGGTGCTAGCGAGTTGAGGGCGGAGCGAGTGGAGTCAGCCTTGGTGACGAACCTGGCGTTTTATGGGTTGGGTGAGAAGGCGACACGGTTGACGATCGGGCTTTCGGGAAGCGGGGGGATCCAGAAGACTGTGGTTCTCGGAGCGACGACTGTTGACGGTAACGTGTATGCGGCGCTTCAGGGACAGGATGTGGTTTTTGTGTTGCGGAAGGACATGGCGGCGGCATTGATGCGAAGACTTGTCGTTGGACAATGACGGGGAAGGGTGAGTGACCGAGGGCGTTGGTAGTGGTGTGTAAAATGACAAGTGGCGAGCGAAGAGTGAGACGTGATAAATCAGCATGAGAAACTTTATTCAGGCAGGCGCGGCAACGTCAGGCGTGGCGTTTTGTTTGTGCTTGTCGTTGTGCCGCTGATCCTGTTGTGGATGGCATGGGTTGGGATCCCGAGTTTCCTGACAGAGCGTCTACTGGCCGCTGTCAATAAGGGGGATTGGTATTGTGAGGTTTCGCATCTAACCCTGCATCTGCGGGGCGGAATCACGGCGCACCAATTGCGCGTCTACCCAAAGGGTGTTGCGGGTCCACCCTGTTTTCAAGCTGAACGTGTCGGTGTGCGTTTTGTTTTGCTCGAGAAGGGGCTTGGATGGGGGTCGAGGATCAAGGAGGTGGCGGTTATAGGGGGGGTGGTTCGTCCATATCAGCGACAGGGGGGCGACAAGAAAGGGGGAGGAGAGAGTGCGGCGATTGATGTCAGGGTGCAGCTTGCGAATGTTGATCTGATGGGGGTGGCCATCCGGCGTGGTCATGCCAGAATTAAATTAGATCCGGAGGCTATTGCTTTCTCGGATATGGATTTCTTGGTCGGTGATGAACTAAATTCGGGGACCGTCCAAGGCGAGGTGGTTATGCTGAACGCCGGTGGTGTTCGCGGGCGACTAGTGACCCGTGTGGACCCGCGTGCGGTACAGCCGTTTCTGGAATCGGTGGGGTTAAGTTTGTCCGCTGTGTTTGATCGATTTTCATTTCATGGCGAGCCGCCTGCGTTGGAGGTGAAATTTGAGACTCCGACCGTCAATCACAGTCTGGGTGTCACGGAAGGGATTTTTCAGGCGTCTGGATTCGCATATAGGGGGGCCGCCATTGGGTTTGCCAATGTTACTTGGAAGTATGAACGTGGAGGTGGGGTCAGTCGATTGATGCTCAATCCCGTGGTGGTTGTGATATCGGGGCGATCAGTGACTGGTGGGGTGACGGTTGATATGGCGCAGGGAAGTGTGGGAGGGGAAGCGGTGTCGACTATTGAGTTGCCGACGTTGGCGCGGATTATTGAACTGCCCCCGGGGTGGCTGTCGGAGTCGTGGGTGTTTGGGGAGCGGGGGCGGATTTACGGGAAGGGAGTTTTTTCATACAGGGACAGGGCCTTGACGTCCTTGGAATTGTCGGCGGATGGAGATCAGCTGAGGTTTAGGCGGTTTAACGTAAGCGACATTACCGCCCGATGTTTGATGAGGGGAGTAACGAATGATTTGGTGGATGTCCGGGGGCGAGTGGCGGGCGGTACATTCACGGCGGCTGTAACGTTTGTTCCGGATGATGTGGAGACTAATCTCGTCCGGTATGCGGTTAAGGGTGAGGTATTGCATGCGGATTTTCATGAGCTGTTGGATATGGTGAACGCTGTGACGTCGACGGGGATTCAGGGGAAGGTGTATGGGAATATGGAGCTGACGGGGCTTATCGGAGGATCGTCGACGGGGTTGGTTGGACGGGGTGAGTTGAATATCCGGCAGGGATACCTGTTCACGATTCCTCTGTTTGGAGGACTCACTGAAGTTTTGAAGTCGAGATTCTCCGGAGTGGATTTTTTGGTTTCACAGAGGGAAGCCAGGGCGTCGTTTGATATCAAACAGGGGAGGGTGAGGACCAAGGATGCCCGGATTGACGGGGATGTGTTCGCCATCGGGGCGGAAGGTGAGTGCGGGTTGGATGGTCGATTATCGTTTGTTGTGCAAGTCAAGCCAGTGACGGAGCGGAAGGTGATCGGGCCTACGCTGCGAATGCTGACGTATCCAATCAGCAAGCTCATGGAATTGAAGCTGGATGGCACGATAGGCAAGCCTCAATGGAAGTCCACAACGTTGTCGTGGTCGGAGTGGTTTGGGGGAGATTCGAAGAAGGAGGAGGGGAAGTGATGCAGGAAGTGGGTGGTGACGCAATAACGCCAGCGGTTTATATCAAGACTTATGGTTGCCAGATGAATGAGCGCGACAGCGAGAGCGTGGCGGCGTTACTGGTCCGGCATGGATATCGGATGGCAGGCGGCGAGACGGATGCGGATGTGATTATTGTCAACACGTGCAGTGTGAGGGGGAAGGCGGAGGATAAGGCGCTGGGCAAGCTGAGGTTGATGACGGTGCAGAAGCGGGAGCGGCGCGGGGTGATTGTCGGGGCGGTGGGCTGTATGGCGCAGAGGATGGGGGAGGAATTTCTCGGGCAGGTCAAGGGGTTGGATTTTGTGGTGGGACCGAGGCGGTTGCATGTGTTGCCTGCGGTGATAGATGCGGTGAGGGCTGGCAGGGGCCCCGTGGTTGATACGGGTGAAGGTGGCGGCGATGACGGGGGCCCGTTGACAGATCATGTGGAAGGAAAGATGTCGGCGTTTGTCAACATCCTGCTCGGATGCGACCGGCACTGCGCTTATTGCATTGTGCCGACGGTTCGAGGGCGGGAGTGGAGCCGGTCTGCGGAGAGTGTTTTGCATGAGGTTCGTGCGTTGGCGGAGCGCGGGGTGAGGGAGGTAACGCTTTTGGGGCAAAGCGTGATGTCGTATGGGCGGGCTAATCCGGTTTGGCCGGAGGGGTTTGTGTCGCCGCTTGGATTTAAGGAGCCGCTATCGCGGTTGTTGGACGCGGTGTGCGGGGTTGACGGGATTCGGAGAGTTAGGTTCACGTCGGGGCATCCTTCGGGTTGCACGGAAGAATTGGCAAGAGCCATGGCTGAACTGCCGGCGGTTTGTGATCATTTGCATTTGCCGGTGCAATCGGGGTCGGACCGGATTCTTGGATTGATGAGGCGCGGGTATACGGCGGAGGGATATTTGCGAGCGGTTCGGCGTTTGCGGGAGGCAGTTCCCACGTTGGCCTTGACGTCGGATGTGATTGTTGGATTTCCGGGCGAGACGGAAGATGATTTTGAGGCGACGCGGCGGTTGATGGAAGAGGCCGAATTCGACAATACGTTTATCTTTAAGTATTCGCCGCGTGAGGGGACCCCGGCGGCGCTGCTGCCAGATGAAGTTAGCGATGAGGAGAAGATGAAAAGGAATCATGTATTGCTAACCGATCAGGATGTGCGCGGGATAAGGCTTAATGAGAGAGTGGTGGGGAATGTTCTGGAGGTGATGGCGGAGGGGCCAAGTTTAAGGAACAAGGAGAACTGGGCTGGGCGTTCAGGGACGAACAAGATCGTGATTTTTGAACCTCGTTTGGCGGTGAGTGTCGGTGATATAGTGCCAATCCTTATTGAAAAGGCGGCGCCTCAAACGCTTTACGGAACCATGGTTGGAGACAGCAAGTGATAATGACAATAGGCATATTTTCCCTGGGATTGGGAGTGATTCATCTTTTGGCGGGGCTCGGGTTGGCGGTGACGCCTGCTGGCTCCCGCGAGTGGTTGAGGGTGTTTCCCCGGCATGTGTGGATTGGACGGGTGTTGGCCGCCGTGGCGTTGGCATGGTCTGCCTTGCTTGTCTGGGAGATGCCACTGGGATGGTTTGACGCATATAAGCAGTGGCTTTGGGTGGGGGCCCCAGTCTGTTACTTGCTGGTGGTATTGTTCCTGGATGAGTTGTTGGCTTCACGCGCCTTGGGCGGGTTGCTGCTGTTGGTGCCAGCTCCTTTATTGGATGCGGCGAGATTTCATGAGTCGATATGGCGGTTGGCGCCGATTTTGCTGGCGTATGCATGGGTTATCCTCGGGATACTGCTGGTGTTGGGACCGTATAGATTCAGGAAATGGGTTAATGTGTTGTGTGCGACCGAAAAACGATGTCAGTGGATGGCGTGGGGGTTGCTGGGGTTGGGGGCCTTGTTTGTGGTTTTGGCGCTGACGGCGTTCAGGTGAACCTATAAAGAGTATGTTTTTGAGGTCATTTTGGCCAAGAAACTGTTGACATGATTTTGGTATGCTGATAACTGTATCGGCCTTCTTTTACGCACCCGTGGTGGAATTGGCAGACACGTAAGATTCAGGTTCTTATACCGCAAGGTGTGGGGGTTCAACTCCCTCCGGGTGCACCACCTGCGGACCGCATGTGCAAGGCGTTATCGGAGCATATCAATATTCTAGTTTCCAGGTGACCCTCGATGCAATTGATTCATGGATTAACACAGGCTGAAGTGGTGGAGCGGTGCGCCGAGATGGGACAAAAGGCGTATCGGGCAGGTCAGTTGTGGAAGTGGCTGTATGGGCAGAGGGTGTCCTCTTGGGAAGAAATGACGAACCTGCCGTCAGCTTTTAAGGATCAACTTGCCGCAACCTTCGATATTCAACCGGTCAAGGCATTGACAGTGGAGGGCGAGGCGCCGGAGACCCGCAAGATCCTTGTGGGCCTTAAGGATGGCGAGTGCGTCGAGGAGGTGCTTATTCCCGCCAAGGGGGATCGGCGCACCTTGTGTGTGTCCAGTCAGGTTGGATGCAAGTTTGCCTGCTCATTCTGTGCCAGCGGAAAGGGCGGATTTTGTCGCAGTCTCGAAGCGGGCGAGATAGTGGGGCAGGTGTTGCTGGGGTGGCGGGAATATGGCGACCGACCCACCAATATCGTGTACATGGGCATGGGGGAGCCATTTGATAATTATGATGAGGTGTTGAAGTCTATTCGTATCCTAAACGACGGGCAGGGGATCAACATTGGCGCGCGGCATATCACAATTAGCACCAGCGGAGTGATTCCCGGGATTGAACGGATGGCAACGGAGGGCTTTCAGGTTGAGCTTTCGGTTTCGTTGCATGCGCCGGATGATGCGTTGCGTGACCAGTTGATGCCTGTGAACCGGAAATACCCGATTGCGAAATTGATTGAGGCCTGTTCCCTGTATGTGGCGGCGACAAAGCGGATAATTACATTTGAGTATACATTGATCCGCGGTGTGAATGACTCGCGAGCCCAGGCTGTGGCGTTGGCAAAACTGGTGAAACAGTTGCCTTCCAAGGTGAATCTTATTCCTCTGAGTCCAGTGGATGGATTTCAAGGGCAAGCGCCCGAAGAGGGCACGATTTCAATGTTCGTTGATGTTCTGGCCAAGGCTGGGTTGACCTCCATGGTGCGGGCCTCGAAAGGGACGAGGATCAGCGCGGCGTGCGGGCAGTTGAGGAGGAGGGTGGCGGGGGACAGAATCCAGAAGGCAGAATCCGGAATCCAGAATTAGAGAAAGAGGATTGTGAGGGGAAAAGGGTTCAGGGTTCGTGAAGGTGAATGAGAATAGGGAGTGTGAAAATTGAATTTCAGGACGGCAATTAATTCGCGGGATGTGGCGGCGGTCATTATCCGGCGATGGATGGAGAAGGGTGAATTTCCTGACCGGCTGATGGGTAGCGTGGTTCAGGATCGGGGTTTTGTCACGGAATTGGTCTATGGCGCGGTCAAGTGGAAGCGGCAACTGGAATGGGCGGTAAAGAGGTGCTCCCGGAGTTTGCCGCCGTTGCCCTTGCGAGCACACCTGATGGTGGGGCTTTACCAAATTCTGGACATGGAGGACGTGGAAGTCTACGCGGCGGTAAATGAGACGGTGGATGCGGTGAAGGCTCATTTTGCCCAGCCGCAGGCTGATTTTGTTAACGCAATCTTGCGGCGGGCGGCACGCGAGAAGGAGATTCTCCTGAAGGAACTGCAGGCGGAATCGATTGGCGTGCAAACGTCGCATTCTGAATTATTGGTGTCGCGCTGGACAGCGGCCTTTGGCGCGGACAAAACCCGTGCTTTGTGCGAGTGGAATAACCGGCCGGCACAGGTGGTTGTGAGGATAAGCCCTTCCCGAATCCAGATGGATGATTTTCTTGACCGGTTGGCATCATCAGGAATGCGCGGGGAAGCGCATCCGTTTTGTCCGGATCATTTTGCCACGTTGCCGCGCGGGGTGGCGCCTGCCCGTGTTCCGGGCTACGAGGATGGCTGGTTTAGTGTGCAGGATCCCTCGACGTTCATGGCGGTTCAATTGCTGGCGCCCCAGCCGCGTGAGCGGGTGTTGGATGCGTGCGCGGCGCCCGGCGGGAAGTTGATGGCGATGGCTGAAATGATGGGTGGCGGGGAGACGTTGGTGGCGATGGATGTGCATAATGAGCGGCTTGCCATATTGAAGGATAACCTGAAAAGGATGGGGTTGGGGGAAGTTGAGGTGGTCCGGGGGGATATGACGCAAGGGGGAGGAGTGAAAGAGTTGGAGGGACGAGTCTTTGACGCCATTCTGTTGGATGTCCCTTGTACGAACACGGGGGTGTTGAGGCGGCGGGCGGATGCCCGGTGGCGTTTTTCGATGGAGAGCATGGGGCGGGTTAACGTTACGCAACGCGCCATATTGGATGCGGCGTCGATGTATGTGCGAAACGGAGGGCGGATGGTGTATAGCACTTGTAGTCTTGAGCCCGAGGAAGACGAGATGTTGGTTGCCGGTTGGCTGGCAAGCCATCCTTCGTTCGAGTTGGCGAAGCAAAGCAAGTTGTTTCCCGCTGTGGACGGGGTGGATGGCGCTTATGCCGCTTTGCTGGTGCGACGGTAAGATGTTGTAGGATGACCTGTGGTCTTTTGCCATGGGGTGACGTTGATGGTTCCCGTGTCAGGCAAGCCGACAGGGAACCCCGCGTCAATGATCCATAACCTTTTAGGCTTGATTCCCGAGGTCGCAATCGAAATAGTACATGCCCAATCAAACCGCACTTTGCGGTGACGTTATTGGATCAGCAGGAGAGCAGGTATGGCTTCAGAACTCGCATTTGCATTAATCAATCCCTACACCATTGCCAAATCCAGAACGGGTGGTGTTATTGGTCGATTGATGAGCAGGACCGGGCTTGACTTGGTGGCGGCGCGGATGTTTGGTCCGAGCCAGGAACTTGTGAATCGGTATGCGAGTTCTTTGCTGGGCAGTAATCCGATGGAAGCCGAGTTCGCAAAACTGCTTAACCAATATGTATTGAAGTCTTATATGCCGGATCCGCAGACGGGGCGGCGACGCAGGGTGATCCTGTTGTTATTTGAAGGTGAGAATGCGATACAAAAAGTTCGGGAAGCGGCGGGGCATTTGCGCGCCGGATGGGTGGGCGGCGAAACCATTCGCGACACCTATGGAGATTACATTACTGATGCCGATGGCCGGGTGACGTATTTCGAGCCTGCAGTGCTGGTGGCGCCTTCCGTGGAACGGGCGGCCTCGGTGTTGAGGTTGTGGTCGGAATACAGTGAGTCGGATGGTGGACTTGTTGATCACGGGGCTGATGTGTCCGAGAGCGAAGGTGTCCAGAGTACCCTGGTTTTAATCAAACCGGACAATTTCAGGTTTCCGAGCGGGCGGCCAGGGCACATCATTGACCTCCTGTCTCGATCGGGATTAAGGATTATTGGAGTTCGTAAATTTTCAATGACGGTGGCGGAGGCGGAAGAGTTCTATGGTCCTGTGAGATCCATACTCAGAGAGAAATTCAAGGGGATGATGGGGCAGAAGGCGGGCGCGATTCTGGGCCGTGAATTCAAAACAGACATTCCCGAAGAGTTGGAAACGAAGATGGGCGAGTATCTCGGTCCGGTGGCTGGTGATCGTCAGTTTGAGGAAATCGTGCAGTTCATGACGGGATATCGTCCCGCCGATGTGGCGGAGGCGGACAAGGCCACGACGGGGTCTGAAAATTGTCTGGCATTGGTTTACAAGGGGATGAGCGCGGTTGAGAAGATTCGCTACCTGCTTGGGCCGACGGATCCAGCCAAAGCGCAACCTGGTTCCGTGCGGCGTGAATACGGCAGTGACATCATGGTAAACGCGGCTCACGCTTCTGACTCGCCGGAGAACGCCGTCCGTGAAATGAAAATTGTTGATGTCAAAAAAGAAACAATCAAGGAATGGGTGGCGAAATACTATGGAGCTTAATAAGAAAGTGGCGGCGATCACGCCGTCGCTGACATTGGCGATTGATGCCAAAGCCAAGGCGATGGCGGCGGCGGGAGAGAAGGTTTGTGGGTTTGGCGCCGGTGAGCCGGATTTTGACACACCGGAACACATCAAGGAAGCGGCGGCCAAGGCATTGCGCGATGGCAAGACCAAGTACGCGCCGAATGACGGAATTCCCGAGTTGCGAGCGGCCATTGCTGAGAAGTTGGCATCGGAAAACAAGATGACATACCGGCCAGAGCAGGTGGTGGTCAGCAATGGAGCGAAACATTCCCTGTACAACATCTTCATGGCGTTGTGCAATGACGGGGATGAGGTGATTATTCCCGCTCCATACTGGTTGAGTTATCCTGAAATGGTCCGCATGGCGGGTGGAGTGCCTGTTTTTGTGAGAGGCACCGAGGCAAACGGTTTGAAGATTCAGCCTGACCAGCTTGCTAAGGCCATTACGCCGCGGACGAAGGCGATGATCATGAATAGTCCGTCAAATCCGACGGGCATGGTGTATACGCCTGGCGAATTGAAGGCGTTAGCCGAGGTGGCGGTGCGGCATGGGGTTTACATTGTTTCGGATGAGATCTACGAGCGTATGGTTTACGATGGGACCCAGGCGGTCAGTGTGGGTGGCTTATCGCCGGAAATTTTCAAGTACACGATCACCGTGAACGGATTCAGTAAGCCGTATGCCATGACGGGGTGGCGCTTGGGTTACTATGCGGGGCCCATTGAGATCGTCAAGGCCGGATCGGCATTGCAGAGTCACAGTACATCAGCGCCGAACACCTTTGCTCAATATGGGGCGGTGGCTGCATTGCGCGGGCCTCAGGATTGTGTGTCGCGCATGGTGGTTGCATTTGATGAGCGGCGGAAGTATCTCCACAAGCGCCTGACGGCGATGTCCGGTGTGACGTGCGTGAAGCCGACCGGTGCCTTTTATGTGTTTCCGAATATCTCCTCGTTCAAGCTGCCTTCCATTCGGTTCGCCGAATTATTGCTGGAGAAGGAGAAGATGGCGGTTGTTCCCGGGCTTCCGTTTGGAGCGGACGAGAACATCAGGCTTTCGTACGCCTGCAGTATGGCGAACATTGAAGAAGGTATGATCCGCTTGGAGCGGTTCGTGAAGTCGCTTTGAGATCTGATGGAGATGCACTCTCTCTCCGGCCCTCTCCCTTGAAGGGAGCTGGGCCGGAGCATCAACCGTAGGTCTTGTGGAATTTCGGTTCCTTGGTCTCTTCTGCGGGTGGCGTTGTGCCGGGCGTCGTGGGTTCTGCGGGGGTGGGTGCCGGGGTAGGGGCTGGAGCCGGAGTTGCGGCCTTGGTTTCCACATAGTTCATTTGCAAGCTGGTCAGGGATGTTTTGATAAAGCGTTCTTCTTCCCTGTCGAGGTTTCCACGGGATTTCGCCTCAAGCATTTCCAGCATATCAATGGTTGCTTGCGCCGCCTCCAAGTTGATTTCCGTCTTGCCGGTCATCGGATTGATGATTTTTCCCATTTGTTGCATGGTCGTTGTCGACAACATGGCGATCAGGTCGAGGAACATGGCTTTGTGAATGTTTTTTTGTTGGGCGTTGTCCATATTTTCTCCTTTTGCCAAGAGTTATTTAACGGGCAAAATCATGATGAATTTCTAGCATTTGCAGTGAGCGATTGCAAATTCAGGTTCGGAATATTCATTAAGGAGAGGTTTGTGGAGACCTGTTGATTTGGCATTGGGCGCAAGTTGCCGTTCCTGCGTATTAGTTTACAGGGATCCCATTGTTATCAAAAAACCACTCCCGAGGTTAGTCGAGAGTGGTTTTGAATTAGAAAGGACCTATGAGGGCCAACAGGTTATCTCAAAGAGAATCGTCCTGGCGCCATTTTCTTAAAGGTCTTGTCCGTGTACATTTTGACATTCAGAGCGTTAATGGGCTCTTTTGAACGCCATTGGTAGCCACCCTGTATCGAGGCTTCATAAATTTCGCCTACGCTCAAGGGTTTATCGGACTTTTGCAGGATGTTGGAGATCATTTCGCGTAGATTGGGCTGAGCGTTACGCGGAATCCGCATATGACGCACATTTACTCCCAGCGACGGTCCTTTCCTTTCTGCCGCTTTTAGCACCTTGGCCATTTCCTGTTCCAACAGTTCAATTTTACGTCGAAGATTTAGAATCTTTTTCATGTCCCCGGAACTCAAGTCACTTAAGTTAATCATATTATTCCTCCGCAATTTATTAACTAACAACTCATGTTATTAGCGTACAAGAGTCAGATAGAAAGGCAAGGACTTAAATCTTGCGAAAGATGGGCTGGGCTGTGCTTATTGGTTTTGATGGGTGTTATAATGGGGCACTGACGATGGGTTGTGATGCCCGCAGGTGAGCATTTGCGGTTCATGCCGGGCAAGCCGACAGGGAACAAGTTTGTGTGGGCATTGACAGGTGGGATGCGAAAATGAGAAACTAGCAACTTTCATGGGGGGAAGAGTGGAACCTGTTATTGTTCAGCGATCAGAGCATTCGTTAAGCCGACAGAATATCAGCCCGGAGGCACTTCGGGTGCTTTATGGCCTTAAAGAGGCGGGGTATTTTGGGTATTTGGCCGGTGGCGGGGTTCGGGACCTGTTACTGTCGCGGAAGCCCAAGGATTTTGATGTTGTCACGGATGCTACTCCAAACGAAGTACGGAAAGTTTTCCGGAATTGTCGGCTGATTGGGCGGCGGTTCCGGTTGGCGCATGTCTTTTTCGGGCGCGACAAGATTATCGAAGTGGCGACATTCCGGTCAGATCAGGCCGCGCCGGAAGAGGGTGAAGAGGCTCAATCCGACGGATCGCACATCAAGCGCGATGACGGTCTTATTGTAAGGGATAATTTATTCGGGACCCCGGAGCAGGACGCGCGGCGGCGGGATTTTACCGTTAATGCGCTTTTTTACGACATCCGCGATTACTCGATTATAGACTATGTGGGTGGTTTGGAGGATTTGAATCGCCGGGTTTTGCGATTTATCGGTGATCCCGGGCTGAGGTGTGTTGAGGATCCCGTGAGAATGGTGCGAGCCGTGCGGTTTGCCGCCATGCTTGGCTTCACTTTTGAACCTGCAACGGCGGCGTCGATTCGAGAGCATCATGCTTCGCTGGCACTGGCGAATAAATCGCGATTGTATGAAGAGGTTCAGAAATTGTTTTTCTGCGGAGCGGCAAGGAAGGCTTATGCGTTGCTCCGTGAATTTGGACTGTTTGAGATATTATTCCCGGAAATGGGGTCGTGGCTAGGTCCTGCTAAAGGGACTCCGGAGTGCAGTCGAATCAGCGCGGCTTTGAATCAGGTGGACGAATGGCGTCAGGCGGGGCGTGAAGTGTCGCCGGCGCTCTTGTTTGCGTTGATGTTTGGCGGAATGCATGAAGTGCAGGCGGGCGAGTTGACCGCGCAGGGGGAACATCCCGGCCTAGCGCTTCATTCGGTGACGCTTCAACACTTTGGCGGCCTGACCGAGCGTGTGCAGGTGCCTAAGCTGGTACGGTATCGCACGGCGGAGATTCTGGCGTCGCAGCCACGACTCGTCTCTGACAATGGGGCGCGGGCGCGGCCATTGGTTTCGCGGGATTTTTTTCCTGAAGCGGTGTCGTATCTGGAATTCAAGGCGCGATTGACAGGGGGCCATGACGAAGCGCTTAAGCGGGTGCAGAAGATCGCGGAAGAGTGGAATGAAAGCGGTGGCGAGAGGTCGAATTGGGGAGGGCCTCGACGAGGGCGCAGGGGCCGGTCATCTTTCCGGGGTCGCCGTGAACGCACCACGGCAGATCAACCCGTCACTTGACTTATGCATCCACTTTCTGGAGTGCATTGTCCGCTATGTGATGCTGATACCCCAATCGGGGAGCGCGCATGGGGGCGAGTACTTCATCGCTGTCCGGTATGCGGATTACATTTTGTGCCCCCGGCCCACTGGATGACCCCTGCTGAAGAGATTGAGCGGTATCAACTGCACAGCAATCGAATTGACGATGTGGGATATGTGCGTTTTTTGATGCCAGTCATTGATGCGTTAAGGCGGCATGGCGCAAGTGGGCGGGTGCTGGATTATGGCGCAGGGCCGTCGCCGGTTTTATTGGAGCTGCTTACCCGGGAGGGCTTCGACGCCCATGGGTATGATCCGAATTTTGCATGCCGGTACCCGAGCGGTGGAGTTACCCTTGCTGGTGGGTCGTTTGATGCCGTTGTTTCCACGGAGGTGTTTGAGCATTTCAGGGAGCCGGCACGAGAGATGGATCGTATTCAACTTCTGGTTAAGCCTGGTGGTTTACTTGTGGTGATGACGGCGTTTGCGACAAACAATGTGAGCATGGGTGATTGGCATTACGCCAACGATGCGACGCACATTGTTTTCTATTCCAAGGAGACGTTGCAGTACATCGCCCGGCGCTGGGGATTCACGATATTGGACTGCTGTTTGGAGCGATTGGTTGTGATGCGGCGGGGATTGTGAGCGGCGAGAAGCGGGGTGTCAGGTTTTCACCATGCGGGTACGGCGGTAGCGCGCGGGGGTGATGCCGGTTAATCGCTTGAAGTGTTTGATGAAATAGCTTTGATCGTTGAATCCGGTTTCGTAGGCGATATCTGTGCAGCTTTTGCCGGTGCTTTCAACAAGATGGCGCGCGTTTTGGAGCCGCGCGTGGATGATGATTTGCAGGACGGTTTTTCCGGTATGGGCCTTAACCAGATGAGCCAGTCGATAGGGGCTTAGTCCGACGATGCTGGCGACTTTTGAAAGGGAGAGTGGTTTGGCGTGGTTTTGAGAGATGAAGTCGAGCGCCTTGCTGACGTGGCTGTTTGAACGGTTGAAACCATGCAGATAGATGCCTTCGATGAAGTCATTGAGGGCGTTTGTCAGGACATGGGCGAGTTCCTCGAAGTCACGGGCCCTGATGATGCGCTCCATCCACTGGTGATTACGTTCGATCAGGGATTCCATGACGGGGCTATCCTCGACTGCGGCGCGGGTCAGGTAACCCATTAACTCGATGGCGCGAGCGCGAAGCACCACCAGTTTCGGGGAGTTAAGATACATGGCGCCCAGCATTTCGTTCAGGACGCGGCGAGCGCCGTCAGGATCGCCTGCCCGGATGTGGGAGAGCAGGATGCGCTCTTTTTCAAAGGGGTAGGCGGTTGCGTCTCCGCCGCGTTTACGGTTATCGATGGCTTCCGCGATTTGCTGTTGCTGGCGTGTTCTAAGCCGGTTTTCATCCATCTGCAGGGGTTTCCATCCGCTGATCTGGTAGAAGGTTTCCCTCATTCGTCTGGCGGCGGAGCGCATTTGTGATGGGGAGAAAAGCAATCGGGATGACAGGTATTCGAGTGCGTCTGGTTTTGACAGACCAAGGTTCATCAACTCCTGGGTATATTGATCGGATGAGCGCTCGGAATCGGTGGAGAGGACTTCGCCTCCAATCATGGCGCCGTGAATGATGCGGTTGTTTTCCAGTGCGATAAGCCAGCTGGCGAGGCCGGGGGTGAGTTCAAAGAAGTACGGCTCGCCGAGCATGATGCTTTCGTGAAGGGCGTAATTCCTGATGCGGCGAATTTTTTGAAGAGCGGAGAGGGGGTCTTCAGCAGCGGTTGTGGTTCCGTCCAGAGCCATGAAGAGAGGGCGGAGC
The DNA here is from genome assembly GCA_964508705.1 of uncultured Verrucomicrobiota bacterium. Lineage (GTDB taxonomy): Bacteria > Verrucomicrobiota > Kiritimatiellia > CAIKKV01 > CAITUY01 > CAZDUS01. Next base: position 20,055 of record CAZDUS010000002.1, read on the forward strand.
CCGGTTGTCTTGGTTAAGTCCCTGCTGATTTCCGTTAGCGCCCGCTGTGACAAGATAAGCATAAGTTGAATTGATGATCAGGCAAGAAGTGAGTAATTGCCTTGAATGGTTGAATCTGTACGTTTTCGTCTATGGAAGGTTTGTTTTCGGGACAATATCTGTAAATACTGGGTCAAGTCAATCATGAGGTAAGATTCATTCATGCTGCCTCCGGCGTGAAGGGATAGCGTTTTTTACCATCAAGACAGCAAGATCGTTATATTATTTAGCCAGAAGTGCCTATTTATTGAAGGGGTATAATAGTATTTTAAATTCGTTTTTTGAGTCGAGGAACCTGAATGGTAATTAACTAAGCGAAAGGCGGAATGTGATGAGTGTGGTTTTAGAGCAGATCAAAGAGAACCTGATGAAGGGCAAGGCGAACGACGTTAAGGCGCTTGTGCAACAGGCGTTGAACGAAAATATCGGGGCGGCGGACATTCTGAACAAGGGGTTGTTGGGCGGGATGGGTGTGATTGGCGAGCGTTTCCGAAAGAACGAAGTGTATGTGCCTGAAGTTTTGATTGCGGCCCGTGCGATGAAGTTCGGTATGGAGATTTTGAAGCCGGCGTTAGCGGCGGCCAAAGTGGAGCCGCGCGGTGTGATCGTGATTGGCACGGTCAAGGGTGATTTGCATGATATCGGCAAGAATCTGGTGGGGATGATGCTTGAGGGTGCAGGATTCAAGGTGGTGGATATTGGCATCAATGTGGAAGCGGCGAAATTTGTCGAAGCGGCCAAGCAGAACAATGCCTCCGTGATCGGGGTTTCGGCCCTGTTGACGACGACCATGACCAACATGAAGGAAGTTGTGGATGTGGTGAAAGCGTCGGACCTGAACGGCAAGGTGAAGGTGATGATTGGTGGCGCGCCGGTGACTCAGGCGTTTTGTGACGAGATTGGGGCGAACGGGTATGCGCCGGATGCGGCCTCGGCGGCAGACTTGGCGAAGACGTTAGCGAAGTAACGTTTAATTATATATGATGGTTGGAGACGGAGGCTGAACGCTTCCGTCTTTATTTTTGGGAGAGACGATATGAGAGAACTTGCGAATGCCTGGTATGAGGGGTTGGTAGAACCTGCCTTGACGCCGCCGAATTGGATTTTCGGGCCGGTTTGGACGGTGCTATATATTGCCATAGCGATCTCGATTGTTCTCTATTACCGGTCACCACGGAAAGCGCATGTTGGGTTGACGTCGCTGGTGTTGAGTGTGCATCTGGCGGCCAATTTCATCTGGACGTATTTGTTCTTCGGTCTTCATTGTCCCGGGGGGGCGCTGGTGGACATTATTGTGTTGGATCTCACACTCGTGTTGCTGATGGGGTGGTTTATGAAAGCGAATCGGGTGGCGGGTTTACTCCTGGTGCCTTATTTGATATGGGTGCTATTCGCGACGTATTTAAATGGTGGGTTCTACTGGCTTAATTAGGGAAGGACTGGGTGGATGCAATGGCGCGTGTATTGAGGAATGATTTTTCGGGGAACTGGTACAAAGGGAACACCCATTTGCACAGCACGGCATCGGATGGAGGTTTGGGATTCAAGGCGATGGCCGACATGTACAAGGCGGCAGGGTATGACTTCCTTTTCAGGACGGATCATTGGGTGATGTCCGATGTGAGCAAGGATAAGGAGAGTTATCCGTTGCTATGGATGGATGGCGTTGAGATACATGGGACAGATCGGTCTGGCGCGTTTTATCACGTGGTGTGTCTGGGCAGGATAGAGGGGGTAACTCAGGAAAGCGGGTTTGACGAGGCGATGGAGGCGGCCAAGCGGCAGGGGGTGATTACGATTCTCGCGCACCCGCACTGGTGTGGGAACTCGTTGGAGGATGCGGGTAGGTGGCCGTTTGACGGGGTGGAGATTTATAATCATGTTTGTCACTGGCTGAATGGCAAAGGGCAAGGGATGGTACACTGGGATGCGATGTTGCAGGGCAATCCCCGGGTGCTTGGATTTGCGGCCGACGACGCTCATTTGAAGCCTACGCATCCGGGTTGGAATGGGGGATGGATCATGGTGAACGCGCCGGAGTGTTCACGGGCGGCCATATTAAACGCCATTCGTTGCGGGAATTATTATTCAAGTTGCGGCCCGGAGATTCATTCGGTGAAGTTTGACGGCACGCACCTGCATGTGGAGACGTCGCCGGTGTATTTCATGCGTGTTGTTGGACCGAAGGCCAATGGCAAGAGGACTGGTTTTTTTGACGGCAAACTGCTGACGCAAGCGAGTTTCGAGGTCCCGGAGAATTGGGGATATGTTTACCTGGAAGTTGAAGACCAGCAAGGTCGTCGTGCCTGGACGAATCATTTGTTTGATCTTGCTCAAGATATGATCCAGTAGATTTGCGACAATTCCTTGCTGGTGACGCCATCTATCCTATGTGTGACGTTCAGAGCGGGGACAAGAAAGGATTAGACAGACCGTGAATAAACATATGGATAGGGGCTCATTTTCAGTGGCGATCATTACGTTGATATTGTTCGTGGCGGCTCTTTTCTTCAAAGGGATAACCCATGATCTATTCCTGGAGGCAGGGGTTCTGTTAGTGTCCGTCAAAATCATCATTATGGCTTATAGGAACAGCATCGCGGTTGGCCATTTGGACAAGAAGATCGATAAGATCCTGGAGAAACTCGAGAAAGAAAAGTCTTGATGATGCAGAAGAAGCAGGGGAAATGCCGTTGTTTTGCTTTTACTCGCGTCCGGCAATCAATGTTGTCGGGTGCGGTGGATGGCTAGGAGTAGCCAGGCGTATTGGATGGCGAAACAGAGGCCTATGGCCGCGCCGCCCAGCAAATGGCTCTGCGGGACCACAGAGTTAATCAGTGGATGAAGGAAGAAGAGGTTCATCCAGAGGCTCGTGGTGATGGATTCGGGGGCCCCGGCGTATTTCAATAGACTGGGGAGTGAGGCCGCAATTCCGCAGGACCAGGAGGTCAATAACCACGTTTTGGTAGCTGCTGCCAAGCTAGACCGGGATTGCCATGCCTTGCGGAGCTGCGGCGCGATCAACACCATGCCGGTAGCGGCACCGATTGCGAAGTGGAGCGGGGTGGAGGCCATCAGGTTTGCTCCCTTCTGGCGAGTTCGCGCCAAGCCATCAGCAATAGACCGGCGGCCATGATTAGCAATCCAACGGCGTGCCATGAGGAGTCGACTTCGATCCGGTCAATGGAGTAGTGCCAGAAGAAAATATCCATGCGGGGGTCCTGCGCCCAGCGGAGGTAGAACTCGTGGTGACCGAGTAACCGGGGCAGGTCAGGGATCTCGGCCCAGAATGAGCCCATCAGCATGGCAATGGGTGTGAGCATCAGGAATGGCAGGCCGGCGCGACGTCCTCGAAAGACGTAGATAAGCATGGCGAACGTGAAGGGAATGAACGCTCCGAGGAGGACCTGGTTCATGTCAGCGATCCCTCCGGTAGGGTGGAGGGGTGAGCCATGAGCGGAGTGATTGGGCACGGGCGAAGGCATCGTCGGCGGCATCATATTGCTTCAAGGCCAGACGAGTTTGGCCGATGTCGTACCAGAGCCGGTAGTTGTTGGGGTCGCACTGTCCGGCTCGGGTCATAAGGATTTCTCCAAAGACGCAGAGGTCAAGGCGGTTCGAGTGGATACCCTGATCGCAGGCGGCGCGGCCAGACATATACCAGGCGTGCCAGGAGGTGGGGGCCCAGACAATGGCTTGTCGCAATTCGGGGAGGGTGGATTCACCGAGCAAGTCGTAGGAGTCGAGACGTTGGAGCGAGGAGAGGGGCCCCATGGCAAGGACGGCGGCGCTGGCGACTCCGACGACGGCGGGGGCCAGGCGGAAGAGGCGTCGTCGTGACGATTCGCGACTGGCGGGCGCATGAAGGATTAGTCCGATGAGTGAGGACAGGACAATGGCGTAGAGTGGCAGGCGGACTGGGAAATCGAAGGCGCAGTGGACGGCGGCGGTGAGGACGGCTCCGATGACGGCGATACGGAGCGTGCGAGAATCGGGATCGGAAGAGCGGTTAACGCGGCGGAGGGCGGCAATGGTGAGCCCGCCAGCGAGCAGAAGTCCGACAAGGCCACCCTCGGCGAGGAACTGAACGTATTCATTTTCCGCGTTGACGAGCCATTTGCCGGAGGTGGTGCGGTGGAGGGGGTAGGCCATGCGGAGTCCGTTGGCTCCTGTGCCGATGACGGGGTAGTGGATGGCGGTTCGCAAGCTCTCTCGCCATTCGGCGAGGCGGGCCTGAACGCTGGGGCTTTGCCGTGGATTACGGAACTCGGCCAGGCGCTCCTGAAGTGGCGGGGTATTGATGTACACCGCGCCAGCCACGATGGCGGCGACGACCACGCAGAGTAGGCCGGCAGTGAGGCTGCGGCGGAAAATGATCCATGCGGCGGTCAACCCGCTTCCGACAAGGAAGGCCACCATGGAGCCACGAGAAAGGGACATGATCAGGGTAAACATCATGGTGGCAGTTAGGAGGGCCATGAGGATGCCGGAGAGCCATTTCCGGCGGCGGAAGGAGTCATCGGTCAGTGCGATGGCTACGGGACAGAGCATGGCGACGAAGCCGCCGAAATGGTTGCGGTTAATGAAGCATCCGACGGGGCCGTGTTCGGTTGCGGGGACAGGGAGGGTCCACCAGAGGGTATCGCCCTGAGGGATTACCCATTGGCTGAGGTAGCCCCCGATGGCGATGATGCCGCCGACCCAGGCGAGAAAGACGAGGTGAGCCTTTTTCCATTGTGTGGGAAGAGCGGCGGCGCAAAGGGTGATTCCGAAGGCCGCGCCAATAAGGAGAACCATACGCAGGGTTCCTGCCCGGTTGCGGCTGAGGGAGTACCATGGATTGCCGACATCGAAGAATCCGAACAAGGAAGCTTCCTTGAGAAGGATTGTGGCGGCGTGGTTTTGTGCTGAGCGGAGTCCGCCGATGAGAGGGTCGAGAAGGGGTGGGAGGGGAAGAGCGGTGAGGAGGAGGAAGCATAGGATGGAGGCCATGATGAGTTCGAGGGAGGGGGAGAGGGGAGGGCGTTGGCAATCGACGCCCCTACTGGTTTCGGTGATGCGGGTGATGGCGTAGGCCAGGAATGAGGTGGTGGTTATGATGCAGACGGTGGCCGGGAAGATGCCGCCACCCAGAAGTGTGAGTAGCAGGATTGAGGATTGGAGGATACAGAATAGAAGCGCTTCACTCATAAATAGTTACCGTGCCCGATGTGAACAGATGTTTAGCGTCTGGCGGACGGACTCCTTTGCCATCGATGGTGACGTAATATACCTTATTTCCGCTGCCATACCAGTCTGTTGAGGCGTCGGAAAGCTGAAGGCACTTGCGTAGATAATGGGTGAGAGTTCGGGAGTCAACGTGCAGGTTGCCGGTCAGGGGTAGCGGTTTTTGAATTTGGAGAGTTGCATGGGGTGATGCGGTCGCGGTGAAGCGGGGACAACCGGAAAGGTAGGCTTGCATGCGGGTGCGGGTCAGACCCGGCGCTTCAAGGCGGTAGGGGCCGAGGGGGTCATGCTTTTCGAGGAAGCGGGCGGCGCGGACGACGTCACGGGAAGGGGAGTCGGCGGTCTGGTGAATGATGATAACGAGAGCGACGAGGAGGGTGAGGGCGACGGTGGTGCGGGGGAGGAGGGGGTGTTTCCCTAGGGGGGGGAGGGGGTATGTGGCTGAGATGCCGATTGCGGCAAGGCCGGAGATAAAGAGTGATGCGATCATCGAGCCGTACATATCGCTGGTAAAGACGAGCGGGAGGGTGGCAAGTGCGGTGAACTTCACGGTGAAGGTGGCGGCAGGGTTGTTGTCGTTTTGGGGTGCCAGCAGGATTCCGGCGAGTGAGAGCGGGGCGAGGAAGGCCAAGCGTGTGGTGATACGGAGTAAAAACTGGGTCAGGGAATGATCGGCCAGCAGAAAACCGGTAGCAAGGGTAAGGAGCAGGAGACATGAGAAGAGAATAACCTGCGCCCGATGTCTGTTTTTGATGAAGGGGATTTTATAAATGACGGAGCTGAGCAGGAATAAGAGAGGGATGACTATGATGGCGGCGAGTCCGGTTTTGTGGGAGAGAGCCAGCAGTGTGGCTGTGGAAAGGATGGCGAAGATGCCGAGCCAACGGCGAGCTTTCATCAAGGCGAGTATGAAGACGGGGAGCAGGGCCATGAAGAGGCCGCGGCCAGTAGCCCAGTAGTTGTAGCGGAGAAAGACGGGTGAGAGTACGTAGAGAAAGGTGAGCCAAAGAGCGGGTGTTGTACTGGCGGGGAACAGATGGCGACCCAGCGCGAAGGAGGAGGCGATTGCCATGAGGCCGCAGAGGATGGAGAGGATGTAGAAGCTCCAATCAACTCCAAACCCGCTGATGGTGGAAATGGTAGCCAGTAGCAGGGGTTGGGCGCTTGGGTAGGAACGCGGTGTGAATCCGAAAAGGGAAGAGGGGTGTATGAGCCAGGGGATTGAACCTTCGACTTGAACGGCGCTTGCAAGATCCTGCCATTTGTAGGTGTCGATGCCGGCGATGTGGGTGAAGGGGATAACGAGGATGGCGAACAATAGGAACATGGAGGTGAAGAAGGCGGGAGGGTAGTGTGAGGGGGAGGCGAATGGGATTGCGCGCCACCTTGTAATCAGGAACAGGGCGAGCGCTGTGGTTATGTGCGCGATGGCGAGAGAAGCGGGTTTAATGGGGGTATGGGTGCAATGAAGAAAAGCCATGATGCCTGTGGAGAGTGCGATCAGGCAGGGGCCAGCGGCGGCGAGTGTGGTGGTGAAATCCGCGCGAAGGAGAAGATTGCGAGACAGTAGCCAAGGGCCGATCAGCAAGGCAATTGGTAATGTCAGGCTGATGATGAACAACATGGATGGACTCGCGGTTTATAGACCGGCGTTGCTTTCCACTGGTGGTTTTCCTGGTGGTTTTCCTGGAGGTTGTCCCGGAGGATTGCCGGGGACCCTGTAAATGTTGTTACGCATATATGACATGGAATCTCCGGCTCCAAAACCACCATCTATTCTGTCAATGGGCGCCGCTTCCACTTCTCGCTGTCTGACCAGAACCAGAGGGAACTCAGCCACAGGGGCGTCGAAAGGAACGACTTGAAAAGGAAAGTCAGTGGTTCTTACTCGAGGAGTATGAGGAACGCGCTTCAGGGAATCGTCGGCAGAATCCTTGTCCCTGGATAGTATCGATGTCATTTCTGGTTTTGAATTTGGGGCTATGGGGTTCGCGCCGGAAGGGTCGTCCTTTGAGTATGGCATTGTGGCGTCCGTAAACTTAGCGGTGAGCGATGGCTGACGGGGAGGGTCGATTTTGGAGGAGGATAAATCGTGGTTCATGTAAGCAGAGAGGTCAAAAGCCTTTGAGTCGCTCTTCGCTGAGCTACGGTTTGAAAAATGAGCCGCGACAAGGGCTGTGACGACCGACGTAGGCACGATGGCCAGCCACAACAATATTCGTGAGCGTTCCCTTTTCACCGCAAGACTTCCCGTTTGTGATATTGCCGGATTCGCCAGAGTCAAATTTAAGCCGAACCCATTGCTAAATTATTGATCGGGGCTGTATTGGTGTCAATGGCTGAATCGCGGTGATGGTGCATGTCATGTCAGTGAAGTGCTGCTTACAGGGCTCCTTTGTTTTGTATTTCAGGATTTATGGCTTTTCTGTAGTGTGTCGCACATTGCTGATTTGGACGTTTGTAACCCGGTAATCATGTCTTTCGAGGGGTGCGCCATGTTTGTGTTGATTACGATTGGCCTCAATCTATTAAACGCGATTCTTGGTTTCATGGGATACCTCTGTTATGGGGGGATTGTGGTGGTTTTGGGATCCCAACTCGTTAATGCCGCCACGAGCTCAGAGAACTTCGGATTATTGAAAAGCGTCGCGAATTTTGTGGAACCCCTGCAGAAGCCGGTCATTGATTTCCTGCATGCACATATTCCCTGTATATATGGAAAATTCGATGCCGCGCCAGCGATGATAGGTCTCGTTTTTTTGCTTATGTGTATGGGGTTCGATCATTTGGCACACCGGGTCCGGGTTTACCGGCTTAGTTTGATTGAGAGGCGCAAGTTGGCCGAGCGACAAGAGGCGATTAAACTTCAAGGGGAGGCGTATTTGGTTGCCGCTGAAGCGGAGAAGGACCCCTCGAAGCGTGAGAAGTTGATAGAGGTTTACGCCCGGACAAAGAAAATGATTGAGGAACAGAAGAAGCACATGGCGTTTCTGTCGATTGATGTGGTGAATTCGACAGGCATGAAGAATGGCGAGGATCCAGTGCTGGCTGAACGTGACTTCAGGAATTTCAGGAAGCTTGTCGAGCGCATTATCAATGAACATGGGATGCTAAAGACGGCATGGACGCCGGATGGAATGATGATTGGGTTTGCTACGGTTCAGGACGCCGTTGGCGCGGCAAAGACCCTGATTCGGAGCATGGCGTGTTTCAATCGCGATATGAAGTCAATGAAAGCGGACTTCAACATTCGATGCGGAGTGAACACGGGCGAGGTTTTGTTTGACGAGTCGGTGCCCATGGAAGAGATGGCGCATGGAGTGATTGATGTGGCGGGGCATATGCAGAAATACGCTAGTGAAAACACGATTTACGTCGGTGGGCCTGTTGCCGAGGAGGTAGGCGCTCTTGGAGGGTTCCGTCCCGCCTATAAGCAGGTGGATGGCCTTGAGGTTTATGAGTGGAGGCCTGCGTTCGAGGCTGACTCAAGGGCGTGATGGCTAATTAGCAGCAAACGCGGTTTCTGCCTGCTTTTTTGGCGCAGTAGAGTGATGAATCCGCCTGAAGGATCATTTTCTCGAAATCGTCCTTCATGGATGGTTCCCATGTGCTGACACCGATGCTTACGGTTACCTTGATCCGGTGATTGTCATGATTGAATACGTGGCATTCGATGAATGAACGGATTCTTTCGGCGAGTTTCAACGCTTCCGGGTGATTGATAGGCGTGGCGATGATGGTAAATTCCTCGCCGCCATAGCGTGCGAGCAGATCGGTTTCCCGCAATGTTTTTTTGATACCCGTGGCAAGTTCTGAGAGAACAAAGTCGCCCGCGAGATGCCCGTAGGTGTCATTAACGGACTTGAAGTGGTCGATATCGAACATGAGCAGGGAGACTTCGGAACCATAGCGGTGGGCGCGTTTCACTTCCTGGCTCAGTCGCTCCATGAAATGCCGGCGATTATGAGTCTGGGTGAGGGAGTCAGTGATTGAGAGACGTTCCAGTTGCTGATTCAGGATTGAAAGGCGGTTGTTAGCGGAGACCAGTTCAGCGGTTCGTTCTGCGACTTTTTGCTCGAGGGATTGGTTCAGCAAGGTCAGTCGCTGGTAAAGGTCCGCATTCTCGATAGCCACCGAGGCATGAGAGGCGAGGGCAGAAAGAAGCGATTCATCGTTGGAGGTAAATACGCCGTTTTTTTTGTTAAGCACTTGAATGGCGCCGATAATTTTACCACGACTGTTTTTTAGAGGGACGCATAAAGTGCTTTTGGTCAGGAAGCCGGTTTTTTGGTCGAAAGCGGGGTTGAAGCGGGGATCCTCATAGGCGTTGGGGATGTTAATCACTTCGCCGGTTTGGCCAACGGTTCCCGCGATGCCCATGCCGATGGGGAATCGGATTTCTCTTGTGTCGACACCCTGGGCGATTTTCGCCCACATTTCCTGTGTGCTTGTATCGATCAGGAACAGCGAGCTTCGTTCGGCGTCCATCACGGAGGTGGCTTCCTCAATGATCAGGAGCAATAATCGATTGAGGTCATGTTCGGCCGTGACCCGCAGGCTAATTTTAAGCAAGCTTGCCAACCGCTCTGGTCTGATAACGCCTGAGGGTTCCTGTATTCTTGATTGCGACGAATCGCTTGGAGGCATATGAGAAAGTTTCCTTTTGATGCGAAAGACTGCCAAACAGAAGTTAACGACACAAGTACGAAGACGAATTAATCATTTGAAGAAACCGTTGCCAGTTGGGTTTATGATTTCGTAATGTCTGCCGGAACGGAGATTCTTATGGGAAACACATTTGGACATTTATTCAGGGTGACAACCTTTGGGGAGTCGCATGGCCCGATGGTGGGGGCGGTGGTGGATGGATTGCCTGCGCGGCTTGCGTTGACTGAGGCGGATATCCAGCCGCAACTCGATCGTAGACGTCCAGGGCAGAGTGATTTGACTACGCCGCGGGGTGAAGTGGACGTGGTTCAGATTGTTTCGGGAGTTGAGAAAGGGGTGACTTTGGGGTCCCCAGTGGCACTGACTGTGCATAACCGGGACACGCGACCCGAGGATTATGGCGAGATGGTGGCGGCGCCCCGGCCTTCCCATGCGGATTTTTCCTACAAGATGAAATACGGGATATTGGCATCCAGCGGGGGCGGGCGGGCCAGCGCGCGCGAGACGATCGGGCGGGTGGCGGCGGGGGCGATTGCTGAAAAACTGCTGAGGGAACGCTTTGGCATTGAGATTGTCGCGTGGGTGGAATCTGTCCAAAACCTTGGGATATCCGAGCCTGATGTGACGATGTTGACGCGGCAGATTGTGGATCGGTCGCCGGTGCGCTGTCCTGATCCGGATATGGCGGAAAGGATGGCCGACTTGATTCGGAAGACCCGGGACGAAGGTAACTCCCTAGGCGGTGTGGTGGCGTGTGTGTGTCGTCATGTTCCAGCGGGTTGGGGTGAGCCTGTGTTTGACAAGATAAGCGCCAGGTTGGCGGCGGGGATGATGTCTATTCCCGCGACGCGCGGGTTTGAGATCGGAGCAGGGTTCAAGTGCACGCAAATGACGGGAGCCGATCATAACGATATGTTTGTCCGCAAGGGCGATCGACTGGGGACGGTGACGAATCGTAGTGGCGGAATACAGGGTGGGATTACGAATGGGGAGCCCATTGTATTCCGGGTGGCATTCAAACCTCCGGCGACAATCGGGAAGGCGCAATCCACGGTGGATTGGGCTGGCGGGGAGGTTAATTTGGCGGCGAGGGGGCGTCATGATCCCTGTGTGGTGCCGAGGGCTGTGCCGGTGGTGGAAGCCATGGCGGCATTGGTGCTGGCGGATGCCGCATTGCTGGCGGTGGCGGCGGGATGAGTCGAGTCGGAACATTTGAGATATTGGCGACGGACAAGACGACCCGAGCAAGGCGCGGCCGATTATGGACGGCGCATGGTCCCATTGAGACGCCTGTCTTCATGCCAGTGGGGACGCAGGCGACGGTCAAGGCGATGACTCCGTTGGAATTGGAATCGGCGGGGGCTGAAATCATTCTTGGCAATACCTACCATCTGTATGTGCGGCCCGGGATGGATATTATTGAGAAAAGCGGCGGACTGCACCGGTTTATGGGGTGGGATCGTCCGATCTTGACGGATAGCGGCGGATTTCAGGTATTTAGTCTGTCAAAATTGCGGAAGATCATGCCGGATGGCGTGGAATTTTCGTCGCATGTGGATGGGACGCGGTTGTTCCTGGGGCCCCGTGAGGCGATGGATATCCAGAGGCGGTTGGGGTCGGATATCGCCATGGCGTTTGATGAGTGTACGCCGTATCCCTGCACCCACGAATACGCTTGTCAGGCTGTGGATCGGACCCTATCATGGGCCGCTTTATGTGCTGAAAGCCGTTCTGACAGCGGTCAACTTGTGTTCGGGATTGTGCAGGGCGGTGAATTTGCGGAGCTCCGGAAACGGTGTGCCCGTGAGTTGACGGTGATGGGATTTGATGGATATGCGGTGGGGGGGGTGAGCGTCGGGGAGCCGGAATCGGTGATGATGGAGGCTACGCGTAACGGTGTGGAGGAATTGCCGTTCGAGAAGCCGCATTACCTGATGGGGGTTGGGGTGATGAGGCAGATGATTGAGGCCATTGCGTTGGGGATAGACATGTTTGATTGTGTCATGCCCACACGGTATGCGAGGCATGGGACGGCGTTGACGAGGGCGGGGAAGTATCCGGTCAAGGCGGGGGAATACAAGGAGGACATGCGCCCAGTCGAGGAGGGGTGCAGTTGTTATTGCTGTTCCCGGTTCAGCCGGGCGTATGTGAGGCATTTGATGAATGTGGGTGAGGTTCTCGGGGTGCGATTGTTGACGATTCACAACATCCACCGGTACATGGAGTTTATGCGCGAGATTCAGAGAGCTTTGGATCAAGGCGTTTTTGAGGAATATCGACGGGCGTTTTACGAACAGAACAAGGAGAAGGCATGATAGCAGAGATGATGACATTGGGTATGATGACTCCCCCGGCGGGGCAGGGGCAACAGCAGGGTGGCGGAATGATGATGATCGGGTACATGGCGATCATATTCGCGTTGTTCTATTTCATGATGATTCGTCCCCAGATGAAGCGCGAAAAAGAGCGCCGGAAACTGATTTCGGAAATCAAGGCAGGGGATCGGGTGATTTTTTGCGGTGGCTTGATTGGCACCGTGGTGAATGTCAGTGAGCGTTTGTTCACAGTTAAATTGGCTGACAATGTGAAGGTGGATATTGTGCGCGGGTCAGTGTTGCGCGTTATCCAGAAGGATGAGGATATTGGAGAATTGGACAAGCAGGCCTGAAGCATGGGTTGCAGAGATGCTGTGGTCTGTTGACGAGGGAATCGTCGTAGGTGAATCACCGTTTAGTTGAAAAGGAGCGGTTGGAGATATGGACAGAAAAGCGCTTTGGAAGTGGTTGATATTGGGTGTGTTGGTTGTCGGGTCGCTTGTAACGGTATTGCCGTTGAAGGATAAGATCCGGCTGGGTTTGGATCTTCGCGGTGGGACTAGCTTTACGCTCGAGATTGATGAAGCGGGCGTGATGGATCAACTGCGCGAGGAGTACAAGGAAATGACGGACGCCCAGCGGCAGGAGAAAGTGCCTGCCCGTGTTCGTGAATCACAGGAGCGAGCGCTGGAAGTTATTCGCAATCGGGTTGACGGGTTGGGAATCTCCGAGCCGGTGATCTATCCTGAAAAAGGCAGTCGTATTGTGGTTCAACTGCCCGGCATTGGGGAAAAGAAACGTGAGGAAGCGTCCCGCGCCTTGCAAAGTGCCGCGTTCCTGGAATTCAGAATGGTTCATGAGAAGAATCGTGAGCTGGTTGACAAGCTGTTCGATAAAGGGCTTGTGCCGGTTGGGTATAAGCTGACGTCGTCGAGCGATGCAGGGGTTAGCCGCAACTACTATAAGCGTGACAAAGCCGCTGTTCCGGATGAAGCCATGGATCAGGATTTCCGGAAGAAAATGGCGTTGTTCAATGCCCCGTCAGGGCATGAAATGCTGTTGGAGAAGCAGAAGATCAACGGCGAAGAGTTGTACACGCCCTATTTTGTTGAAAAGCGCGCGCAACTGACTGGCGATACGTTGAAGAGCGCGATGGTGGAGTACCAAGCCCTAGGGCAGGTTGCTGTGAATCTTGAGTTCAACGCCAAGGGGGCGAGGAAGTTCGCCATGGTGACGACTGATTTTGGACCGCGTGGATCGCGTAATCCCAATTCAGACTCTGGTCGGCAGATGGCGATTGTGCTGGATGGCACCTTGTATTCGGCGCCGGTCATTCGGGAGCCGATTCATGGTGGGCGTGCTGAAATAAGCGGCAGTTTCACGGTTGAAGAGGGTGCGTTTCTGGCCAACATCCTGAAGGCGGGATCGTTGCCGGCACCGGTAAAGATTGTGGAGCAGCGCGTTGTCGATCCCACACTGGGCGCGGATACGATCAAGAGTGGCATCACGGCTGGCATCATGGGGTTTGTGGCCATTCTGGTGTTGATGATTCTATATTATCTTGCAAGCGGCGTGATTGCCAACTTTGCCTTGGTGTTGAACGTGGTGCTTTTGCCGCTGGGCATGGTGGCTGTGGCTGGCTTTCTTGGCATGTTCGCCAAGGATGCGCGTTCCGGGGGGGCGATCGCCTTGCCAGTGCTCACGTTGCCGGGTATCGCCGGTATCGCCTTGTCGATTGGCATGGCTGTGGACGCCAACGTACTTATTTTTGAGCGTATGCGCGAGGAATTGCGGGTGGGCAAGGGATTGGTCGCCACGATCCATTCCGGCTTTTCGCGGGCGTTTACGGCGATTTTCGATTCGAACATCACGACGATCATTACTGCGGTTATATTGTTTATTTTGGGATCAGGCCCGGTGCGTGGTTACTCGGTGACACTGATTGCCGGTTTGGTTGTGAGCTTATATACGGCTGTGGTTGTCACCCGGATGTGTTTTAACGCGATTGGTTCGAGGACCTCGTCGACGAAGGTGTTGACGATGATGAACTTGGTCAAGCAGACGAATTTTGATTTCATGAAGCCATGGAAGGTGGCGGTAAGCGTTTCTGTGGTTGTGATCGCCGTTACCTGGGGGATCATGATCAAGAACGGCATGCAGGATGCGACCAAGGTGTTCGGGGTGGATTTCACGGGCGGATCGCAGATGACGTTCTCCGTGGATAAGAAGGTTGGGGTGGACGAGTTGCGCGCTGAACTGGTGGCGGCAGGGATCAAGGATGCGACTCCGCTTTACCAGAAGGATATGCAGAGCGGGCGCGAAATGCTTGTGGTCAAGGCTGGCAATGCCGAACAAGGCGCGAGCGTGAAGAAGGTCATGGATGCCAAGTTTGGAGGAGCGGGGATCAAGCTTCTACAGCAGGATGATGTTGGACCCCAGATTGGGCGCGAATTGAAATCCAAGGCGGGTAAGGCCATTATCCTGGCGCTGGTGGCGTTGATTGCATATATCTGGTATCGATTTGAACTTGGGTTTGGCATTGGCGCAGTGGCGGCGTTGTTCCACGATGTGCTCATCACGGTGGGAATCTGTCATGTGTTGGGTGTCCAGCTAAGCATGACGGTGATGGCGGCTTTAATGACGATCATCGGGTATTCGGTGAACGACACCATTGTAATTTTTGACCGGATAAGGGAAGACCTGCGGATGGTGCGTGGTAAATCCTTCACGGCTATCTGCAACCAGAGCATGAATGAGACCTTGTCACGGACATTGTTGACGAATTTCCTGACATTTGTTTCGGTTTTGTGCCTGCTGTTATTTGGCGGTGGTGGAATCAGGGATTTCTCTATCGCCATGTTTATCGGCATGATTTCGGGAACCTATTCCACAATCTATATTGCCACTCCGGTAGTGCTGATGTGGTACAAGTTTAAGACCCCGGATATGGGGACAAAGTCCCTGGTGTGAAGCACTGGCGGGTATTAAGTGAGAATCAAGAGCCGGACAGTGGTCCGGCTCTTGTCTCTTCTATTCCTCGCCCCTTGGCGGAAGTTTTGGCCGCAAGGGGTGTGCGTTCGGAGGCGGAATTCGACCGATATTTTCGTCCTCGCCTGAGTGATCTTGGGGACCCTTTCCAACTGCCAGGGATGTCCGCCGCCGTTGATCGTTTATGGCATGCCATAGTTAACAACGAGTCTATTGTTGTTTATGGGGATTACGACGTTGATGGCATTACCAGTGCCGCCCTGATGGTCAAGGTGCTGGGACAGTTCGGGGTTAAGGTTTCTTATTACCTGCCCAGTCGAATGGAGGATGGGTACGGGTTAGGTGTTGAGGCGGTGCAGAAATGCATCGAGCAGTTCCGGCCTACTTTGATTGTTACCACCGACTGCGGGACGGGTTCAACGGAGGCAGTTCGGCTGGCGGGAAAGATGGGTGTGGATGTGGTGGTGACGGACCATCATGAATCTGGTGGGGAGGTGGCGCCGGCTGTTGCGGTTGTTAATCCCAAGCTTGGAGGTGATGCCCAAGCCAGAACGCTGGCGGGGGTGGGAGTGTCGTTCAAGGTTTGCCATGCATTGATCAAGCGGGCCCGTGAGGCGGGACGACCGGAAGCGGAAAGGGTTGATCTCCGCGAATACTTGGATTTGGTGGCGCTTGGAACCATAGCGGATGTTGTCCCTTTGACAGGTGAGAACCGGATTTTGGCTAGTCATGGGTTGATGAGGCTTAATCGACGCGAGCGCAAAGGGGTGAACGCCTTGGGGGATATTGCGGGGGCTCGTGGTGAGTTGAGCGCATACCATGTGGCTTATGTGCTGGGACCAAGACTGAACGCGGCTGGCAGACTTGGGACGGCGGATTCAGCAATCGAATTGCTTTTAACAAGCCATGAAGAACGGGCGCAGACCCTTGCGGGTGAATTGGACGAGTGTAACCGTGAGCGGAAGCGGATTGAGAAAGTCATATTGGATGCTGCAATTGACGAAATCGAAACGGGGGCAGGAGAGGTGGGGCCCCATGGTATTGTGGTTGGCCAGAAGGGATGGCATATTGGGGTGATAGGCATCGTTGCGGCGAAACTATCGAGTCGATATGAGCGGCCAGCGATTGTGGTCGGGTTTGGCGAGGATGGAATGGGGCGCGGATCTTGTCGCGGTGTGGAAGGTTTTAACTTGCTGGATGGACTGAAATCATGCGAGTCGTTATTGGCGGGGTTTGGGGGGCATGAGAGGGCTGCGGGATTGGAAATCCATTGGGATAATTTCGAGCGATTCCAAAAGGCGTTTCATGCTGTTTGTGCTTCCGAGCTTAAGGGACGTGATTTACGGAGCACACTGACTTTAGATAGCTGGATTGGGATCGGGGATTTTCAGGATGCGGAATTCATGAGGGTCTTGGAAGGAATGGCACCCTTTGGCGAGGGGAACCACGAGCCCGTGTGGGGCATGAAGAGCGTCAGGTTGGAAGGTGAGCCCCGTTTGGTGGGAGGTAGTCATTTGAAGATGACCCTTGTGTCGGGCGGGCGGGCTTGCGAGGCCATTGGGTTTAATTTGGGAGATCGAAAGGTTCCGATGGGGCCCCTAGATTTGGCTTTTACAGTCAGAAAGAATGTATATCAGGGAAGATCCACGGTTCAATTGCACATACAGGATTTTCGCGAAGCTGTGTCTTAATAGGCTGAAAGATCCTTTAGGGTGATTGAACGGGGAACCGCACATCAAGGCGTGTGCTGTTATTGACAGTGAGTGGGGGTCTGACTACGATGATGACTTTGATTTTGTGGAGGATGAGGAGCTTATGCCGACGTACGAATATGAATGCAAGAAATGTGGTCACTTTGAACACTTTCAGCGGATTACCGATGAGAAGTTGAAGCGGTGTCCCCAATGCAAGGGGACGGTTAAGCGATTGCTTGGTTCTGGTGCGGGGATCATATTCAAGGGTACAGGGTTCTATCAGACGGATTACCGGAGCGAGAGTTATCAAAAAGGGGCCAAGTCGGATGGCGGTGGTTCAACGACGGCCAAGAAAGACTAACGGAAGGGTTATATGGCAATCAAGATTGAGTGCGCGCAGTGTGGGTGTCGGAACGACCTTGGTCGTGTTTTTTGCACCCAGTGCGGTGTGAAACTCGACTTGAAACGAACCTCGCAGGCCGATCTTGAGGATCGGCGAGAGGTGGATTACGGGGGAATCATCCGGAAGTTGATTGGCGGGGTGTTGATGGTGACCGTGATAGGTGGCTTATCGCTTTGTTTTTGGCCGGTGAAAGTTCCTGCAGTGTTGCGCGATGCGACCGGAAGCCAGACCGTTACGTACAAGATGAGGGCAATTAAGCAAGCGTTGATGGCCGGGAAGGCGGTCACGGTGGATTTTTCAGAGGCGGAAGTAAACGGGTTTCTGGCAGGCCGAGCGGGGGCGTATCAGCTCAAGGCGTTGGCGGTGGACATCAAGTCTGGCGAGATGGATGTGATGGCGTTATTCTCGTGGCGACCAGGGATTGTGACCAATTTGACGTTCCTGCCAGAAAACAAAGTGTCCATTCCCGTTAGTCTTGAGATGAGGGTAGGGTTTGATCAGGGGCGGCTTGAGACAGTGATGGGGCGGGTGGGGCATTTGCCGTTGGTTGGGCCTTTATCCGATGTGACGCAACCGTTTTTCATGAAATTGATCCCCGATATTCTTGCCGAGAAGCAGTTGTTGGGCGCTTTAGCAGAAGTGGCCTTTGATCAGGATGTGGCACACGTCAAGTTTGGCAAATAACGGGATGAGGCAGAGATAAGTCCCTGCCGAATGGCGGAAGGCGGACGTTCCTGTTGAATGATGGTGCAATATGATCGTGCGTCCTGACTTTATTAAGACCATGTTTGTCCTAAATGTTGTTTGGCTGACTTGTTTCCCTGCGGCAGGCGAGCCTATCGGAGGGAAAGAGGTTGTCTTGTCCAGTCGAGCGGTGACAACCAGCGCATCAGGCAAGTTCGTGGTGACGGGACCCGATGCGATTTCCAATATGGCCTGGACGCGGTGGGCGGAAGAGACGCTTACACGGCTGGAGCGTTCCCTTGGTTTGAATTTCACTTTTCGGCGACGGGAACCGATAGAGATCCATCTGATTTCCGGGCGTGATGCGTCGGTGGTTCCCGAGTATGCGGCTCGTGTCAACAGCGGTTTTTTTCAGAGGGTGATTGTTGTCAATGTGGCTTTGCCATGTGATCAGGAAATTCTGGATGAATTACTTTGTCGGGCACTGATCACCGGTTATGTCCGGGATCGTTGCATGGGGAGAGTGGACGCGGTGATGCCGTCCATACCGGAATGGCTGACGATGGGGATTGCGCAGAATCTGAGTCCTGAGCTCAGGAGGAGAAACCGGACCGTCGTTATGGGTTGGCGAGAAGACTCGACCTGCCCACGCCTGATGGATGCATTGAATTGGCAGAGGCTCCCTGCAGGGTGGCCGCGTTACCGGTCCTTCTGCGGAATGATGGTTCATTGGTTCGGCGCGGTCGCTGAGGTGTCCCTGTTAACCCCTCTTGAAGGAAAATCGCAGAGCATGGCAGGTGCGACAACGGATGCGTATGTCCGGATTCTTGATCAATTAGCGGACGAAGGCGCGGTGGCGCCAGTGTGGCTGGCGAGTGAGTTGACGCTGACGGGGACTGTGGAGGGAATGGAAAAAAGGTGGCAGGAGTGGCTTGGGACCCAGGGTAACATTATCCAGTCGTTTGGCGAGATTTCCTCGGACCTGATAGAGCGGCTGAGGGGCGAGCTTTCGCTTGAAGTGCTGCCGACAGGCAATGTCGCGATGGTGTCCTCGACGTGGTTGACTCCCAGTGAAGCGATTGAGCGTCGGCGAGAGCCAGGCGTGTCGCTGGCCGCAGGAATCAAGGCGCAACGGATCAGGTTCCTGACGATTGGGAAGGCGGAGGAGTTGGTGAAGGCGGGGGAAATGTACGCGCAGTTTTTCGACGGTGTGGCAGTGGATAAGTGGAGCTGGACTTTGAGGCGCAATTTGCGTGGGGCGGAGAAGGAATTGGAAGCCTTGACGGACCTAACCCAGAAGCGTGAGGCCTATCTTGATGCGGTGGAACGCGAACAAAATGAGCGGTCATCGGCATGGAGGGTAGGTGAGTCAGGAAGGGAGCCAGTGCTTGATAAAGGCCGTCTTGAGCGTTATGTTGACGCGGCGGAAAAGAAGTATGATGTGACAGTTCAAGGCGAGAGCCGGGATGAGGGCCATGACAGCAAAGAAAACAACACGGAAAACAACGGTGGGTGCCATTGATTCGATGGTGCTGGATTTCACGGCGGGCGATGATTTACGGCTGGATCAAGCGCTGATTACGGTGGATTGCATCGGGTCTGCGGCCCATGTGACCATGCTATCCAAAATGCCCGTGCGTCCACGGTTGATCTCGGACCGCGACTGCAAGGCGGTCATTCGCGAGTTGGCGGCGATCATGAAGCGTGCTGAGGCTAACGAGTTTGTCATCGCGATTGATGATCAGGATGTGCATCTTGCGATTGAGCGTGTGTTGACAGCGACACTGGGTGATCTGGGGAAGAAGATCCACACGGGGCGTAGTCGCAATGACCAGGTGGCGGTTGATTTGCGTTTGTTCGCGCGGGAGCAGTTGCTGGGGATGGTTGGCGAAGCGCTGGAGTTGGCGTCGGTCATGACGCAGATGGGGCGGCGGCATGTCAAGGTGCCGATGGTCGGGCGGACGCATATGCAGCCGGCGATGCCCAGTTCCGTCGGGCTTTGGGCGACGGCCCATGCGGAAAGCCTGTTGGACGATGTGGCTTTGCTAAAGTCCGTCTATGACATTAATGATCAGAGTCCGTTGGGTTCGGCGGCCAGCTATGGTGTTCCCTTGCCGCTCGATCGTGAGTTGACGGCGCGCCTGCTGGGGTTCAGCCGTCCGATTCATAATGTGCTTTATGCCAACAACGCTCGCGGGAAGATGGAAGCGATGATCCTGGGCGCCTGCACGCAGGTGATGCTGTCATTGTCACGGTTGGCGCAGGATCTGATGCTCTTCACGATGCCGGAGTTCGGATACTTCTCGTTGCCCGCGGAGTTTGGGACTGGGAGTAGCATCATGCCGCAGAAGAATAATCCTGATGTGGTGGAATTGGTGAGGGCGCGGGTTTCACGAGTGGTGGCCTGCGAACTGGCGGTGGTCGACATCTGCAAGTCCCTGCCGAGCGGATATAACCGGGACTTGCAGGACACGAAGGGTCCGTTCATGGAGGGGTTGGCCACCACGCGGGCCTGCCTGAGGAGTATGGCTCTGATGATGGCAAACACAACGGTCAATGAAGATGCGCTGGCTCGTGGATTTTCCGCGGGTGTGTTTGCCACGGACAAGGCGTTGGAACTGGTGGGACGAGGAATGCCGTTCCGCGATGCGTATCAATATGTGAAGGATCATTTGGGTGAACTGCAAACGATGGACGCGCGTGAGGCCCTGGGTAAGAAAACGCATCTCGGAGCTACGGCAGGATTGGATTTCGGGGTTTATAAGCGTCGGTTGGAGGCGGAAGGACGCTGGCGGAAGGACTGTCTGGCGAAGCATGGCCGGGCCGTTTCAAAATTAATGGGGATTACCTACAAGGGATGAGCAAAAGGAGAGCACGATGACTCAGAGACAAAAGATAGGTTGTTTGGTGATGATGGCGGCTATTGGAGCCATGACGGTTCTTGCGCAGGGGGCGGTGGAGGCCAAAGGTGATATGCTTGCCAACCAGCAAATATCGCTAATGGAGATGCTTAACCGGGGCGGCATTGTGATGATCGTGCTTGGCCTGATGTCGGTTCTGGGGTTGGCCCTTGTCATTTACCTGTTTGTGAGCTTGCGTGACAGCCAGGTGGTGCCGGCGGCGCTCAGGGATGATGTGCTGGATAAGTTGGAGGCGGGAGAGTGGACGGATGCCAGGTCTGCCTGCGGGTACAGGCCTTGCGCGTTTTCCGAAGTGGCCGTAGCCGCGATTGATCATACGAAGGCGGCTGGCCAAGCCACGCCTGACCTGTTGAAGGATGTCATTGAGGGGGAGGGGGGACGACAGGCGTTGATTATCCAGGGACAGACCCAGTATCTCTTTGATCTTGCGGTGCTGGCTCCGATGGTCGGGCTGTTGGGGACGGTGTTTGGTATGATTCACGCGTTCAATGCCGTGGCACTGGATCTTACCAAGGCCAAGCCGATGCTATTGGCGGCAGGAGTGGGCGAGGCGTTGGTTGCGACGGCGGCGGGATTGATTGTCGGCATTCCGACGATGGCCTTTTATGCCTATTTCCGGAACCGGTCGGCCCGGTTGATTGCAGGGCTGGAGGTGGCATCCGGTCAGGTGATGAATCTGTTACTCAGCAAGAGGGGCAAATGAACTTCAGGGGAAAGCATCAGGCGAATCCGATTGCCTTTCAGATAGCGCCGATGGTGGATTTCCTGCTTGTCCTGCTTTGTTACTCGGTGATGAGCCAGATTTTCACGCAGTGGGAGGCGGAGATAGACGTCAAGTTGCCGACGGCTTCGACGGCGGAGATACAGCAGAGACTACCCGGTGAGATCATTCTTAACGTGATGAAAGACGGGGCCACGGTGGTGAACGGGCGGACATTGCGCGAGGCCGAATTGGATGTCTTGTTGCGCCGTCTGGTGGAGTTGTTTCCCGGGCAACCGGTGTTGATCAGGGCGGATCGTCAGACGGCGTATGAGCATGTCATCAGGGTTCTGGATCTTTGCCGCAAGGCGGATATATGGAACATCTCATTTGCGGCGGGCATTGGTGAAAAGAAATCCGGCACATGAAACGATACAGGCTTAGGCTCATGGCTTTGTGTCTGCTGTTGAGCGGCGGACTCATGTGGGGCGTGCAACCGCTCGAACAACTCCAATTCGCGGATGGTTTGTTTTCGCGTGGCTTGTGGGAAGTGGCGCTCAAGGAATATGAGACCTATCTGGCCGGGAAGCCGCAGGGTGAGGGTGCGATGCTTGACGCGGTGCATTACCGCATGGGCGAGTGCTGGCGCGAGCTTGGCAAAGTGGTTGAGGCGGAATCTGCCTATGCGCGCGCGTATGCGGAGTCGCCGTCCAGCGAGTATCATTTCCGGGCGGGATTGCGGCGCGCTGAACTGATGGATGGAGCTGGGCGATTGCAGGACGGGGTGCAACTGCTGGATTCCATGCTGGAGCAGAAGCCGCCAGCCACCATTGGTGCGGCATGCCGTTACGCGTTGGGGAATGTGCATTTAAAGACAGGGTGCAACGTGGAGGCCGCGGAGTCGTTCGAGGCGGTGCTGAAGGATTATCCTGGCACTCCCTACGAGGGGTTTGCCGCATTAGCGCTGGCGGGGCTGAGGCGGAACACGGCGGGCGAAAAGGAGTTGGAGGCTTTGTATTGGGTGGCGGCGTCGAACACGGCATCTGCAAGGGTGAGCGCCGAAGGCTGGTTCCAACTGGGCGACTATTATTTCCGGCAGAAGCGATTTGAGTCCAGTGCCAGGGCTTATGAAAGACTCGCCACGCTCCATCCTGCCGATGAGCGGGTTGGGGAATCCCAGTTGCAGATGGCTTGGGCATTTCATTACGCGGGGTTGTATGCCGATGCGTTGCAGGTTTGTGACCGGATATTGGCGGCGGAAGGAAACAGGCGGGCGGAATGGCTTTACCTTAAGGCGAACAGTGAGCGCCAGCTTATGAAGAACGAGGCGGCGGTGAACACCTATGGTGCGATTTTACAGAAGTATCCTCAGGTTGAACTGGTTGATTACGCGGCCTATGAGCGGGCCTTGACATTTTACAAGATGGGTGATTTCAGTAATGCCGTCCGGCAGGCCAGGTCGCTTCAGTTAACGGCGCGCATCAAGAAGGACGTGTATTGGTTGTTGGGCGAGTCCTGCGCGGCGGTGGGTGATGAGGCGGGAGCCGTGCAGTACTACAGGTTGTTGACTACCGAGTTCCCTGATTCGGAGTTGGCGGCGGACGCGTTATACCGGCTTGGTCATTTGATGCAGAAACGAGGTGAGTTGCGGCAGGCGGCGGAGGTGTTTGGTCAGTTGGCTGACCAGTATCCAAAGCATGAGCTGGCGGCGCAGGCATTATTCGCAGAGGGATCCTGCCTGGGGCGCGCGAAGCAGAGTGAGGCGGCGGTCGCGGCGTGGGCCAAGCTGATCGAGAAATATCCGAGCAGTAAGTTTGTGGAGGAGTCGCTTTATCAGAAGGCGATGGTTGAGGTGGCGTTGCATAGGGATAAACAGGCGCGGAGCACGTTGAGGGACCTGTTGAAAAAGTACCCGACCACGAAATTCCTGGCCGACGCCCTGTTTTGGCAGGGTGTGTTGCTTGAGGAGGACGCCAAATTCGAGGAGGCGGAAAAGTCGTTCAGGAAGTCGTTGGAGTCCAAGCCGGGTCCGGAGTTGCAGTTAAAGTGCCAGTATCGACTTGGGCTGGTCCTGCAGAGGCAGAGTAAGGATGAGGAGGCCGCGGGTATATATCAGGGGCTGTTGGGAACTTCGATGAAGACGCAATTCCGGCCAGAGTTGCTGGAGTGGTTGGCGGACTATCATCTTGGACGCAAACAATTTGCGCTGGCCGATGAAGTGGCGGACACGCTGATGGCGCAGGCGGGGTCGGATGCCTGGCGGCAGATAGCCTTGGTAATCAAGGGTAAGGCGGCGTTAGGGCAGGGGCGGCAGGTGACGGCACGCGAAGCATTTGAGGCGGCAGTCAAGATTGACATCAAGGGCGCTGCCGCAGCGGAATCGCGGCTCAAGCTGGGTGACTTGCGATTGGCGGCTGGAGAGGTAATGGAAGCCAAGGGGGAATATGAGCAGGCGGCCGGGATGGCGGTGGCAGACACGTTACTATCCATTCGTGTGCATGCCTATGCGGGGATCGGCAAAGCGTTGCAGGCGCAGGGGAATCTGGATGGCGCGACGCGGTATTTTCTCAGTGTGGCGGTTTTGTTTGATGATCCCGTCCTGGTGCCTGAGTGCTTGAATG
Organism: uncultured Verrucomicrobiota bacterium; assembly: GCA_964508705.1. Lineage (GTDB taxonomy): Bacteria > Verrucomicrobiota > Kiritimatiellia > CAIKKV01 > CAITUY01 > CAZDUS01. The sequence continues at coordinate 44,314 of CAZDUS010000002.1, forward strand.
AGGCGGCGGACACGTTCGCCAAGCTTGGGCGCAAGGATGAATGCGACAAGGTGGTTGCGGAGCTATTAGAGCGTTTTCCTGACAGTGAATGGGCGAAGAAACGCAAAAAGGCCAAACAAGGCGGATAGGTATCATGGTTCGACCCAACGTAAATTTTCAGAAACGAGCGGGCAACTCCGGTTCGATGATGGTATGGCGGAAACTGCATCGTCGCCATTTGCAATGGGCCATGCTGGCAGTGGTTATTTCACTGCTGTTGCATATCGGGATACTGCTGGCTTTTCCGCGATTGACGATTTACGGGGTGAATCGGGAACTGTTGATTGAGAAGGCGCGTGTGGCTATCCAGCTGCGTGATGTGCGAATCCAGCCTGAGCCGTTGGAGGTGGATAAACGACCGGCGCGGTTTCGTCCCGACGCGGCTCGGGGAACGGTGGCTGGGGATTCGGTCACGGAGTCCATGGCGTTTCGGAAGCCGGTTGATGAGGCGGAAGTGGAGCCGCGCAGGGCTGGAGTTGGTAGTCTGGCAGGCGAGGAGCGCGGGCTGGTGGAGCCGGAGGCGGTGGAGCGCCCGGTGTGGGAGCCCCGGCAGGAAGTGTTGAGTGTGCAGAGGCAGGTGGTGCGGGAAGAGAGGGCGGCCATACCGCGCCGATATGTTTCTTCGATTCCCCGGCAGGCGAATGCGGCTGATCTCGCCATGCCCGCGGATCGTGATGATATTGGCAAGGGGATCAGCGGCGAGGCAAATTATGATTTGATTGATGATCCCGCCAAGTTCAGTTGGGGGAGGGCTTCCGGAATGGGAGGGGGAGGAGTTGAGGTTAAAATCAAAGTAGATGATCCAAGCCGCCTGTTTGACGAGAAGAAGCGGGTTTCTGTTCTTAAGGCGTTAGAGAAATATCTCAAGGCGGATGTCTATGTGTATCGGTCCCCGGTTGATTCCAAGTATGGTTATTGCCGCATTGAAGTGAAGCGGCGGACGGAGGAATTGTTGCCGGTGCTGGATAAGGATTTGCTTTTGGTGCAGGATGCCTCGGCGAGCATCACCGAGCAAAAGCTTTATTTCTGCAGGGAAGGGATGCTCAAGGCGTTGGAACTGCTGGGGCCGAATGATCGTTTCAATGTGGCGGAGTTTCGTGACGGCATCAAACTGTGTTTTCCCCAGTGGGCTTCGGTAACGCCCGAAAGTCTACAGGAGGCGTATGAGTTTATCAGTGGCATGAAGTCCGAGGGGGAGACTGATATTTTTGGGTCCCTGAAAGAGTTGCTTGAATTACCCAGGAAAGAGGGTCGGCCTATTGTGGCGGTGGTTGTGAGCGACGGGGTGGCAACCGTGGGCATGACGGATCGGAGCCAGATTATTGAGGCGTTCAGCCAGGCGAACCTGGGGACTATATCGGTATTCACGATGGGGACGTATGCGGGGGCGCACGCCTACCTGTTGGACTTGTTGAGTTATCGGAATCGCGGGGATACCCTGATTGTGAAAACAGGGCGCTGGGACATACCTTCTATTCTTGAGGGACGTGTTCGGGAAGTCAGCCGTCCGGTGCTTTCGGATGTTAGGTTCCGGTTTGCCGGCAAGGTGTGGTGCGAGGCCTATCCGGGGTTGACCAGCAATCTTTATCTCGATAGGCCGCTGGTTTTGTACGGGCGATTTCCGAAAGGTGCGCGACAGTTGATTTTCCAGGCGACAGGGCGGGCGGAGGAAATTCTATGCGACATGGTGTTCGATGTTGATCTGTCGCAAGCCTTGGATGGGGATAAGGACATCCGGACGCAGTGGGCCTGGCAGAAGGCGTATTCCCTGATTGGGGAACACACCAAAACCCGGCAAGATGAACTGATGGCGGAGCTCAAGCAACTCAGGAAGGATTACGGCATCAAGATTCCGTACCGGAATGAATTGACGAGGTAGATGTCCAGCGGGGATGAGAGTGAGCAAGCATGATTATTAAACGAATTCTGTCGTGGCCGATGATTATAGCGCTGACGGTGTTGGCGGCGGGCGTGATCCTGATTGCGGTATGGCATGCTGACAGGGAATTGCGCGAAGGATTGCTACAGCAGTCGCAGTTGGTTTCAAAAGCTTTGAATGTTGAATATGTGATGGGACTGACAGGGACCAAGGCGGATTTGGAGAATCAGGCTTACCGGCGGATCAAAGAGCAGATCGTGGCTATATGTTCAGCGAGTGCTCGATATAGGTTTATTTACTTGATGGGTCGGAAACCTGACGGGACTGTGGTGTTTCTTGCGGATAGCGAGGATGTTTCTTCCAGTGATTATTCACCACCAGGAGAGGTGTTTGAAAATCCCACACGTGAGTTTCTTGGCGTGTTCGATACAGGGGTGGCAATTACTGAAGGGATTGTCTCTGATCGATGGGGGTCATGGATGTCGGCGTTGGTGCCGATAATCAATCCGGCGAATGGCGCCGTCGTGGCGGTTTTGGGGGTAGATGTTAGGGCTGACGTGTGGCGGAGTGATGTGGCAGTCAAGGTGGCGTTGCCCGTAGGAGTGATGTTTTCCTTTCTGATTATGGCATTGGTGGGATTTGCGGCGGTTCGTCGTGTCAGTAGACAGCCGAGGCCGGTATTGCGGCGTCTATTGGCTCCTATCATGACGATTGTGTTGATATTGACTTTGGGCTCTGGGTGGCTCTTGTTTAGACAGTATCAACAAAAAGTCAGAAGTGAAGTTGCGTGTCAGGTCCGCGATGCTTCTGAGAAATTTCGATTCATTCAAGAGCAGCAAGCGTCAGGGCTGTCCCTATTTGCAGGTGTCGTTGCCGTGGATCATGAGATGCCACGCGCTTTGTTTACTGGAGAGACCAATTATCTATTGAAAGTCTGGATGCCTGTATTTAAAAAGTTAAGAGATGGTGGTGAATTATCTTATTTATCCTTTATAGACAGCAATCGAGTGTGTGTATTGAGGTGTCATCGACTTGATTTAAGAGGAGATGTGTTTGATAGATACACGATTCGAGAGTCAGAGCGGACCGGAAAAACTGTCGCAGGGTTGGAAATGGACTCTGCGGGGATGCTGACGTTGATGGTCGTGGCTCCGGTGGTTTTCGAGGGTCGGGTTGTTGGATATGTTGAGGTAGGCAAGAAGATCACAGATATTTTATGTGCCATGGAAGGGATGTCGGGGAGTCAGTTGGCAGTGACGGTTCGCAAGGAGTTTGTTGAACGAGATCAATGGGAATGCGAGATGCGCTCTCTCGGGCGGGATGCCATATGGGGCCGGCTATCCAACAGCGTGGTGACGGCGGCTTCGCAGGGGATTGTGAAGGATGCCGTTGCTGTTTTTGGCGATCATTCTGCGGACGGGGTTCATGTGCATCGCGAAACCAGACAAGAATTTGTCACTGATGGAAGATCATGGCGCGTGGCCGCTTTACCCTTTAATGATGCCTCGGGCAGGGAAGTTGGCGACCTGCTTGTTATGCGCGACATTACGGAAGCCAAGGCGGAGTTCACCAGATTGATTGGCGTTTTTGGAGGGAGTGGAGCACTATTAGTAATGGCTGTGATGGGCTTTGTTATGGTTCTTTTGTACCGCACCGACAAGGGTATTCGAGCCCAACAGGCAGATTTGGAAGCCAGCGAGGAGTCTTATCGCAATCAGTTCGCCAAGAATTCAGCGGTGATGCTGTTGACAGGGCCTGATGGAAAAATTTTGGATGCCAATGCCGCCGCCGAACAGTTTTATGGCTACAAGCGTGATCAGTTGCTGGCCATGAGTATTACGGATATCAATCCAATATCGTTGGAAGAAGTGAAGAATTACTTGAATGAGGTTCGGAAGGCGGAGCCAGGAAAGTTGTTTCAGTTCAAGCACCATTTAGTGGACGGTTCAGTGCGTGATGTTGAGGTTGCATCAAGCATTATTCAATTTGGGAGCATGCCGGCGATGATTTCCATTGTGCATGACATTAGCGAGCGTAAGCGAGCGGAGGAAGCCCTGCGAGAGAGTGAAACCTTGCTCAATGAGGCAGGTGAGTTGGCCAAAGTAGGAGGATGGAAGCTGGACGTTGGCGTAAAAGAGGTTAGTTGGACAAGGGAGACCTACTTGATTCATGAAGTGCCAGAGGGGGAGCCTGTGGAATTAGGTAGGGCAGTGGAGTTTTATGACCCTGAAGATCGTCCGATTATTTCAGATGCTGTCAACAGGGCGCTGACGACCGGGGAATCGTTTGATCTGGAGTGCAGGCTGATTACGGCGAAGGGGAGGCGTCTGTGGGTTCGGGCTATGGGGCAAGCGGTCAAGATGGAAGGGAAAATCATCAGGGTCATAGGAACATTCCAAGATATTACGGAGGTTAAGCGAGATGAGGCTTACCGGCTCATGGAAAGCGATATTCTTCGAATCCTGAATGAATCAGTGGGCTTAAATGAGATGGGTGATTTTGACGACTGCATGAGGCGAGTGCTGGCGAAGATCAAGGGAAGGACAGGGTTTGATGCCGTGGGGATTCGCATTAAAGAAGGTGAAGACTTTCCATATTTTGCCCAGGACGGATTGTCGAAGGAATTTCTCGAGAAGGAGAATTCACTGGTTGAGCGAGGTGTTAATGGTGAAGTGTGCCGCGATAAGAATGGGAACTTGAGGCTGGAATGCACCTGTGGATTAGTCATATCGGGCGCAGTAGACACGACAAATCCGTTTTTTACTCTTGGTGGCAGTTTCTGGGCAAATGACGCGTTTCCATTGCTGGGTCTGACCAGCGAGCAGGACCCGAGGTATCACCCCCGGAATGAATGTATTCACCAAGGGTATGCATCAGTGGCCTTGGTGCCAATCCGCGCAGGAGGGCAGATTGTAGGTTTGCTGCATTTCAATGATCGGCGGAAGGATTGCTTTACGCGAGCGACAATTGTGCAGTTCGAGAGTCTTGCGGCGCATATTGGCGAGGCGTTGATGAGGAAGAAGGCGGATGATCAGATCAGGCAGTTGCTGGACGAAAGCAACCAATCCCGCAAGATGCTTTTGAGTATTCTAGAGGATGAGACGACGGCGAAAGCGAGTCTTACCCGTTTGATGGCGGCCATTGAGCATTCTTCGGAAGTCATTGTAATTACAGATTTGCAGGGGTTGATCCTGTATGTGAACCCTGCATTTGAGAAGAGCACGGGGTATAAGCGTGATGAGGCGATAGGCCAAAACCCCAGGGTTCTAAAGAGCGGGAAGCAAGATGCGATATTTTATCAAGATCTTTGGGCGACAATTGCGAACGGGGAAACCTGGCATGGTCAATTTGTGAATCGGAAGAAGAATGGATCTTTGTATACTGAAGAGGCGACGATTTCGCCAGTGAAGGATGAGGCTGACAAAATTGTTAACTATGTGGCCGTCAAGCGAGACATCACGGAGGAATTGCGCAAGCAGGAGCAATTGGCGCAGGCGCAGAGAATGGAATCGGTGGGGCGGTTAGCCGGGGGGGTGGCGCATGATTTCAATAATCTGCTGATGGGGATCATGGGATATGCAGATTTGTGCAGGGATGCCCTGCCGGCGGAACATCCTATCAGACACTATCTTGATGAAATAACCAAGGGGTCGCAGAGGTCAGCGGACCTAACACGGCAACTTCTGGCTTTTGCCCGCAAACAGACGATTATTCCCAAGGTGCTGGATTTGAACGAGATTGTATCCGGCATGCGTAAACTACTGGCGCGGCTTATTGGTGAGGATATCAATTTGATATGGAAGCCGGATTCGAGTGTATGGCCTGTGCGAATTGATCCATCGCAAATGGATCAGATTCTCGCCAATCTATGTGTCAACGCGAGGGATGCCATTTCCGGTGTCGGCGTGATAACCATAACGACTTCCAATTGCACTTTGGATCAGGATTATTGCCTTAAACACAACGGTGCGGTGCCTGGCGACTATGTTCGATTGAGGGTCCAAGACAATGGTGTCGGCATGAGCGAGGAAGTCCTGGGCAAGGTGTTCGAGCCGTTCTTTACGACAAAGGAATCAGGGAAAGGCACAGGATTAGGGCTGGCTACTGTGTATGGCATTGTTAAGCAAAACAATGGTTACATTGATGTGATCAGCGAGGTTGGCAAGGGAACGACGTTTAACATCTACTTGCCCCGGGTCATTGATGAAGTGGTGAAGGCGCCAGTGCCTGGTGGAGCCATCGGAACGCTTCCCCGTGGCAGTGAGACGATCCTGCTCGTGGAGGATGAACGCTCGCTACGAGTGACCAGTGGGCGATTGCTGGAGACGTTGGGGTACAAGGTTCTGGCGGCAGAGGAGCCCACTGAAGCATTGGACATGGTTGCCAAGCATTCCGGTGACATTCATTTGTTGCTGACGGATGTGATCATGCCCGGCATGAATGGAAGGCAGTTAGCTGAGCGGTTATTGAAGGAGCGTAGGTCTCTTAAGTGTTTATTCATGTCTGGCTACACGGCGAACGTGCTTACGGATGGCGGTAATCTTTTCGGTAAAGCCATTCATTTCATTCAGAAGCCTTTTCCGAGGGAAGAACTAGCGCGTAAAGTCCGTGAAGTGCTGGACGGGAAATGAAGGAGCGAAAGAGGAGTGGTTCTGGAAGGAGCGATGGTTAACGCCCTTGCAAGGAGTGCAGGAAGTCGATGACTGAAAGGCCGGTGTGATAACCGGGGTCCAGGTCGGGGGTTGCCGGCACAGTGGGAATGGGTTTTCCGGTGTGATCCAATGTTTGGTAGGCCATCATGTGAACCTCGGGCCTGACGTAAAGCGAGAGAAACGCGTTGCTGCAATCACGAATGACTTCGCGGCATGCCTGGCGAGTGAGTTCATCTGAAGACGCATTATGGGCTGACATGGCGGCGCGCAAGGTTTCGGGGAGATTCCACCATGGCATATCAGAGTTGTAAGGACGGCGGGTTATGAGGTCGACGGACTTGTAGATGCCTCCGATGGGATTGCGCCCTGTCTTGAACGAATGCAGAAGAAGTTGCGGTAACAGGCGGTCAAGGTTGGCAATGGTGGAGCGTTGTTCACTGGAGAGATCCTGTCGACTACGAATGACGTTCAGGAATTTCATTCCCAACCCGACGAATTCCAAGCCGTGGCCGGGGTCGCAGAGGATGTTGCCTTCGTGCGGGAAGGGGGCCCCTTGCGGGTCTATGAACTCGACAAAGTCCAACGGTTCAAGGCCGTTGAATTGGCCATGGAGGTTGATGTAGTTGTCGAGAATATGCTGGATGAAACGCAGACCGCCTTCTACATAGGATGGGTCTGAAAAGAGGGAAGCGTAGAGAGCGAAACTACCAAGGGAAATCATGCGGACACCGTGTGATCGGCGGCCGGGAACTGGAACGACGGGATTGCGCGGGTCGAAGGGTTGTTGGTCGGAGTCGGAGCGGTCGGCTTCCACGTTTTGAATCCAAGTGTCGAAGTAGTGTTGCGCTTCGGCGGCGAGACGGGGGTCCCCAAGGGTGTGGGCAGCGGCGGCCACGGCTTTGACGTGGAACATATCGCTGGTGTTGGACCGGCCTTTTGGGGGGGTAAAGGGCTCGCGTTTTCCATCCGGAGTGAGTGTGAAACCGGCACCGTCCGGGGTGAACCAGAAAAACAGACTGCCGCCGTTTTGGTTGCGGATCGATTCGAGTTTGTTGATGACGCCGGAGATGATGGGAATGAGTTTCTTGGTGTAGTGACGTTTACGGGCGGCGGGTAGAGAGGTGTCCGACTGTATCCATTGGAGGTGGCCGCACAGGGCTTCGACACCACGGCTTTGAATCCAGGCATAAACAGTTTCACGCCCGAAGATATCTATGTCGCCAGTTTTTCTGGAAAGCGGGGCACCGGTGAAGATGTCGATTTTGGTGTCAATAAACCCGTAGGCGGAGTCGAACCGGTCGATTATGGCATCGAGGACGGTTAACAGCATTTGGCGGTAAATAGGGGAAAGGAGTTGTAATTCCCGCAAGTCCGACTTTTCGAGGAGAATATAGGAGTCAGGATTCATGGAGACAAGGAGATGCGTCCCTATCCATAAGGATGTTACTTTGTTTGGGGAGGGGGAGGATGGAAGTCCTTCCCTGTTTCCGATGCATGCACACAGCGGTTACCAGTGCCAATAATTGTGAACAATGTCTTTCGTGTGTTCATGTATTTTCCCAAAAGTGTTGCAGGAGAATAGGGGGGTGACCTATTGTCTTCAAGTCTATTGTTAGGGGATGATCAGAAGTGAATCTGAGTGCGTATTATTTGATTGGAAAAGGATTATGAAGAAGACCGATACCTTTGAATTTGAAGCAGAACAAATCTTGAATGCCCCCGTCAAACACCGAGCGAATAAGCTTGGGGGATATGGAGAGCGGGGCGAGGTAATTTATGAGCGACACCCGAGCGGTTGTCCCTCGGTATTAGCAGATGAGCGAGGGCCTGCGACGGCGATGTTCATGTCGAATGGTTCGACGGCGTTCAAGGTTCGGACAGTGGAAGGTCTGGAAGTGGATGTCTTGAAGGGGCATTTTGATGCGGTTGAGAAGCGTGAGATAGGCGTGCCTTCAGCGAATGTCTGGATGAATGTTTCGACGGCGCGGGAGACGAAGGTGGTGTCGCTTATCAATCCGGGGCATTCATCCGGTATGGCCGTGAAGAGGACGCGAGTGGTTAAGATGGGGGATCCTGATCGGGCCATGTGGTATTGCGTGGCGTCGCAGGCTGCATCGGGAGCCTTGCTGGAGACGGCGGTCCGGCATCGGTTGGTGTCTGTAAAGGGCGGTGTGGCGTTGGATCGAGAAATTTACATTGTGAATCGAAGTGAAGCGAAGTCGGCGGAGGCATCAATTTGGACCTGCCTTGATCTGCACGGGACGCAGAGGTTTGTTTACAATAAATCACTTTGGTACGACATGGGAATGCCGTTATCCAAGACCGAGACAGTGGTGCGATGCGTGGTTCCCTACACGGAGATACAGCAGATCAAGCGGGTGGCATCCAAGGTGCGGAATGCCCGCGCTGTGGCGGCCACTTGTGATTACGGGGCCTTTGTTGGTGATACGGCGGCGGTGGCGACCTTGCCGGTGGCGGTGAAGGAGGATCAGTTGTTGAAGGGTGGCATCGGAATGCAGCTTAACCGGTTTGCAACGGCTATGCTTGCGGCCAATCAGTTTAAAGTCAATCTGCGGCCGGGGGCCTCGGCGAGCATTCAGCAGAGGTTGCTATATGTGACAGACGCAGGCTTGTTGCGGGATGCGGCCCGTGCGGCCCGTGCGGCGGAACCTTCTTATGAAGCCACGGTCAAATCTTTCAAGGCGATGGCCGCGCTGGTTGTTAAACGGACTGCCGGAGCGGGTGTTGAAGGGGTGAAAGGGGAGGAAGTCAAGGAGGCGGCATTCCAGATCCAATTTCCCGAGTTGCCGGTGATGTCGGCGTATGCCAATTCCCTGTGGATGGGGGTCACGGAGTTGTATGACAAGTGCAGGGCGCATGGATCCAATCTGGCGGACGGCATTGAGTTGGGGACACGTGACAGGGCGCAGGATATGTGGCCGAAAATGAAGGATGATCCGGGGCGAGTAAGAGCCGATCTGGTGCATGCGATGAGTTTCATGTATGTCACATGCAACAAACCGCCGCGTGTTGGAAAGCGGCCCTTGTCAATCCGGGAGAAATTGCACGGGATGTTTCCGCGGCAATATCCGAGCAGGTGGCTGGATCGTCAGCAGAAGGTAATGAACGATAACCGTCCTTATGCGGATAGTCCGGTTTGGTTAATTGACGCCTTGAATATGTATGTGAGGGAAACCGGGGATCTGAGTATTCTTGCCGAGAGGGTGGCAACTATTCGATTGACTGATCCGGAACGACCGGAGATGTCCGGTATCATTGGCAACGACCTGACCCTGACGATTGCCGAGGTGATTAGCGAGGTGTTGGCTTGTTTTGAGAGGCATGCCGATGATTCACCTTATGGGATTGTCCAGGCCATGTATGGGGACTGGTGCGATCCGCTGGACATGTTTGGGACATCCGTCGTTGGGGACGCGAAAACGCGTGGACGAGGGCGCGGTTCAATTGTCCGGTTGAGTGTTCATGTATTCGATTGTCTGGTACACACGATTGACACGTTTACGGCGTCGGGCGTGAAGGGGGCTTTGAAAACTGTCGAGGTGACAGTGTCGGTGTCGCGATTGAAGCGTTTTGCCGACCGGCTTCGCATGAACATCGTCCGTGTGGCATGGGAGGAGGGACAAGGTCGTTACCCCGCAGGGTTTATCGGGGCGATTCATGAGTTGCGGCTCGATGGGTCCCGTCCAGCGTATAAGCGAGGGGAGATTGGTTATACGCTGGGTTCCGTGAGGGGGCTTGATTTTGACGGGCGAAAGCGCCGGGAACTCACAGTGCAGGCATTCGGATTGAACATGTTGTTGACGCAAAGGGACTACCTAACGCCTGTGCAGAGTCGTGATCAGAAGGTTGTGGCCATTTTGCAGGCGATGGATGAATTGTTTTTCCGGAACAAGCTGGGCCTCATGTTGTTTACAGTTCCGATTCCCAATACTAAGTCAGCTGTTGAACTTGTTGGCAGGATGGGTGTGGTGCCGCCGGGGTGTGCCGAGAATGGGGAATATCATCACGGGCAGATGATGATGCATCGGTTCCGTCAGAGGATACGAGGTCAGTCGAGTGCCGCGTTGAGGCAGTTCCTGCCGATCGTCTCGGCAATGAGAGACGAATCCTTGAGCGGTCCATTCGAGAGTTCCAGCACATCGTATGTATCCGATGCGAGTGATCCGCATTTCGGGAAAGGAATGTACTTTGGGCTTTCCGGGTCAACAGATTGGATCGTGGAATATTTCCAGGAGATGGTGGGGCTGAAGTTTGCGTTACATGACAAGGGGCAGTCTGACCTTGTGGTGACTCCGCGCTTGCCAGCGGCGCTGAAGGGAACGGCGATGATGCGTCGTATCATTCATGTTGCCCAACCGAATGGCGGATATAAGAAGGTGCCGGTTGAAATTTCTATACGTCGCGCTGAGTCCGAGGAGGGCAAGGGGATTCGAATCAACGGCAAGGTTGTGAGGGCGGCTGAAGTGAAGGATGTTGCCCAATACTCGCGAATCAAGATTGAAATTGTGGGATGAGAGAGGCGGTCATGCGATGCGAGGAATATCTGTGCCAGTGTATTCAGCTTGTGGATTCAAACGGTTTGCGACTTTTGCCAAAAAGATGCGTGGTGGTTGACGACAGGAAGAGGGGCGTCCCATGAAGATATTTCTGGCGGAGCGGGAGTTGGATGTTGAGAGTGGGTTGAAGTTGTTCGCGATGAGGTCGCGGTTTAAGCCGGATGCGGATGTGATGGTTTATAATGGGGCGCCGTCGCCATTGGATAGGGAGTTGAAGGAAGGTGACCGCGTGGTGTTGATCCGACGGGGGGAGGCTCCATCTGCCGCTGAGTTGGAGGCGTTGATGATGGCGCGTCATACCCCAGGGGTACATGCTAAAGTCAAGGTGGCCACGGTGGGAATTGCGGGGCTGGGTGGGTTGGGGTCGGCCATAGCGGTGGCTCTGGCGCGGACCGGGGTGGGGAATCTTGTTCTGGCCGATTTTGATGTTGTGGAGCCATCGAATTTAAATCGCCAGCAGTATTTTGTGGATCAGCTCGGGATGTACAAGACAGAGGCGCTAGCGGCGAATCTGGCGCGGATCAATCCTTATGTCCGGTTGAGCACGCATGCGGTGAAGTTGTCGCCCCTTAATATTCCCGAGGTATATGGCAAGGTGGATGTGATGGTAGAGGCATTTGATTCCGCTGATATGAAAGCGATGCTATTGGGGAGTTTTGGGAGCACGTTTCCTCACAAGCCGATTGTCATGGCGTCTGGTTTGGCGGGGTATGGGCCGGGTGAGACGGTAAGGATACGGAAGCTTGGGGCGAATGTATATGTGGTGGGGGATTTAGAGAGTGATGCGCGACCCGGGCGCGGGTTGATGGCGCCGAGGGTAGGGATTGCGGCCCACATGCAGGCCAATGCCGTGTTGAGGTTGCTGTTGGGCGAAAACCCTGAGTGATAAAGCTCGTTTGGTGCCTGAAGGTGTATTAATTTAGAGATTTTCCACTGGATTAGTATTAGGTGCCAGTGTAGGGTCCTGCGCTAATTAGCGCTTCGGAAAAGGTGTTCTAATGTCGATTCCTTATTCTCCTTTTGTTGTGGTGGCTTCCGCCTTTGCAGAAGAGCGGGATATGTTGTCATCCCTGCTGAGGCAGGAAGGATGTGAAGTGGCGCTGGTCGCTTCAGGGGAAGACGTGGCGGGGTATGTCAGGGGCAAGCGACCTGATGTATTGTTTATTCATGAGTTGTTGATGGAATCCACCGGCGCGAAAATTGTTAGCGCGTTGAAGGTGGACATGAATTCGCCGTTTGCCGTAGTTATGATGCGCGTTGCTGAGGGAGGCAATGGGGCGCCGTTGTTTCCTTATCCTCAAGTTGACGATGTGCTGTCGCTGCCTCCGAATCCTGTTGAAGTGAAGGTTCGGGTTCGAAATATGTTGGAGCTCTCAAGGATGAAGGGATTGGTGCAGGAGGATACTCTTCGCATCAAAGAGTTGGAGCGGGCACGCGAGGAATTGACACACCTGATTGTGCAAGAGATGAAGGCGCCCTTGACGGGGCTGGCAGACCTGCTGGAAATGGCGGATCGGGCCTCGGTACGGCACTTCAAGGCTGATGCCTCTAAATATATCAACGATGCCTTGGATGCCACCGAAACGCTTGAGGAAATGGTTTCATTCCTGCTGGATGTCAGGCACATGCTTGCCGGGGATAAGGAATTAAGAAAGCATGGGTGTGATTTGACAAAAGTGGTTCGGGGGATTGCGGATTTGCTGAGTGAGGTGGCGCAGGCATCGGGCGTGCCGGTCGAAGTGGTAGGTGAGCCTGTAACCTTGGTTTGCGATGAAGTCATGATGGGGCGGGTGGTTCGCCACTTGATGAGGACAGCCATATTGACATGTCCCCGGGGGTGCGGCGTAAGCGTTGAAGTAGCTGGAAGTGACACAGGTGCGCGGGTTGTTGTTAATTGCGTAGGGGGGAAGAGTGCGGGAGGGCGTGGGTTTGGGTTGGCGGACATGCTTCGGCCGAGCGGAGTTGGGGCAACTTCGGGACTGGGTCTGACTTTCTGCAGGCTTGCGGTTGAGGCGCATGGTGGGAAGTTCGGGGTGGAGTCGAACGATGCAGGGACAATTTGGTGGTTCACCTTGCCGATGGATGTTGAGATGGCGCTTAGCGATGAAGAGGTGAAAGAGATAGCTAGTCCCGTGAATCTGCCACAACGATCACGACGATATCTTGGCGAGGAAGAAGCAACGCGCGGTGACGGTAATCCGATGGGGCGGAAAGCATCAATTAGATCCACTCGGTATCAGTTTGCTGTGGCAGTATCCATCATGTCGGCAATCCCCTTGCTGTCTTTCGGTTATTTGTTGGCTGACGCAATATGGAAGGGATCCCTCAGCCTACAGACGATGTATTTGATGATTCCCTGCATTGTGGCGCTTGTCTCGCTTGGTATTGTGGTATTGATGCGGCATACATTGGAAATGACCAGATTGAGGAAACACCTGGAGGTGATTGCGCGGGGGGGGTTTCCTCAAAGTTCCAAGTGGGTTGCGAGTGCTGATTTCGAGGCGATGGGGAAGTCGTTGGACTCGGTTGTTGAGCTGGCTGGTGAGAAGGTCAGGATCATTGAAGAGCAGTCCAAGGCGCTTTTGCAAGCTGAGCAACAGCGGGTCATGGTGGAGACTGTTGGGGCAGCGTGTCATCATCTGGGGCAACCGGCGACGGTGATAGGGGTGTATCTTGATATGATGAAGAAGAAAGAAATGTCGCCTGAAATGCAGAGATTGATTTCTGAGTGTCAGTTGGCGGCGACGGATGTGGCGACCATTTTGCACCGTCTTCAAAATGTGGCCCAGTATAAAACCGAGCCTTATCTCTCCTCCGGTCGTTCAGATGTGAGTCGCAGTGACGAACGCATTTTGAAGATTTAAAGCCTGTGCGGGTTGGTCTTAACGGCATCGCATTCCATGACTTTTCAATAACGCAGGCGCGGGGAAAGGCAAAAAACGGCGCGTAAAATTAGTAGCGTTCTTGAATGTTTCGATATAATATCGAATCGTTATGAGCAGTACTGTTGAGACCGCCAGAGTGCGTTCTGATGGACAGGAAGTGCAGTCAGCGCTGTTCCCTGCGTTTGACGTTTCAAGCCAGCCAGTATCCCCGCGAGCTCTTTGCTCACATATCCATTTGAATTGGTTGACGGCTGTGCATTTATATGAAATCGGGTTGTTGAGTTTTGATCCGGCCAGCGTGGTGGAACTAGATCCAGTGCAGGAGGCGGAATTGCGTTTTCTAGGAGGGCTGGTTGTCGGTGGGTGTGAAGAGAGCATGTTAAAGCAACTCTTGAGCGGCTTAGTAAGACCGTATGCCTATCGGCTGGATCGATTGTACTATGACTGGGCGTCACGCAGTTGGCAGTTGTCGCCCAGTGCGGCGGATATTGAGGCGCAATTTGATGCATGGACGGAGCAGTTAGTGGATGCAGGTCAGATGCCCGTCCTTGAGCGGCTACATGCCATTGTAGATCGCGCGCTTGCGGATCTTCGCATGTTGCGCTACTAGCCGTCGACATTTCTGGCGGCATATCTTTTCATCAATCCAGATGTTTCATCTTTAGGTGATTGCGATCGCTGCTGTTGTGTTTGGGGCATGGCGAGCGTGCAATCCGATATTGAACGGAAAGGAGCATGATGCCAGAATCCGCCGCATGAGTGCTATGAGAACACTGGATTGCGATTATCTTGTCATGGGGACCGGGATTGCCGGATTGATGACGGCTTTACATCTTTCCCGTACCGGGAAAGTGATGATTCTCACCAAAAAAGACAAGGCTGAGAGCAACACCAATTACGCACAGGGTGGAATTGCCTGCGTGATGAATTCTGATGACAGCTTTGAACAGCATGTCAAAGACACTTTGGTCGCGGGGGCTGGGTTATGCGATGAGGGTGTGGTGCGAGAGATCGTTAGTGACGGGCCTGAGCGGATTGCCGAGCTTGAGCGGTTTGGTCTGCATTTTTCCGGGCGGGACGGGAAGGATGGTCGCACCTATGATCTCGGGCGAGAGGGGGGGCATTCCCAGCGACGGGTATTGCATGCAGGCGATATTACAGGGCAGGCTGTTGAGAAAATCCTGCTGGGGCAAGCGCATTCGACGGGGAATATAAGGATATTGGATCACTGCATGGTGATTGATTTGATCACGTCTGGATGGCTGGCAGACCGTGCTGCGCAACGTGGGGAGCGTGTGGGCATTGAAGAGAATCGTTGCGTTGGTGTTTACGCGCTGGATGAAAATTCAGGAGAGATATTTGCGGTAAGGGCTTCGGCCACGGTATTGGCAACCGGGGGCGGAGGGAAGGTTTATTTATATACGAGCAATCCTGATATCGCGACGGGTGATGGGGTGGCCATGGCGTGGCGAGCGGGGCTCCCGATCAAGAATATGGAGTTCATTCAATTCCATCCGACGTGCTTGTATCATCCCAAGGCGAAGTCATTTTTGATCAGTGAAGCCGTTCGTGGTGAGGGTGCAGTATTGGTGGATGCTGACGGGAATCCGTTTATGGAGCGCTATGATTCGCGGGGTGCCCTTGCTCCGCGGGATATTGTGGCACGAGCCATAGACCACGAGATGAAGTTGCGAGGGACGGCGTGTGTGTTTCTTGATATCCGACATCACTCGGCTGATTTTCTGATGAATCGATTTCCGAATATCTATGCGAAATGTTTGTCGCTAGGAATTGATATGGCGAGGGACTTGATACCGGTGGTTCCGGCGGCGCATTATTTCTGTGGAGGTGTCGAGGCGACTGTGGATGGTCGGACGGCGATGGATGGGTTGTATGCGTGCGGGGAAGTTTCCTGCACGGGATTGCATGGGGCCAATCGGTTGGCGAGCAATTCGCTCTTGGAAGCACTGGTGTGTGCGGCCAAATTGGCGGATCATCTGGCGGAGGAACCAAGGTTCGACGCCAGCCGTGTGCAAGTTCCTGAATGGGAGTATGGCGCGGCAGTGCCCAGCGATGAGAGCATTGTGTTGGAGCATAATTGGAATGAGGTGCGGACTTGCATGTGGGACTATGTGGGGATTGTCCGCTCGGATAAACGATTGGAAAGGGCGGTGCGGCGCATAAGTAATTTGCGGCGGGAGATTCGGCAGTATTATCTGGATTACCTTGTTACGCCGGATATTCTCGAATTGCGCAACATTGCGGATGTGGCTGAATTGATAATACGCTCTGCGCAGGTTCGGAAGGAGAGCCGGGGGCTGCACTATACGTTGGATCATCCGAGCCGGGATGAGGGGCAAGGGCGGGATACGGTTATCAGGGACGCGCCGGGGAGGCGATAGGGAGGAAAAGGATTCAGGGTTCGGGGTTCAGGATGGGAAGAGGGAATTATGAAGTATGAAGGATGAATTATGAATAGGGAGAGGTTGAGATGAAGACTGTTTTTATTGGTGGGTGTGTGATTGGGATGGCGGTTGCGTTGGGGGTGGGGTGTTGGACGCCGCCTCGTGATGTTCCGGTCAAGATGCCAGCAAAGGAGAAAGCACCGTTGCGGGTCCGATATGCTGATGATTTGACCCAGCTCAATCTTAAGGGGAAGAAGCTTTTGGCACTGCCGAAAGAGGCTCTTGAGGTGGAGACGGTGCAGGAATTGTATCTTGACGACAACGTCTCCATTGCGATTGGTGATGAAGTTTTGGCATTAAAACAGTTGCGACGGTTAAGTCTTGTGGGGTGTGGCCTTGATGTAATGCCGCCAGCATTGTGCCAGGTGCCTAGGCTGGAAGTCCTTGCGATGGATGATAACCGATTGAGCGTGTTGCCGGCCGAAATTGGCGCGGTACAGGAGTTGCAGGTCTTAAGCCTGAGTCGCAACCGGTTGATTTCATTGCCTGACTCAGTGGGAATGCTGTCGAAACTGGAAATTCTGCAATTGGACGACAATTTATTGAGGGAGTTGCCCGGGACTGTCAGCGGGTTGTCATCGTTAAAATCGCTTTCCATGGATCGGAACCGGTTATCAGGATTGCCGGATGCCATTTGCGGGTTGAGCAAGCTCGAATCCTTGAGCTTGGCGGGGAACAGGTTGACAACGTTGCCTGCCTCTATTGAGAAAATGACATCATTAAAGGTATTAACGATCAACGGCAATATGCTATCCCGCGAGGAAGTGATGAGGGTTCGGAAGGCGTTACCCAAGACGATGATTGTGGAATGAGGATCAATAATCAATGAGGGGTTAATGATATGAGCATACGGAAGTTGAAAGCGGCGATTCGCGATGTGCCCGATTTTCCGAAACCCGGAATATTATTCAAGGACATTACCCCGATCTTGCAGGATCCAGCCTTATTTAAGGCGGCTGTGGATGTATTTGTGAATCGGCATCGAGGGAAGGGGATCAGCAAGGTGGCGGCTATTGAGGCGCGTGGGTTCATTTTTGGAGCGGCGGTGGCTTACCGTCTCAAGGCGGGGTTAGTGCCGATTCGGAAGAAGGGCAAACTTCCCTATAAATGCCATGAGGAAAGTTATGATTTGGAGTATGGCTCAGCGACGCTGGCCGTGCATACGGATGCATTTGAACCGGGAGAGAAAGTGTTGCTGATTGATGATCTTCTGGCGACGGGCGGGACGGCGTTGGCCTCGGCGCGATTGATCGAAAGGGCTGGCGGCAAAGTAGAGGAGATTGATTTTCTGATAGAGTTAGGTTTCCTGAAGGGGAAGGAAAAGTTTTCTGCGTACCCGGTGTTCGCGTTAATTCGGTTTTAGGGCGGGGTTGACAGAGCGGGGACGGGTTTGATACTTGGGCGCGCCATATGTTCGAGAAAGCAGACTCCATTCAGATTTTAGCGCCTGCGAAGGTGAACCTTTTGCTTGAGGTTCTTGGCAAGCGGCCCGATGGATATCACGATCTGCGGAGTCTTGTGGCGCCCATTTCCATTTTCGATGAGATTACTGTTCGGAAGTCGCCGGTTCTTGAGGTTGTCTGTGAAGAGATGGGGTTGCCGCAAGGGAACAAGGCGATGATTCCGGCGGCCTGTGACAATCTCGCGATGCGGGCGGCAAAGTTGTTGCAGGCAAGGGCAGGAGTGGCGAAAGGTGCAAACATTGAGATTCGTAAGCTTATTCCAATTGGCGGAGGGCTAGGCGGGGGGAGTGCGGATGCGGCTGCGGTGTTGGTGGGGTTGAATCGATTGTGGGGTGCCGGGTTATCAGTTGAGGAACTGATGGGTATGGGCGCCCAATTGGGGTCGGATATTCCCGCTTTGGTGGCCGGTAAAGCGGTACTGATGGAGGGTCGGGGGGAGCGTGTATCGCCACTTGAGTGCCGCTGGCCTTCAAGGGTGGCTTGGTGGATGGTGGTGGTGAATCCGGGGTTCAGTGTGCCGACGCGAGATGTATATTCCCGGTATAGAACAGGATTGACTTCTTTGGGTGAAATCTTTAATAAGGCTGTTTTTGCGCTGGAGAAAGGCGACATAGTCCTGGCATCCGCGTGCTTGCGTAACTCGCTTGAGGAGACGGTGTTCAAGAAATATCCGCTCCTGGGCTTGTTGGCTGAAAGGCTTAAAGCGGCGGGTGCCTTGGGTGTATTGTTGTCGGGCAGTGGCGCATCGGTTTTTGCCATGGCTGAGAGTCAAGCGCATGCCTTGGCGATTGAGGAGAGCATGCGTCGAGAGACTGGGGCTTGGTTGTGGACCCGAGTGGCGCAAGTATTGCCCGATGGTGTAATGGTAGCACACGGCCCTTTGGAGGCCAGAGTCTAGGTTCGAGTCCTAGTCGGGCAACCAGTTTGAGTGGAATAGTTTTGAAAGTGTAACGAATGAGAATTTTCACAGGATCAGCTAATCCGGAGCTGGCACAGCGAATTGCCGATAGTCTTGGCATTCCGCTGGGCAAGGCTTTGATTAGTCGTTTCCCCGATGGGGAATCATGGGTGAAGATTCAGGAAAATGTGCGTGGCAAGGATGTGTTTGTTGTCCAGCCGACGTGTTCGCCGACGAATGAGAGTTTGATGGAACTACTCATTATGATTGATGCCTTACGCCGGGCCTCGGCCGCGCGAATTACGGCGGTGGTTCCCTTCTACGGTTATGCGCGACAGGATCGCAAGGATCAGCCCCGCGTGCCGATCACCGCCAAATTGGTGGCCAATCTTATGGTGGCGGCAGGAACAAACCGATTGCTTACGGTTGATTTGCATGCCCAGCAGCTACAAGGATTTTTTGATATTCCGGTCGATCACCTGTATGCGTCTCCGGTGATTGGCAAATATTTGATAGAAAAGGAATTGAAGAAGCTTGTGGTGGTTTCGCCGGATACGGGCGGTTTGAAGATGGCTCACGCTTATTCGGAAATGTTGAACGCCGGATTGGCGCTAGTGGCCAAGCAGCGTAAGGGGCCCAGCGATGTTGAGGCCTTGACGATGGTTGGTGATGTGAGCGGCTGTAATTGTGTATTGGTGGACGATCTTTGCACCACGGCGGGCACGCTGACCATGGCGGCCAAGATCCTGAAGCAGAATGGGGCTGAAGCCATCTATGCGGCAGTGACTCATCCGGTGCTAACGGATATGGGATTTGAACGGTTGCGGGAGTCGGAGATACGGGAACTGGTAGTTACCGATACGGTTCCGATTCGGAATAAAAACGATAAGGTCAAAGTGACGGTGTTATCTGTGGCTGGGTTGCTTGGAGAGGCGATCTTAAGGATTCATGACAACCAGTCGGTATCATCGTTGTTCAAGATTTAGGAAAGGGAAGGATTAAAGCGTATGGCGAAGGAAATTAAATTGTCGGCGAGTAAGCGAGAAGTGAGCGGGACGTCCGCATCCAAAGTGTTGCGACGTGCCGGGGTGCTTCCTGCGGTGGTTTACGGAGAAAATGGGGCCCGGTCCATCCAGATTGACCGTCGCGCTTTTGACACGATGTTGAAACATCACACCAGCGAAAACCTGATTGTGGATTTGAGCATTGATAATGGAGAGATTATCAAGGCGTTGTTGCGCGAAGTGCAGCATGAGGCCGTGATGGGCGGGGTTCTGCATGCGGATTTCGTAGAGGTTTCGATGACCCGCGCAATGCGTGTGACCATCCCGATCGTCCTGAAGGGCGAACCTGTTGGCGTTTCGCAGCAGAGTGGTATCCTTGAGCAGGTGTTGCGTGAATTGGCTGTTGAGTGTTTGCCGGGCGATTTGGTTGAGTCCTTTGACTTGGACGTGTCGAATCTGGCCTTGGGTCATACGCTAATGGTTCGTGATTTGAAATTGGATTCCAAGTTTACGATTATAACCAGTGGCGATGTTGCAGTGGCCACGGTTGTGGCGCCTCGTGAGGAGGCGGCAACGGAAGCGGCAACGGGCGAGGAAGGTGCGGCGGCTCAGCCTGAAGTTATTGGCAAGAAGAAGGAAGAGGGCGAGGCGGCTGAAGGTGCTGCAGCCAAAGGTGCTGCGGGCAAGGAAGAGCCAAAGAAGGACGCGAAAAAGGAGCCCAAGAAGAAGTAAGGGAAGTAGGCGCGCGATTGGCGCGCTGAAAGAGACCTTGCGTTGGGGTTGCAACCGTGAAAGTAATTGTTGGTCTTGGCAACCCTGGAGACGAATATGTGCGGACGCCGCATAATATTGGTTTCATGGTGGTGGAGCGGTTGGCGGAGAGGATGGAGGCGCGATTTCGATTGAGTTCGAAATTTGATGCGCGATTGGCGGGGGCGGTTCATAAAGGTGAGGAATTGTTGTTGGTTGAGCCGCAGACCTATATGAATAATAGCGGTCGGTCGGTAGGCGCGGTGATGGCGTATCGCAAGGTGCCGATGGCCGATCTGTTGGTGGTAGTGGATGATGCGGACTTGCCACTGGGCAGTCTGCGTCTAAGGAAGAGCGGGGGGAGTGCCGGGCATCGGGGAATGGAGTCGATAGCGGGGGTGCTTGGCGGGGATACGTTTGGGCGGCTGCGCGTGGGGATTGGGCGGCGGGAGCGGGGGGGCGATTTGGTTCGCCATGTGTTGACGGCTTTTAGCCGAGAAGATTTTGAAATGGTTAAGGGAGTTGTGGAAGAAGCGACCGAGGCGGTGTTTTGCTTCGTGGAGCAGGGAATGGACACGGCGATGAACCGGTTCAATGTACGGCGCACGGTCGCCGGTGATGAGGGTGAAATGTTGTCAGGAGGCAAGGAATGAATATATACGATGGGACGTTTATTTTTAGCGAGTCCGTGCGCGATGAGCGCGTTGGCGAATTGACCGGATATGTAACTGGTGAAATCGAGAAATTGGGCGGTAAAATCATTGGAACGCGGGATATGGGGCGTCGTCCTTTTGCCCGGACCATGCAGAAGAAGGAATCCGGTGTTTATATTGCAGTGACCTTCCGTTTAGACCCCGCAAAAGTGGGTGCCTTGACTGAGCGTTATCACTTAAATGAAGATGTGTTTCGATGCCAGATTGTGCGTTTGAGTGACGAGCAGGCTTCGAAGCCTGCCCCGGTTAGCAGTGCCACGCCTGCGCGGCAGGAGCGGACGTACGATAGTAAGTACTGAGGGAGCGAGTAGTTTCATGGCAAGTCTCAATCGAGTCTTTTTACTCGGGAATCTGACGCGGGATCCGGAAGTGCGTTATTTGCCTTCTGGAAAGGCGGTGGGAACCCTACGCATGGCGATTAGTCGGCGATATAAGACGGCGAGTGGAGAGGAACGTGATGAAACTTGCTTTGTGGATGTTGTTGTATGGGGCCGGCAGGCGGAAACCTGCGGACAGTATTTAAACAAGGGATCATCCCTATTCGT
This sequence comes from uncultured Verrucomicrobiota bacterium, assembly GCA_964508705.1. GTDB lineage: Bacteria > Verrucomicrobiota > Kiritimatiellia > CAIKKV01 > CAITUY01 > CAZDUS01. Next base: position 66,184 of record CAZDUS010000002.1, read on the forward strand.
CGAAGGTCGATTGAACTACGAGGAGTGGGAGAAGGATGGTCAAAAGCATAACCGGTTACGCGTGGTGGCGGATCGGGTACAGTTTATGGGGGCTCCGAAGCGGGCGGAATACAGCGATGGCGCTGATTCAGCGGCAGCGCCGGCGGGAAGAGCTGGCGCAAGGGAAGAATCTTCAATAGAACCGCCGTCTGGTGATGGCGCGGATGAGGATAATTTGCCATTTTAAGAAAAAGGAACGAAAGTTATGGCGACTCGAGAAAGCACAAATATGGTGTCAAAGCGGCGGGTGCCGCAGGTGGAACAGATCAAATCGATAGACCCGAGGGATTACGAGCTGTTGAGGAAATTCATGTCTGAACAGGGCAAGATTTTGCCGGCTCGTTTGACTGGAGCGACTCCTCAATTGCAACGGTCGATTGCCCGTGCGATTCGTCGTGCGCGAGTTATGGGGTTGTTGCGCTAGTAGCGTGGCCGGTCTGATGAACGGATTTGAAGGCGGGGAGCAATGAACAGCTGGTGCTCCGCAAGAGTACCCGTTAATGATGGAGGATGAGCGATGGCATTCGAAGTGATCTTGATGCAGGACGTAAAGGATTTAGGCTCTGAGGGGCAGGTTGTTCGCGTGAGTGAAGGGTTTGCCCGGAATTTTTTGATTCCCAAGAAGCTGGCGGCGCCGGTTACCGAGGCGACGAGACGGCGTCTGGCGAAGCAACAGGAACGAATGGAAGCCGAGAAGAAGGCGGAACTTGCGAAGGCGAAGGCATTGGTCGCCAAGATGGAGAAAGTTTCCTGCACAATTCCGGTGAAGGTGGGCGACGGAGAGAAGATTTTCGGCTCTGTGACCACAGCTGATATTGTAAAGGCACTCGAAGCTCAAGGGCTGACGATTGACAAGCACGCCGTCCAGTTGACGGCACCTATCAAGGAATTGGGTGTCTTTGAGGTAAAGGTCAAAGTGCATTCCGATGTTGAAGCCCTGATTAAAGTTTGGGTTGTTCAGGAATAGTCACATGGCTAATGAAGCCCCTCTCTCGACGGCGGCAGTCGCTCGACTGGAACGTGTGCCGCCGCATAGCGAGGAAGCCGAAAGGGGCGTATTGGGGTCCGTGCTTCTCGATGCTGAAAAGGTCATGGACCTTTGTATCGAGAGGCAGTTGGTCCCCGAATCGTTTTATATTCCCGCGCATCGCTCTATCTATGAAGTCTTATTGGCGATGTCGCGTGAAGCGGTGCCGATAGACCTTTTGACTGTTAATGAACGGCTAAAGGGCGTTGGGATTCTTGACCGACTTGGGGGCCCCACGGCGTTAAACCGGATCGTGGATGCGACTCCGACCTCGGCACATGCGGAGTACTATATTGACATCGTTCGAGATCGCTATTTGTTGCGACGAGTTATAGAGACTTCCCGTGAAATTGAAAAGGATTGCTATCAAGCTGATGCAGATGCCCAAGCTGTTTTAAGCGGCGCAGAGCAGGCTTTCTTTGATATTACCGTGCATCAGCATGGGCAGATGCCGCCCTGGAGTGATTTGGTTAATGAGGTTGTGCGGCTTTTGGATTCGGGTCATAAGGGGATGATGGGGTTGTCGACGGGATTCAAGGACATTGACCGATGCATTGAGGGGTTGAAGCCCAGTAATATGATAATTCTGGCGGCAAGGCCCTCGATGGGTAAGACCTCGTTGGCGATGAACATTGTGGAAAATGTGGCTTTGGGGCGCGGGGATCCTGAGAGGCGTCCGAGAGCGGTAGGTGTGTTCAGCCTTGAAATGTCGTGCGTGGATTTGGTGAAGCGCATGATTTGCAGCAAGGCGGAAGTATCGATGCAAAAGCTTGGGGCAGGGTTTCTGAGCAAGGTGGACAACAACAAGTTGATTAACGCGGCTGACGCTTTGATATCGGCGCCGATTCTGTTGGACGATACGGCCGGGCTGGAGATCAGTGAAATTCGAGCCAGGGCACGGCGGATGAAGGTGAAGCATCAGGTGGAGCTTATTGTGGTGGATTATCTTCAGTTGCTGAGGGCACCTGAATATAGCAAGCAAAGCCGGCAGGTGGAAATTTCCATGGTTTCGGCTGGTCTTAAAGGCATGGCCAAGGAATTGAATGTGCCTGTGCTGGTGCTTAGTCAGTTGAGTCGTGCGGCAGAACAACGTGACAAGACAGAGAAGCCGAAATTGTCGGACCTGAGAGATTCAGGCTCTATTGAGCAGGATGCCGATATTGTGATGTTTTTGCAGCGGCCGTCGCGTATACCGAATCATCCCAATCATGACGATCAGACGTTGGCGCTAGTGGATGTTGCGAAGAATCGTAATGGTCCTACGGGAGATGACATTCGATTGGAGTTCAGAGCTGAATACACCCGGTTCCTGAATGCAATGCAGCAAGGGGTTGATGAAGCGGGTATGCAGCCCTCATATCTACAAGAGGAGCAGTTATGATGAGATCCGGATGGCTTATTGTGCTGTTGATTGTTTTCCTCACGAGTGTTCTGCATGCGGAAGTGATCCGCGGGGTAGGTGTGCGATCCCTTGGGGCAGCGCAAGTGGATGAGGCTATAATTCGTGGTTATGTGTCGGCCAAAGCAGGGCAGGATTTAGATCGAGGTGTGGTGGCCAGCGATGTGCGACAATTGCTTGCGTCCGGACGATTTTCGAATGTCAGGGCAGAAGTCGAGCCAGGAACGAATGGTGTGATTTTGGTTTATGCCGTCCAGATGAAGCATAAACTGACGCAGCCGGTTCGTGTTACAGGCGCGAAGGAGCTGGGATCCGGAAAGGTTATAGACATTCTAGGGTTCAAGCCCGGTGATTTTCTTGATGATCCGTCTGTCGCAGCGAGGGTTGTTGCCCTTAAGGAAGAATATCGGAAGAAGCTGTTTGGTTCTGTGGCAATCAAGTGGGATTTGAAGGTGACTGACGAAAAAGCGGGATTGGCAACGTTGAGCATCAACATTCAGGAGGGCGAACAGCGCAAAGTCTACAAGTACAAGTTTAAGGGGAATACATCCGTGGATGTTTCGGCGCTGAGGGAGGCTATGGAAATTCCGGCGTGGTATAATCCGCTCGGTTGGTTCCGGAGCTTGCCTTATGACGTAGATGAGTTGCGTGCAGGGTGTGAGCGTATTCGAGGAATTTACAAGGATCGCGGCTTTTTGGATGTCGAGATTGAGAAGCCTCAGGTCAAGGAAGTTGAGCCGGGTAGTTATGAGGTGACGATTCCAATCCGTGAGGGCATCCCTTACAAGGTGTCGCGAATGGTAGTGAGTGGCGTCAGCTTATATCCCGAATCAACATTGCTTGGCGGTTGTGGACTGAAGATAGGGGATGTGGCATCCGATAGCCAGATTGCCAAAGCGGCTAACAACATAAGGGATTATTACGAAAGCCGGGGTTACATGGGGGCGATGGTTATCTACCGTCTGGATTTGCGGGAGCGGGAAGGGGATGTGGACGTCCGATTTGTGGTTACTGAGGGGGAATTGACATATATCCGGAACGTGTTGATCCAGGGGAACAGCATCACCAAGGACAAGGTGATCCGCCGTGAACTTCAGGTTTACCCCGGGCAGAAATATGATGGAGTCAGGGTTCGACAGAGTGAGAGCAAACTAAGAAATTTGAACTTCTTTGAGACTGTGAGCGCCACAGCAGAGCCAACTTCAACGTCAAATAAGAGCGATTTGGTTTTCCTGGTTGAAGAAAAACCCACTGGACAGTTCATGGCCGGTGCTGGTTTTTCAAGTATCGATAAGCTGGTGGGGTTTGTTGAAATTAGCCAGGGAAACTTTGATTTAGGCGGCTGGCCACCAGTGGGTAATGGGCAGAAGGTGAAATTCAGGGTTGAGGCAGGGTCAACTCGCGAAGACTACACATTGTCGTTTGTTGAGCCTTGGTTTCTGGATCGACAATTGTCGCTAAGTTTTGATCTGTACAGTACGCGGCATGATGACACTGACTATGAAGTGCAGAGGCAGGGTACTGCGGTGGGGCTGGGCGTGCCGATGCCGGGGCCCAACCGGTTAGATCTGAAATACCGGTTGGAAAACGTGGATATTAAGAATGTGGAAGACACCAACGCCTACGTGGTAGTTGAAAACGGAGAGGCAACGGAGTTCTATTTTTCGGAACCAGAGCGAGTGGAGAGTTCGCTTAGCGCAACGTGGACGCGGGATACGCGGGATAATTTCTTTTTGCCGACACGTGGAAACAGGTCGTCGTTTTCCAGCACACTTATGGGTGGCCCACTCGGGTTTGATACTGATCTTTATGATCTAGAAATGAGCAGCGCGAGTCATTATGCCCTGTGGCTGGGGCATATATTAAGTGTGCGAGGTCGCGCGGAAGTTGTGGATTTGCTTCAGGAAAGCACAGATAAAGAAGTGCCGCTTTCTGAGCGGCTCTTTGCCGGGGGTGCCCGTACCATTCGAGGGTTTCGTTATCGCTGGGTTGGCCCGATAGCTGAAAGCGTAGATGGGACAGGCGAGCTGCGTCCATGTGGTGGTCAGACGTTATTTGTGGCCAGCGCTGAGTATTCAATGCCCGTTGGCATACCCAAGTTCAGACTTGCGGCGTTCTATGATATTGGTGATGTGGCATTTGAGCCCTATGACTTCGATTTCGGAGGGGTGTCGGCTGGCGCCGGTGTAGGGATCCGTCTTGATATACCAGGATTCCCTATACGATTTGATTATGCATGGCCGGTCATTCAGGATGATCCGAGGGCAGAGGTTGAGAATGTCAGCTTCTGGATGGGTTACGGCTTCTAATGATTTTGTTGTTAACTGTATGAGGAGGATGATGTGAAATCACGTTTATTGGCGATAACGATGGCCATTGGATTTGTAACGTCCGTGGCGTTCTCTGGTGAGACGAAAATTGCGGTTGTGAACGGAAGCCGAGTGCTCAAGGAGTATTACAAGACCGAGTTGGCAGACACGCATATCCAACAGCAATTGGAGGATTTTTCCGCTGAGCGGGATAAATTGCTGGCTGAACATAGGAAGCTAAAACAAGATTTTGAAGCGCTTCGTGCAGAGTCTCAGAACAAGGCTTTGACAGAGGAAGCGCGCGAGAAAAAGCGTGAGCAGGCGGAAGAGAAGATCGCGGAAGTTATAGAGTATGAGGGCGCGATCCGCGATAAGGCGGCTTCGCGAAAAAAACAGATTGAAGGCGAGGGGCGGAAAATACATGCGGAATTGGCCAAGGCGGTGAAGTCGGCCGTTCAAGCGTGCGCGACCAAAAGCGGGTACGGTCTTGTCCTCGAGTGCGGTGGCCAGTTGGCTAACGGGCTTGAGCCTGTTCTTTACGCGGAGCCGACGATGGATATTACGGATGACGTGATTCGCCTGCTAAATGCCGGCCAATCGGCAAGCAAGGAGTGACGAATATGCTCGTGACGGTTAAGGAATTAGTGAGCCGACTGGGGGGCGTAGTGGAGGGCGATGAGTCGCTCGAAATAGCAGGCGTGGCGTCGTTAGACCAGGCTGTGAAAGGGGATATAAGTTTCCTCAGCAATCCGCGTTATACGCCAATGATGAAGACGACCAAGGCGTCTGCGGTGCTTGTAAATGAATCGTGGCAAGGAGAGAGCGCGGCGGTTCTTATTCGCGTGAAGAATGCGGATGCGGCCTTTGCCCAAGTTGCGGTTTGGCTGGCGCGGCCTCCCGTCAAGTATACGCCGGGCATCCATGCGACGGCTATCATTGCTGAAGGCGTTATTCTGGGGCGCGATGTCCATATCGGGCCATATTGCGTTGTCGAGCGGGGTGTCAAGATCGGTGATCGGACTGAACTTATTTCGGGATGCTATGTGGGACAGGAATGTGAATTGGGTTCCGATTGCCGATTTTACCCAACGGTTAGCATCAGGGAGCACACGCGGATTGGTAATCGCGTGATTGTGCATAACGGAGCTGTGATCGGAAGCGACGGTTTTGGTTATGTGAAAGAAGCTGGGCATTGGAAAAAAGTGCCGCAGATCGGGAACGTTGAAATTGGTGACGATGTTGAGATTGGCGCTAATACCACGGTTGACCGGGCACGATTCGGGGTGACTCGGATAGGGAACGGGGTGAAAATCGACAACCTTGTCCAGGTGGCTCACAATGTGACGATAGGCAATGATACGGCCATAGCAGGGTTGGCGGGTATTTCGGGCAGTGCGCATATTGGAGCCCGCGTTCAAATTGGCGGACAAGCGGGGATTGGAGGGCATCTTAAGATCGGGGATGACTCGATTGTAGGTGGACAGGCAGGAGTGATGAAGGAAGTTCCTCCGGCGACGTTTGTGTCTGGGTATCCGGCATTGCCGCACGATGAGTCGCGCAAAGCGTATGCGCACATGATGAGAATTCCCGAGTTGAAAAAACGCATTGCCGCCATGGAATCAAGAATTAATGCGCTGGAGGGAAAAGCATGAAGGTGTTCCTGACAGGGGGGGCTGGCTATATCGGGAGTGTGACGACGGAATTGCTGTTGAATGCCGGGCATGAAGTTGTGATTTTTGACAATCTCGAGCGCGGACACCGCGAAGCTGTGGATAAGCGCGCGCGACTTGTGGTAGGTGACTTGCGAAATGCCAGTCAGATTAAAAAAGCCATGTTGGACGCGAAGCCGGATGCGGTGATGCATTTCGCTGCCTATGCGTTGGTGGGTGAATCCATGCGGGATCCGGGTTTATACTTCACCAACAATGTGACAGGCGGGGTGAATCTTGCGGCGGCGATGGTGAAAGCCGGTGTTCCTAAAATTGTGTTTTCATCTACCTGTGCCACCTACGGTTTTCCCGAGCGTATTCCGATAACGGAAGACACGCCACAACGGCCTGTTAATCCTTATGGTGAATCCAAGCTCATGTATGAAAAGGTTTTGGGGTGGCATCAGCAGATTCACGGAATCAAACCGGTTTTCCTGCGATATTTTAATGCATCAGGGGCAACGGAAAAATTCGGTGAGGATCATGAGCCAGAGACGCACTTGATTCCCAATGTCATCAAGGTTGCCCTTGGGCAGAAACCTTTCGTGCAGATATTTGGGAATGATTATCAAACTCCAGATGGGACCTGCATACGTGATTATATTCATATAGTTGATCTTGGGCGTGCACATATGCTGGCTTTAGCAGGAACTCATACTGGCGCGTTCAACCTGGGGACAGGCACGGGATTTTCGGTAAGAGAGGTGATTGACGTGGTGCGGCAGGTGACAGGACACGCTGTGCCGGAATCATTTTCGCCTAGACGTCCTGGTGATCCGGATCGACTGGTGGCGGCGGCCGAGCGGGCAAAAACCGTGCTTGGTTGGACGCCTGTGAATTCAACGCTTAAATCTATAGTGGAAAGCGCGTGGGCATGGCATCAGGCTCATCCGCATGGTTACAAGAAGACGGCTTGATTGGCCGCAATTAAGGGAGAAACGACAGTCATGAGCAAGGCAACCAAGAACAGTGAAACAGCAACATCGTCGTCTTCAGCATTAAGCGCCGTTATGGCTCAGATTCAAAAGGAATTTGGCGATGGCGCCATTATGCGCCTGGGTGAGGCGGAGGGAAGCAAAGAGGTATCCGTGATTTCCACGGGGGCGCTATCGTTGGACATGGCGCTTGGGGTTGGCGGGTTGCCACGCGGGCGAGTTGTTGAGATATTTGGACCTGAATCGTCGGGTAAAACCACACTGACATTGCATGTTATTGCCAATGCACAGAAGAAGGGTGGGTTGGCGGCGTTTATTGACACCGAGCACGCCATGGATCCTGTATACGCAAAGAAGATTGGAGTCAACTTGGATGATCTGCTGGTTTCGCAGCCGTCATCTGGAGAAGAGGCTCTTAGCATATGTGAAACACTGGTTCGCAGTAATGCATTAGACGTTGTGGTGCTTGACTCGGTGGCGGCTTTGGCGCCGCGAGCGGAATTGGATGGCGAGATGGGGGATGCCCATGTGGGGTTACAGGCACGGCTGATGTCACAGGCGCTTCGGAAATTAACGGCAGCCATAGCGACCTCCAAGACGCTTTGCATTTTCACCAATCAGATTCGCGAGAAGATAGGCGTTATGTTCGGAAATCCGGAGACAACACCGGGTGGACGTGCGCTGAAGTTTTATTCGTCGGTTCGTTTGGATATTCGCAGGATTGCGGCGATCAAAGATTCAGCCGGTAAGATAATTGGGAACAGGACGCGAGTGAAGGTCGTCAAGAACAAGGTGGCGGCACCGTTTGTTGAATCGGAATTCGATATTCTTTTCGCGCGTGGTATTTGGTGGGCAGGGTCGGTGGTGGATTGCGCAATTGAGCATGGAATTATTGAAAAAAGAGGCTCATGGCTTTCCTTCGAGGGTAATCAATTGGGGCAGGGACGTGAGGCGGCGGCCGAGCAGGTTGCCAAGGATGCCGTGGTGGAGAAGCAATTGATTGCGAAAATTGTGGAAAAGCTGCAGGCGGTGAAATAACTGCCGGGATGCCGATTGATACAAGCCGTCAACACCACCATGAAAAACGATAACGAAGAAATATTAGTAGTCGAGCGTTCCTTGGTTGAGCGGTTAGGCATGTTTCAGGGGTTGAGGCTGGATGTGGATCGGTATTTGGCAGAGATGCTCAATCCCAGGAATTACCGATTTGTTCCCCGATATAAGGCGGAAGCTGATGAAACGCTCAAGCAGTTGATTCCTTATTTCCTGATTTGTCATGACGACAAAATCTGGTGTTATGTGCGAGGGAAGAAGTCTGGCGAGGAGCGGCTTGTCGCCAAGGCCTCCATCGGGATAGGTGGACACATCAATAATGAGGACATTAATCTTTTTGGGGATGTTTATTCCACAGCCGCACTGAGGGAGCTTGAAGAAGAAGTGAAGATTGAAGGGACATACCAACAAAAGGTAGTTGCCTTGCTGAATGACGATGAGACACCTGTGGGGCGTGTCCATCTTGGTGTCATTCACGTTTTAAGGGCTTCCTCCTCGAATGTGGTGAAGCGAGAGGGAGTCATTACTGAGTCAGGCTTCAGGACGCTGGGCGAGTTGAAGGGTATGAGGGATCGAATGGAGACTTGGTCGCGGATATGTCTTGATGAAATTGACGGTCTAATGGCCCGGGGATAAGGGGCGGGGCAAAAATATTCCCTCACCCCTGTTCACTTTCCTAAAGGGAACGGGCGTTTCAATGTCTTATGTCAGGAAGCCAGCTTTTCTGAGGTTGTTGGTGATTCTCGTCTCTGCTGGCTCGTCGCTGATTTTGAATTCCAAGCCTGTGACGGTTTCATAGGCCTGAATGTAGCGTTTCGCGGCTTCAATGCGAACTTCGTCAGTTAATGCAGGAGGCTGACCGTCACCGCGGAAACCTTGAGAGACAAGCCATTCCCTGACGTATTCCTTGTCGATTTTACGCTGATCTTTTCTGGCCGCGAAGAGCTCCTCGTAGGTATCAGAAAACCAATAGCGAGATGAATCGGGGGTGTGGATTTCATCGGACACCACCAATTTTCCGTTAAGTTTTCCCAACTCGTATTTTGTATCCACAAGGATCAGGCCGCGTGAGGCGGCATGTTTTACACCGGCATCAAAGAGGTGGAAGCAGATGTCGGCGGCATCATCAAAAGTGCGGGCGTCAATGAGTCCCTCCTTGATCGCTTCTTCTCGGGAAATGGGGCGATCGTGTTTTTCGTGCTTGGTGGTTGGGGTGAGGATGGGGCGGTCGAGTTTCTGATCCTTGCGGAGACCCTCGGCGAGCATGTTGCCGCAGAAGTTACGAACGCCTCGCTCATAGTTGTACCAAGCCGACGTTTTGGTGACGCCAGTGATGTGGCCTCGGACAATGAATTCCAAGGGGAGTTGTTCGCACTCATGGACCACCATAACGCAAGGGTCGGGGATAGAGACGACATGATTGGGAATTATGGATTTCGTTTTTTCGAACCAGAAGGCGGCAAGCTGGTTTAGTACCTGGCCTTTGAAGGGAATTGTGCCAATGATGCAGTCGAAAGCCGAAACGCGATCCGTGGTGATGAGAATCCGGCGGTTGCCGGCGATATAGCTTTCACGGACTTTGCCTTGGTGGCGTTCGCCTAGTCCTGTGAAAGCTGTTGAGTCAAGCGTTCGGTTGAGTTCGGCTCGTATACGGGATTCAGCGATCATGTGAGTGTCCTTTCCTGATAAACTGTTTCATGCGTAAAAAGAAATCATGATGGGTGCCGTAACTGGGCGACATAGGGGTAGAGTTGGCGACCGGGGCATGCACTTGGGCTCAAGTCACGATGGCCGTAGATGCGAGAGCTACGGATACCGCAGGTGCGTCTCAAGGCCAGGATTAGATCGTTCATGGCTGTTAATTGCGAGTGTGACGGCCGCTGGCGCTCGAAGTTGCCCAGCAATACGATCCCGATGTTTCCCTCGTTATTGCTTAGCACATGCGCGCCCTCATAGCAGAGTGAGCGACCTTCCCAGACTCGGCCAACGTAATCAACGGCCAGATGATAGGCGATGTCACCGTAACGGCGAGAACGGTGAGCGTAGAGAACGGTTTGGAGCTCACGAGCCACATAGGTGTGGGAGGTCGCATAGAATGGATCGGTGCCCTCATGGTGAACTGTTATTCTGGAGTAACGCCCTGAAGGGTTAAGGCGATTGCGATTGGGAGGCGTGCGGTCCCAGGAAGAGCGACGGATGAGGGTCATTTCGGAGGCTATGGCGTCCAGAATGGTTGTGGGTCGCAGGGTTTTGCGAGGGATGGCACTGGCGATAGAAGGGAACAGGGAGACAACAATCGCCCCAAGCCCGAGCATCAGGGCGTTACGCCTAGTGCAGGTTTGAGGTAGTAACTGTTTCTCTATCAAGTCGTTCATGGAGAATTTAAGCTTCGACGCTCAATATCACTGGTGTGGAATCCCATCCTCGCTGATGACGCTTTTGGTCCAGCTGTCGCGCGCAATAATCACGTATTTCGTTCGTCAGGAGCTGAATGGCCAGAGGGGTGTTGTGAGATCCCAGGATGGATGCAGCCACTATGTTTAGCCCTTTAAGTCCCATTACTCCGCGCCCGCTGGTGGCATCCCATACATCAGCGTAATCGTGAAGCAGTGTTCGAAGGTGTCCGAAGAGGAGTAGTTCCGTGCAGGGTGTTGCATGTGAGATGATCTTGGTAATATCAAGTGTCCAGACTGTGTCCTGTCCGGCGGTAATCCAGGAGGCGGCATAGACGGAGGAAGTGCCGGCGAGATGGAGGCGACGAGCAATGGATGACTCGCCTGCGGCTTCCAGGGCACGGGACATAAGTTTGCAGGAGGTATGCGGGTCCAATTCATGCGGGAAGGTGTCCTGTTCCCTTAAAAGGGCTGCGACTCCCTGGGCCGCCTCGCAAACGGGGGGCGAGTTTGCCAGCTCCGGTTTCCCGCATAAGGATGGCGCTTGTTCCAGCAGTCGATCAGTTAAATCATGGTGCCATTGCTCGGTGGCAGTTGTGGTGTTTGACTGCAGGATCACTTACTCACCATCCCTTGGATTGCGTTAAGGAATTGATTAACGTCCTTAAAGCGGCGATAGACGGAAGCGAAACGGACATAAGCAACGTCATCAAGTTTTTCAAGACGTTCCATGACTTTTTCTCCGATGGTTTCGCTGGGAACTTCGCGTTCAAATTCGTTCTCAAGTTCGGTGATGATGCCATCAACGAGCATTTCAATCTGTTCGGGGCTGACAGGTCGTTTTTCGCAAGCGCGTCCGACGCCGTTGATCAGTTTTTCTCGGGAGAGTTCTTCATGGCGCCCATCGCGTTTGATCACATGGAGTTCCACTTTGACCACTTCTTCGCGAGTGGTGAACCGATGGTTACAACTTTCGCACGAACGACGACGGCGAATGATATCGCCGGCGCGGGATGCGCGACTGTCGATAACCTTGTCTTCTGTATGGCCGCATCGTGGGCAACGCATGATTAATTGTGTCCTCCGTTTAACGGTGCACATTATTACGGAAGAGGTGGAACCAGGTCAATCTTTTGAGAGAGCGTGCATTGGTCGCGGAGAACTCAAGACTGTCGGGCTGTTTGGCAAGAATCAAGGGTGCGGTTTAGTATTTTGTGGGCGAGGTTTAGTATTTTGCCATTTTTAATGTCTGGGAATTTCGGATTGAATGGGAGCGGATTATGTCTAAACTCTGTAACAGTTTTTAGAATAAAGGCCGCTGAAGGTCTCGCTGGAGCGGGGCAGGCAGAGGCTGCTAAAAGAGAGAGGTTGATTATGGCGCGAATATTCAATTTTGGTGCGGGTCCTGCAACATTGCCTGTGGAAGTTCTGGAAGAGGCGCAGAAAGAGTTGCTGGATTTCAATGGGTCCGGCATGTCCATCATGGAACACAGTCATCGCGGCAAGGAATATGATGCTGTCCATGTTGAAGCCGTTGCCAACCTAAGCAAACTACTGGGGCTTTCCGATGATTACACGGTGCTGTTTATTCAGGGTGGCGCCAGCATGCAGTTTGCAATGGTCCCCGTGAATCTGTTGGGCGCTGGTCAGACAGCGGATTACGTCAACTCCGGGGCGTGGGCTGACAAGGCGGTCAAGGAAGCCAAGTTGGTCGGGAATGTAAATGTGGTGGCGAATACCGGCAAGGATATTCCCACCCGGATGCCCAAGAACGAGGATTTGAAACTTACCAAGGGCGCAGCGTACGTTCATATCACGTCCAATGAAACCATAGCGGGGTCTCAGTGGAAGGTTTTTCCGAAGACCGAAGCGCCGCTGGTTGCGGATATGTCGTCGGATATTTTATCCCGTCCGTTTGATATCAATCAGTTCGGTTTGATCTATGCCGGGGCCCAGAAGAATCTGGGGCCGTCGGGATTGGCTGTGGTGGTGATGCGGAAGGACTTGGCAGAGCGTGTGCCAGCGCAGGCACCGACAATGCTCAAGTATAAGACCCATATTGAGGAAAACTCTCTGTACAACACACCGCCGACATTCGGCATTTACATCTTGATGCTTGTAACACGCTGGATCTTGAAGATGGGGCAGGCGAATCTGTATAAGCAGAACGTGGACAAGGCGGCGAAGATATATCAAGTTCTAGATAATGGGGCTTTCTACAAGGGGACAGCGGTCAAGGAGTTCCGGTCTGATATGAACATTACGTTCAGGTTGCCGACCGAGGCTTTGGAGGAGCAGTTTATCAAGGAGGCGTCCAAGGCGGGCATGAAAGGGCTTAAGGGGCATCGCTCCGTCGGCGGCATTCGCGCCTCGATATACAATGCATTCCCTGTTGCAGGTGTGGATGCGCTGGTGTCGTTTATGAAGGAATTTGAGAAAAAGAACGGATAATACTGCTTTGGACGGGGAATCGTACTTGACGGCGCCCCGTCTAATGTTTCAGACTCCATCCCTTCTTTTAAGCGCCTGTAGCTCAATTGGATAGAGCGTCAGCCTCCGAAGCTGAAGGTTGCAAGTTCGATCCTTGCCAGGCGCACCACATCGTGGCGATGATCGGCTCTCGGCATCTTGAGCCGGCAAGCTCTTAAGGTAAATGGATGTTGCGTCGGATGCGGTCGGTCAGAGTGGCGGCATCGGCACGATTCAATCGGTCCAGTACCCGTTCCCAGCGGTAGGCAAAACTTCCCTGTTCGTCGCGACTTCGATGCTTGAAGAGTGTGTCGAAGCCACGTTTCCGCTTGCGGTATTCCTGTTGGATGAAGATGAACCGTTCCATGAATGATTCGAGGTAGGTTGATGCCACTTCCTTGGGGCAGGCGATGAAAGGAAGCCGGCGGTTGATAGGAGCGGCATAACCGGGGGCTTGTTGCTCCAACGGATGCAAATACTCAGTAAATGTTCCTGTATGATCTGAAACGAGAATATCCTTTGGAATGCCGTCTTCGCCATCAACCAATATTTCGTCCCCATCATCAAAGAGGACCTGATTGGAGAGGTTCATTCGGCCCACAATGATATTGGGAGCAGCGGCCCGGCCGAGGACTTCTGCGAATTTCAGACTGTACCTAGGGTCCATGAAACGCGAGCGGGGGATTTTGTCTGTAGCCATTCCAGGGATGTATTCCCGCTCAAAGTACGTTGACCATATTGTCTTTCCAGCGTATTCACGACGCGTTCCGTGATAAATCTCCGAGATTTTTCGCGTGGTATTCCGATGAGGCAGGTTCATGCCAAGCTGGCGGCAACCCAGTCGACGGTCGAGAATGTAGTCGGTATATTCCTCGGCCTGCATAATGGCGGTGAGGAGATCTTTCTGTTCCTCGAGGTGTTCGCGGATTCCCCATTTCTGCATGCGGAGAACACGGATGAGAGGACGATCAACCCGTCGCTGTTTGATTTCCGCCACATAGACGTCGCGCCGGCCTGAGGTGGTTGGTCTCTGGGATAGCGAGCCGATGATTCTTCCCACATTAACGTATTCGATGTCGCCGAATTCGCGGACGAAGTTGAAGATAAACCCGCGAGCTTTTTCATCGCAGAGTGTCCGGTCATGCTCTTCGAAGACGGAGTCGAAAAGCAGTTCGCCTTCCTCGATGCGGCCGCCGGGGAGCCATTCGATCTGCATAAAAAACTCTGAACTCATACCCATGATGAGCTCTTCCGGGACAGCTTGTTCGTTTTGGCCAATCAAGGCGGAAAACATCAGGTTCCGCCATTCCGTGTTGTCCGGGTTGTCCTCCAAGATTTCAGGACGCACCGCTTGACCAAAATGGGCCTTGAGTGCCTCGAAGCAGACCCGCACGTTGGCGGATGTCATTGTAGAGACGTCGCACTGCGGGATATCGGCATGGGAAAATTTGCCACTGGTTCCGAAAAAGGCGATTTCAGGACGGCCCCTTCGATTATAGCGGCCGGAGAAATCCCGAATTTCGAGCAGATGAGAGATGAGTTCTGCATCGGGAAGGTTGCCTAGTTCGGTGAATTGCTGATGGGTCAAGTACCGGGTTCCGCAGAGGCGGCTGTAATAATAAATGGAGCGCCCGCCGATAGGAATCTTCGACGAGAGGATCATTTGCTTCATTTCCTCTGGGCTCTGCGGCCATGGTGCTATACGCCAGTTTTCTCCACGTTGTTTGACTGACTGTCTGATTTTGCCATCAATAGCGTTAAGGAATTTAATTTGGCGTTTGGACACAAGCTCCTGAAGCAATTCATCGGCCTCAAAGGCCAGCGGCATGTTTTCCGGATCAGGGCGGATAAGAACAACGTTATCATCCATGATCAAGTCGACGGATTGTTGCCATTCGACCATTTCCTCTTCATCGGTAAAAGGTGGTAATCCAAAACCTTTGCGCTCGGCGTTGATTGCCTCGACATAGGCCATGCGTTGGGTGGCGTGAATACCGGGAAGGGTGACCAGTGTTCGGGCGCGGGGGAAGACTGTGCCGATCCGGGCCTTTAGATTCCCGGATGAATCTATCGCCAACGGGGGGGCTCCTATGATTCTGACTGCCATGTCTGAAAAATAGCATCGTTTTTGGGATGTGAACAGCATTTATGGGTGGCCGACGAGGTGTGAGGAGGCGAGGGTGAAAGGGAGGATTATGGTTACGATTGTGTTTATGTTTATGTACGATAAGTCGCATGAACAGCATATACACGACGACGATCACCGATGAAGCCAAACGGCGCGGTATTGCGATTCGGGTGATTGAATCGCAAACCCCTATTTTCATCCTTAGCCATGGAGGGAAGGATATCCGGTGTTACAATTCACTGACTGATCACGTTGGGGCCGTGTCCTTTCATATGGCCCAAAACAAACACCTCGCGAATCATTTTTTGAAGACGAAGGGATTTGTCGTCCCCGAGCAGGAAATATTCTTGGATATGAAACATGCGGAATTTTTTTTGAAACGCCATGGGCGGATAGTTGTAAAGCCGTGTACGCAGTGGGGCGGGCGCGGTGTGTCAGTAGGGGTGACGACGGTTGATGACTTGCGGAAAGCGGTTAGCCGGGCAAAGCGTTATGAGGAGGATGTAGCCCTGGAACGTAGCGTATGCGGCGAAGATTACCGTCTTATATTTGTGAACTACCGGTATGTGGCGGCGATCCTCCGGAAACCGGCAGAGGTGACCGGCAACGGGAAGGATTCGGTAAGGCAGTTGGTCATACGTCGCAACAGGGAGGCCCGACTCCGAGATCGTAGTAACGTGATACCGCTGGATATGGAAACCGAGCGTAATCTGCGGGAGCTAGGATGGGATTGGGGCGACATACCCCGAAAGGGTCAGAGGGCGCAGGTACGGTTAACATCCAACTATCATACCGGTGGGACGGTGGAGATTGTGACGGATCGAGTTCCACGGGAGCTTGTCAGGACAGCTGGACGGGCGGTTCGCGCCTTAAACATTCCGGTTATTGGAGTGGATTTTCTTGTGGATGCGAAGAGGGGGCGGAATTGGATTATTGAGTTGAGTCCGGATTTGGCGATTTCGCCGCCGGAGGGTGAAGAAGTGGCGAGGCGATATATTGATTATTTGTTTCCCGAGACAGCAGGCTGAATGGATGGGGTAGTGCCTGAGCCTGGGATGAGCGTGATAACGGTGATTTCCGGTGGGGCGAAGACTCGTAACGGGGGGCCCCATGTGCCTGTACCCCGGCTTACATATAGTTTGGACCGTTTGCCAATATCATGGATGCCCGTGGTGAGCGGGTATATCAGATGGGTGACCAGATGGAACGGGAATACTTGGCCTCCATGAGTGTGACCTGAGAGTTGCAGATCGAATCGGTCAAGCGAGCGTGGGTCGATCCGAGGTTGGTGTTTCAGCAGGATTGTGAACTGGGACCGGGGTCCATGAAGAGGGAGCCTAGCCTCGCTGGCGGCATCGCTTGAGCCAAGGAACCGCCCAGTAAGATCATCGGCCCCATAGAGAAAGAGGGCATCGTTGATTGACACCCCGCATCCGCGCAGGAGGCAAAATCCTGCTTTATTATGCAGGCTGATAGAGTCTGTCATACCGGCGTAAAACTCATGATTTCCCAGAACGGCATATTTTCCCAAGGGTGGTTTCAGGGTTGCCCATTGATCAGCTAGGCTGCCGACATTGCGCACGGATGAATCGATGAAATCCCCGGTGCTGAGCAGGAGGTCAGGTGCAAGATCGCGGATAGACTTCACGAGCGACTGGTTCCATCGTTCACTGCGGACGGTGCCAAGATGAACATCGGAGACTTGAACGATTTTAATGGGGGCTGACCCAGAAGGAAGGCCGGGCGCGATGAACATCATTTCCCGGTGAATAGGACGTGAGGCTTCCACCAGCCCCCAGCAGGTGGCCACAAGGACAAACATCGCGGAGATAACACTGTGGGCGCGGGGTGAAAGCCTGAATCGGTGGAAAAGAACGTTCCAAAGGCTGATTGCCCAGCCAGCCATGCAAAACCAGAAGACCCAGACCATCCATAAAAATGCCGTCCGATTAACGCATCGTGCCAAGGTAATGTGTCCATTGTGATCCAGTGTTCTTCCCGCGAACGGTAGGGCGATGAGAAGCATGAATAGGGCGATCAGCAGGAGGCGAGATTGACGCGGGAGCACCCATAAGGTTGTGATATGCCGGTATATATACGCGTGCATACCCGCGTAGAGGGCTATCACGAAGATCAGGAAAAAGGCGAACATTGGAGTCAGTGTTTGTACAAAGCGCTTTCGAGGGCTTGGCGCATGATGTCCACAGGAGCAGGTTTGCCCGTCCAAATGGAGAGGGCTTCCGCTCCCTGATGCAACAGCATCCCGAGCCCGTTAACGGCGCATGCGCCTGCTTGGCTGGCTGTACGGGTGAAAGAGGTTTCCGGGAGATTGTAGACCAAGTCAAAGGCTATTTGCCCTTTAGTGAATGCCTCCAGAGCTAGTGGTGGGGGATCATCCGGTTTCATACCCACGGGTGAGGCTTGAACAACGAGTGAGGAGGAACGAGCGGAGGCTAC
Source organism: uncultured Verrucomicrobiota bacterium (assembly GCA_964508705.1). GTDB lineage: Bacteria > Verrucomicrobiota > Kiritimatiellia > CAIKKV01 > CAITUY01 > CAZDUS01. Next base: position 84,102 of record CAZDUS010000002.1, read on the forward strand.
CCAACGGTCACGGGAAGCCCCAATTACCTCGACGGGGATTCCCGGCGCGAATGAGTTGATGTCACGGGCCACCGCTTCGCAGCGGAGAGGGTCGACGTCGGCGAGCATGATTCGTTTGCAGCCTTCAACGGCGGTGGTGATAGCCACAGCGCGGCCTGCGCCGCCGCAACCTAGAATGAAGATGTCATGGTGATGAGTAGAGGCTCCAAAGGCTTCCTTTATGGCACGGAGGAACCCTTTGCCGTCGGTGTTGTGACCTCGCAGTCCGGACGGCAGGAATTGAACGGTATTGACCGCCCCGAGCTGGCGCGCGGACACATCAAGATCGGCCAGTCCACGAAAGGCGACTTCCTTGAGCGGCACGGTGAGGTTCACTCCGGCAAAACCCATGTCGGCCATACAGGGAAGTGTTGTCATAAGCCGGTCAGGATGCACATCGAAGGCCAAGTAGATGCCATCGATGCCGAGGGCTTCGAGAGCCGCGTTATGCATTACAGGTGACAAGGTGTGGCCGATGGGGTGCCCCAGGACGGCAAATGGCTTGGTATGGCCGCTAAGCACTTTCACAGCGGGTTTCTCCCGCGTGCGCTTTTGAGGGCGACTGCTGTGCCGGCGCGCTTGGATTTCCGCTGCATGGTGCGATTAAAGAGCAGACGGTTGACGCAGGAGAGATAGGCCTTGGCGCTCGCCTCGACGATGTCTGTGCTGGCGGCCTTTGCACTGATGATGTCCTTGCCGAATTGTACCCGTGCGGTAACTTCGCCCATGGCGTCTTTTCCTACCGTGATGGCTTGGAGCGAGAAATCCAAGAGACGTCCCTGGATTTTTGTAATTCGATCGATGGTCTTCAGGGCGGCATCCACGGGACCATCACCGCAACCAGCGTCCTGGAAGACTTCATTACCCTTCTTCAGGCGAAGTGTGGCGGTTGGCACTGTGGCCGTCCCTGCTGTCACCTGGAGGTAGTCCAGCGAATAAGCGTTCTCGACGACATCCATTTGATCCCTGGCAATGGAGATCAGGTCGTCATCATAGACGTGCTTTTTCTTGTCGGCCAGCTCGATGAACCTGTGGTAGGCGCGCTCGATTTCCGCGTCGGTTAATTTCATTCCCATCTTGGCCATTTTATCGCGGAAGGCGTGGCGACCGGAATGTTTGCCGAGGACGAGATCGGAACCATCGATGCCGATATCCTCCGGGCGCATGATTTCATAGGTGGTGCGCTCCTTCAGGATACCGTCCTGATGGACTCCCGATTCGTGCGCGAACGCGTTGGCGCCGACGATGGCCTTGTTTCGCTGAACGAGCATACCGGTCATGCGGCTGACCATTCGGCTGACGCGGTGGATTTCCCTGGTTTCGATCCCGGTGTGGAGGCCGAATGAGTCATGGCGGGTGCGAAGGGCCATAACGACCTCTTCGAGGGAGGTGTTGCCGGCTCGTTCTCCGAGCCCGTTGATGGTACATTCGATCTGTCGGGCACCGGCCTCGACGGCGGCCAGTGAATTGGCAACAGCCATTCCGAGGTCGTTGTGGCAATGGACGGAGATGACGACGCCGGGAACGCTGGCTTTGACGCGTTTGGCCACATAGCCGATCATTTCGCCGTATTCGGCGGGGATGGCATAGCCGACTGTGTCGGGGATGTTAAGGGTGGTGGCGCCAGCTTCAGCCACGGCGGTATAAAGGTCAACGAGGTAGTCCCAATCTGCGCGAGTGCAGTCCTGTGCCGAGTATTCCACGTCATCGGTGAAGGTGCGCGCGAATTGGACAGCCTTGACCGAGCGTTCGATGTTCTGGGCTCGCGTCATTTTAAGGATTTTCTCGAGGTGAATATCACTGCCGGAGCTGAAGGTGTGAATGCGCCGCTTGGCGGCCGGGGCGATGGCTTTTCCTGCACAGTCGATGTCTTTTTCCACGGTTCGCGACAGGGCGGCAATGGTAGGTCCCGAGACGCTTTCGGCAATGGCGTGAACGGCATTGAAGTCATCTGGTGAAGCGATGGGGAATCCCGCTTCGATAACATCCACCTTCAGGGCGGCAAGGGCATAGGCGATCTCGAGTTTTTCGCGGTGGTTCAGGCTACAGCCCGGCGCCTGTTCGCCATCTCGAAGCGTCGTGTCGAAAATAATGACTCTGTTCTTGTCTTGTTTTGTGCTCATGCATGAATCTCCCTGAAGGATGGAAATTTCAGATATTAAACGATATAGATCATTCCTTATCCATGGCAACAATACCTGACCTGGAAACATCCAGAACCTTGAAAGGCTTCATTAATTCCATAAAATCGTTCACCTCTGTCTGTTCAGCGGTCAGATGAATCACAAGTGAATCGGAACGAACGGCGACGACGCTTCCGCCAAAAACGTCTGCCAGTTCGATGATTTCAGACCGATTTTTGCGGCTGGCTGCAACCCGAATCAGGAGGCATTCCCGGTTCAGGAATGGATCCTTGGTGAGATCGGTTACCGTGATCACGTCCAACTGTTTGGCAAGTTGCTTACTGACTTGTTCGAGGACGCGGTCATCGCCGGGGACCTGCATGGTCATTCTTGAGATTGTCGGATCCTGGGTGGGGCCGACGTTTAGGCTCTCGATGTTGTATCCACGCCCGGAGATCAGTCCGACGACGCGAGCGAGTACGCCGGGTTGGTTTTCGATTAACGCGGTGATGGTGTGTTTTCTGATGCTGTTGTTCATGGCGATATTCCTGATTAGATCATTCTGAGAAGCATTTCGTTCAAGGCGGCTCCGACGGGCACCATCGGGTACACGTTTTCGTCAGGTTTGACAATGCATTCAACGACGACGGGACGGTGCATGGCAATAGCCTTTTTGAGGGCGGACGTGACTTCGCTTTTCTTTGTGACCCGCATCCCGACAGCGCCATGTGCCTCGGCAAGCTTCACGAAGTCCGGCAAGTAAACCGGTGGTTTTGATTTTATCCGTTCAACCTTTCCGCGCATATCTTGCCCGAGACGCACGGCGGCATATTCCTTTTTATAGAACATTTCCTGCCATTGACGTACCATGCCGAGGTAGCCGTTGTTCAGGATGACCACGATGATGGGGAGGTCGTGCTCCACGGCCACCACGAGTTCCTGGAAGTTCATCTGGATGCTGCCGTCGCCGGTGATGGTGACGACTTTGCGGTCGCGGAAGGCAGACTGGACGCCGATGGCGGCGGGGAGACCGAAGCCCATGGTTCCCAATCCCCCGGAGGTGATAAAGGTTCGGGGTTTGGTGTAGTCGTAGAAATGGGCGGCCCACATCTGGTGTTGGCCCACGTCGGTGACAATAATTGCGTCGCCCTTTGTGACTTCGCCGATTTTGTCGATCACGAATTGAGGTAAGAGGTCGGTTGATTCCTTGTCATAGGAGAATGGGAATTCCGAGGTCCATTTTTTGCATTGGGCGAGCCACTCCTTGCGGTCCACTGTTTCGACCAGATGTGTCAATTCCTTCAGCACCGGTTTGACATGGCCGATCACGGGTATGTCGATGGGAACGCTTTTGGAGATGGCCGACGGGTCGATATCCACATGGGCCTTGGTGGCGTACGGGGCGAAGCGCGAGACCTTGCCGGTTACACGGTCATCGTATCGTGCGCCGATGGAGATGATCAGATCGCATTCGCTGATGGCCTGGTTGGCGGCGACGCTGCCGTGCATGCCTGGCATGCGCAGGGCAAGTGGGTCTGTATCCGGGAATCCTCCGATACCCATCAAGGTTGTGGTGACAGGTATTTTTGCTTTCCTGGCGAAGGCGGTTAATTCGGCTGAGGCGCTGCCGCTGATTACGCCACCACCGGCAAGGATTACCGGCTTGCGGGAGTTGCTGATGGCCTTAATGAGAGCGTTGATTTGTTTTGGATCAGGTTCATAAACCGGCTTGAGGCCCCTACGCTGGACTTTATCGGAAGCGATGGCATCCGTCTGTTGCTGCTGGATATCCTTGGGGATATCGACAAGGACGGGCCCCGGTCGACCGCTCTGTGCGATATGGAAAGCCTCGGCGATGATGTCGGGTATATCGTCGACGCGTTTGACGAGATAGTTATGTTTTGTGACGGCGCGGGTGATGCCGATGGTGTCCGCTTCCTGAAAGGCGTCGTTGCCGATCATGGAGGAGGGGACCTGGCCGGAGATACAGACGACCGGGATTCCGTCCATATTGGCGGTGGCGAGGCCGGTTACGGTATTGGTGGCACCGGGTCCGGAGGTGACTATGCAGCAGCCCGTCTTGCCGGTTGCGCGGGCATAGCCATCCGCCATATGAGCGGCTCCCTGTTCATGGCGAACGAGAACGAATTCGAACGGTGCGTTGTAGAGTTCGGAAAAAATATCCAGAACGGTTCCACCTGGAAGTCCGAAGACGGTTTTAACCCCAGCATCCGCTATAGCGTCGATAACACACTTGGCCCCTTTTCTCATTTTTTCTTTCCTTTCGTAATCGCCCGATTATATGCATCTAAACAAAAAAACCCACCGCTTTTTGAGGTGGGTTTCTTTTCAATGGAACATTGCCTGTCTAGCAATGACCATCCCACCGCAGGGCGAGTACCAATACCAGAGCAAGGTACAGCCCGACCGTCCGCAAAACTAGATTTGCGGATTCAACAACGGCTACGATGGGTTTTGCAACGTTCATTATTTGTAAGATGCCATAGGGGATGGGGCGGGTCAAGTGTTTAAAAAGACCTTTATGATGGGGGCATGTTGCTATAAAGTCGCACTTTTTTAAGGGACCTATCAAAGGGTGTTTTGCCATGGAAAAGAAGTTAAGGATATTGTCTGGAATTCAGCCGTCGGGGAAACTGCATATTGGCAACTATTTCGGAATGATGCGTCCGGCGCTGGAATTGCAGAACCATGGCGATGCCTATCTTTTCATTGCCAACTACCATGCGTTGACAACAGTGGCAGATCCCGAAGTGTTGCGGACCAATACGCGAGATGTGGCTCTGGATTTTCTTGCCTGTGGGCTGGATCCACAGAAGACGGTTTTCTTCCGGCAGAGTGATGTTCCGGAAATCACTGAATTGACCTGGTTGTTGTCCGTGGTGACTCCGATGGGACTTCTGGAGCGCTGTCATTCCTATAAGGACAAGTTGGCCAAGGGGATTGCCGCTTCGCATGCGTTGTTCAGCTATCCGGTGCTGATGGCGGCTGATATCCTTGCGGTGCAGTCAACCACGGTGCCGGTGGGGCGCGACCAGAAGCAACATGTGGAAGTGACGCGCGATATAGCCATCAAGTTCAATATGCAGTTTGGCGAGGTATTCCGGATTCCAGAGCCGGTTATTCGCGATGAAGTGGCGGTGGTACCGGGAGTGGACGGGCAGAAGATGTCCAAGTCGTATAATAACACCGTTGAAATCTTCGGAACGGAGAAGGAAACGAAATCCCGCTGTATGAAGATTGTAACCGACAGTAAGCAGCTACAGGATTCGAAGGATCCGGCGACGTGCAACGTGTTTGCCTTGTACCGATTGTTCGCGACGGAGACTGAGCGACGGGAGATGGAGGAGCGCTACCGGGCTGGTGGTTTCGGGTACGGAGACGCCAAAAAGAAGCTATTTGAGACATTATGGGCGTATTTCGAGCCGTTCAGGAAGCGGCGACAGGAATTGGAGCGGGATCCCGGTTATGTGGAATCGGTTTTGCAGGACGGGGCGGCTAACGCGCGGGCGGAGGCGCGGAAGACACTGGATGCGGCGCGGAAGGCAGTGGGGTTGTAAGGGAGGAGAAAGGGTTCAGGGTTCGGGGTTCAGGCGAGAATGAATGGGAATGGTTGATGGGGAGGGGGAAGGATGGGGAGAGCGAGTGCGGTTAGGATTTTGATTTAGATGCGAGTAAGGGCTGAGAAGGGATTGATGCGATGTCAGAATTAGTTGTTCAGGACGATTATAAGGTTCAGCTTGAGATTTTTGAGGGGCCGTTGGATTTGCTCCTGTATTTGATCAAGCGGGATGAAGTGGATATCTACAACATTCCAATTGAGCGTATTACGAAGCAGTACATGGAGTACCTCTCCGTGATGAAACTGCTGGATTTGAATATTGCCGGCGAGTTTATTGTGATGGCGGCGACGCTGATGATGATCAAGAGCCGGATGCTGTTGCCGGTGGATGAGCGACCAGATATCGAGGAAGAGGAGGAGGACCCCCGCTGGGAGTTGGTGCGCCAACTGGTGGAATACAAGAAATTCAAGGAGGCGGCTGGTCATCTTCAGCATCGTGAATTTGTGCAGGAAAACGTGTTTACCCGAGGGCTTGATCCGGTGGTGGCGGTTGAACCTGAACAAGGGGTGGGGATAGGGGATGTGAGTATTTTTGACCTTATCACGGCGTTCAATGACACCCTCAAGAGGGTCAAAGTGGTGGAGATCGGCGAGATTGTTGATGACCGATTCACGGTGGTCGATAAGATTGAACATATTCTCGGGACGATCAGGCAGAACAGGAAGGTGGAGTTTGCGAGCTTGTTTGCCAATGCGGCCTCCCGGTATGAGATTGTATGCACATTCCTGGCGTTGTTGGAATTGATCCGGTTGCGGCAGGTAGCGGCGCATCAGGATGGTGATTTCGGTCAGATCATGATTAGCGGGGAGGACAGGGATGGGGGAATCCAGAATCCAGAATCCAGAAGTCAGGAGTCAGAATGAGAAGAGTTGGAAGATGGTTTATGGTCAATGGCGGGGAGGAGAAATAGGGTTCAGGGTTTGGGCATGAGAAGGGGGCGTTCGCAGAGGCGCAGAGCGCGCAAAGACGAATGATTATTTAGGAATACGGGGATTTTGAAACTACGAAAAACGCGAAAAAGTTTCGGGTGATCGACGAAAGGGATGTGAAGCGTTATGGAAATGCAAATTGAACTCAAGCAGGTACTGGGTGCGATTATTTTTGCGGCTCGTCAGCCGTTGACGACGAGTGAGATCCGTAAGATTTTGCAGGAGACAGCCCAGACTTATGGGGAGGAAGCCAGTGTGTTTGCTGCGGCCAAGGAAGCGGATATTCGTGCCGCCTTGGGTCGGTTACGGGCCGATTGCGAGACCCAGAAGCCGGGTTTTGATTTGGTGGAGAGCGCGGAAGGGTTTCGGTTTCAGAGTGATCCGGCCGGTGGGCTGTGGGTCCGGCATATGCTGGACGTGGGCAAGCCGACCAAGTTGTCGCGACCAGCGTTGGAGACACTGGCGATTATCGCGTATCGGCAGCCGATTTCGCGTGCCGAAATGGAAGGGGTGCGCGGCGTGACGGTGGATCATGTCCTGCGGATGCTTATGGAGATGCAGTTGATCAAGATTGTGGGGCGCAGTGAATTGCCCGGGCGGCCCATGTTATACGGGACGACTCAGTTGTTCCTGGAGCATTTTGGATTGAAGGATATCAAGCAGTTGCCCGGCATTGAGGAATTGGCCCGCATGGAGGTGCAGAAGCGGAAGGAGACGCCTGCCCCGGTGCAGGAAGCCGCGCCGACTGAGCCTGTAGCGCAACCTAAGGCTGAAGGAGTGACGGAGTCGAGTGGAACGGAGGTGGCGACATGAGTCTTGATGAATTAAGAAAGAAGATTGATTCCATTGACGTGGAACTTGTCAAACTGCTGAACGCGCGAACCCGAGTGGCGTTGGACATAGGCCAGGTGAAGCAGAAGGATGGTCAGGGCATCTACGTTCCCGCTCGCGAAAAGGAAGTGCTGAAGCGGGTCACGGAATTGAGCGATGGCCCCTTGAAGTCCGAGAGTTTGCGTGCGATTTATCGCGAGGTGATGTCTGCGGCCTTGTCTTTGGAGAAGAGCCTCAAGGTGGCTTACCTGGGGCCCCCATCGACGTTTTCGCATCAGGCCGCGAGGGGGAAATTCGGTGGAAGTGTGGATTACCTTTCGTGCGAGACCATTAGCGATGTGTTTGACGCGGTGGAGAAGGGGATGGCGGATTACGGGGTTGTTCCGATTGAGAATTCAACGGAAGGCGCTGTGACGTTCACCTTGGATCGGCTGGCAGAAACGACACTCAAGATTTGCGCCGAGGTCTATTTGCCCATTTCCCAATGTTTATTGTCAATGGTGCCCCGGGAGCGGATCGAGAAGTTGTACAGTCATCCGCAAGTGCTGGGCCAGTGCAGGCAGTGGATTCAGCGGGAGATGTCCGGCGTGGATGTTATTCCTGCGGCAAGTACCGCCCGGGCGGCGGAGTTGGCGGCCAAGGAGCCTAACAGCGGAGCGCTGGCGAGCCGATTGGCATCGGAAATTTATGGTTTACAGTTACTAGAATCGGACGTTCAGGACATGAGCGGCAATACGACGCGATTCGCGGTTATCAGTCATTCCTATGGGAAGGCTACAGGCGACGACAAGACTTCGTTATGTTTTGCCGTGCAGCACAAGGCGGGGGCGCTTTACGGGGCGTTGGAGTCGTTTAAGAAGTTCGGGCTTAACATGACCAAGATCGAGTCGCGACCAAGCCGGAGCAAGGCGTGGGAGTATCTGTTTTTTGTGGATATTGAAGGACATTCGACTGACGAGGCTCTAAAGCAGGCGATGGTGGATATGACTAGCCACTGTGCGCTTCTGACGGTGCTGGGATCATATCCCAATTCGAAAGGACTGTGAACTATGGCGACATTCAAGGATTTGGCTTGTCCGTGGGTGAACGGGCTTGGTGTTTATGAGCCTGGCCGCCCGATTGAGGAAGTGGCGCGGGAGTTGGGATTGGCTTCGGCTGACTCGATCATCAAGATGGCTTCCAATGAAAACGCGCTGGGGCCATCGCCCAAGGCTGTTGCGGCGATGAGGCAAGCGGTTCGCGGGATGCATCTCTATCCGGATGGGGGAGCCTTTTACTTAAGAGAGGGTTTGGCCCGTCATCTGAATGTGGCGCCCGGGCAGGTTATTGTGGGTGCTGGAAGCAATGAGATGATCGAATTCATTGGCCATGTGTTTTTGACGGCGGGTGTGAACCTGGTAATGGCGGACAGGGCGTTTGTTGTTTACAAGCTGGTGGGCGACATGTTTCGCGCCAAGACGATCATGGTGCCGATGAAGGAGCATACCCATGATCTTGATGCCATGTTGGCCGCGATTACGCCGGATACTCGGGTAGTGTTTATTGCCAATCCCAACAATCCAACCGGCACGATGGTGCGCGGGGCGGAATTGGATGAATTTTTGCACAGGGTTCCTGATCATGTGGTGACCGTCATTGACGAGGCCTACATTGAATTGCTGGGGCCGGAGTCGCAACCGGACACCTTGAAGCATGTTATGGCTGGCCGGAAGGTGATCCTGTTAAGGACGTTCAGCAAAACCTATGGGCTGGCCGGGTTGAGGATTGGATATGCGATCGCCCCGGAGGATTGCATCCAATTGTTCAACCGGGTGAGGCAGCCGTTCAATACGTCCTCAATGGCGCAGGTGGCGGCGTTGGCGGCTCTGACTGACGAAGAACATGTTAAGCGGACCCGGTTGCTGGTGAAGGAAGGATTGGAGTATTTCGCGAAGGCTTTCCAGAAGATGGGGCTTGAGTATGTCCCGTCCTGCGTGAACTTTATCCTGGTCAAAGTTGGGCGTGGGCGCGAGGTGTTCGAGGCGATGCAGAAGCTTGGCGTAATTGTACGTCCAATGGATCCCTACCGGATGCCGGACTATATCCGGATTACCACGGGGACACGCGCAGAGAATAAGCGATGCGTAAAGGTGTTGAGCGAGGTATTGAAACAACGGGAAAAGAGTTTATGAAGACGGTTGCGGTCATCGGGTTGGGTTTGATGGGTGGCTCGCTGGGGATGGCTTTACGCCAGAAGGGGCTTGCGCGCGTGAAGGGGTATGCCCGGCGTGTGGAGACCCGGCAACAGGCGTTGGACATGGGGGCCGTTGATGAGGCTTGTGAGACTCCTGGCGAGGCTGTGAAGGGGGCTGCGATTGTGGTGCTTTGCACGCCAGTGTTGACGATACCGGCTTTGGTGAATGAATGCCTTGGCGCGAGCAAAGCGGGAGCGGTGATCACTGATGTGGGAAGCACAAAAAGCGAGGTGGTTAACCGTGTGGCTCCGATCCTGACTGGGCACAAGGTGCATTTTGTTGGAAGTCATCCGATGGCGGGATCTGAAAAGAGCGGCATCGAAGCGGCCCGGGCTGATTTGTACGAAGGCGCGGTGACTGCCGTGACGCCTTCCCGTGGAGAGTCGGACAAGGTTGTAAAAGCTGTCATAGATTTGTGGGCGGGCATAGGTAGTCGTGTGATCCGGATTTCTCCGGAGGAGCATGATGCGTTGGTTGCCAGGACAAGTCATTTGCCACATTTGATTGCCAGTTTACTGGTGACGGCCACGGTCAAGGAGGGTGATGCGAATTTTCGGGCGCTGTGTGGACCGGGATTCAGGGATACGACGAGGATTGCCGGCGGGTCGCCGGATATGTGGCATGACATTGTTAAGACCAATCGAGTGGCGATACTGGAGGCGTTGAAAGGGTGTCAGGGGCAGATGGGGGAGTTGATTTCCGCTCTTGAGATCGGTGATTTTGAGGCAGTGCGCGAGCAGTTGGAGCAGGGGCGTCGGCTGAGGCGTGGTCTTTGGTCCTGATATTTGAGGGTCCATAATGAGTTGACTTGCGGGATGGTTCTGGGCATCGTATGCGCCCAAGCATTGAGAAACATGCAGTAATTAATAAGAGTAACGCAGAGGGAAGGTACGGATATGGCGGGTAAAGGTTATAATGTTAAGATGAAGCGGCCGGTTAAGAAGGCCAGTGACAAGCGTCGTCGTGAAAAAGTTCAGCGCAAGCGTCTAATCGGCTTGGGCGTTGAAGCGGCAAAAGTTAAGTCGTTGGACCCCAGTGAAGTGCGACAGATGCTCAAGGAGCCGAAGAAGCTCAAGAAGAAGCTTAGCAAGGGTTGATTGGCTCGAGATCGTGCCAGGGACTCTATTTCCTGAGCGCGTGTGATGCGGCTACAAGCACTGTTCTGGTGTCACTGAGTTGAAGTGGCGACCAAGGTGAATTGTAGCCGTTTTTTATTATGAAAGTACTTTGTGTGCTTAATCCCAGTGCTGCGGGAGGCGTCGCCAAAGATAGGTGGGGCGACGTGGCGGCATTAATTGAGCGGCTCGGTGGGGAGTGCGACTTGTTGACCACCGAGGCGGGGAGTTCGCTTGAGATTCAAGTCAGTGAGTATCTTGAAGGTCATGATCCAGCCTGCTACGGGGCAATCGCCGGGGTGGGAGGAGATGGGACCCATTCCGGAATCATCAATGGCCTGATGGCGTTTCAGAATGTGCATCCCGGAAGGTTATTACCTCCTTATGCCTTTATCCCGATGGGAACGGGGAACGATATTGCCAAGTCGCTGGGGATCCGGATTCGTGATGAATTTTCGGCGAGTGATCTTCGGCGAGCGGTGTCGGCGATTTTTCATGGCGCCGATTACTCTCTTGATCTGGGAATAATCAACGGTTTGTATTTTGCAGACGCGTTAACCGTGGGATTGGACTCCAGTATTTTGAGGGAGCGGAACGCGAATAAACGTCTGATTGAAAACATTCCATTGTTGCGGCATATAGCCCGCGGGCGCTTTCTATACACGTTTTCAATGGGGGCTAGATTATTCAGGCATGAATTGACCGAAGTGGAGGTTGAGGTCGACGGGATGTCGTGGTATTCGGGCCCGATGATAAATCTGGTCGTAAACAATACTCGTATATATGCCGGCGATTTTGATTTCAGTGCAGGGGCTTATGCCGATGATGGATTGTTGGACGTGGTGCTATTTGCGGATCAAAAGGACTACCTGGCGCGGTATTTGATGGCGATGCGGCATAATCCGGCGAGTCTGCGGGAACTTTCGGAGGATTTGAACAGGCGTGCAAAGCATATCCAGGGCAGTCGTATTGTATTAAAAATCAACAAGATACAACCTGCGCAAGTGGATGGTGAAGAGTATCCGGGTAGCAGGGAGTTTGATATCCGAGTTATCCGGAAGGCATTGAGGATCAAGACCCCTGTGGAGCCGATCTGATTGGACGCGGGGGTGTGGCATGACAAGGGAAGCAAGATGGACACATTGAATATTGCACCGGTTTCTGACGGAGAGCGACTCATCACGGGATGGGAGTTTTTGCGGAGTGATCTGGGCGGGATCTGGGAAGCGGTTCGATTGGTTAAAAAAGGTAATCCCGAGAGTGTTCCGCCGTGGGCACCTGTTACCCTGCCGCATTGTTTCAATGCCACGGACGCTGTTGATCCCGATGTAAGCTATTATCAGGGGCCGGGATGGTATCGGACGTATTTAGCGATCAATCAGCCCCATTCCGATGGGCGTGTGGTTTTGCATTTTGAGGGGGCCGGCCAGAAAACACGCGTGTTTGTATACACCACTGAGGTGGCGCAGCACGTTGGTGGATACGATGAATTCACTGTGGATATCACGAAAGAGGTCAATGAGTTCTTAATGACGGATGTTTGCCGGGAGCAGTTTCATTGCCGTGTGCCGGTGATCATCCGATGCGATAATTCACGCGATTTGGAGACTATTCCATCGGATCTGTCGGATTTCAATTTGTATGGCGGGTTGTATCGATACGTGAATTTGTTGTATCTGCCGCCAGTGTATATCGACCGCGTAACCGTTCAGGCGTCAGCAGGGGCGGTGGGGGGTAGAGGTGCCTGCGTGATATCGGCGTCGATCAAGAATCATGCCGGGCACGCTTCGGCTGAGGCTGAGATACGTATTTTGGATATGGCGGGTGCCGTTATTGCAAAGAAGAAGGCAACGTTTCCGGCGGTTTCCGGCAGACATGAACTTTGCAGCATTGAAGTGGACAAGCCGAATCTCTGGTCGCCCGATAAGCCCTATTTGTATACTTGCCGTGTGACGGTTAGTTTTCCGTCAGGCAGACATGAAGTGAGTGAACGCTTTGGCTTCCGATCCTTTGAATTCGTGAATAACGGTCCTTTTCTTTTGAATGGGAAACGGTTGTTGTTGAGAGGGACCCATCGGCATGAGGATCACGCAGGTGTTGGGGCGGCGATGACCGAGGAGATGATTATTGCCGAGATGACCCTGATGAAGGAGATGGGGGTTAACTTTATTCGTCTGGCCGTAGCAGATTCCGCTCATCGTTAAGCAATGTTCCGCCATGAGCTTGCCAGAGCCTGGCGATCGTGGTTTTGCCTGCGCCAGACATCCCGGAAAACAGGATGACCTTGCCATCAACCAGCACGGCGCTGGAATGGACCATGATGGACTCCAGATGGCAGAAGCGGCCGAGAATGATGGCGCGGTCCTGCGGGTGATACAGGGGGCGAATGAATGGCGCGTCCGGTGCGGGCTGGGGTACAAACAAGTCGCCATGGCTGTAGTCGCTTGCGATGTGGGCGGCCCTCAACCAACGGGAGGCATGGATGTCGTTGACTTCGATGTCGATGAAATCGCCAGACTCGCGTGTGCGCCAGATTCCGTTATCCCAGAGAATGCGGCCATCTTCCGGGAGCAAGTTGCCGGGTCTGGCGGTGTAGGTTGCGGCGGGCTGGCCTGCTTTATTGGCGTTGAGGAATAGTGAGTAATTATCGGGGGGCCGGAGCGGGGGAAGCGTTGAGGAGCCAATAACGCGGAAGTGAGTTTCCGCAAGGGAGAAATCAAGCGTAGTCACTGTTTAATCAGGAAGGGTCAAAGCCAGCGTTGGGTGTCTGCTCCGGAGACTGGGAACAGCAATCGCTGGTCGGGTTGCCTGTCAGGTTTCCGGATTTCGCGCAAGTGTCGAATGTAACCAGATTCTTGTCTTCAAACCGAACCTCGGTGATGACTGGCGAGACATAAGTTTTTTCGGTTCGCTCATGGTTATTCTCCGCTGATGAGCAGTTAAACTATCCAGTTAGGGGAGGCGACTCAATCTTAATAAATCAGGGTATTTGTTCGGATTTTGTCAGTTGGCAAAAGAACGAAGGGGCCCCATCCGCCCGGCCTGTTTCCAGAATGGAGAATGCCGGACAGCAAGCGCACTGACTCCTGTGTTCGCAAGCATCGCAAAGGCCGCCGGGTGCTGGTCGGTTGCGAAGCGCTGTGAGATGCGCTTTCAACGCTGTCATTGGCGGGCGCGTGGTCAGGTCAAATGGATCCTGGCGCCATGACAGGCAGGGGTGTGCCTGATGTTGGGCGTCCACATGAACGGTCATGATGCCGGCGCCGCACTCGAACAAGGCGCGCCGTTTGGTGGCCGGGGGTTGAGCAGGCGCTGGTTGTCGTTCGCGATCCCGCCGCCTGAGTTTGGCGATATCAACGGGGGAAAGTCTTTCGTTCAAGGGGGAAGAGTCGCCGGCGAGGCAGGGGTGGATGATGGCGTCGTACCGGAATCCGCAACCCAGGCTGAGCGCCCAGTCGCGCATGGCATCCAATTCATGGGCGTTGGAGTGCATGATCATGGATTTGAGGCGGACAAGGATACCGCGCTTGAGTAGACCATCCACGCCTTGACGGAAGCGGCGGTAGGAGCCGGGGGCCCCGGTGACGGCCTCGTAGGTTTGTTCACTGTGCCCGTAGATGGTTAATTCGACGCGGCGGGGTGGGGCATCCGCCAGGAAGTCCATGAGTGAATCGTCGAGGAGGGTCCCATTGGTAAACAGGGTGAGGAAGAATCCGCATTGCTTGGCTTTGCGATAGATGGCCCTGAAATCAGGGCGGGTGAGAGGCTCGCCGCCAGTAAAGACCAGAAAGAGGACCCCCCAGTCCCGCAGGGTTTCAAGCAAGGTTTCCACCTCATGGGTAGATTTGTCAGGCAGAACGGAGCCGTTGTAGCGGAGGTAGCAATGTTTGCAGGCGATATTGCAGGCGGAGGTCAGTTCAAGGGATGCCACGAAGGGAAAAGAGGATGCGTGCCAGTCGGAAGCGTGAAGGTCTTCGGCAAATGTGCCTGAGGTGATCTGCTCGATTAGGCAGTCTGTTCCCGTCATCGGTTACTCCTGGTGGGAAGGGTTCAAGGCGCCGATGTTGGACATGGCGTCCAGGAATTGTCGCACATCAGCTTTGGCGGCGGACTCCGTCACGGCGTATTCTGAGGTCAGGCTCTTGATTAGGGAGTTTTCTGTCTGAGCGGTGTGCAATTGACGCCAGAGGAAAGCGGCTGTTTCGTTCAGGGTGTAGAGGGCGTCCAAGCGGGCGGGGCCGCTTTTCAGGGGGACGAGCATCAGCTTGTTACGGATAGTTCGTTCGACGACGTTTTCTGATTGGATGAAACGAGTACTCATGTGGGGGTGGATTATAGTGTGGCGATGGGGTAGCAACAAGCCATCATTGGGATTCCATAGGGCGAGAGATTGGGGAGAGTACTTCGGTATTGATTGCTGGATGAGTTCAGGGTAATGCTTACGCGGTTTTGTTGAACCATCAGGGGAGAGTAAAATGGATTTCCAGAAGTTGTTTGCGGAGCGGATAGGCGGAGTTACGTTCGGCACGAAGAACGAGATATACAAGTTTGAAAAGATCAAGAGAGCCAAGGCGGCGGCACGCGCGGCCCGGCCAACGGTGGAGTTGCTGGATTTCGGAGTTGGGGAACCCGACCAGATGGCGCCAGCACCGATCAGGAAGGCGCTTAAGAAGGCTGTAGATGATCCGGCAAACCGAGGGTATGCCGACAATGGCATCCGGGAGTTCAAGGTAGCGGCGGCGGAATACATGGCCAAGTTTTTCGGGGTGACAGGTCTTGACCCCGAGACGGAGATCACGCACAGCATTGGATCGAAGCCGGCGTTGGCCATGTTGCCGCTTTGTTTCATCAATCCCGGCGATGTGGCATTGGTGACGGTGCCGGGTTATCCGGTGCTGGCGACGCACACGCGATATCTGGGCGGGGAAGTGGTCAAGGTGCCGCTTCGCAAGGAGAATGGATTTTATCCGGCGCTCGACAAGCTGGACCCCGAGGTAGTGCGACGTGCGAAACTGCTCTATGTGAACTATCCGAACAATCCCACGGGGGCGGCTCCTACGGAGGAATTGTTTGATGAGCTGATTGCGTTCGCGAAAAAGAACAACATCCTGATTGTGCAAGATGCGGCTTATGCGACATTGGTTTACGGGCGTGAGCCGTTGTCCATTCTCAGTCGTCCGGGCGGGAAGGACGTGGCGATTGAACTGCATTCGATGAGCAAGAGCTACAACATGACAGGCTGGCGCCTGGGATTTGTGGCTGGGGCCCCACGCATTGTTCAGGCTTATGCCGAGGTGAAGGACAATATTGATTCCGGGCAATTCAAGGCGATTCAATTGGCGGCATGCGCAGGGATTGCCGACAAGGCGCTGTCCGACAAGATCAAGAAGCATTATGAGCGGCGGTTGCGCAAGATGGTCAAGGTTCTGAAGCGGGTGGGCTTCAAGGCGAAAATGCCGGGTGGGACCTTCTACCTTTACGTTCCGGCTCCGAAGGGTGCGGGAATGACAGTGTTCAACACGGCGGAAGATGCCTCGCAGTATCTAATCCGCGAGTGTTCTATCTCGACGGTTCCCTGGGATGATGTCGGGACGTTCCTGCGCTTCTCAGCGACGTTTGAAAGCGCTGGGAAGGCTGATGACGACAGGGTTATTGCCGAGTTGGAAGAGCGCTTGCTGAAGGCTGACCTGAGGTTTTAACGGTTAAGAGTTAATGGCGCCGGCACCACGCAGTGCGTGTGTGTGCGGCGCCTTTTTTGTTTGGGTGGAGGAGGGAAACTTCACCACTGATGGAAGGAATCGGAGTCCTGTTCAGATCAGGCCTCGAGCTGGCGGGCGATGCGAGCCGCGTCCTTTTCGGTTTTGACCGGCCGGGTGTTCTTCAGGAGTTTCCAAGTCTCGATGTGCTTGACGGACTTTCCCGGGGCGAGGGAGATCAGGGGGCCGAGGGATTCCATCTCCAGCATGCTTTCATTGGAGAACGTCTCGAAATTCACGCCGCCATCGGGGTAAGTGGCACCTTCGATAAAGGCGAATGACTTAGCCAGCAGGAAGCCATCGAGCTGGTAAGCCACCCAGCCTTCACGGTGGGCGATGCCCAGCTTGGCCGGTCCGTGCTTGCGGCTTTGTCGAAAGAACACATAACGGGACCCGATTGTCCATCGTCCGTCGGCGAGGTCCGTGTAACTCCAGATACTCCATGACTGGTTATGGAGGAGGTTGGTGGTGTGTGAACCTTTTTCCGGCAGGGGAATAATGCAGAGCCCGTCCGGGGACATGACGGTCAATGACCAGGGGGCCAGCGTGCGGGGTTTGCGTCCGCGATTGACAAGCTGATGTGTGATGGTGATTTCGTTGTCGGTGTCCGACATGCGGATATCCATGATCTTCTAGATGCAGGTGAGTGGGCCGGGTTCCTGGAGGGTACGGATCCCGCCCGGGATTTTACGATGCACCAAGGGGGCATTATCGAGTTCGTATGTGTCGGGTTGACATTCCGGTGCGATCCACAGGCGGTGTCCGCCACGGATCATCCATTCCTTTTCATGGGTGCCACCCATTTGCTCCGGGAATTCGGCCAGGAGGTTGCGTTTGTTGATGAAACCGCAATGGATAATGCGCGGGCCGACGTCCTTGGTGACGATCAGGTCAATGGAGCCATTGGACAGCCGGATGTTGCTATTCCAGCCTTTGTGGGGGACGGATTCGATCCTTGGCATGGGGGCACCGTTTATTGCTTAGCGTTTCAGCGAAAACGCCAGCCTTTGCATTACGCTACAAGCGAAGGTTGGTGGCGGGAGTGGGAGTTGAACCCACGACCAAAGGCTTATGAGTCCTCTGCTCTACCACTGAGCTATCCCGCCGTGAAAAAACGGCACAAACACTATTGAAAAAAAAAGCGGGTGTCAACAAGCCCGCGAGCGTGATTAACGAATCTTTATGCCAAACCCGATGAAGGATGAGGTGATGTAAGTTCCTTCCACGAATATTCCCCATGAAGGCGTGAAGTTGTAGAGCAGACCGAGGCTCACTAGAGGGTTAAGTTCCAGGGTGGTGGTCGTGATGGCGGCGAGGGTTTCCTCGGATTGTGACAAGTCACAGCCGAACGCGCTGTAGATGAACAGGTCGTTCACAAGGGTTTCGTCACTGGTGACCAGCGCGAGGGTGCCGCCCATGATGTCGACGGAGTCGGTGTTCGCGTAGTAGAAACTGGTGCGGAGAGCCAGATCAGCAAAGGAAGCTGGGGGGAGGCAGAACGTTGCGCCGAGGGATCCGGCAAAGTCAGTTCCTTTTTCATCGAAGTCGGCGGCGCCCAGATCCAGGAATGCCCTGATGCCTTCGAGGAAACTGTAGGTCTGGCGCAATCCGTAATAGGAGACGTCCTTACTCACTGCGGCACCGGGCATGAATTCCAACTGGCCTGCGTCGCGGTATTCCGCAGTGTCGGCGACCGGGAGGCCGATTAATTCGGCGCGCAGTGTGGTGGTGCAAATAACAAGAGTTGAAAGCAGGAGTAGTGAGATTCGAAGATGTTTCATTGTGATGCCCAAATATTTTTTTCCGTGAACTTAAAGACGGCGCGCATAGTGCGAAATGTTTGCGATATGGTCAAGGCGAAGCGGTTGGTTGTCTGGGCGAGGTCGGGTACACGGGTCGCCTGCCGCGCCAGCGGAAGGCGGTACAGTGCGCCCGCTGTTGTCTAAGTGTTGTCTCGTCCGGCTGTAGATTGACACTTTTCCAAAGGGAGGGAAGAGTGATGAGGACGGTGGTGAGGTATAGTGAGGCGTTTAAGATGGAGGTGATGAGGGGGCTTGAGACGGGGAGGCGGGAGAGTATAGGGGCGGCGAGGCGAGCGTATGGGATCCGAGGGTCGATAACCGCGAATCCTACGGACACTGTTGTGCGGGGCAATGCCGCCTATAATCTGGCTTCCAACAGTGTGTTTATCGTCAACACCAATTGCACAATTCTCAACCTGACGATTCGACACGGCAAGGCCACGTACGGTGGCGGGATATCATGTTCCGCCTTGGCCACCAATATTGTGGTTTCCAACAATGCTTATCTGACCATTATGGGCAATACGGCGAATGCGGCGGATACGATTGTGCAGGCGAGTAATGATTACAACATCGCTTCCACACGTGTGTTTGATGTGAGAACCAACTGTGTGATCAGGAACATGACGGTTCACTATGGAAGATTGACAAGCTCCGCTTCGGGCGCAGGTATTCTTGCAAGTGGTATGACGGTTGTTTCCAATTGTATTGTGACTCGTAATGTGTATTCGGGTACTGGAAGTGGAGGAGATATTTATTCCTCAAATTCCATAATGATCTTTGATTCTTTGATTTCGAGAAATGTTGACTCAGGCAAGAGAGGCGAGATTGGTTCGCAGTGTAATGGAGTCAGCATTGTTGTCTGCAATTCAATGATCATGGGCAATGCCTCTACAACTCATCTGGCGGTGGGGTGTATGGTGTGATACCGCATCGTCTTCGATGTATATGACGAATTGTACGGTTGCCTACAATAATAGCGCGGCAAATGGCGGCGGGGTCTATTGCTATGCGATAACTGCGCCTGGCACGGTGCGAATTGTAAACAGCACCATCTATAGCAACAAAGCCACTAATGCGAATTATGGTGGTGGTGGGATTTACACTAGTGCAGATGGAACATCCTGCGTGTGGAATTGCACCGTTTATGGAAATGAGATGATAGGTGCTGGTAAAGGCGGAGGTTTGTATAATGGGTCGCTCGACTTGTACTGACGAGCACGATTATTCCGGGTAATACCGTGACAAACTCCACTGATTTCTATTCAACGGGTAGTAGTCCTGTGATTGAGAAATACAACCCATCAATGCAGGAACCAATTCACTGGGATTGATGTTTGACCAGCTAGGGCTTGGTTATAAGCGTGTGATAGAACCGAAGGTGGATATCGGGGCGTTTGAGTTCGGGGCAAGCGCTTCATATGGATCGTTGCTGATATTGCACTGATCGCGTGCAGAGATTCTTAGGGGTGTAGGGCAGATTTTTTGTCCGGGTTAAAATGACCCGCCCATAACCCCTCCAAGAAGGGGAACTTCTTTCGTCTTGGTTATTTTCACGACAGCGGTTTGCGGCTGGATTGCATTTTGGGAGGGGGGTGATGTCTTACTCCTGCGATGCATGGTGGTGGCTATGCTTTGACATAGCCCCATTCGCGCAGTCGTTGCCGCGCATAACGGGCATAGTCGCCTTCACCGCCGGATTTCAAGTATCGGGCGTAGCAGTCTGCGGCCTGGTCGCGGCGACCCATGCCCTCGAGACTGCGTCCTTGGAAGAAGATGGTGTTGGGGTTGCCCGGCAGTAGTGTTTCGTAGCGATGAAACGACTCATAGGCCTTGTCGTACTGGCGGAGGGAGATGGACGCCATCCCATTCACATAGCAGGCTTGAGGCTCGGATGGATAAACGTCCTGGGCCTGCCGGGCATAGCGTTGGGCTTCGCCAAATTGTTTTGTGGCCAACTCATGACGGGCCATCAATAACAGTCCGGCGTAATCGTCGGGAGCCAGCTTCAGAGCCTGGCCCAGCAATGTCCGGCCTTCGTTGGCGTGACCTTCCGCAAGGGCTTCATCGCCTTTCTGCATGGTTTCGATGGCTTCGCGCCGGGCACGCAGTGCGGTTGTCCTGTCCATATAGCGCTCGCGGTCCAAGCGTTGGGTTTTTGCCGAGGCATAGGTGTTTTCCGCTTTTGAGACCGAAGTCTTGAATCGTTCCTCACTCATGGGGTGAGTGGAAAAAAGCAATTGGACGGCGCTCGCATTACTGTGTCCCAGTTGTTTCAAGAGATCCATCAGGTCAATCATCCCCTGGGGTGTGTAGCCAGCCTTGACCAAATAATCGAGACCCAGCGAATCGGCCTCACGTTCATCATCGCGGCTGTAACGGGCCAGTAAAGCGCCGGCCCCCAGGCCACCCAGTCCCAAGGCGAGTAGTGCATGGTCGCGATCTGATTTTCCCAAGGCGATTGCGGCTCCAACGGCGGCAACTTGAGTCACAACGCCACGCGTCATGGCTTGGGCGGTGTGTCTGGCATTGACGTGGCCGATTTCGTGGCCCAGCACGGCGGCCAGTTCTGCCTCGCTTTCCATTCTTAAGAGCATCCCGCGAGTGATAGCCATACTGCCACCCGGGAAGGTGTAGGCGTTAACATAGACCGCATTCACGCCACGGTAGGAGTAGGGCATATTGGGGCGGTGCGATACACCGGCCACGGACCGGCCGACTTCTGTGATGTAGGCATTCAACTCCGCATCCTGTAAGGCGCCAAAATCAGCGGAGAATTGGTGTGGAGCAGCTTCACGATCCTTGGCGATCTCTCCGGATTCGCCGATAAAATCCACCATTTTCCGGCCCGTTACGGGGTTTGTAGCGCATCCGGTCAGTAAAGCCAGTGATGACGCGGACGACAGGGTGATGAAGTCCCGGCGGGAAAGTGTTCGATATGAATTGGTCATAGTTGTGCCCTTATTACGGTGCTGAGTTGATAAGCGCCACAGAGGGGAAAATACACCAGAAAGGGCTTGTGTGCCAATAGGTGATGCGATAGTTTCGTTTTAGCCGCAAGGCAATCGGTTTGTCTGTTAGAACGCGTGACAGTCACCAACAAAAGTCCAATGCAGGGGTGAATTATGGCGGAAGAATTGCAGCATCTTATTGACCGTATTCAGAAGGATGGTATCGCAAAAGCGGAGGCGGAAGCGGGGCGGATTGTGGCCCAGGCCAAGGAGGACTCTGCGGCCATTATCCGCGAGGCGGAGATCAAGGCACGGGAACATACGGCTGGCGCGGAGAAAGACGCAGAACTCTTTGCGGAGCGGGGGCGCAAGTCATTGGAGCAGGCGGCCCGTGATGTTGTGCTGCTGGTGAATCAGGCTGTGAGCGATACCTTGAAGCGTATTGTGGACGCTGATGTCGGGAAGGCCCTGACTCCCGATGTGATGAAGCAGATGATGGTCAAACTTGTGGAGACGTATGGCGCAAACAAGGGTGACTCGGTGGAGATTGATTTGCTGGTAAATCCTGCCGATCAGAAGGTCATTGTCGATTTTTTCCTGAAGGAATTCAGGTCAGCGCTTGAAAAGGGTGTTGAAATACGCGCGGATGCCGGTGTCTTGTCCGGGTTCAGGGCTTCGATTGAAGGAGCGCATGTTCATCATGAGTTCACCCGCAAGGAAATTGCCGAGGCGCTTTGCCGACTAGTGAGGCCGCGTCTGGCGGAAATCGTGAAGGGGTCGATCCGGTAGCGGGAAGAGAGCCGATGAGGGGATCGGCCATCAAAGTCACAGAATGAACTATTATTACCTTGTTGCGAGTTTGCCGATGCTGACGTTAAGTAAGGAGCCCGCGCTGGATGCGGATGCTTTCCTTGCGTTATGTCGAGCGCACCTGACCCAGGACGATCAGTTGGCGATGGAGGCTTTGTTGCAACGGGGTGGCGAGGGGAGCAATCATCCCTTCATTGTGGCGTGGCGTGATGATGAGACGCGACTGCGCAACGCGGTGGCGCGGGTCCGTGCCGGCAGGCGCGGAGTGGAGGCAGAGTCTTACTTGAGACCCGTGAACGGGGTTGATCTCGCCTTAAGTCACGCTGTGGATGACGCGTTTGGGCGCGGCACCCCGGCGGAACGGGAGCTGGAGATTGATCGCATCCGATGGCATCGGATTGAAGCGTTGGCCGGACTGGATGTGTTTTCGCCAGCGTCGGTGTTGGCTTATGGGTTGAAACTGAAACTTGCCAGCCGGTGGGCGCAATTGTCGACGGAGGCGGGGCGGCAGAGGCTGGAGGATTGGGTAACCACGGCGGCGGTTGAGTCGCCATGAAAGAGGACGGGAAACAATGAGTACGAGCGGAAGGATCATGGGCGTGAACGGGAATATGATTACCGTTCAATTTGAAGGCGCCGTGGGCCAGAATGAGGTTGGTTACGCGCGACTTGGGACACTCCGGTTGATGTCCGAGGTTGTACGGGTCCGGGGAAGTTATGTGGACATGCAGGTGTTCGAAGACACCACTGGTTTGGCGGTGGGGGACAGCGTTGAGTTTAGCGGAGAGTTGTTGACCGTGGAACTGGGGCCGGGTCTGTTGACGCAGATATTTGATGGCTTGCAGAATCCACTGCCCAGCCTTGCGGAGAAATGCGGATTTTTCCTCGAGCGCGGAACCTATCTTCCTGCATTGCGGAGAGACGCGACATGGGTTTTCACTCCAAGCGTGAAGGTTGGTGACCGGGTAACGGCAGGGGAAACACTGGGTGCAGTGCCGGAGGGCATCTTTCAGCATCGAATCATGGTTCCGTTCGGCATGGTGGGGGTGTTGACCGTTGAGGAAATCGCGGTTAAGGGATCTTACACGGTGGATCAGAAGGTGGCGAAGCTCAAGGATGAGCAGGGAGAGGTTCATGAGGTCGCCATGATGCAGAGGTGGCCGGTAAAGATTCCGATCCGCGCCTATGCTGAACGGCTGAGGCCGACGGAGTCGCTGACGACGAAGATTCGCATTATCGACACGTTTTTCCCTGTGGCGCGTGGTGGAACGTATTGCATTCCCGGACCGTTTGGCGCCGGGAAAACTGTATTGCAGCAGTTGACGAGCCGTTATGCCGATGTGGATGTTGTGATTGTGGCGGCATGCGGCGAGCGGGCCGGGGAGGTGGTGGAGACATTGCGTGAGTTCCCGACCATCACGGATCCGAGAACAGGGCGCAGTTTGATGGAGCGGACGGTTATTATCTGCAATACCAGTTCAATGCCGGTGGCGGCGCGCGAAGCGTCGGTGTACACGGCGGTGACGCTGGCAGAGTATTATCGTCAGATGGGGCTCAACGTGTTGTTGCTTGCGGATTCAACGTCGCGGTGGGCGCAGGCCTTGCGCGAGATGTCGGGGCGGCTAGAGGAGATTCCGGGCGAAGAGGCGTTTCCAGCTTATCTAGAGTCGGTGATTGCCAGTTTTTATGAACGTGGCGGCGTGGTGACTTTGAAGGATGGATCAAAGGGGTCCGTGACGATTGGCGGGACGGTGAGTCCGGCGGGCGGAAATTTTGATGAGCCGGTGACGCAGTCCACGCTCAAGGTGGTAGGTGCGTTCCACGGGCTGTCACGGGCGCGGTCCGATGCGCGGCGCTATCCGGCGATTGATCCGCTTGATAGTTGGACCAAGTATGCGGGCGTGGTGTCGGAGAGTGAAGTTGCATTGGCGAGGAATGTGCTGGTGCGAGGCAATGAGGTCGGGCAGATGATGAAGGTGGTAGGGGAGGAAGGGACCATGATTGATGATTTCATCGTTCATCTTAAAGGGGAATACCTTGATGCCGTCTATCTGCAACAGGATGCCTATCATGAGGTGGATTGCGCGACGCCAGCCGAACGGCAGCGGCATGTCTTCAAGACCATGGGGAAGATATTGAAAGCGAAGATGCGGTTTGCCGACAAGGATGGGGCTCGGCAATTTTTCCATCGTCTGGCCCAGATGACGCGGGATTGGAACCGCATGGCGATGGAAACTGAGGAATTCAAGCAACAGCAGGCCCGGTTGGAGGGTGTGCTAGCGGAGGTGACCGGACATGCATAAGGTTTATCATCGGGTTGACAACATTGCGGGCAACGTTGTGAACGTCAAGGCGCCCGGGGTTAAGTATCGCGAATTGGCGGAAATCACGTCGCGCCGCGGGACATCACTGGCGCAGGTTATCCGGTTGCAGGGCGATACGGTTTCGTTGCAGGTGTTTGCCGGGGGGCGTGGTATCGCCACCGATGCCCATGTGCGGTTTCTTGGGCATCCGATGCAGGTGCCGTTTTCTGACTCCCTGCTGGGCAGGGTGTTCACGGGTAGCGCCATGCCGCGCGACAAGGGGCCGGCGCTGAAGGATAACCTGATCGATATTGGCGGTCCCTCGGTGAATCCAGCCAAGCGTATTATTCCGCGACGGATGGTCAGGACGGGGATTCCGATGATTGATGTGTTCAACACGCTGGTTGAATCCCAGAAACTGCCGATTTTCGCGCGGGCAGGGGAGCCGTATAATGCGCTGTTGTCGCGAATCGCCTTGCAGGCCGAGGTGGACGTTATTGTTCTGGGCGGCATGGGGTTGAAGCACGATGACTACCTTGCGTTCCGTGACTCCCTGGAAGAGCAGGGGGCGATGTGGCGCACGGTGATGTTTGTCCATACGGCGGCGGACCCTGTGGTGGAATGCCTGCTGGTGCCCGATATATGCCTTGCGGTGGCGGAGCAGTTCGCGCTGGCGAACAAGCGGGTGCTGGTGCTGTTGACTGACATGACCAATTTTGCCGACGCCTTGAAGGAGATTTCCATTACCATGGAACAGGTGCCGGCCAATCGGGGCTATCCGGGCGATCTCTATAGCCAGTTGGCGGCCCGCTACGAGAAGGCGGTTGATTTTGATACCGCCGGGTCGATTACCCTGCTGGCGGCGACCACGATGCCGGGCGATGATGTGACGCATCCTGTGCCGGACAATACGGGCTATATCACTGAGGGGCAGTTCTACCTACGGGGAGGGCGCATTGAGCCGTTTGGTTCGCTTAGCCGTCTCAAGCAGTTGGTTAACGGCAAGACGCGCGAAGATCACCGGACCATCATGAATTCGATGATCCAATTGTACGCTGGGTATCGGGAGACACTGGAAAAGCAGTCGATGGGATTCCGGATGAGCTCGTGGGACCAGAAGCTCCTGAAATTCGGGACGCTGTTTGAGAAGGAGATGATGGATCTGTCGGTCAATATTCCGCTGGAAGGAGCGTTGGAATTGGGCTGGAAGTTGTTGGCGGATTGTTTCGATCCGGTGGAGACAGGGATTCCTTCTAAGCTAATTGAGAAGTTCTGGCCGAAGCAGAAGCATGCGGCGCAGGTTGAATCCGGCAAGGCGAGCGCTTGATCTGATAAGTCATTGTCATGGCCAAGATTAAACATACGAAGAATGAGTTAAAGACGCAGAGGGAGTCGTTGCGCCGCTATGAACGTTTCCTGCCGATGTTGCAGTTGAAGAAGATGCAACTGCGGATGGAACTTCAATCCATTGACGCCCAGATAAGCGAGAAGCGCGAGCAGGAACGTGATGTGCTGGCTTCGGTGGAGCGATGGGTTCGTCTGTTTTCCGAGCCTGTGGAGTTGGCGTCCTTAACGCGGATTGAGCGGGTTGTCGTGGCTGAGAGTAATGTGGCTGGTGTTGCGGTGCCGATCCTCAAGGATGTGGTTTTTGTGCGCGCGGAGCAGGACTTGTTCCTGACCCCATCGTGGCTGGATGAGGCTGTGGATGTGATGGAGCAACTGGTGCAGGCCAGGATAGAGGTTCGGATTTTACAGGAGCAACACCGCTTGATTGGAGAGGAGCTGAGGACAACCTCCCAACGAGTGAACTTGTTTGAAAAGGTGAAGATACCTGAGGCGAGAGACAATATCCGGGTGATCAAGATATTCCTGGGCGATCAACAGACGGCGGGCGTGGCGCGGGCCAAGTTTGCGAAGGGGCGCGCGGAGGACATGGAGGGTGACACTTACTCGTTGGCGGCGGTGGGAACCGTCGGGAAGGAGGGGGCCCCATGATTGTCCCGATGAAGCGCGTTACTCTTTTGAGTTTCCAGCCGGATCAGGAGCTTACGCTGAATGTACTCCGTGAGATGGGGGTTCTACATGTGACTCCTGTAGTGGTTCCGGACAGTGATGACTTGAGTAAGGTCCAGGTAAAACTTGCTGAGGGGCGAGAGGCCTTGCAATTGCTTTCGAGCATCAAGGGCGGGGTCGAGGCGCATACTGCTGGTGGCACTGCGGCGATGGCTGTGGATGATGTGATTTCCGCCGTGAGAGATGAAACCCGAAGGCAGAAGGATTTGTCTGTGCGGATTGAGGGACTTGAACGCGAGGAGGAAGCGGTAAGGCCATTCGGGTCGGTTGAGCCAAGTGCTTTGCAGGCACTGGCTGACGCAGGGGTGACAGTGAAGTTGTGCCAGATGGCTGCGACGTTGCCGATCCCGGTTGTGCAAGGGGCTTTGGTTCAGGTGATTGACGAGGGCAAGCGTGAACGTACGCTGGCGATTGTGTCGAGGGAGGAAGTGGATTGTCCCGGGCGTGAGTGCGCGTGGCCCGCACGGCCATTGGGATCCATTCAGCGCGAACTTGGCGAGACACGCGGTGCTCTGGAGCAATCGAGGACTGTGTTGTCGGGGCTGGCTGTTCATTCGGGGGCCGTGAGGGAACGAGTTGTTGAGCTTGAGACTGTGGAGCAATTCGCGCTTGTGAGGGATGGGATGGGGGCATGGGACCGGATCAATTATCTTACGGGATATTGCCCGGCTGAGCGCGTGACTGAATTGCAGGCAGCGGCGAAGCAACATGGATGGGGGTTGATGGTTCGTGATCCCCAAGCTGATGATCAGGTGCCAACGTTGTTGCGAAACTCGCGGTGGGTTCAGCCAATCAAGGCTGTATTCGACATGCTGGGGATATTGCCCGGCTATCGTGAGATTGATGTAAGTGTGTGTTTTCTGCTCTTCTTCAGTTTGTTCTTTGCCATGTTGGTTGGGGATGCCGGGTATGGCGCCATCTTTTTGGGTCTAACGGTAATGGCGCGGCGCAAGATGCCGAAGGCACCGGTTCAGCCGTTCGCGTTGATGATTGTGATGTCGATTGCGACCATGGTTTGGGGCGTGTTGACGGGAACGTATTTCGGGATTGCCGAGATACCACTGGTCTTGAAGAGTTTGAGGATTGACTGGTTGACCAACGAGGAGAATCTCAAGCTGTTATGTTTTGTCATTGGGACGGTGCATCTAATGGTGGCACATGCCTGGAATGGGCTGGTGAATCGCCGTTCCCTGACGGCACTGGCCCAGTTGGGCTGGGTGGGGACCACGCTTTGCATGTTCTATCTATCAAGGTTCATGGTGTTGGGCGTGGATATGCCATCGTTCGTGTGGCCGGTGATGGCGGGTAGCGTGGTGTTGATTGTCCTGTTCATGACCCCGGTGAAGGCGCTGAAGGACGAGTGGTTTAATCATGTGATGTTGCCGTTGAGCGTTGTCAGCAATTTCATGGATGTCATATCCTATGTCCGGTTGTATGCGGTGGGGATGGCGTCGTTGGCGCTGGCTATGGCGTTTAATGAGATGGCGGCGGGGTTTGGAACTGGTGTCGGGGCGCGCATGGCGGCTGTTGTGGTTTTGTTTCTTGGGCATGCGTTGAATCTGGTGCTGGCGGGGATGGGTGTGATGGTGCATGGGGTCCGGTTGAATGCGCTGGAGTTTTCGTCGCATATTGGATTGTCTTGGACGGGAGTGGCTTTTCGTCCCTTTGCGGGCAAGAAGGAATTAGCGAAGGCGGAGTAGCGCCGTTGACGTAATAACGAGTAAATAACAGAGACTGAAAGGAGCGGGTGGGAGTATGGATGCAGCAACGATGATGGGATTGTGCAAAGTGGGAGCGGCAATGGCGCTGGCGTTGGGTGCGGTCGGGTCGGCGCTAGGAGTGGGTTGTGCGGGACCGGCGGCGGTGGGCGCATGGAAGAAGCTCTATGTGCAGGGCAAGGCGGCGCCGTTTGTGTTCGTGATCTTCATTGGCGCACCGTTGTCACAGACGATTTACGGGATGTTGCTGATGAATTTCATCCTGAAAGCGGCGGCGGCTGATCCCACCCGTTGGCTGGGGTATCTGGGGGTAGGGTTCTTTGGTGGTTTAGGAATAGGGTTTCCTGCCTGGTTCCAGGGTAAGATCGGAGCCTGCGCGGCGGATGCAATGGGGGAATCGGACAAGGGATTGGGCAATTACATCATGGCGCTCGGTATCATAGAGTCCGTTTCGATCTTTGTGTTGATATTCGTGATGTCAGTACTCAAGTAGTTGAATGCAGTGGGGAGTTGGAGTACATCTGCGAGTTCTGGCATAGATTGACTATTTGCAGGGGTGCCGCTTGCCGACACCCGCAGGCGTCGGCAAGAGACGCCCCTGCGAGATTGAGCAATCTAAATGCCGAATAAACTCGAGATGCGCCAAGGGCGTTATAGGTCAAAGGTGTGGTGATTGACTTCGTGGTTGGCCGGACGTATAGTAAAGCGTTCTTACGAAAGCGGGGGTTAAGTATGATCTTTGGGATAATTGTAGCGGCAGGCAAGAGCGAACGCATGGGCGCCGATGTTGACAAGGCGTTCTTATCGCTCGGGACGCGTCCGGTTCTGGCCTATTCACTTACGGCCTTTGAGCAGTGCCCAATGATTGATGGCGTGATTTTGGTGGTTCGCAAGGATCGTGTGGATTCCGCACGCGGGCTGGTTCAGGTGTTCGGGTGCGCCAAAGTGCGCAAGGTGATTGCCGGCGGAGCGACACGGCAGGCCTCGGTCCAGAAGGGACTGGCGGAACTTGGGGATGACGTTGACATTGTGGCGATCCATGACGGAGCGAGGCCTTGTGTGACGTCCCGGATTATCGAAGACACGATTCGATCGGTGCAGAGTCACGGCTCCGGTGTCGCGGCGGTCAAAGTTGTGGACACGATTAAAGAGGTTGAGCGGAACATGGTGGTGACCAAGACCGTGGACCGCAGTAAACTGTGGGCAGTCCAGACGCCTCAAAGTTTCAGGTTGGATTTGATTAATAAGGCGTACAAAGAGGTAGGGAAGAAGAAGCTGATGGTAACGGATGAGGCATCCGCGGTTGAGGCTCTTGGGGAGAAGGTTTATTTAGTGCCCGCATCATCCTCCAACATCAAGATCACAGCACCCGAGGACCTAACCTTGGCGGCAATGATTCTAAAGGTTTGAAGAGACCGAAATGGCTAACGAAAAGTACGCAATATTGGGTGATATTCACGGAAACTGGGAAGCGCTTACCGCTGTTCTGGAGGACGCAAAGTCCCAGAACATCACGCACTTCATGTGCGTAGGGGATACGGTGGGGTACAACGCAAATCCCGCGGAATGTCTGCACAAGATACGGGAACTGGAAGCGGTTTGTGTGCGGGGAAATCACGATCACTACTGTTCACACGATGAATGTATACGGGATTTTCACCCGTTGGCCGCGAATGTGGTGGATTGGACGCGGAGTCAGCTTACTGAAGATGACGTTCAATTTCTGCGACAGCAGAAGTTGGTGAGAGTTGTGAATGGATTCACGCTGGTGCACAGCACGCTGGATATGCCCGAAAAGTGGGGGTATGTGTTTGAGGAGTTGGAGGCGGAATCCAATTTCAGTTATCAGTCCACGTCGGTATGTTTTTATGGTCACACCCATCATCCGGTTGTGTTTGAGAAGTCGGGCCAGGTGCGGCGATTGAATGGTAGCGCGCCTGTGGTGATCACGCTTGGGAAGAAGTATTTCGTTAACGTCGGCAGTGTGGGCCAGCCGCGTGACGGAGACAACCGAGCGGCGTACGCCATCTATGACACGATGGCGCGGAAGGTGGAGATCAGGCGCGTGGCGTATGATATAGCCACCACGCAGAGGAAGATTATTGACGCTGGCTTGCCTGAACGATTGGCCCTTCGACTTGAAGCGGGGGTCTAGTGCGCCCACTTGCGCCACGGGCACTGTTTATCCTGGTGGATGGGCTTGGTCTAGGGCCCCATGATCCTGGTTGCAATCCCTTGTACAGCGGTGTTTGTCCTGTCTTGCTAGATCTGTTGGAACGTCAAGCGGTTCCCATCGATGCGGGAATGGGGGTTCCAGGAATTCCCCAGAGTGCGACCGGCCAGACCGCGCTTTTCACCGGGGTGAATGCGGCGCAGGTAATGGGGCGTCATGTGGAGGGGTTCCCGGGGCCTGCACTACGCGATGTTATACGGGAACATAACTTCTACGACAAACTTACCGGTCTGGGCTTCCGGTCCACTTTTGCCAATGCTTACTATGTGGACGACATGGCGGAGGTACATTCACGGCGACGGCAATCGGTGACCACTGTGGCGGCGTTGAAGGCATTCGGGGTGGTGCGGAACCGTGAGGATATGCTGAAGGGGAAGGCTGTGTATCAGGATTTGACGAGGGGATGCCTGCGTGAGCGAGGATATCAGGGGGAGTTGGTGACGCCTACCGACTCAGCGCGGGATTTGCTGGGGATAGCGGCTGAGCATGACTTTACTGTGTTCGAGTATTTCCAGACTGACCGGATGGCGCATAAGGGATCGCGGGATGAAATCCTGGCGACACTTAAGTTGTTTAATGAGTTTCTGGCGGGGATCATTCGGTTTCCCTTGACGGAGGGCAACTTGCTTCTATTGACCAGTGATCATGGGAACATAGAAGATTCGGGTTCCTCGCAACATTCGAACAACCCGGTGCCATTGGTGGCTATCGGGAATGGGGCTGATTTTTTTAAGAGGGAGGCGAAATCCATTTTAGATGTGGCGCCTCTACTGTTGAAACTTTACGAGAGGGCGCGTGGAGGGTCTGATGGACCGGTTTGATTTGCCGATATTTGAAATTGAGAAGCCGTTAATCGCGGCGGCGTCCGGAGGCGGGCGACGGATTGTGCTTCAGGCACCGACGGGGTCGGGTAAGTCAACCCAGATTCCGCAGATGTTGATGGATCACGGATTGCTTCCAGAGGGACGGCAGGTGATTGTCCTGCAGCCCCGGAGACTGGCGGCGCGGCTTCTGGCGTGTCGCGTGGCGTCTGAACGTAAAGGGACGGTTGGCGGCGAGGTGGGGTATCAGGTCCGCTTTGAGGATCGTTCCAGCCGGGCAACGCGGATTCTTTATGTAACCGAAGGCATTTTGCTTCGGAAATTGCTGGGTGATCCGATGTTGTCCACGGTCTCGGTGCTGGTGTTTGATGAATTTCATGAGAGGCACCTGTTTGGGGACGTGACCCTTGCCCGAGCCATGGAGTTGCAGAAGACAGCGCGTCCTGACCTGACCATCGTGGTCATGTCGGCTACATTGGATGGCGCTTCCCTAGAACGCTATTTGGAGCCTTGCACGGTGTTGAAAGCCAGCGGGCGGATGTTCCCGGTGGGAGTGGAGTATTTGCAGAAGTCGGTGGATTTCAGCCGGACACCTGTATGGGAGGTGGCGGCGGCGGAAACGGCACGGCTTTTGTCACGGGAAGCCGAGGGAGATGTCCTGGTGTTCATGCCCGGGGCGTATGAGATCCAGAAGACGCTTCAGGCATTGGGGCGATATCCAGAAACACGGGGGATGGCCTTGAAGCCATTGCATGGGGAGCTTGCGCCATCCGATCAGGATGCGGCGGTGGCGCCATCGGAGCGACGGAAGATCATTGTCTCGACGAATGTGGCGGAAACCTCGTTGACGATTGAGGGGATCCGGATGGTTGTTGATGGTGGTCTGGCGAGGATGGCGCGATTTGATCCTTATCGTGGGATTGACACGCTATGGATTGAAAAGATCAGCCAGGCTTCCGCTGATCAGCGAGCGGGACGGGCGGGACGAACGGCACCTGGTATTTGCATGCGGTTGTGGACAGAGCGGGAACACATGGAGCGGTTGAGCCGGGAGGCCCCGGAGATCAAGCGGGTCGATTTGGCTGAAACCGTGTTGATGTTGAAGGCCGGCGGGGTGGGAGATGTCAGGGCGTTTTTGTGGTTTGAGCCACCGGATGAACGTTTGTTGCGGCGGGCCGAGGTGCTGCTTGAGGATTTGGGTGCCGTGGATGAGGAGGGGCGGATTACAGACATCGGGCGACGGATGCTGGCGTTTCCGTTGCATCCCCGTTATGCGCGGATGTTGCTGGCGGCGGAATCGCTGGGGTGTGTGCGTAGCGCCGCGTTGATTGCGGCTTTGACCCAGGAGCGCGGGGTTTTGGTCCGGCGGGCCGATGAGCGGGCCCTGGAGTTGCGTGACCGGCGGCTTGGGGATGAGGAGGTATCTGATTTCTTTTTACTGATGCGTGCATGGGCGGAGGGGCAGGCACATGACTATGAGCTCGATTATTGCCGTCAGCTTGGAATTCATGCGGGAGCGGCGAGGCAAGCGGGTCGCCTATTTGAGATGTTTTGCAGGATTGCCAAATCCGAGGGGTTACCGTTGGAACAGGACATGGTGACGGATGACCGGGTGCGGCGTTGCATACTGGCGGGGTTTGCCGATCAGGTGGCAAAGCGTATGGATGGGGGGACATTGCGGTGTGAGTTGGTGCATGGGCGGCGGGGTGTGATTGAGCGGTCCAGTGTCGTTCGGAAAAGTCAGCTAGTGGTGGCGACAGAGGTGCGTGAGATTGAAAGCGGCGGCGGGCGTGACATGGAGGTGTTGCTTGCCTCCGTGACGGCGATTGAACCGGATTGGTTGAAGGAGCTGTTCCCGGGCGCGGTCAGGGAAGAGGTGAACGTGATTTTGGATGCAACAACCCGCCGGGTCATAGCGAAGACGGGTCAGTACTATCACGATTTATGTCTGGAGACGCGAATGGGTGGGGCCCCGTCCAAGGACGAGGCGGCGCGACTGCTGGCGAATGAAGTGGAAGCCGGGCGATGCACACTTAAGCATTGGAACGAAGATGTTGAGCAATGGATTATACGGGTGAATTGTCTGGCGATGTGGTGTCCAGAGTGCGGGGTGGCGGCCATAACGGCGGAGGATCGCCGACTGATGATTGAGGAGATTTGCTCCGGAGCGTTCGGCATCAAGGAGGTCAAGGAGCGGGAGGTGTGGCCGGTGGTCAAGGGGTGGCTGGATGGGCGTGCGCAGTCGATGGTTGAGAAACATGTGCCGGAACGAGTGGTGTTGCCCAACGGACGGAAGGTCAAGGTTGCCTATTCCGAAAAGAGTGCGCCGGTGATGGCGGCGCGGATTCAGGATTTATATGGAGTGGAGAGTAGTATGAGGGTGGCGATGGGACGCCAGACGGTGGTCATCCAGGTGTTGGCTCCGAATTACCGTCCGGTCCAGGTGACGTCTGATCTGACGACGTTCTGGAAGGAAGGGTATCCAAAGGCGAAGAAGGAGTTGCAGAGGCGTTACCCCAAGCACGAGTGGAAGTAGAGGGGGGGAAGGCAAGTATTCAGGATTCAGAATTCAGAATGGGGATTTGCATGGGGGAGAGAGATGCTTTGGCAGGCTCAGCATGACAAATGGAGCGGGGATGGCCACGATGAAGCGTGGCCATCCAGTCCGGAAGACTCAGTGGAAATGCATTTCGTCTTCTACGGCCTTAAGCGATTCCAGATTCTTGCCCAGGAGTCTCGCCATAATAGTGACCAGGGTGATGACGGCAATGCCTATGCCGAGATACAGAAGGCCATCATGGTTGAAGGTGGCGACAGCGGTGTTGGCTGATGCCGAAGTTGGCGACGGGGTCGCGGTGGAAAGCTTCTGATATGTGGGAACCATGCCGGGCACAACGTACGCCCAGAGAAGATGCATGCAGCCAACTACGATGGCCAGAATGAGCGAATGCTTGAAGGTGAACCTGAAAATGTCAGATTCATGTCCCACAAGGCCTGTGGATCCTGTGGCTACAGCGATGGATTGGGGCGAAATCATTTTTCCGCAGACCCCGCCGCAGGTATTGGCTGACATCGTGATGACCGGATCAACGCTGATCTTGGTGGCCGTGACTTCCTGAAGTTTTCCGAAGAGCGCGTTGGTGGAGGTGTCCGAGCCTGTCATGAACACGCCGAGCCATCCGATGATGGCGGCGAAGAACGGGAATACCGCGCCTGAGGTCGCGAAGGCGCTACCGAGGGTGATGGCCATTCCTGAGAAGTTCATGATGTAGGCGAACCCGAGGATGGTGGCGATGGTAATGATGGGCCACTTAAGCGTCTTGATGGTTTTGACTGCCACGCCGAAGGCGGTGGCAAGAGAGGCGCCCATGATCGGAATTGAGAAGAACCAGGCAAAGAGGATGGCGGTTCCGGCGGCGCTCAGGACATTGAAGACATAGACTGCAGGCTTTGCCATGCCGAGGTTGTCGACGACCATGTTGTCGAGACCGGGAATGTGGATCTTGAAGTTGAAGAGCATACCCATTAGTAGATCTAGGGCCTCCTTGCATGGTTTGATTCCCCATATGGTAACGAAAAACGACAGGATGATGAACGGAGCCCAGGCCCTGAATATCTGGCCGCCGGTGAACGTGAGCTTTTCCCGTCCGAGGCTTGGTTTTTCGTTAGGGAAGTGCCAGCTTGTCTTCGGATGCCATAATTTGAGAAAGACGACGGTGCAGATGATGGACGCGAGGGAGGCGATGATGTTGGGGAGCATTGGGCCGATGAAGTTGGACGATAGGTATTGAGCGATGGCAAAGGAAAGGCCGGAGACGAGGCAGGCGGGCCAAACTTCGAGTCCTCTTCGGAAGCCAGCGATGAGGATGACGAGATAAAGAGGGATGAGGACGCTTAGGAATAGGAGGGTCCGTCCCACCATCTGGCTTAAGGCCATCTCAGGGAGTCCGGCGACTTGAGCGCCGACGACGATGGGGATGCCGATGGCGCCGAAGGCCACCGGGGCGGTATTGGCCAGTAAGCAGACGCCGGCGGCATAGAGGGGATTAAAGCCAAGTCCGACAAGCATGGCGGTGGTGATGGCAACGGGAGTGCCGAATCCCGCGGCGCCTTCGATAAAGGCGCCGAATGAAAAGGCGATCAGGAGGGCCTGCATGCGGCGATCGTCGGAGATGGAGGCGAGCGAGTTCTTGATGACCTCGAACTGGCCAGTTTTGACGGATAGGTTGTAGATGAAGAGGGCTGTGACGACGATCCAGCAGACGGGTAGCAAGCCGAACAGTGCGCCGTAGGCTGTGGAAAGGAATGCGTATTTTGCGGGCATTCCGTAGACCGTGATGGCTATGGTTATTGCAATGGCCGTGCCACTGATGGCGGCCCAGTGTCCTTTCATCCGTTTCACGGCGAGCGCCCAGAAGAGGTAGAAGATCGGGATGGCGGCAATGAGGGCGGACAGGACGATGTGGCCTGTCGGATCGATGTTCATTTTCCACGGCATACTGAAACTGCTTTCTCGCTTAATATATTTGAAAAGCGGCGACTATACACAGTTGATGGCCGTGGGCAAGCAATGGTGATAGGGGCTATGAGAGGCGTCTATTCAGAGCACGGGGGTACGCCGGAGGTCTATCACTCTCCTTTGAATTCCGGCTTGCGTTTATCGATGAACGCATTGACGCCTTCCTGATAGTCATGGCTGTGATAGACCTTCCGGCGCAGGGCTTGAATTCGTTCGAAGGAATCAGGTGAAATAGGATGGGCGGCTGCCAACATATGGAATTGCTCCTTGATGACCGCGACGGCCAGAGGCGAGTTTTGGGCAATCACTGCAGCTAATCGGAAGGTAAAGGCTTCGACGTCGGCGGTGGGCACGAGGTGAT
Organism: uncultured Verrucomicrobiota bacterium; assembly: GCA_964508705.1. Lineage (GTDB taxonomy): Bacteria > Verrucomicrobiota > Kiritimatiellia > CAIKKV01 > CAITUY01 > CAZDUS01. The sequence goes on from CAZDUS010000002.1 coordinate 120,361, forward strand.
TTAGGATGCCAACATGATGGGCGCGGTCGGCGCCAAAAGGTGCGGCTGTGAAGAACATTTCCTTGGCGATATTCAAGCCGACGCGGTTGATGAAGTGAGTGATGCCGGAAGCGTTGTAAGGCAGACCGATCTTGACGGGGGTGATGGCGAACGTGGCGGTTTCGTCGCCGATGGCCATATCACAGGTGATGACCATGTCGGTTGCGCCGCCCCACACACCACCTTGAATCATGGCGATGATGGCGCCGGGATATTCCTGTATGGCCCGGAGGGTGCGCTCCAGTGGGCTGTCATAGGGCAGGGGGTCGTGCATTTTGGGTAGTTGGCGGATGTCGTGGCCAGCGGACCATACTTTGGCATCCTTCTGCGCCCTGAGAACAACCACGGGTACTTTTTTTTCCTCGAAGTTCGTCAATGCGGAGCAAAGCTCGTTACAAAGTTCGAAACTCAGTGCATTTCTTTTTTCGGGATTGTTAAGCGTCAGAACGCCGATGTTGTCTTTGATTTCGGACAGAATTAGTTCCATGTTCGTTGCCCTCCCGTTGCTCTACTTTCTCTGCTGACGTCAGAATGATAGCAATGACACTGGAATGCTTCAAGTTTGCAAACCAAATTGGACGCGGTTTGGGTGTGTCTGTGAGTATTGGCGCAGTATAGATTTTGTGGGGGCGCTGCGTGCCCGCCTGCGCTATGCGTAGCATGGCGGCAGGTCGGTGCCTGCGGGCGTTGGCAAGCGACGCCCCTTGTGTGGAAAATTTCAAAGATGCCAAAACTCGGAGACGTGCCCGCGGGGCTCTGTAGTTATTAGCGGGGTTAGGATGCGGGATCAGGCATAGTGGATAATTCCAGAGCGGCGAGATAGTGATAGGCATGGGGGGAGGAGTTGCCGCACATGTCCTCGGATGGCTTCAGGCTGACACAGACGTCGGGGCGGCTGGAATGACCGAATAGCATGCAAAGGCCATCTCCTGTCAGTTGAATACACCGCTGGCCGGCGGGTTTTCCGTCAGGTAAGCCCGGGATGGGGGATGAGATGGAAATCTCGACGCAGCAGGCCGCGCATCCAGGGCGGCAGTTCACGATTTCACCGACCTGACGATCTGATAGTTGCGGCGGTGCAACAGTTCGGCGTTGCCGAACAGTTCCTTCATATAGGCCAAGGCATGGGAAGCGGTTTTGGCAACGATATAGGCGCGGCCTTTTGGCAATAGAGTTTCATAGGCGGTGCGAATGAAGAAATCCGTGATGCGGTCATGGGAGTAGTAGGGCGGATTTCCGACGAAGAGTGTGAACCGGCGAGGTGGCGGGACTCCCTGGTCGCTGAGGATGACAGAGAAGTTGGCGATGTTGTTGGCGATGCAGTTTTGCTCGGTGATGGCGGTGGAGCGGGAATAGGAGTCCACAAAGCACACGCTGACTGTCGGTTGGTTTTTGGCCAGCGAGATGCCGATACTGCCGCATCCGCACCCCATGTCGAGAATGCTGTCGTTGGGTTCGGTCTCCACCATTTCCGCCAATGCCTGAGCGCCGGGGTCAACGCGGCGGTGAGCGAATACACCCGGGACGGTGAGGAGTGTGACGGGCAAGCCATGCGGCAGGGTCATGGTGAATTCAGACTGATAGACCTTGAGTGACTTCAGCTCGTTTTGTTTGCGGGCCATGAGGAGTGTTGAGGCTTCCCGCGTGCCGCGGATGGAGCAGTTGCCGAAAAACTTTTTGACGTGTTCGGTGACCCAGGGGGCTTCCTCCTCAACGGTGACGAAGCAAAGTCCGCTTGTTTTCAGGGCCAGATGGCATTGTTGAAGCAGGTCTAGGATTAATTCATTGGAGGTGGTGCCCTTGGAAATCTGGAGGCAGATGGCATCGAAATGTGATCGTTCCCTGATTGCGGGTTCACACCGGCAGGTGACACGGGATGCCCGGTTGCGGTGGAGGTTGCGCTCCACGGCGTGGTGGTGAAACAGATCGAGTGAAGAAACAATGGCTTGCAGGTGGGGATGGAGATGGGTGGCGATCATGGCGATGGCGCCGGTTCGGTTTCCAAGGACCAGGAGGTGTTCTGCGTTTGATGGGAGCAGGGGAATTGCTTCGAGGAGATGGGTTTCGGTCAGGCTCAGGCCGGAGCGTGAGATGATATTGACCTTATTGTTAAGGAATAACTCTGAAATGGATTCGTTATCCTCATGAGTATCGGTGATTTGGAGGGAGAGTTTTGCGCTATGAGCTTTGCTGGTCATGGTTTGTGTTTCAACCATGCCCTGTTTTCTGTGCCTCGTCCATCTTTTCTGATTTAAGGAGCTCACATGCCTTAAACTGTTTTGGGAGATGGTTCCCTCGGAGAGGTCGCCCCACCTGCAGAATAGATTGGTTAAGGGCTGGCGGCGGGTGGTTTGACAAGCTTGTGTTGCTGAGATGTTTAAGGCATTTTTGACTTTTTTAGGGAATTGAATGGAGACTCATGGCTAACGAATAAATGTTGTTACCTGTTCCGCTTCGGTGCGAGCGTCTAGGAGGTTCTATTAAGACGGCTGGGCTTGTCGTGAGGGAAGCGATAGCGCCTGATGACGTGAGGGAGCCGGGGGATGAGGCTTATCGTTTGGTTGTTGATGAACAAGGAGCTCGACTTGCCGCCCGGACAGGCAAGGGATTGCGATTTGGGCGAGCCACGCAATTGAGCAATTGCGCAGGCGTAACCGCATTCCCTGCATGGCTATTGATGATGCACCGCGCTTTGCCTATCGTGGAGTGATGCTCGACATCAGTCGTGACCGTGTGCCGACCATGGCCACCCTTTATGCCCTTGTTAATCAGTTGTCCGCATGGAAGATGAATCACCTTCAGCTTTATATCGAACATGCGTTGGCCTATGCCGGACACGAGGAGGTTTGGTGTTCGGACTCGCCGCTTACACTTGAGGAATTGACCGGGCTGGACAGGTATTGCGCTGACCGCGGAGTGGAGCTTAAGGCCAATCAAAACTGTCTGGGGCATTTTGAGCGCTGGCTCCAGCATCCCAAGTATGCGCCCCTGGCCGAGATGGATTCCGGGCGTGTCAGCGAGGGTGGCTATTATTACAGGCCCAACACACTCTGTCCCGGTGATGCGCGGGTTCAACCCTTGCTGGAAGATTTGCTTGCTCAGCAGTTGGCTTGCTGTTCGGGGCCCTATGCCAATATTGGCTGTGATGAACCGTGGGATCTCGGTCGTGGCCGCAGTAAAGCTGATTGCGAGGCGAGGACCCGCGGGGTGGTGTTCTCGGAGCATGTTTCCAAAGTGGCTGCCATTGCGCGACGGCTTGGGAAAAAGCCACAGTTCTGGTGCGATCCGCATCCCAATGAAGGCGATGGCTTGCCCAGGGATCTTATTGCTCTTGTTTGGGGGTATGAAGATATCGACGATTTCAATGCCCGTGTGATGGCGCATCGGAAGGTGGGGCGAGAGGTATGGGTGGCGCCGGGCACCAGTTGCTGGAATTCATCCACCGGCCGGACGTGGAATCGTCGCGGCAATCTGGACCATGCCGCCAGCGAACGTGAGGCGGTTGGGTTACTTTGTACGGCATGGGGTGATGGTGGGCATCGCCAGCAATGGCCGATCACGCTGTTCGGATTGGCTGACTCGGCAATGGCGGCATGGTCCGGAGCCGGTTGTTATGATGATCGTGCCGCCGGCCTGCAAGCCTTTGGGATTCCTGAAGTGGGGCAGTGGTTGGCGTCATTGGGCAATGTGGATGCTGAACTCTGCCGGGGTGAACGGCGAGGATGGGATGGATCTGTTCCCGGGGAGAGAGTTGTTTATAACGCCACCGCGCTCTGGCGTGAACTGCATGTACCGTTCTTTGACCGGTCAGGATTCGGAGATATTGCAGCTTGGGAGAGGTTGCCGGACGTTTTGACGTCTTGGCGGCGACGTTGCCGTCGGGTCTTCCTGACCTTCTGGCGCGTGAGTGCAGGCATAGCGTGGCCATTGCCCGATGGACCTGTGAACGCGCCATCCTGCGTCATGGCGAAGTGACGGAAACCCTGAAGAGCGGGAAGAAGGCAATGGCGGAACGGTTCACCGATCTTATTGAAGAGCATCGGAAATTATGGCTGGCACGGTCCCGTTATGGTGGGCTTGAAGATAGCATGCGGCAGTATGTGGTGTGTGGAATTCGAGGATGACCGATTGTTTTCAGCATGGCAATTTTCGTTTTTTTAGAAGGATTAAATCACTATGACAACACCCCGAGAGAATCTATTGAGGGCTTTGAGGCGGCAGGGTTATGACCAGGTGCCCCTTGATTGTGGTAATTTTTGCACCTCCCAAAAAGAGGCGTTCAAGGCGAGGTTTGGGCATGATGATATCTACGGGTATTTCAATGTGCCTTTCCGTAATGTCGGGATCTCAATGGAAAAGACGTGGACTGACGTTAAGGCGCTCTATCCGCGGGAGGATGTTCCCGCGGATGCTGATATCGATGCTTTTGGGGTGGGGCACTCGCATCACGCCAATTGTCATCATATGACGCGTTTGCATCATCCGTTGCGCGGGGAGGATGTGACACTGGAAGAAATCCGGAACTATCCGTTGCCGCGTATTGCGGACGGGGCGGAGGAGAAAGTTTGTCGGAGTGTTGCTGAGATACAATCCATGGGGCTTGCCACCCGGATGGGCATGTCAATGACCTTGTGGGAAATTTCATGGTATATCCGGTCGATGGAATATTTGATGACCGATATGATGACGGAAGACGAGAGGGCGACGGTACATTTGGACCGGTTGACGGCTTGTGCGGTTGAGCGCATCAGTCTTGCGGCGAGGGCTGGCTGCGACATTATCCAGCTTGGGGATGATATTGGGATGCAGAGTACTACCATGAAGAGCGTGGAATTATGGCGGACATGGCTCAAGCCGCGGCTGGCGCAGATTATCCGGGCGGGGCGCGCGATTAAACCTGATTTGTTGATTTTCTATCATTCCTGCGGGTATGTGCTGCCCTTTCTAGACGACCTGATCGAGGTGGGTGTTGATATCCTTAATCCCGTGCAACCGGAATGCATGGCGTTTGACGATGTTCTCAAGATAGTGGAGGGGCGCATGTCCTTCTGGGGGACCGTAGGCACCCAGACCACATTGCCGTTTGGAACGCCTGAGGACGTTAAGAAGGTGGTATGGGAAAACCTACGCCGATGCGGGCCACAGGGTGGGTTGGTGATTGCGCCGACACACATGGTTGAACCCGAGGTGCCGTGGGAAAATCTGCTGGCGATGAAAGAAGCCTGCGAGACGTTTAGGAAATAGCGCCGCTGGGGACGGCGGCTACTACCTGATGCGAAGGGGATCGGCTCGGTAGGGACACCTCGCCCTACCTGGGTGTAAGTCGGGCGGGGGATCGCCGCAGGGACTGCGCCTCCTACATTGAATTGGGAGGGGGGAGTTGGGATTAGGATTACGATTAAGATCAGGATTATGAAAAAGCGGGGTGGATTACGGCTCGACATTTGGCGGCGGAAAACCCTACTCTTTCGACGCTTATGTTCAGAATAATCCACGATATTGTCAGTCGGCGTGAACTACTGGGAATGCTGGCTGTCCGGAATCTCAAGATCCGCTACAAGGAGTCGGTGCTCGGGTTCCTTTGGACCTTGCTCGGGCCGGTGTTCATGATTGCGATCTATGCCGTTTTCCTGGGCATCATGAAAGTTGACATTCCACTGCCGCTTCTGGTGACGGGTATCTTTGTCTGGCAGTATCTGGCCATGTGCCTCGGGGATTCCGCCAATGCCATTGTGGGAAACACCAATCTGGTGAAGAAGGCCGCGTTTCCCCGCGTGCTGTTACCGTTCTCCATGGTGCTGGCGAACTTTGTGAATTTCCTTTTGTCGATCGTGATTGTGGTGGTTTATCTCAAGATCATGGGCTTGCCGTTTGGCTCGCTGGCGTGGTTGCCGCTGGCGATGATAACGCAAATGGCCCTGTGTACCGGGGTTAGTTTGTTTTTGTCCTCGGTGAATGTCTATTTCCGCGATGTCCAGCATCTGATGGGTGTTGTGACGATGGCATGGTTCTTTCTGACGCCTGCGATTTATCCGCCGGATCTTGTGATCCAGAAGTTCAGTAACCCGTTAATTCACCAGTTGTTTTATCTCAATCCGATGACCGGCCTACTGGCGTTGTATCGAACAGCGTTGCTGGGTGAGGCGTTGCCATCGGTGAAGCTCTGGGGCCCCTCGTTGTTGGTGTCGTGGCTGGTGTGCGTGGTGGGGATTGTGGTTTTCCAAAAGTTGCAGAAGCGATTTGCGGATGAGTTGTGAGGAATATGATGACGGATACTGTGGCCATCAAGGTTGAAGGAGTAAGCAAGCGATTCCTGTTGCGGCATTCGGCGACACGGACGCTGAAGTCGGTGGCCATGGATTTATTGAAGAAAGGTGACCGGGGTTCCCGTCAACTGTGGGCACTGAAGAATCTGAACTTTGAAGTCAAAAAGGGGACCACGCTGGGGATCATCGGGGCGAATGGGGCGGGGAAGAGCACGTTGCTGTCACTTTTGGCCGGGACAATGTATCCCTCGGAAGGGCAAATCAAGACCTCGGGCGTTATTTCCTCTTTGCTGGAACTGGGCGCTGGGTTTCATCCTGACTTCACGGGGCGTGAGAACGTTTATCTGGCGGGAGCGATCATGGGGTTGTCGCGGGAGCAGATGAGGAAGCGGTTTGACGCCATTGTCGATTTTGCGGATATCGGGCCGTTTATTGATCAGCCGGTGAAGCATTATTCGTCGGGCATGTATGTCCGGCTGGGCTTTGCGGTGGCAGTGGAAGTGGATCCGGATATCCTGCTGGTGGATGAAGTGCTGGCGGTGGGTGACGCGGTATTCCAGCGCAAGTGCTTGAAGCGCATGGAGCAATTCCGTGAGATGGGCAAGACGATGCTCATCATTTCGCATGATTTGCATACGATCCAGTCAGTGAGCGACACCATCCTTTTTCTTGATCACGGCGAAATAAAGGGACATGGGGCCCCGGGCGCGGTGATCGGGCAGTATGAATCTTTTTCGCGCGGTCAAGTAGGGGGAGATCTGCGGCGGGAGTGGGGGACGCGGGAGGTCATCTTGACCGGCGCGGAGTTTTTTGATGATGCGGGCCATGAGTGTCAGTCGTTTGCCAGCGGCAAGGGATTGAATGTCCGGGTCCGATATGAAGCGAAGGAGCCGGTTGGGCCGTCGGTGTTTGGGTTCAGTGTATCGGATGAAGGTGGTCGGCTTGTGCATGGGAGCAATACGCAGATTGAAGGTGTGTGTATTGCCAGCCTGAGCGGCGCTGGTTCAGTGGTGTTGCGATTACCCAAGTTGGATTTGGCGGCGGGGACGTATTTGTTTTCATTTTCGGTTCACTCGGCGGATCACAGGTCGAACTATCACCGGTTGGATAATGCCTTTGCGATCGGGGTGGATTCCGAACGGCGGTTCGAGGGTGTGTGTTATTTGCCGTCGGAGTGGCGGGTGGAGAAGTGACGTGTGAAGAGTGGGGGATCGGGAGGGGGCTGGGAGAAGATTGTAACTACGAAAAACGCGAAAGCCCGCGAAAAAACATTATTTTTCAACAGAGTTATTCAAAGTCAGTTTCTATATGAACGCTTTTGTTTTGGATGATGAAATTCGGGATTTGATTCGTCGGGCACTGGTGGAGGATGTTGGCGCCGGGGATGTCACGACGCAGTCGGTGATTCCGGAAGGGCGTATGGGGAAGGCTGTGATTCTTTCGCGGGGTTCCTATGTCGCGGCAGGGTTGCCGGTGGGCGAGGAAGTGTTCCGTCAAGTGGATGCGACGCTCCAGTGTCGAATGAGGGTGAAAGAGGGGCAGGCGGTCAGGGCGGATGAGGTGTTGATGGAGGTTGAGGGGGCGGTCCGGAGCATTTTGACGGCAGAGCGTGTGATGCTGAATTTTGTGCAGAGGATGACGGGGATTGCCAGCCGGACGCGGGAGTTTGTGGACAAGGTGGCGCGGTATGGCGTCAAGATTCTCGATACGCGGAAGACGACTCCGACGCTGAGGCGGTTGGAGAAATATGCGGTGGTGTGCGGCGGCGGGACGAATCATCGCATGGGTTTATACGACATGGTATTGATCAAGGATAACCACCGTCGGTTCTGGGCTGAGGCGGGGATACGCGATTTGTGCGGGGCGGTGCAGGCGGCGCGGGCGAAGTTTCCGGGGGTCCCCGTTGAGGTTGAGGTGGAGTCGGAGGCGGAGTTGGTGGATGCGATACGCGGCAAGCCGGAGTGGATCATGCTGGATAATATGGAGCCGGCCATGATGAGGCGGTGTGTGGAATTATGCGCGAAGCGGTGCAAGTTGGAGGCCTCTGGTGGTGTCAAGCTGGCGACTGTTGAGGCGATAGCGGCCACGGGCGTGGATGCGATTTCGATCGGGGGTTTGACGCACTCGGCGCCGGCGGCGGATTTGTCGCTGGAGTTGATGTAGGGGGGGCGGGGGGGGAGTATTCAGGAGTCAGAATACGGGAAGGGGTTAGAGGGGGGGCAGGGTTCAGGAAGGATGGGAGGGGAAGGAAATCGGGACGGAGGGCGTCGGCATCCTGCAAAGCTGGACAAGAGCGACGCCCCTACGAAAAGAATATCAAAGCTGGGGATACTTGCCTTGGCCTAAAAGTATGAATAAAGCTGAAAAAATCATTGTGGTGGATATTGGGAATACCAGCACTACCGTTGGAGTGGCGGTGGGGCGTCGCGTGTTGCGGACCGGGCGTTTGCCTTCGTCAGACGGGAGTGACGCGAAGCGTATTGAGGCGTTGCTCCGGAAGCTGGCCGCGCCGGGGAGTGTGAAGGATTCGGTTCTTTGCTCAGTAGTGCCGCGGTTGAATCCATGCTGGCGTCATGTATTGAATCGGTATACCGGGCGTGAGCCTCTGGTGGTTAGCCACAAGATACGCCTGGGTGTGAAGGTGGATTATCCTCATCCCGAGACGATCGGGGCGGACCGGTTGGCCAATGCGGTGGCGGCTTGGGAGCGGTATCATGGTCCGGTGATTGTGGCGGATTTCGGGACGGCGTTGACGTTTGACGTGATTACGGGGGATGGCCGGTATGCTGGCGGGGTGATTGCGCCCGGGTTGCCGCTGATGACGGATTACCTTTGTGAGAGGACGGCTTTGTTGCCCCATATCAGCTTGGGACGGGTCACCCGGGCAATTGGGAAGAGCACACGTGAGGCGATGCGGATTGGGGCGATGGTAGGATACAGGGGGATGGTTCGTGAGATATTCCACGAGGTGGTCAAGGATATGAAAGACCGCAAGGTGGTGTTTTGTGCCACGGGTGGATATGCGGGGCAGGCTGTGAAGGGATTAGATGTAAAGGTGGATGTGTTGCCGAACCTGACGCTGGAGGGTTTGATTGGGATAAGGGAGATGAGGGAGGGGAGAGGGAAGGGGTAATGGGGAGGGGTAAAGAAGAGAGGGTTCAGGGTTCAGGAGGGGAATTGCGCCACGAGTGATTGATGGTGGATGGGAGATGGAAGCGTGAGATTTGCGGGTGGCATGAAGTGTCTGGTTCGTTTGGTATTGATGGTGAACCTCATCATGCTGTTTGCTGGTTGTGCTTCGATTCGTCCGCCGCGGGGGGAGCGGCCGATTGAGAGAACCGTATTGACGACGGGGTATTGTCCGTGCGGGTCATGTTGCGGGTGGCGGCGCAACTGGTTGGGACGTCCTGTGTATTCCTCTGGGAAAATGGCAGGGCAGCATAAGAAGGTCGGGTACACGGCCAGTGGTGTGCGGGCCAAGAAAGGAACGATTGCGGCGGATACCCGGCTCTATCCTTTTGGGACTGTTTTCTACATTGACGGTTATGGTTATGGCCGGGTGGAGGACCGGGGAGGCGCCATCAAAGGGGAACACCTGGATTTGTATTTCAGTTCTCACGAAGACGCGTTGGAGTGGGGGCGGCGTTATCGGCGCGCGAAGGTGTGGTTTGCCCGGTGATGTTGTTGGTTTGGCGACGAGAGGGTGCGATTCCGTTGCCGGCTGGTATGAAGATGACCAGGGATGATGTTCTTGAGGTGTTTGCCTCCTGCCATTCCAGAAGCACACGGGAAGCGCGCGGCAAGAGGTGCCCAGGCGTTGATTTCCAGACGTTGGTCCATCCTTTTTTATCCAGCACCCTGACTTCGAAGTTGGAAATCCCCTTGAGCACGGAGTTGGAGATAGGTGGTGCCAGGGCGTCGGGGCCCCATAGTGTGACTGACTCACGAATAAGAGAAGATGCGTCAGGGGTAGACGAATCCTTGTCTTCGTTCAGGCTGTAACGAAGGCGGGAGATGGTCATTTGAGGAAGCCCCTGGTCGCCGGGAGGGGACTTGGCCGTGTGGAAGGTGAGCGTGGAGCGGAATCGTCCTTCGATGCCGACGGGTTCACTGGTCAGTTCAAATGTTGGAGAGTTCGAGAAATACGCCTGGACTGAGGAGGCGATATCATGGCGGAGGGTGTCCAATGCCAGGGATGATTTTTGATGATGAAGGTTTTTTTGCCGGTTCAGGGAGTTTGAGAAGGTGAAATATACCGAGAGGGCAATGGTTAGAATAAGTGTGGAGATGGAGATCGCCACGAGTAATTCGATGAGGGTCATTCCGGCAGGGCTGGCCGCTTTATGAGTAGGGCGGGGCATGCCAGTCCGGAGGCTTAAACATTCATGATGAAATACACCAGAGCGCCCAGGGCTAGGAGAATCAACGCGATGGTGATGATGACCCATGGCTTGCGGCTGTCACGGCGTGATCCGAACGGGGAGGCTGTGTGGAAGGATGCCGGGATAGATGTGGGGCCGGAAGCGACTTCGATTTTCGATGTCTGGTGAAGAGGGTCATTCGGGATTTCAACATCCTGGCCGTCGAACATCAGTTCTATCCCGCCGATCTGGATGATGTCTTTTGGCCGGAGGGCCGCCTGCGCGACGGGGGCGCCATTCAGGCGTGTTCCGTTGGTTGAGCCTTGATCTACCAAGGTGTATTTCCGCTCTTCACGCATTATGCTGCAATGGCGACTGGAGATGGAGGTGTCCTCAATCTGATAATGATTTTGGCCGCTTCGTCCGATAAACGTCTCGTTATTGGTGATTTCGAACTTCTGGCCCTTAACGGTGCTGGACATGCCAATCAGAACTGCCATAAGAATTCCTTCCGTGTGTAGTTGAGTGATAGTGCCATGCAGATGGATGGTGTGTCAATACGGCGGCGAGGGTGGATAGTGAGGTGGGTTGAAATGGTACCCCGGGCGCGGCTCGAACGCGCGACCTACGGTTTAGGAAACCGTTGCTCTGTCCAACTGAGCTACCGGGGCGTTGAAAGTCGGGAGATGATAGGGTAGGGCATGGGTGGCGGGCAAGGGTAAAGAGGGATGGAGTTATAGAAAGAGTTATGGAAAGTGGGCTTGCAACGGTGTGTGGGTATGATTAGATTGCCCGAGACACAACATGGGAGCTACATATGCCTAAATTTCATTATAATGCGAGTGATGCCAAGGGGCGTGAAGTTGAAGGAACGGTGGATGCCGATAATGAATCGCGGGCTATCGCGATGATCAAGGAAAAGGGGCTGTTCCCAACCCGTGTGGTTGATTTGAAAGGCGGAAAGGCTGGGGCGCGAGTGGGAGTAAAGGGAACTAAAACGACCGCAGCGAAAGGGTTGCAATCTGAAATCAAACTGCCGCCTTTTCTCGTCAATATGTTCCGTGGCCAAATCAAGACCAAGCATTTGATGGTGTTTACGCGGCAGATGGCGACGTTGCAGGAGGCGGGGTTGCCTTTGTTGAGGGGATTGCATGTGTTGCAGAGGCAGGAGAAGACCCCGCAATTGTATGAAGCCATCGTGGGGATGGCGGAGTCGGTTCAGAGCGGAACCACGTTTGCCGAGGCATTGGCGCAGTATCCCAAGGTGTTTGGACCGTTTTATGTCAACATGGCCAAGGCGGGTGAGGTGTCGGGCGCATTGCATACGGTGTTGTTGCGTTTGGCCGAGTTCATGGAAAAGAGCGAGCGGATCAAGAACAAGGTCAAGGGTGCCATGGTCTATCCGATTGTGGTGATGGTCATGGCGATGGTCATCCTTGCGGTTCTGATGATTTTCGTGATTCCCAAGTTCAAGGAGATTTTTGAAGACCTATTGCAGGGGAAAGGATTGCCGCCCCTGACGCAAGCGGTGATCGGGATCAGCGACATGGTGGCGAATCACGGTCTGATCTTGCTGGGTGGGGTGGCCGTGCTGGTGTTTGTGGTCAAGGTGCTGATGAAGACAGATGCCGGCAAGCGGCTGATGGATGTGCTCAAGCTCAAGGCACCGATATTCGGGCAGTTGGTGCGAAAGACCGCGATAGCGAATTTTACACGGACACTAGGGACGTTGCTGTCGGGTGGTGTGCCGATCCTGCAGGCGCTGAATATTGTCAAGGAAGTGACTAACAATGCGGTATTGGCCAAGGCGGTGGTGCAGGTTCATGACAGCGTAAAGGAAGGTGAAACGATTGTGAATCCGCTGGAGGCGTCGGGTGTGTTTCCTCCCATGGTGGTGGGAATGATCCAGGTGGGTGAGGAAACGGGCGCGTTGCCCGAAATGTTGATGAAAATCGCGATGACGTATGATGATGAGGTGGATACGGCCGTGGAGGCGCTGACCTCGATTATCGAGCCGATCATGATTATTTTGCTGGCATTGGTGGTGGGAACGATCGTTATCGCGATGTTCATGCCGCTGGTGACGATTATTGGGAGTCTGTCGTAATTCAGGAGTCAGAAGTCAGGATTCAGTAGTCAGAATCGGGGGGGCGAACCACGAAGGACGCGAAGATCGCGAAGGGGGGGGAGGGGGAGATTTTAGACTGAGGAGAAGGGTATTCAGAATTCAGGAGTCAGAATTCAGAATAGGGGAAGGGAAGACAGATGGTTTTATATGTGGTGGAATTAGCGGGTGTGGTAGAATTGTTTTGGAGGATTTGGTGCTATGAATGGTGAAGAATCAATCAAGGCAAGCATGGATGCCAGATGGCGGGCCGCCTTTACGCTGGTCGAATTGTTAGTGGTTGTCGCAATAATTCTGATTCTCATGGGGGTCTCCATGAAGGTGATGTCGGTTGTCAACCGTGCGGCATACGCCAGCGGGACGATTGAACGGTTGGAGAAAACCAAAATGGCGATAGAGGGGTTTTATGCCTTAAAGGGTATATATCCTCCGTGTGAGTTGGTGCCGAGCAAGTGGCCTGTTCCAGATCCAGGGCGAGATCTAGAGACCGTGTTAACTGGTGAAAATGCTGGGAAAACAAACTTGGGATACTATCTCACGGCTCCGGAGATGGGGGCGATAGCTTGGTCGCACCATCTTGTTGACGTGGCTGAATATGTTGACGACAAAGGGTTGGCGAGACCCACTCAACCAGAGGACATAACCAATGTTGTGTCTGGCCTTCCGCCATGGATAGGAAAAGCAAGTTATTACAGCGTCAGTATTGTAGATAAATGGGGGCGTACTTTGATCTATTCTGCGAATCCACCGTATCAGAGTTACCGTCTGTGGTCGAAAGGGCAGAACGGGAATGATGAAAATGGTCGCGGTGATGACATTGAAGTCACGCTCCGTGAGTAATAATGAAGGGAGAAGGAAGGTTGTATGAAGCGAAACGCATTTACATTGATTGAGTTGCTTGTGGTGATGTCCATAATCGGCCTTCTTGCAGGGCTGATTTTCCCGGCGATTTCGCGCTCAAAAGAGATGGCGAAAAAGACGAAAGCAAAGGCGCAGATTAAGCAGTTGGATATTGCTTTCCGCGCTGTTCAGAATGATTTTCACGGGTGGTCGGCTTTGTCCTCGTCCTTGGGGGTGGGAGGTGGTTTGGTTAATGCGGCGGTTGTTGACTTTTTGAAGGGGAACAACACGCGTGGAGCGATATATATGGAGTTTGATAACAGTTCCACGAATAGCGCGGGGGAGTTTATTGATACATGGGATCGTGCCTACAAAGCGGCATTGAGCAGTGCCGGGAGCATAACGCCACCGCATGGGCAGGTTTACCGGCAGATCGGGGTTTGGTCGAGGGGTGGGGATGGGAAGGATTCTACACCAGCGGAACAGAAGGATGATTTGACGAGTTGGCAGTAAGG
>CAZDUS010000002.1:134606-137236 GCA_964508705.1 uncultured Verrucomicrobiota bacterium
AGAAGAAAGACAGCATGGGGTTTACGCTACTTGAGCTACTTACCGTGATGGCGATCATTGGGATATTGGCTGGTCTATTATTGCCAGCGCTTAGCAAGCAGAAGCAACGAGCATTAAAACAGAAGGCTCAAGCAGAAGTTTCTTCCATTGCGACGGCACTACGATCTTACTATACGGAATACACCAGGTGGCCCATCAATCCATCAACAACCCAGACGTGGACCAATGATAATTATGTTGTTTTAGAATATTTACTGGCGGACCACGCCGATAATCCGCGTCAGATTCATTTTATTGATTTGCAGAGTAAGACAACCCCGTTATGTGACCCCTTTAAATCAAACCTGCCGTACAGGGTAGAGATCAATGTGACTGGGAATTTTGTCAGAGTTTGGTCTTTGGGGCCTGATTGTGTGAATGCCGGAGATGATAATATTACGGCAAAGCAGTGAGGGGGGGTAGGGGCGGGCGGGGATCGGGGAATAATTTGAACAGAAAGCGTGAAGATCGCGAAGGGTGAGGTGGGGCGGAGGTCGGAAGTCGGAGATCTGAGGGGAGAGGAGGGGGTTCAGGGGGGGGCGGGGAGGGAGAATGTCTCGCCACGCGCCACGAGTGGTTGATGGTGGGGGGGGCAGGGGTGGACGTGAGAGGTGAGACGTGAAGAGTGAGTGGGTCTTGGGGGATGGGATTATGATTAGGATTATGATTAGGATGAGACATGAAGATTGATAAGAGAGATAATACGGGGTTTATCCCGCCTATGGGGGGACAGGCCCCGCGAAGCGCGGGATTCACGCTGATTGAACTGCTTGTGGTTATCGCCATTATGTTGTTGATCATGGGGATGGGCGCTGTGGGGTATTTTGGAATGCGGCGCGGTGCGGAAATGAGGAGTGCTATTACGGCTGTTCGATCGACGGTTATGCTGGCACGGCAACAGGCGGTGACGAAGCGGACCAAAGTGGATCTTTTCTTTGAGCAGTCTGGTGATACTAATTTAATTAGAATTGTCATGATGAATGCAACGAACAAGGTTTATCTTCCAACCGGAATTGAGTTTGACCTTGGGGGTTCGACAACGACACATATTGATTTTGGTTCCCGAGGGGGAGGGGGGGTTGGAGTTGCGACAATTAAGATTCGGGAACGGGATGACGTTACGCAGGCCGGGGGGATTAAGGCCATGGCGGATATTACAATATGGCGTTTGACGGGGATAACGAAAGTAAATTAGTCACAGTGTTATGAGTGACCGGATAGAATCCTTTAACGAAGGTGGGGCTACAGTGCAAACAGGGAATGATTACAAGAACGGGTTCACGATGGTTGAGATCTGTTTGGCCGTGCTAATCATTGGAATCGGTCTGCTGTCGGTCTTCAGTTTGTTTCCTGCGGGGTTGAAATTGGCTGAAGAATCGGCATTGGATACGCGAAGTGGTTTGTTTGCCGACACTATTCTTGGAGGGATAAGAGGGAATGCGGCAGGTATTACCAATTGGAGCGATTGGGATGGCGTAAGCGTTAATGAGTTGATTAATGGGGTCTTTCCGGGATTAAAGGCGGGGGAGACGAATTCGATTGAATTTCCGGAGAATTCAGCAGCGAAGGAAAGTGAAGAGGATTGGCTCCGCTACTACTTGAGCGTTAATATTGCTGATGAAGATCGGTTTATAGTGACGCTGGATGTGGAGGATGGGAGGTATCCACTCAACAAGCTGGGGCGTAATCCAAGTCGATATTACACCGAGGTGTTTTATACGGGGAGGTGATGGGGGGAGGGGGGCGGAAGTCGGAGGACGGAGAATGGAAGGCGGAGGACAGAGGACGGAAGTCGGAAGGACGGGGAAGGGGAGAGGGGGGTGGGGGTGAAAGTATGAAGTATGAGGTATGAATTATGAAGGGTGAAGGCTGTTAGGGGGGCGGGGGATTCAGGAGGCAGAATCCTGAATTCAGAATGGGATGCAGGGGCTAGAGGGATGGTTGCATTGGAGATTAGAGATTGGGTATTGGGAGTTTGGAGCAGATAAAACAGGATGCGAGTTAAGCGCGTGAGGGCATTATGGTAAAGAGAACAAACGCTGGACTTATACCGCCCAGGGCGGGGTTTACGCTTATTGAGTTGCTGGTGGCGATGTCCATGCTGGTGGTGATTGTGCTTATCGTAAGTATGCTGTTTCAGCGAGCGTCGGCAGTATGGGGTACGGGGGAGAATAAGGTGGAGACGCTGATGACGGGGCGGACCGTTGCTGATTTTATTGCGCAAGAAATGCAGATGGCACTGCCGACGGGGTTTGTTGTCAATGCGACCTCTGTGGAGTTTTATAAACTCGTTGATGCCTATGTGGAAAGCCCCAAGGATGTCAGGGCGATGCGGTATATCAAGTTTGATTTTGGCTCTGGCACATTAAATTATCATTTAACCACGAGTGCCGGAACTTCGGTTGAACCTGTATGTGAGGGGCTGGTGGATGTGGAGTTTACTGAAGAACGAATACCTGGTGACGCATTGCCGCTATGGGTTGATATAGTGGTTACCGTGACTAACTCTGTGGGAAGGAAGCAGAAGTTTCAGACAAGGGTGAGCTTTCCCTTTTCGAGAGAGGGGTGAGTAGGGGGGGTGAGGGGGGTGA
>CAZDUS010000003.1:0-94235 GCA_964508705.1 uncultured Verrucomicrobiota bacterium
GGATATCCGCATGTTGTACGAGAATGACATCAGGTTCCTGACGCAGTTCAGGTGATTGGGTGAATTATGAAAGTGCCATTGAGTTGGTTGAAAGAGTATGTGGACGTTGATGTGACGCCAAAAGAGCTGGCGTCGTTGTTGACGTTTTCGGGTACTGAGGTCGAGGGTATCAGGACTGTGGGCGGCGATTTTGCGGGGATTGTGGTGGGTGAGGTTCTTACGGTTGACCGCCATCCCAACGCCGATCGTCTGACGGTGTGTACGGTCAAAAGCGGCACGGAAGTCCTGACGGTCGTTTGTGGCGCGCCCAACGTGGCGGCGGGGATCAAGGTTGCATTAGCGACGATTGGAGCAACGCTCCCAAACGGATTAAAGATCAAGAAGGCCAAGGTCCGCGGTGTGGAATCGTTCGGGATGCTTTGCGCGGCAGATGAACTTGGGCTTTCCGAGGATCACAGCGGGTTAATGATTTTGCCGCAGGATATCAAGGTCGGAACGCCGTTCGCAGAGATTGCAGGGCCGCCCGAAACGATATTGGAACTTGAGGTGACTCCCAATCGTCCGGATTGCCTCAGCATGATCGGGATTGCCCGCGAAGTGGCGGCGTTGCTTGGGAAGCCGTTACGGGTGCCGGAGGTTAAGTTCAAGGAAGGAGCGCGCGGGGTGAAGGACATGGCGGCGGTGACCATCGAGGATGCCGGGGGGTGTCCCCGGTACACGGCACGGGTCATTTCTGGAATTTCCATTGGGCCGAGTCCGCGCTGGATGCAGCAACGGCTGTCGAATGCCGGAGTGCGTCCGATCAATACCATCGTGGATGTGACTAACTATGTCATGTTAGAGTGCGGTCAACCTTTGCACGCGTTTGATTACGAATTTTTGGATGGACGGAAGATTGTGGTTCGTCGGGCAAAGTCCGGCGAGAAGATGAGTACACTGGACGGGGCAGAAAGGGCCATTACTTCTGAGATGCTGATGATTGCGGATGCGGTACGCCCTGTGGCTGTGGCAGGTGTGATGGGCGGAGCTGGGAGCGAGATTCGTGATGTGACGCAGACGGTTCTGTTGGAGAGCGCATTCTTCAAGGCAACGACTATCAGGAAAACGGCAAAGCAGTTGGCACTGTCCACGGAGTCGTCCTACCGATTCGAGCGGGGTGTTGATATTGACATGGTCGAATGGGCGAGCCGGAGGGCGGCGGCGTTAATGGCGGAGTTGGCAGGCGGGGAAATAGCAGCGGGAGTTGTTGATTGTTATCCCGTGAAACAAGCACCACAGACGGTCGATATGCGCTTGGCGCGACTGAAGAGTCTGCTGGGGATTGACATCGCGCCAGCTCGTGTGCAGGAAATTTTCAAGGCTCTTGGGTTTACGGTGTTAAAGCAGGCCGGCGACACGATGACGGTTGGTATTCCTGCTTTTCGCGTGGATATTGACCAGGAGGCGGATTTGATCGAGGAGGTTTCCCGGATTCATGGTTTGGATAAGATTCCGGCTCCGGCGCCAGCCTCCCGTCTTGTGCCAGGGGCTGAAGATACGGCAACGCGGGCAACGATCAATTGTCGCGAGAATCTGATCGGGCTCGGGTTGAGCGAGATCATGAATTACAGCTTCGTATCCGAGAAGCTTTTGAATCTTGTGGGGTATGGCAAGCCTGAGGCGCGGCTGGTGCTGCCCAATCCGATCAGCGCTGACCACACGATCATGCGGGATAGTCTGGTGCCGCAGATGATCGAGACGCTGGGCAGAAACCTGGCGCGCCAGGCCAGGGAAGCGGCCCTCTTTGAGATGGGGAGGGTTTTCTTCAAGCGTTCTGACGGCGGGTTGGGGGAGGAAGATCGTCTTTGTATTGGATTGCTGGGCCCCGTGGGACATCAAGGCATGCAAAAGAGCCAGTCCGTTCGTGACACAGATATGTTCCAATGGATTAAGGGGATATTGGAAGCGCTTTGCATGGCTAATCGAGTGCCGGAAGTCAGCAGCGGGGGAATGTCATTTGCAGACATTGTGCTCAAACCTGTTGAAAGTCCTGCGTTGGCTGCTGGACGATCTGTTTCTGTAGTGGTGGGCGGTGAGTTGTGTGGGGTGATGGGATTGGTGAGTGACCGCTTGCGTGATGAGTGGCGCATGACGGGGCCTGTAGCTGTCATGGAGTTGCGGATGGCGCCGTTGATCCAGCACTTGCTGCGTGTGCCTGCCAGCAAGCCTGTTTGCGCGTTCCCGATGGTGGACCGTGACGTGGCGATGGTGTTGGATGAAGCGGTAAATCACGAAATCGTGGTGAAGACGATACGGGGTGCTGCGCCGGCTGAATTGGAGGATATCCGGCTCTTTGATGTGTATCGCGGGGATCATGTTGGCAAGGGACGCAAGAGTCTGGCGTATGCACTGACGTATCGCTCGATGGAGCGCACGTTGCGTGACGAGGAAGTCAATACGATGCATGATGCCATCAAGGGAGTGTTGAGGAAGGAATTGTCGGCGGAAATTAGAGAAGGGTAAGTCAACCAAACAGCAGGAGGATCGGTTATGGCTACATTGGCAGGAACGAAGACAGAGAAGAATCTACAGGATGCGTTTGCCGGAGAATCACAAGCCCGGAACAAGTACACATTTTTTGCCTCGGTCGCCAAGAAAGAGGGATACGAGCAGATTGCGGCTCTTTTCCTTGAAACGGCTGATCAGGAAAAGGAGCACGCCAAGCTTCATTTCAAGGCACTTTCTGGAATTGGCGACACCATTGCCAATTTGAAAGCTGCAGCCAGTGGCGAAGGACATGAGTGGACTTCGATGTATCCGCAGATGGCCAAGGATGCGCGTGAAGAAGGTTTCGAGGATATTGCCAGGATTTTTGAAGCCGTTGGAAAAGTCGAAAAGGAGCATCAGGCGAGGTATTTGGCTCTTTTGAAGAATGTGGAGCAGGGGACGGTATTCCAAAAGGCGGAAAAGGTTAAATGGCGTTGCCGGAATTGCGGGCATGTGCACGAGGGGCTTAAGGCGCACGAGAAGTGTCCGGTCTGTCAGCATCCCAAGGCGTATTATGAGATCGTCCCGGTGAATTACTAAAGACAGGGATCGCGTCGATGTCGTTTTGAGTGTGCGTTGCCGCTGGATGACGAGCGGCACGCGCTTGTTATTTGCCTTGGCTGTCAGGTGGCAGGGAGTATGTTATGAGAATAACGTTTCTTGGAACCGGGACTTCTGTCGGTATTCCTGTCATTGGATGCGATTGCCAAGTTTGCAGGTCGCCTGATCCGCGGAACAAGAGACGCCGTTCGAGCTTATACGTTCAGACTCCTGAAGCCAGTGTTGTAATTGACACCTCACTCGATTTTCGTGAGCAGGCTTTGGCTTACGGGGTCCCAAGGGTTGATGCAGTGTTGGTTACTCATTCTCATGCGGACCATATCTTTGGGTTGGATGATGTCCGTCGTTACAATACGTTGCAGGGAGGCGAGATTCCCGTCTATGGCTCATCCGAAACCATTGCCGACCTAAAGCGGATATTTAATTACGTAAATGAGAATGTGCCTGAGCCGGGCGTTTTTCGTCCGCAGTTGGATTTTATTGTGGTGGAGAAATTGTTCAGGGTGGGGTCGTGCAAGATAGAACCGCTGCCGGTGGTTCATGGTAAGTCGGCAACATTTGGATACCGATTGGAATGGGGAGGGTACTCGGTGGGGTATGTTCCGGATTGCAAAGAGATGCCGAAGGCGACGTTGGAGAGATTTAAGGGGGTCGATGTCATGATCCTTGATGGATTGCGCCATCGCGCGCATCCGACTCATCTTTCCGTGAACGATGCCTTGGCGCTCCTAAAGGACATTGGGGCTCGACTTTCTTATTTAACGCATATTTGCCATGATCTTGATCACGAGGAGACACAGTCTTCACTTCCGCACGGTGTGTCCCTGGCTTGTGATGGGATGGTTATATCCCTGTGAGATATCATCAATTGTCCCTAAAAAAATTAGAGAATTTCTTTCAGGATGAGCTTGCGTTTGCAGTTCTCGTCATGTAATTTTCCCCGCTCAATAGTTTTTCAGGTGTACAAAAAGTTTGCGCTTTTGAGGTGTTTAATAACAGTAGGTGTCATTAGTAGAAAGGGTGGAAATCGAGTAGTATATGAATAATCGAACAGGTCTGGGTCATTCACTTTTATTAAAATCACTTGCGGCATTGGCGGTCATGACTTTGCCTGCCGTTGGTTTCGCCAGCGAGGCGGATATCAAGCTGCCTGATCTGACGACAATTTCCTTTCAGGGGCTTGGCGGAGTGAGCGGCTCCATGCTCATGTATATTGGTATCGTGATTTGTATGGTGGGTGCGGCTTTTGGCGTTGTGCAGTATGTGCAAACCAAGTCGTTACCGGTCCATGAGAGCATGGCCAAGGTTTCGCAGACCATTTGGGGTACTTGCAAGACCTACTTGATGACTCAGGGTAAGTTCATCGCGATTCTCTGGGTGCTGATCGCGGCTTGTATGGTCTACTACTTCATGGTGTTACAGCATAATACGCTTGGTCATGTCGCGGTAATTCTGGCCGCATCGGTTCTCGGTATACTGGGATCTTATGGAGTTGCGTGGTTCGGTATCAGGATTAACACTACGGCTAATTCACGCACGGCATTTTCGGCGCTTAAGGGTAATTCACTGGCCACGCTGAGCATCCCGCTCCGGTCGGGAATGAGCGTTGGATTGTTGCTGGTGGCGGTGGAACTGTTTTTTATGATTTGCATTCTGATGTTCCTGCCGCGCGAGTTGGTTGGCCCTTGCTTTATCGGCTTCGCGATTGGTGAGTCACTGGGTGCCAGTGTGCTCCGTATTTGCGGCGGTATCTTCACGAAAATCGCCGACATCGGTTCCGATTTGATGAAGATTGTCTTCAAGTTACCCGAGGATGATCCGAAGAATCCCGGTGTGATCGCGGACTGCACCGGTGACAATGCGGGCGACTCGGTCGGTCCGACGGCTGATGGTTTTGAAACGTATGGAGTAACCGGGGTTGCCTTAATCGCCTTTCTTTCGCTGGCCTTGGTTTCCACTCCGGTTGTTTGCGGGACGTTGATTATCTGGTTGTTCGTCATGCGCGCTTTGATGATTGTGACGTCGTTGCTGTCCTATTTTAGCAATGAGGCGTTGAGCGCGATGATGTTTGGCGGCAAGAAGGATTTTGACATGGAGGCGCCTTTGACGCATCTCGTGTGGATCACGTCGGCTGTTTCCATTGCCATTACCTTTCTGGCCAGCAAGTTTCTCCTGGCGAATCAGCCGGGGTTGGACAGCAATCTGTGGTGGGTCTTATCCGCCATCATCAGTTGCGGAACGGTTGCCGGCGCGTTGATTCCTGAATTCACCAAGGTGTTCACGAGCACGAATTCGCGACATGTCAAGGAAGTGACGAATTGCTCGAAACATGGTGGAGCGTCACTGAACATCCTGTCCGGGTTTGTGGCGGGTAACTTCTCTGCGTTCTGGATGGGGTTGTGCATCATGTTGTTGATGTTCGTGTCCTATTACTTCTCGCAGATGTCAGCTTTGCTGTCCATCATGCCCCAGGAATTTCTGTTTGCGGCGCCGATTTTTGCATTCGGCTTGGTGGCGTTTGGGTTTTTAGGTATGGGCCCCGTTACGATTGCCGTCGATAGCTTTGGGCCTGTGACGGACAACGCTCAATCTGTATACGAGTTGAGCCAGATCGAAGGACGGAGCGGGATCAAGGACGAGATCAAGAAGAGCTTCGGATTTGATCCTGATTTTGAAAACGCCAAGTATCTCCTTGAGAAGGGTGATGGTGCGGGGAATACCTTTAAGGCCACTGCCAAGCCCGTGTTGATTGGAACGGCGGTTGTTGGCGCAACGACAATGGTGTTCGGTATCATCATTCTGCTTGAGAACCTATACGGTGGAGTCATCACAAAGCTTTCCATCGTTCAGCCTGAAATCATCCTTGGCCTTATTATGGGCGGATCGGTGATTTACTGGTTTACGGGCGCCTCATGTCAGGCGGTGGTGACGGGTGCCTATCGCGCCGTCGTCTACATCAAGGAGAACATGAAGCTTGATGCGGCAACTGCTTCAGAGAAGGATAGCAATGAAGTCGTGCGCATTTGCACGATTTACGCGCAAAAGGGTATGTGGAATATCTTCATTGTGGTGTTCAGCTTCGCTCTGGCCTTGCCGTTCTTTAATCCGTATTTCTTTATCGGTTACCTGATCGGTATCGCCTTCTTTGGCTTGTTCCAGGCGATATTCATGGCCAATGCTGGTGGTGCGTGGGACAACGCAAAAAAGATCGTGGAAGTGGATCTTCGCCAGAAGGGGACAGATTTGCATGCGGCCACCGTTGTTGGTGATACCGTAGGTGATCCCTTCAAGGATACCTCGTCAGTGGCGCTGAATCCTGTGATCAAATTCACAACGCTGTTCGGTTTGTTAGCGGTTGAAATCGCTATCACCATGAAAGACCAGGCTGTCAAGAATGGCATTGGTGCGTTCTTCTTTATCGTCGCGCTGGTGTTTGTGTATCGCTCGTTCTATGGCATGCGGATTCCGGACGAGGCGGACGGGAAGTAATCAGGTTCATAGTTGATTCGCGCGCTGTGTTTTTCGGAGCACAGCGCGTTTTTGTTTTATTGTGCTGGCTACTTTTGAATTATGAAGTCTTGATTAACAGAAGTCTTGATTAACAAGCTTGCACCAATCGCCTTTCTCCGGTATCTAATCCGCTTTCATTGATTCGCCAAAATGCAAGTTTCACGGAGTCTGAAATGACCGACAACAACAAGGCTGTGGCTCAACAGATGGACGTTCGTTACGTTGCGAATCTGGCGCGACTCCACCTGACAGACACTGAGGCGAAAGAGTTTCAGGCGCAATTGGGTCGAATAGTTGAATATTTCAATGAATTGAGTGAAGTTGACTTGGGCGATTCGGAGCCCATGGCGCATGCCACGGTGATTCAGAATGTATTCCGTGAAGACGTGTGCCGCCCCAGTCTGGATTCAGCCCTTGTTATGAAGAACGCGCCTCAACAGGGTGCAGATCTTTTTATTGTGCCAAAAATTGTGGAATAACCCTTGTGAGTAAAGATCTAACGACACTAACGGTTTGCGGACTGCTTGCTTCATTCGAGCGCAGGGAATGTTCCTCGGTGGAGGTCGTTCAGGAACTTCTTGGCGCCATCGCGAAGAAAGACGGAATAATCAAAGGGTATCTTTCGGTCGATGCTGAGGATGCTCTTTGTCAGGCCAGCGCGGCTGATGAAGCGAGGGCAAAGGGGGCAAAAGGACGATTGCTTGGTGTTCCGATCGCGGTTAAGGACGTCCTTAACGTCAAGGGGCAGAATTGTACGTGTGCGTCGCGAATACTTGAGGGCTACCGGTCGCCATACGATGCAACGGCTATTTCGCGATTGAGGGCCGAAGGGGCTGTATTCCTGGGGCGGACCAACATGGATGAATTCGCAATGGGTTCTACCACAGAGAATTCGGCCTATGGGGTGACGCGCAATCCTTGGAATACTAATCATGTGCCGGGTGGATCCAGTGGCGGGTCTGCGGCTGTTGTGGCGGCAGATGAAGCAATAGCCGCGTTGGGGTCTGATACGGGTGGGTCTATTCGACAGCCGGCGTCTTTTTGTGGCTGTGTGGGGTTAAAGCCGACCTATGGGCGCGTATCACGTTATGGATTAACGGCTTACGCCTCATCGTTGGATCAAATTGGCCCAATGACGAAAGATGTCAGAGATTCAGCATTGTTACTGGAAGTCATAGGGGGAGTTGATCCGCAGGATTCGAGCACCCTGCCGGTGGCAATTCCTGATTTCGGCGCCGCCATGAAGCCAACCTTGGAGGGTATGAAACTCGGGTTACCGAAGGAATACTTTGTGGGTGGGCTGGATGTGGATGTTGAGCGATCAATTGAAGGCGCCATTCAGCAATGCAGGAAGCTTGGAGCTGAACTGGTGGAAATTTCACTGCCGCATACCCGGTATGCTATTGCCACGTACTACATTATTGCCACGGCAGAAGCTTCGTCGAACCTGTCCCGTTTTGATGGAGTGCGGTATGGGCGTCGAGCCAATGGGGCGAAAGATCCTATCGACCTTTATAAGCGGACCCGTGCAGATGGCTTTGGTGCAGAGGTCAAACGCAGAATCATTCTCGGTTCCTATGTGTTAAGCAGTGGATATTATGACGCATATTATCTACGTGCGCAGAAGGTCAGGACGATGATTCGGCGAGATTTTGATGAGGCGTTTGGTAAGTGTGACGCCATTCTTGCGCCAGTTTCCCCGACACCGGCTTATGTGATTGGCGAAAATCGTGACGATCCACTGCAAATGTATCTAGGGGACGTATTTACGGTTCCGGTAAATCTGGCTGGCATTTGCGGGCTATCGGTGCCTTGCGGTTTTTCAGGTAAGGGAATGCCCGTAGGTCTGCAGATTATTGGCCCTGCGCTTGGTGAATCGGCGATATTGCAAGCGGGATATGCTTACGAACAATCGTCAGGGATCGGGCTGAAGCGCCCGAATGTTGGATAAGGGCTGGAGACGGTATGACGAGATATAAGACAACGATCGGTCTTGAGGTGCATGTTCAACTCAAGACACAGTCGAAAATGTTTTGTGGCTGTAGCACTAATTATGGTGCTGCGCCCAATACACAAGTGTGTCCCGTTTGCCTTGGGTATCCTGGTAGTCTTCCTGTAATGAACCGCGAGGCGATTCGTTTGACGGTTATATCCGGGCTGATGCTGGGTTGCCGTATTAATCCCTACAGCAAGTTTGACCGGAAGAATTATTTTTACCCCGATATGCCCAAGAACTATCAGATTTCCCAGTTTGATAAACCACTTTGCCTCGGCGGGGGTGTTGAAATTGTGGTCAATGATGCTGTGAGGCGCATCGGGATCACGAGAATTCATTTGGAAGAGGATGTTGCGAAGAATTCCCATATGGCATCGTGGAGTGGAGTTGATTTTAATAGGGCAGGGGTCCCTTTGATGGAGATTGTCTCCGAGCCTGACATGGAATCCGCAGATGAGGCATTTGTATACCTTCAAACATTGCGGCAGATATTGGCCTATGCGGAGGTTAGTGACTGCAATCTGGAAGAAGGCAACATACGGTGTGATGTCAATGTTAGCGTTCGACCCGAGGGGCAGGCAGCACTGGGCACCAAAGTGGAAATAAAGAATCTCAATACGTTTAAGGGGGCTTATGCGGCCATGCGTTATGAGATTGAGCGGCAAGTTGAAGCGGTGTTGACAGGAGAAAGAATTATTCAGGAAACGCGTCGCTGGGATGTGGATTCTGGGCGGACTTACTCCATGAGGACCAAGGAGGACGCTCATGACTATCGGTATTTCCCAGAGCCGGACTTGATGCCTGTGGCGCTTCCAGAAGCTCTGGTTTCAGAGTGGGCGGCGACCTTGCCCGAACTGCCAAGCCAGCGACGGGAACGATTTGTTGAGCAGTATGGCATCCCTGAGTACGATGCGCGTGTCCTTTCCGCTGATAAGAATGTTGGCGATTATTTTGAAAAGGCCGCTAGATTGTCACAGTACCCCAAAGGTGTTTCCAATTGGGTGATGACGGATGTTTTGAGGATATTGTCTGAACGCGGGTTGCAGATTGAACAGTTTGTCATACGTCCGGATGCGTTGGCAGAACTGGTGGGACTTGCAGAGACTCTCGTTATCAACTCCAACACAGCCAAGGAGGTTTTCGAGGTTATGTTGGAAGGAGGGGGAAGTGCGGCGGAAATTGTTCGAAGTCGTGGATTGGCGCAGGTTAGTGATACTGGGGTAATCGAGAAGATTGTTGATGAAGTCATATCTGGAAACGAGAAATCGGCGCAGGACTACAAAGCCGGTAAAGACGCCGCTTTGAAGTATCTGGTTGGGCAAGTGATGAAGTTGAGCAAAGGCAAGGCTAATCCCCAAATGGCCACAGATTTGCTTGTGAAGAGACTCAGGGCATGATTTTGGTGGCCGATCAATTCTCTGCTGTGTGTGTTGGTTGACCGAGACAGAGCATTGGTGCTATAAAGCTACAACAGATTTGCAAAGTGACTTAATATTAGGAGAATGGTTTGACGGCCAATGATGAATATGCCCTGGAAGTCCTGAAGGAAGAGGGACTTGTTACGCCTGACCAAATCGAACGTGTTTTGAGAAGTCATCCAGGACATGGTTCAGCGCTTGATGCTCTGCTTGCCGCGAAGCTTCTTGAGACTGAAGACGTGTTGCGTGTTCTTGCCAGTCGGTTTGGGATGGAGATGGTGAGCTTAGCGCACCTTCCAATCCCAGCGGAGGCGGTTGCCGCTGTTCCTGTGGATGTGGCCCGTAAGTACAAGATCATTCCGGTGTCGAAGCATGACAATGTACTCACTGTGGCTGTTGGCGACCCTCTGGAGGTGGATACACTGGACAGCCTTCGATATATCCTGAAAATGGATGTTGAGGGGGTGGTGGCTCCTCCGAGCGAGATCGTCGTTGCGCTCGATCGCTTTTATCAGCGAGAGGCCTCGGTGGAGACGATGATCGACCAGCTTACGGAAGGGACGGTGTCGATGGTGACGGCTGGCCGGGGTGATTTGCGCGAAGCGGCCGATGTCACGGAATCGGATGTTCCTATCATCAAGCTTGTTAGCTTGATCATCTACGAAGCACACCGGAACCGGGCATCAGATATTCATCTCGAACCCCTTGAAAAACGATTCCGTGTCCGCTACAGGATTGATGGCGTGTTGCATGAAGTGGATAGCCCGCCGAAGCGTTTGCAAGCGGCGA
Organism: uncultured Verrucomicrobiota bacterium; assembly: GCA_964508705.1. GTDB lineage: Bacteria > Verrucomicrobiota > Kiritimatiellia > CAIKKV01 > CAITUY01 > CAZDUS01. The sequence goes on from CAZDUS010000003.1 coordinate 10,801, forward strand.
TTATCAGCCGTGTGAAGATCATGGCCAACATGAAGATCGCTGAGAAGCGAGTACCCCAGGACGGTCGCATTCAGGTGAATATTAAAGGGCGCGAATTGGATTTGCGCGTGTCGACAGTTCCGACTGGCCATGGGGAGAGCGTGGTGATGCGTATTCTGGATAAGCAGAATCTAGCGCTAGGACTTCCCAAGTTAGGATTTCTCGCGGACGATCAGGAAAAATTCATGAAGCTGATTGGGTTGCCCGACGGGATTCTCCTGGTAACGGGGCCCACGGGTTCCGGAAAGACAACAACGTTATATGCTTGTCTGAATCACGTGAATCGGCCGGATCGCAAGATCATTACGGTTGAAGATCCGGTTGAATATCAAATGTCGGGCATTAACCAAGTTCATGTTCGTGAAGACATTGGACTTACCTTTGCTGCGGCGTTGCGCTCCATTTTGCGTCAAGCTCCTAACATTGTGATGATTGGTGAAATACGTGACCCGGAAACGGCGCGGATTGCGACTGAGGCGTCGCTAACGGGGCATCTGGTGTTTAGCACGCTTCATACTAATGATGCGCCGAGTTCGATTACGCGTTTGCAGGATATTGGGGTTAAACCGTTCCTTGTGGCTTCGTCAGTCAGGGCCATTATGGCGCAACGCCTTGTGAGATGTGTGTGTGAACACTGTCGCGAAGAGCACAAGCCGACAGCTACTGAATTAAAGTTGCTGGGGGCGGCAGCCGAGCAGTTTGCGAATATACAGTTGTTCCGTGGCCGCGGATGTAACAAGTGTGCATTAACCGGATATTCCGGACGTATGGGCATATTTGAAATACTGGTCATCAATGATGAGATTCAGCGGATGATTTTCGACAAGGTCAGTACGCTTGAGATCCGCCAAAAGGCTCGCGATTTGGGAATGCGCACATTGCGTGAGGATGGCTTGCGTAAAGTCGTGATTGGAAGCACTACCCTTGACGAGGTGTTGAGGGCCACTATGGGAGATGACGGCTAATGATAAACAGCAGCCAGATCGATATGAGCGAACTCCTCCAACTAGTGGTTGATGAGGGGGCATCAGATCTCCATCTTGAAGTTGGAGTTCCGCCGGTATTGCGTATTCACGGTCATATGCAGGCCATAGACGCAAGTCCTCTGATGGCGGAGGACACGGAGCGCTTCATGAAAAGCATCACCTCCGAGGATCATCAGCAGCGGATTAGGGAGGGAGGCGGGACCGACTTCGGTTTTTCGTTCGGGACCGCTGCCCGGTTTCGTGTAAGTGTGCTGAAGGCCAAGGGGTGCATAGGCATTGTCTTGCGCCAAATCCCGACAAAGTTAATGTCGCTTGATGGTATTGGGTTGCCGCCGCAGGTGAAAGAGTTGCTGTTTCGCCCACGCGGGCTGATTCTTGTGACTGGGCCAACAGGGTCCGGGAAGACCACCACTCTGGCATCTATGGTCAACCTGATCAACGAGGAGAGGGATGCGCATATTATCACGGTCGAGGATCCCATAGAATACTACCACAACCACAAGAAGAGCGTTTTGACGCAAAGGGAAATTGGCGTTGATGTTCCTTCATTCAGTGAAGCCTTGCGCAGAGCGCTACGACAGGATCCGGATGTGATTCTTGTCGGTGAAATGCGCGACTTGGAGACAATGACGGCGGCTATTACGGCAGCGGAAACAGGACACTTGGTGTTGGCAACGTTGCATACGACGGGCTCCGCGAGAACGGTTGATCGTATTGTGGATGCGTTTCCCATGGGGCAGCAAGCCCAGGTTCGAACGCAGTTGGCTTCGGGCATTATAGCCGTCATTTCGCAGCTGTTGTTGGTAAAAGCCGACGGCCCGGGCCGTGTCGCCGCGTTTGAGATCATGATATCGACCCCTGCGATTCAAGCATTGATCCGTGAGAGCAAGACGTATCGGATTACTTCGGAAATTCAAACTGGCGCGAAATGGGGTATGATTACTCTGGATGCCCACTTGATGGCGCTGTATGAAGCAGGGAAGATAAGTTATGAGGATTTGATCACCAAGGCTCAAGATCCTGAATCGATCGTGGTAAAACTTGAGGAAACGCATCGCAAGAAAAGGTAACCCGTTATGGCCGATGCTGAACATAATGATCCGGTATTGCAACTGCTTGACGCGCAGGGTTTGGTCAGCGCGGAGCAAGTGCAAGAAATTCTGGATGAGTCTCAACGTAGTGGCAAGGCAATACGCGCCATTGTTATTGATATGGAGATCCTGCCAGAGGACGCTTTGTTGGAATTGATTGCGGAGAATCTAGGGACACGGGTCATTAATCTTCCGGCCACGGATATTTCGCCAGAGGTTGTTCATTCCATTCCAACTAGTGTTGCGCGGATGTACATGGTGGTGCCCGTCGATCGAGGGCCGAATTCCGTGTCTCTGGCAACGTATGAATTGATGAGCCCGGCGAAGTTGGATGAATTGATGTTCGTTCTGTCACGGGATGTATCGCTGGTTATGGCTCGTGAAGAGGACATACGAACACATGTCAATCAGTTGTACGGTGATGATAGTTCCTCGGTGGCGGAAATGCTCTCGGCTTTGGAATCGGAGATTGAGTCGACGGAGGAGTTGAAGGAGTTTGGAGCAGCTTCTGACGACCGGGGGATTGAGGAAGCGGCTGGTTCGGCTCCGGTGATCCGCTTTGTGAATTTGGTTCTTTACCAGGCGGTTCAGGATCGTGCGTCTGACATTCATTTTGAGCCTTTCGAGAGTGAATTCAAGATAAGGTATCGAGTGGATGGTGCTCTTTATGAGATGGCGCCGCCGCCGAAGAAATTAGCCTTGCCTGTGATTTCACGTCTCAAGGTTATGGCTGGTCTGAATATTGCGGAGCGTCGGTTGCCGCAGGATGGCCGTATTCAATTGGCCATCGCGGGACGACAGATAGATTTCCGTGTCTCGTGCTTGCCAACACAGTTTGGCGAGAGTGTGGTGTTGCGTGTTCTGGATCGAGGTATAGTTTCTCTGGATATAGATAACTTGGGGATGCCGGACGACATGATGCAGAAATTTCTGCTGGATCTGGACAAGCCTAATGGGATTATCGTGGTGACGGGACCTACCGGATCGGGGAAGACCACGACGTTGTATTCCGCATTGCGGAAATTGAATACAGTTGAGACTAAACTTTTAACGGCCGAAGATCCCGTTGAATATGAAATTGACGGGATTGTTCAGGTGCCAATTAACGATGCCATCGGGAATTCATTTGAGCGTGTGTTGCGCGCATTTTTGCGCCAGGATCCGGATGTGTTGATGATTGGTGAAATCCGCGATTTGACTAGTGCGCATATTGCGATTCACGCATCGCTTACAGGGCATTTGGTGTTCAGCACCCTGCATACCAACGATGCCGCTGGTGCGGTAACCCGTATGATAGACATGGATGTCGAGCCCTACTTGATCTCGTCAACTTTGGAGGCCGTCATTGGTCAGCGATTGGTGCGTAAAATATGCACTAACTGTAAAACTGCCTATCGGCCGGATGATCAAGTGTTAAGCAGTTTGGATCTGACAAGAGCTGATGTTGGTGACCGCAGTTTCTATTATGGGGCAGGTTGCGCCCAGTGCAACAACACGGGTTACAAGGGGCGCAAAGGGATTTATGAGTACATGAGCATTTCAGATCCCGTCCGTGATTTGATCAATCAGAGACAGCCCACGTTGGTGTTACGCAATAAGGCGGTTGAATTAGGGATGAGGACGTTGCGCCAGGATGGGGTGCGTAATATTATGGATGGCTATACTACTGTTGAGGAAGTCCGTCGGTACACTTAAGCGGTTGCCGTGTAGTTATTGATCATGTTTGTGGAGAGGGTGTGTATGGAAAATGTGGTTATAGCAGGCACGGGTCCTGCGGGTTTGACGGCGGCAATCTATTTGGCTCGCGCGAACCTTAAGCCAATTGTTGTGGAAGGGTTGCAGCCTGGGGGGCAGTTGACGACAACAACGGATGTAGAAAACTTTCCCGGCTTTCCCGAGGGTATTGATGGCACGACGCTTGTCATGAAGATGCGAGAGCAAGCGGAGCGTTTTGGTGCGCGTTTCCAGCGCGGAGAAGTTGTGGATATTGATGTTTCCGGCAAGTGGCCCAAGGTAATTCTTGATGAAGGGAATCCGCTTGAAACCAAGACGCTCGTTATTGCGACGGGGGCACGGGCTCGATACCTAGGGCTAGACTCCGAGCAAAAGCTAATTGGTCGGGGTGTGTCAGGTTGTGCGACGTGTGATGGGGCATTGTATCGTGATGTTCCTGTGGCGGTCGTCGGCGGAGGTGATACCGCCATGGAAGATTCGTTGTTTTTGACCCGATTTGCTTCAACGGTGACGGTTATTCATCGCCGTGACGAATTCCGCGCTTCCAAGATCATGGCAGAACGGGTGGTGAGGCACCCCAAAATTGAGGTTCGATGGAACACGGTGGTGGAAGAAGTACTTGATGTGACTCGCAATGAAGTCACTGGAATCAGGCTGAAGGACGTAAATACAGGACATATTGATACGATTCCAATCACTGCTTTATTTGTTGCCATTGGGCATGAGCCGAACACTAAGGTGTTCCAAGGCAAACTTGAGACCAACCCTCAAGGCTATTTGGTTGCAGATAAAACCCGGACGAAAATTCCCGGTATTTTTGTGGCGGGGGATGTGGCTGATCCTGCCTATCGACAGGCGGTTACAGCCGCTGGGACGGGGTGCATGGCCGCTTTAGAGGCAGAACGATATCTTGGCTCGATTGAGCACTGATTGATGTGTTTCCTAAAAGGGACACATTGCCGGGGTTGGTTTGAATTTACTGTTACAAGGGACCGAGTCTTATATCGCCGAGATGCTTTTCAGGCTGGAAGTTCCATGAGGGTGGTTGTATCTTCCGCGGCATGCTTCAGACGTTACGAGTACGAAATCTAGCCTTGGTTGAAGACATCGTAGTGGAATTCCAGCAAGGCCTTAATGTCATTACCGGAGAAACTGGTGCCGGGAAGTCGGTGTTGATCGGGGCGCTTGGACTTTTGCTTGGAGAGCGGGCGGATAAGTCGTTAATACGCGCCGGAGCTGATCAATGTGTGGCGGAAGCTGTCTTTCTCCTTAAGGATTCTTCGGAAGTTGATGCGGTTCTCGAGGATGTGGGGTTGCCATGCTGCGACGAGGGTCAACTTGTTATCCGGCGTACTCTCACCATGACTGGGAGTGGTAAGAATCTGGTTAACGACAGTGCCACGACTATACAAGTGCTTAAGAGGATCGGGGAGCTTTTGGTTGATATGCATGGCCCCTATGACCATCAGTCCCTGCTCAATACGGATTTCCAACTCGATATTCTTGACGCTTTTGGGCATCTCTGGGAGGCGCGGGGGGCGTATGAGACGTTGTATGGGAAATTAAGGGAATTGGTGGGGCAACGGAAGGAATTGGAAGGGGCAAGCGATCAGGATGTCGCCCAGCAATTGGAGATGCTTTTTTACCAGAAGAAGGAAATTGATGATGCGGCTCCTGTGGAGGGAGAGGATGAGGCGATCATCAAGGAGCAGACACAGGTTGCCAACGCCCAGCGGATCATCGAACTGACGGACGGGGTGAGGAATGCCTTGGTAGAGGGGGAACAGTCAGCATTTAATGGTTTAGCCTTTGCTCAAAAGGCATTGAATGAGTTGGCAGGGTTTGTGGAGGAGGCAAAACCGTGGCGGGATGACGCCAAGTCTTTGACTGTGCAGGTGAGGGATATGGCCGAATCAGTAGAGCGGTTTGCTCGGAATATTGAGGGGGACCCCCAGCGCTTGCAGTGGCTGGAAGACAGGATGGCGTTGTATCATCGATTGAAACGTAAATATGGAGCGACGATTCCTGAAATTCTAGCGAAGCAGGAAGCCATACGAGAGCGTCTCAAGGAATTAGAGGGCAGGGAGCAGCGCTTGGCGGAATTGGATGGTCAGATCATTGCCGAGCGTCGCAAGGTTGAGCAGGCGGGTGGTGCGTTAGGGAAAGCACGACGTGCGGCGGCGGCCAAGCTATCCAAGACGATTACGGCTGAATTGCGCGATCTTGGATTTGAGCATGGCTCCTTTGCCGTTGGTCTGGAAGTGATTGAGCCAGGTCCGTCGGGGATGGATGCCATTGAGTTTGCCTTCGCGCCGAATGCCGGCGAGCCATCGCGTCCATTGCGGGCTATTGCATCAAGTGGTGAGATTTCGCGGGTCATGCTGGCGGTGAAGGCCGTGCTGGCGAACCACGACAGCATTCCTGTGCTGGTTTTTGACGAAATTGACGCGAATGTTGGCGGAGTGATGGGCAATGCTATTGGGGGTAAGCTGGGGACCGTGGGACAGCATCATCAGGTGCTTTGCATAACGCATTTGCCACAAGTCGCCGTCTATGGAGAGACTCATTTCGCTGTGACCAAGGAAGTGACCAATGGCAGGACTCGGACTCAAATTGTGCCACTGGAAGGCGAGGAGCGCGTTGAGGAAGTCGCAAGGATGCTGGGAGGACGTGACCTTACTAGCGTTACCATGAAGCATGCGCGGGAATTATTGCGCCGTCGCTGAGATGTCTTCAGTTCCGACGGCTTTACGTTCAACGCCTGTCATAACCAATTCCACCTTTGCCAGTCGGCCGGATGAAGTGGACGCAATTAGCGTGCATTCCTCAACAGACCAAGGCGGGCGTGACGTTGCCGCCGCCACAAAGAACTTTTCAAGTGATGCGCCCGGCACATCGGTCATTGAAAATGAAATTCTTCGGGTAGTCCAGTTCTCGGCAGACGGTTGTTCGGTCGAAATCAGGGGCGAGACAACGATTCCGGGTAGAGTGGATGAGATTAGGTCCTGCAGAGGCACCGGTGAAACGGGCCAAGCTTTGTGGGCTTCTACAGCCGCAGTATGTCGTTTGGATAGATTAAGCAGGTTGACGAGTTCATGACGCGCCGCGGACTTTTGTTGCCAGATCTCGGCTTGTCGACTCAGGCCAGTCACTGATTTGATAGAAGCGATGATGCCTACCAATACAACCAATGAGGCGGCGGCCCAAAGTGTGATAAGTTTTGGATTATCGTATTTCATTTTTTGAGGTCATTCGCAGGACGAAGGGGACGCGTGTTTCTCCTGCGACCTGGTCCTTTTTGTCAATTCTAGCTGTCCAGTCCACACTGGTTAAACTGGCGGCGGTCTGTTCACACAGGCTCCATTTTGAAGCCATTCCATGCGCAATGATGGTTTGGCGGTTCATGGTTATAGAGTCAAAGGTGAGTCCGTTCCTTGAGGCGGTCTTCAGGATGGAGTTCAGGGTATTATTCAAACTTACGGTGAATGGAGCCATGAACGGGGAGTAGATCTTGTGTTGAGCACTCATGGATCGTCGTGCCGAGATGAGTTCCTGCCGGTCCTGAACTAGACGCGGGGAGCCAGTGATAGCGATAGCAAGACGTCGCAAATCTTGCTGGATGGTTGCCGTTCGGTGTTTTGCGGCAATAGTCCACGTGAGCGTTGTTACGCAGAGCAGTGCGCCAGCCAGCAGGAAAGAGACGGCGGCTTTGAAGGGGATGCGTTCCAAGGCCTCCTTTTCGATGGGATGAGTGAATTTTCCGGAGAGTAAATTGCAGCGATTGGAACCCTTTGCCAGGGCGCGTGTGGCCAGAGCGCGGGCAAGGAAAGTATCTGGATCATGCACAATCTTGGCTGGACCAGATGAAAAAGGGATAGATAGGTTGTTCAATTTTCGAGTCGCGTCGATGTTGGATGCGGCGGGACCTGCCCAGAACCAGAGGAAGGATACAGCGGTTTCCTGAAGATAGGATTTCAATATCCTCTGGACCATGTCGGGGTCCGCTTCCTTCATGGTATGAGAACCCAGCAAGGATGCTCCACGTCCTATGGCAAGTGTTAGCCGGTCGGAGGCGAAATATACGATGGCGCTAACGGTATCCGGGGATGAAACCGCAGGATACTCCTCGAGAAATTGGCTCCAAAGCGCAAGGCCTTCCTGATCGAGGATTCGGGGAGCGATTCCATTTTGGCTCAAAGTTGTAAGCCGAGTGGCAATATCAGCATGACGCGCGCCTGCCACCAAACCCATGGTTCCACGCTTATCGGCGGAGGGTTTCATGTCCACCAGTGAAAACTCGCAGGTTTCGATAGGGAATGGGAGTTGGATATCGAGGAGGGAGGGGAATACCTTTTCAGCCTTTGCGGTAGAGGAAAGGGGAGCTGACAGCCATCGCACCATGCTTTCGCGCTGTAACAGGCAGGCGGCGACTATGGAGGCTGGATCAATGGCTTGCTTGTCGGCGATTATGGGCTTGTATTCAATGTGCCGACGATTCCGTGTGGCCCTAATCAGGATGACTCGTTGGCCATCGAGATCAACGCCGTAAGCTGTGCTGGGACGGAATAACGGTGATATTTGGCGTGAATTCATGGTTACAGGGGTTCCGTCCAGCTCAAGAGACGCAATTCGCCAGTGGGAGTCAGGCAGGCCAGGGCGCGGATTTCGCGGTTGAGTTTGTCCAAAGTTACGCGTGTTGTGATGGCGAAAAATCTTCCGAACAGTGGAGTGTTTTGGAGCAGGAGCGGGGGTGGCAGCGATGAACGTGCGACCTCACGGAAAGAGGTTCTTGTCTCGATATCCGGGCCGGCAATCATGGCGTATTCGTAAGTCGAGAGTGAGTCTGGATCTAATCTCGAAGCGGTTAGCAGGGCAGACAAAACGGCGTCGGTTGCAGCGGTTCTCATCAGGCAAGTGACATGACGGTCACGCGCAAAACGAAGTTCCATGCCTGAAGCGACCAAGGACTGGAGAGCGAGGCCTGATAGTAGGGCGAGTAGCAGGAGTGAGACGAGTAGTGCCATCCCTGACCGGTTATCGTTGTTCTCGGAGCGCTCAGTCTGGCTGAATAGGTTGTCAGTGGTTATGTCCATGATGCAGGATGCTTTTACTTCAAATGGAGGGTGAAGTCAAATGAGCGGACAAGTTCATTCTTGTGGAGGGAGAGGTTTTGGGTAATAGTCTAGAGCCAACGGGCGCGTGATGTCGCTCAAGGAGGAAACTCGATGAGTAGTGGTTACAATGAGGCAAATCTTTCGGTGGGAGCGCGTCACATACATCGTGCTTTAGCCAGTTTGCAGGAAGAGCTCGAAGCTGTGGATTATTATCATCAGCGTGCTGATCAATCCGACGATGCCCAGTTGAAGGCTATTTTATTGCATAACCGCAATGAGGAGATGGAGCATGCCGCGATGCTCTTGGAATGGTTACGCAGGAATATACCGGAGTTCGATACCACGATGAAGACGTATTTATTCACGTCCAAGCCCGTGACGGAGATTGAATCGGAAGAAGCGAGCGGAGGTATTGGCGATTTAGGCGTGGGGTCACTGAAGTAGTCTTCGGAATACTTGCATGAGGAATACAAATCAATAGGAGGATAGACCATGAGTGATATATTAAGACGTTCATTTGCGCCGATTACGGATGAAGCATGGAAGGAAATTGACGAGCAGGCATCGCGCGTTTTGAAAGGCAATCTTTCAGCGCGGGGACTGGTGGACTTCAGCGGTCCGCATGGTTGGGGAATGGCGGCTGTCAATTTGGGTAGTGTTAGGGTGGGTAACAGTGAGCCAATCAAAGGAGTCAGTTGGGGAAAGCGCGAGACGCAAAACCTGATAGAACTCAGGTCTTATTTCACTTTGAAATTGTGGGAGTTGGACAATGTTTCACGAGGAGGGAAAAGTCCTAACCTTGATTCCATGATTACCGCCGCAAGGAAGGTGGCAATGTTTGAAGAGGCAGCTATTTACCAGGGTTTTAGTGATGGAGGAATCAAGGGGATTTGTGAGTCGTCCAGCCATAAGCCGGTGCAGTTGGCGGCGGGTGACCCTGATGGATTTGCCGAGTCTGTGGAGATGGCGGTTCTATCGATTCAGAAATCAGGTGTTGCGGGACCGTATGCCCTGGTGCTTGGCACCGATCCGTATGCTTTGGTGAAAGTGGGTGACCCTCAAGCCTATCCACTAAGAAAGCAGTTGGGTGGCATTGTTGATGGGGGCGTCCATTGGAGTCCCGCTTTGCATGGAGGTGTGGTGTTGTCCAGGCGGGGAGGTGACTTTGAAATGACGGTGGGGCAGGACTTGTCGATAGGGTTCAGGAATCATGACAAGGAAAGCGTAGACCTATATTTTACCGAGTCATTTACGTTTCGGGTTCTGGAACCGGCGGCGGCTTGTGAGTTGAAGGTCAAGGCCTGATATGTATCTTGAGTTTTTCCAACTCAATGAATCGCCGTTTAGCATAACGCCGGACCCGCACTACCTGTACCTTTCCCGGCAGCATCAGGAGGCATACAATCTTTTGATGTATGGCATTAAGGAGCGAAAAGGGTTTATACAATTGGCGGGAGAAGTCGGTTCCGGCAAAACGACTCTATGCCGCGCGGTGCTGGCCGAACTGGGACAATCAGTTCGTACGGCTCTTATCTTGAACCCCTCATTGACGGAAGTGCAATTACTCCGGGCGATTCTTCATGATTTCGGATTACCCACCGCCCGCTGTGATATGTTGAAGTTAGTGGAGACGCTAAATACGTTTCTTCTGCAAAAAATGGAGGAGGGAGAGAATGTCGCGCTTCTGATAGACGAGGCGCAGAATCTATCGCCGAGATTGATGGAGCAAGTTAGGCTTCTCTCGAATCTCGAGACGACACGACAGAAAATGATTCAGATTGTACTCATCGGGCAGCCTGAGCTTGAGATCAAGCTTGAGGACGTGGCACTTCGGCAGCTACGACAGAGAATTACGGTGCGAGCTTACCTTGGTCCATTGGGTGAGGTGGAGGTTGGTCATTACGTTTCTCATCGGCTTGAAATGGCAGGCGCGAACGGTCGGATTGTTTTCGAACCCAAGGCTGTGAGTCTGGCCTACAGGTATTCGGGAGGAATTCCTCGGCTGGTTAATGCTGTTTGTGACAATGCCCTGCTGGCTGGTTATGTAAGCGGTCAGTGGGCGATAGATGGTGCCTGCATGAAGCGAGCGATTGCACATCTTGATGGCAAGCGCTGAGTATGCGGTATGGGGCACTGTAAGCATCACTCAGCCCGCTTTCGCAATTTGTGGCAGAGTGAAATGAGGACAGAGGCTTTTTCGTAATGGCAAAAGGTTGGTTAAGGAATATCCCAATTGCGCCATGGTTTCCCGAAATTATGGTAGCGTCTTGAGATTTCAATGATGTATCGCCGGGTGGATGGATAAGTAATGGCGTTTAGAAACTCCACGTTTGACGTCTTAGCGTAACGATCCCACCTTAGCGCATTTGAAGCTCCCGCATTATATTCAGCGAGCGCATAAGGGATTGCGTTGTTCTTATTCTTCCAGCGTGATAAAGCGCGGCCCAGATACCATGCACCAGCCATGGTATTGGTGGTGGGGTTAACAAGAGTGGAGAGTTGGAAATGTTTAATGTTTTCGGCTTTTGCCCATTCCATGGCGCTTCCCGGCATGATTTGCATTAGACCAATTTCTCCTGCCTTACCTTTTTGCGCAGGATTAAAATGGGTTTCTTGCCAAATGACAGAAGCAAGGAGATGAGGATGCACATGATAACGCTCAGCTGAGCGATCAATGGTGTCCCTGTGCCACCAATACGTCAGTTCGAAGCGAAAAGTGAATATAATGGCAGCAATAAGTGTGACCAGTGTTAGCAGGATTAGCGTTATACTATAGATGTTACGACGCACAAGATAATTGACTATATGAGGAAGGTGCATAGGTGTCGAGCCTGTGGTTAGCAGAGTAATGGCACTCGATTGCTGGAATTCGTTGGATCTGAATTCCATTGGCCTGGCGTTTTGACTCAAAGCAGTTCATTCGATGCTTTAGCGACCTATTGAAAGGCTTTGGCGCACTTATCAATGGCTTCAGTATCGTGCCATTTCTAAATCGTTGATCAGGTTTGCAAATGCCAAGCTATGTGAGATGTCCAATCCAACCTTGCCGTGGTTAATTGTCATGATTGTTTCCCGCTGGCTGTCATTCCTTGATTAATTTCTCAGCGTTTGAACTGTAGATCTTTTCCAGCACGCTAGCACTAAGGCTCAGGGAATTGATGAACTCCTGATGCTTATTGTCGAAATTATCACGGGCATAAAGGACTCGATCCTGAAATTCGACCAAGAATTGTTTTGCAAATACAGGATCTCTTTTCAGTGCTTTCAAAGCGGAGCCTGCTGACAAGTCGCAGAACAAATTCGGATACTTACGCAATAATGTGGGGACGCGACCGCCGGGCAATACAGGAGCGCCGTCCGGAGGATAGTTGCAGGTTTGCCATAATTCATCATTGGAGATGTGAATCCAGAATCCTGGTGCGTGACCAAGGAAAATTGTGTTGGGGCAAGCTTGTAAGACCCTTTCAATGGTATCAATGCTGCCACCCCACCACTCGCTGCGAGGTTCCTTGTAGGTTTGCTGCTTATTATACTGCAGGTGAAAGACCAATGGCATGCTGAGTTCACCCGCGAGCTTGAATAGACGAAGTGCATCTTGATTGTCGTACATCATCCTGCATTTCAATTCGCCGCAGATCCGTGCTCCATAAATGCGATGAGCTGCCTCCAGTCTGGCGCAGGCATCCGGCAGTCGCGGGTCCGGGCAGAAGCCGAGGATAAACCTATCCGGCGCTCGTTCCTTGTAGGAAATGCATCGGCTAAAGGGGATTGGCCCTGATGCTATTCCCAAAACGGGTGCCGGGAGAACGTCTTGATAGTGGCTGCTATATTCATGTTCAGGACATTCCCAATTCAACAGCCATGTTTTGTAGATGGAGTGTTGATTCATGTTGGCGAGGACCTTGTCAAGGTCATGTCCATGCCAATCGGGGTGATTGTGTGCATCAATGATGTTCATCTGGTGGCCGTGCATAATGTAGATGGTTCTTTCACGTAGACAAATTCATGATCTGTTTGATTTGCAAGTCAAGGACGAATAGCAGGCGGGTTATCCCTGAATGTTGTGTGCGATGGCGGAGAGGGTGGGATTTGAACCCACGGTGCCCGGTTAGAGCACACAGCATTTCCAGTGCTGCGCCTTAGACCACTCGGCCACCTCTCCGAAGTTGTTTGTTTTGAATAGCTTGCAACTTGGCGTTAAGCCGACAGGCAATAGGCGTGATACTCAAAACGGGCTACAAGATAAGGAAAGATACTTCATTTTGGCAAGTGATTCTTTCCGTCATTGTTTCTCTGGTTAAAAGGTCAATATCATTCAGGGAATTTATGGATTCTCATATGGATGGAGCAATGTTTATGTGTGTCCATTTATCCACGTTGACGCATTGCGCAAGGCATGCAATGTTGGCCTCCGTGAGTGTTGAGTGGAGTAATAATAAGATAAGGCGGGATAATGAAGCAATCAATCGACGGTGTTATACGAGGGTATGTATTGATTTCAGGGGGGTTAGACAGCCGATTGGCTGTTTGTGTGTTGCGCGAGCAAGGGATAGAGGTGACGGGCATAAGCTTTAGTAGTCCATTTTTTAGCCCTAAAAAAGCAAAGGATGCTGCCAGTCAACTAGGAATACCGCTGGTTGTTGAGGAATTTACTACCCAAATACTGGACCTAGTTGAGCATCCTCCTCATGGATTTGGTTCCAATATGAACCCCTGTATTGATTGTCATACCTGTATGATCAAAATGGCAGGCCAGCGTGCCGAGCGCGAAGGATTTCAGTTTTTGGCGACCGGGGAGGTTCTTAATCAGCGACCGATGTCACAAACGAAGCGTAGCTTGGGAATTGTGGGAAAGGGCTCTGGGTACGCGGACTGGCTGGTTCGACCGCTAAGCGCCAAATTGTTGGACGAGACAGAGGCGGAACGCCTTGGGTGGGTGGACAGGAGTCGATTACTTGCGCTCAGCGGGCGGAGCCGGAAGCCACAGTATGAGCTGGCAAAGAAATTTGGGATAACAAGTTATCCATCGCCGGGAGGAGGGTGCTGTTTGACTGAGCCCAATTTTTCAGCGAGGCTTAAGGATTTGCGTAATTATGGGCAAGTGAAGGATTTACATGCGGTTGAATTGTTAAAACACGGGCGGCATTTCAGGTTGAGTGACAAGGTGAAAGTGCTTGTTGGGCGTGACGAAAAGGACAATGCGATACTTGAGAAATTAGCGAATCCAGAGGAAATCCTGATTGAAACGGCGGCTGTAATGGGGCCTGCGGGGTTGATAACGGGTGGGGCTGATGAGGGCGAGATTCTCCTGGCTGCCAGCTTATGTGCAAGACACAGTGATCAGAAGGTGGGCTTGGTGGAGATGATCATCAAAGGGAACGGCGGGGAGCGGCGGGTGACTGTCGAGTGTGCCACACCGGAAATGGTGGATCAGTTAAGGGTTAAGTAGGTTGGATGCGCCCGTTGGATGAACGAGGCAGGGGTGAAGAAGAATGCAGGCGGTGAATGGTTAGGCTGAAGGGCGAATCGATTGTGTGATGTGATGACGGATGGCCTCATCGGTTGCAGGTAGCACCTTACAACGGGTGGGTAGGTCATTCAGCGCGTCTAGAATAGGATGATGAGCCAGATCGTGCCCTGTTGCGTCTTCGATGGCTTGGCTGAATTTGGCAGGATGCGCGGTGGCGAGGCAAATCATGGGTTCATTCGCATGTTGATGCTGTTCTGCCACATGGATCCCGACTGCAGTATGTGGATCAAGTAGATATCCATAGTCCTTTTGATACTTCCGGATTATAGCTAGCGTTTCAGCAGTATTGGCTGAGCCGGCGGATATTAGATTGTCGATTCGGCCGGCAGGCAAGGGTGCTACCTTGAGGTAATGAGATTTTGAAAACTCGGACATCATCGCGTTGAGTGCAAGAGCGTCCCCGCCGGTGCGGTAGTAGAGATAGCGTTCGAAATTGCTGGCGACCTGAATATCCATTGAAGGGCTAATTGTTGAATGGACAGCTCCCTGTCTATATTCACCAGTAGTGAAGAACCGCGAGAGAATGTCGTTTTCATTAGTTGCCAGAATTAATTGGCTAACCGGCAGTCCCATTCGTTGGGCAACAAAGCCTGCGAATATGTCGCCAAAATTTCCTGTTGGGACGGAGAATTGGACACGCTTGGCCCCTGTGAGGCGCATGACTCGGAAAGCGGAGAAGAAATAGTAGATAATCTGCGCGAGAACTCGTGCCCAGTTGATGGAGTTTACTGTGCCTAGGGAATAACGATCCCTGAAAGTAAGATCACTAAACAAGTCTTTCATGATGCGCTGAGCGTCATCGAATGTGCCTTCAATCGCGATATTGAAAACATTATCGTCAAGAACGCTGGTCATTTGTCGTTCCTGAGTCGGGCTTACCCTTCCGCGTGGGTGCATGACAAATATGCGGATGTGGTCCCGCCCCCGAACGCCACAGATGGCTGCGCTCCCCGTATCTCCGCTTGTGGCGGCAAGTATGTTCAACTCCCGACTTTCCTGTTCAAGAATATGCTCAAAAACATTGCCGAGGAACTGGAGCGCCACATCCTTAAACGCGAGGGTGGGGCCGTGAAACAGTTCCAGGATATGAATGTTGTTAACGGATCGGACAGGTGCGACGTCTGGATGCCGGAATGTTTCATAACTGCGTGTAATGATTGAACGCAATTCCTGGTCGGATATGTCGCAAAATAGCTTCATGATCTCAAACGCGAGATCCTGGTAAGACAGCGTTTGCCAAACAGGTAGTTTAGCAGCTACGTAGGGTATTTCGTCAGGGAGAAGGAGCCCGCCATCGCGTGCGAGTCCTGTCATGACGGCCGCTTTGAAACCTATAGGGTCCTGCTTGCCTCTTGTGCTGATGTAACGCATGGGCAAGACAATAGAAGTGTGTTGGGGGGCTACGCAAGCACAAGTTGAACAACTATTATATTTCCTCCAATATCGTAAAAATGTGTTCGGCTGTTCATAGGTCTTGAGCAAATCGAAGAACTTTCGTTTGTTCAGTGTCTGTTTCCGTTCTCGACAGGGATTCACGACAGGGAGTAGTGTTTTAATCCATGAAAACGGTTGCCAAATCCAGATGCATTCGCTTGCGACTGGCTCAAATCGAAGTATTTCCCGGACGGCCAAGGGAGAATACCCGCCGCATGCTGGAGTTGGTTGCAGAGGCGCGTCGGGTAGGGATTGAGATGATTGTGTTTCCCGAGATGGCGATTCCGGGATACCTCTTGGGTGATGAATGGGAGCGGCAAGCGTTTCTGCGTGAGTGTGAGGCGTGCGGCGAGATGTTGCGCGAGGTGGCGCGGGGTGTGGTCGTCGTTTTCGGGAACGTCGGGATTGACTGGCATAAGCGGAATGAGGATGGACGGGTTCGTAAATATAACGCGCTATTCGTTGCGGCTGATGGCCGGTTCCTTGGGCCCGATGGGGGTGCTTATCCGTTTGTTATCAAGACCCTGATGCCTAATTACCGTGAGTTTGATGATAGCCGTCATTTCTTTGATAACCGTAAGCTGGCGCAGGAAATGGGGTGTACGCCAGAGAGTCTTGTGGCGCCGGTTCGAGTGGGGGGATGGTGCGTGGGTGCGGTTTTGTGTGAGGACGGGTGGGATGCGGATTACCTGATATCACCGTTGCGAATACTAGCCGGCAAAGGGGCGGATTTCTTTATCAACGCCAGCGCATCGCCCTTCACTTTCGACAAGAATCACAAGCGGCACCGGGTATTTTCGGCCGCGGCGGGTGCGCTAGGCCGGCCGCTTGTTTATGTCAACAAAACTGGAGTGCAGAACAACGGCAAGACGGTTTTCACCTTCGACGGGGCATCGTGTGTTTATGACGGACTGGGGAATGTGACAGATGGGTTGGCTCCATTTAATGAAGGACTGTTGGATGTGGAGTTGCCGCTGGACGGGCGGCCTTGCGGGCGGCCGATATCTGCGCGGCGGGATGCGATAGGCGAATTGGACGCGGCGATACGGTATGGCACGGAACGATTCATGAAGGCCTGCGGGGTGGAGAGGGTGGTTGTTGGAGCCTCGGGCGGAATTGATTCTGCCGTGGTGGCGGCTCTGTATCGGCGGATTCTGCCAGCGGAACAGATACTGCTGGTCAATATGCCTAGCCGTTTCAATTCGCAAACAACCATTGGACTGGCGCGTCAATTGGCGGCCAACCTGGGATGCGGGTATGTGGAAGTGCCTATCGAGGAGAGTGTGCAATTGACGAGGCGGCAGATAGACGGGCTCAATGTGACGTGGCCGGGCGGCGATAAGCCTTTGAGGATGTCGGATGCCGGGTTGGAAAATGTTCAAGCCAGGGATCGAGTGGCTCGCGTGTTGGCGGCGGTATCGGCGGCATTTGGTGGAGTATTCACCTGTAATGCCAACAAGAGTGAATTGACGGTTGGTTACATGACGCTTTATGGGGATCTGGGTGGATATCTAGCCAGCATAGCGGATTTATGGAAGGGTGAAGTCTATGCCTTGGGTCGGCATCTTAATGAGCAGGGGACGGCGATGATTCCGGAAGGAAGCTTTACGGTGATACCCTCGGCAGAGTTGAGCGTGGAGCAGGCTGTGGATGAGGGAAAGGGTGATCCACTGATCTATCCGTATCATGATTGTCTTTTTCGGAGTTGGGTGGAGGCGTGGAACCGGACAACGCCGGAGGAGATTCTGGAGTGGTATCTGGGCGGTGTTCTTGAACAGCGAATCGGGTATCAGGGTGTGGTGAAAGATTTGTTTTCGACGCCGGAGGCGTTCGTGTCTGACTTGGAACGCTGGTGGAATCTTTATCAGGGATTGGGTGTAGCCAAACGGATTCAGGCACCACCTGTGTTGGCGGTCAAGCGGCGCGCATTCGGGTTTGATCATCGGGAGTCGCAGATGGGTGCGCGGTATACGCAGAGGTATGGAGAATTAAAGAAAGCGTTACTGGGTTGACGGTTGAGGGGTGCGGGCAGGGGATGGCTATATTGTTTATGACCAGCACGCAGGGGTGAAGTGGAATACTCAGTGGCGCTCAGCTGATGGGCGCCACGGGGCGAACACTTAGCGCGGAGCCAAAAGTTGTTGGAACGCAGGCAGGTGTCGAACAGTCTGGAATCGAGGGTCTTCCCTTAGAACCGTTATCGCTGATTCCTTGCCTACCTTGACAGCCTGTCTTAAGGAAGTGAAAGCGGCTTCTTGCTTGTTAAGCGCAAACTGAACCCCTGCCAGATCTATCCATCCGCGCATATCGGCGGGAACGCTTACTGTGTATTGCAGGAGGGCGGCTTCCATTAAGTCCATCTTGCGATCCTCGGCGGCCATTTGCGCGATCCTCAGGCAAACTTGAGGAGGCACGCCCTGTTGGGCGAGAAGGCTTCTGGCAAGTTGGTTGAAGTTTTCAGGGAGACCAAGTTTTCTATACACATCGGCCAATTCTAATGCGGTGGCGATGTTGGCCTTGCCTGAGCCCAGCAGGCTTTCCAATTCGCGCCGTTTGGCCGCCAGATCGTTGCGACCCTTGAGTTCGGCGACAAACCCGGAGGCGCGGTCATTGCCGGGGTCCTGCTTGGCGAATGATTCCATGATGGCGATGGCGTCATTGGGGCGGTTCCATCGCAAGTAAAGATCCGCCAGACGGAAGTTGGCTTCCGGGCTTAACGTGTACAAAGCCACGGCTTCCTTGAAGGCGATCTCTGACTCACTAAACATGCCACGCACGACATAGAGGCCGGCGATAGCGCTACGGAGTTTTGAGAACGACTTTCGGGCAACCACATCACGAAGGAATTTTTTATCGCCTGTAAGGCGGCGTGTGTACCAATCCCAGAAATCCATGTCCGCGGCAACATTGTCGGGCGGCAAGGAAGGCATGGGTTCAGAGTTAATCTGCATGATTAATCCGTGAGGTGAAAGGTACGGGTACATCCATTGGATGACGTAGCTTTCCTCTACATAGAAGTTGTGCCTCGCCTTGTTGTGCTCAAAAATCATTTGGGCAAGAATGCCATTGATGAGCATTACGCCGCCGACTCCTTGAACGCTGACTCGGCCGCCCTCAATCTTGATGTCCGCACTGGCGGGTGTTTTCCCAGTACGAACGTCCTCCACATAACGCTGGAATGCGTTATTGCCGTCGACGGTTGACGGGATCCAAATGGTGTCGCCGTACAGGTCCCTCGTGACGCTCATGAACGTATTGTCCGCAAGGGCGTTCTGGGTGATCAGGTAGACATCAGGCCGGACATCGGCAGAAAAGATCATGTAGGTGGGGACAAAGCGGCCCGGATCGGTGCCGCCGAAGAACACGGCGCGAGGCCCCATTTCTGGAGGGAAGGATGGGTCCGGCAGGGGTTCCTCATTTGTGGAAAGTTCCTCGGTGATAGCCTCGGCTCCACGCAGTTGATAGTTGCCGAATTGCCAGCCGTAATCATGGCTGTTTTGTTCAGCGCCGCCATCGGTGCGGATGAGTTCCTTGTTGTAGGCATTCTGAAGCAAGGGCCAGGCTGGCAGGGCCACCAGCACAAAGATGACTCCCGCCCAGATGACAGCGCGACTACCCTTGAAAACGGTATCCACCGCTGCCAGCGACATCAGCAAGCCGTAGCCAATCCAGAAGGCGAATAGTGCGTGCGACGGGATGAATTTGACGCGCTGGATAAATGCGTCCTGGATGTCGCCTTTCGGGTTGGCAAGGGCGATCAAGAGAACGCTCATGACGATGAAGCCTGAAAGAGTGGCGAGAATCCACTTCTGATCGTGTCGGTCGATCTCGTATTCGAGTGCGCCGCGCCCATGCATGAGGTGCCAAACGAGGCCCGCGGTCACCGCCGGAACAAGGATGAGCGCGAAGAATCCCATTTTTTCGCTAGCGGTCAACCCGAGTTGCGGGTTGATCATGATGCCGATCAGTTTGCCGCTGACGTACAAGACGACGACGAGTACTGCGAGAAGCACTCCGCTGATTGTTAATTTTTCCGAAAAGGTGGCGGGTATGCGTCCGGAAAGTTTCTTAACCAGCTCGTCCAGTTCGCCGATGATTAAGGACATGACCCCAATAGTCATCAGGATAGCCGCGCCCATAATAAAAATGCGATAGAAGCGGCTCAGGACGGCGATTTCGACGCCTACGGGCACGACGACTTCCTCAATGGCGATAAGAGTGATGGCGAGGACCGCGAAGATAAGCGCCAGGTAAATCGCACGGTAACGGCGGTTGCCAATACGAATGCTCCAGGCGG
Source organism: uncultured Verrucomicrobiota bacterium (assembly GCA_964508705.1). Classification (GTDB taxonomy): domain Bacteria; phylum Verrucomicrobiota; class Kiritimatiellia; order CAIKKV01; family CAITUY01; genus CAZDUS01. The sequence continues at coordinate 31,026 of CAZDUS010000003.1, forward strand.
TGAAGGGCAGGATGCCGAGAATGGCGACGGGCAGTGTGAACTTCACGCGCAAATCGCTCATGTAGTCGCCGATTTGGCGGATGAACTGGGCGGAGAAAATATCGGATGGGGCGATTTTCTCATATTGGCCGCGAGTAATGGCATGAATGAATCCATCCCATGTGCGGGGATAACCCCAGTTGATTGGGGGATTAGTCTCGGAAGCCAAAGGCATGAAGGCATATACGATGAGTCCAAGTTCCAGGCATAGAATGCTTGGGGCCACTTGTTTTCCGGTGGGGAATTTATAATAGACCAGCGCCAGCCATGCGAAATTGCCAAGAATATAGACATAAGTTAACAGATGAGTTGGATGGACAATGCCGAGAAAACCAATTCGGACATTTGGGCCGACCAACGCTTGGATGGCGCCAGTATTGGCCATAACGTAAAAGACGGCAAACGGTGTGCCTGCGAGCACGAAGTCGCGAAACAGCCGGACGTCCTTGATCAGGATAATCACTGCCAGCGCGACCAGAAACAGGAGTAACACCTGATAATTTGTCAATCCAAGGCCGAAGGTGAGCGCCATGAGGTAAAGCATTCGATCGGCTGGCCGATGTTTCCAAATCCAAGCCATGATGACAACCATCAGGACAATCAATAGATAGCCTAGGACATAATGAATTCCAACGGAGGTGAAATCGGAGAAACGGACAATGTGAAGAAGCAGGCGTGATCCCATCACGACGAGGCAGGCGAGCGAAATTCCAAGGACAAGCCAAGTCACACCGCGAATGGGTTCATCCGGTTTTCGCAACCAGACGTAGGCGACAAACATGACAATGGCCATGAATAGAGCGCCAAGGCTGTAAACTTCGACAATAACGGCCTGTGACCACACGACAGGGCTGAAGGCGAGTAACAAACTGCCGGCCACACCACTGCTCCAGCAAATGATGCTTTCGGTGCGTTCGCCAATGGCTTCGGTGGTGCGCTTGATACTGCGGAGCATGTCGCGGCCGCTACGGCATAGTAATATGGCCGTGAAACCGCTGGTCAAGGCTCCGAAGACCGCGGAGGCAAAGGCCACGCTCCAGGCGGGATTAGGCTGTCCCCGGAATTTCACGAAAAAGAAGACCTTTGTGAATATCCAGGTTAGAATGGTCCAAATGGGATAACCGGGCGGATGTGGGACCCCGAGATGATCGGAGCCGACAGCGAGTTCGCCGCAGTCTTCAAGGGTTACCGTTGGCGCCAGTGTCATTCCGTAGACTATCAGTGTCAGAATGGTTGCGGTCCAAAAAGCGCTCCAGTCAATCATCCGGAAAAACGGCTCTTTGGGCAGAAGAGGAATAGCTTCTGGTTTTGGTGTTGGAAGTGGAGTTGGATTAGCAGGACGTGATGATCGTGTCATAGTGTTATTCCGTAGCGATAATGTGGGCGTTTTTATCAGAATACCCCCCGTGGAACAAGCCCTGATTGATTGAGACGCGGTAGAGTTTCTTGGAACTGGTAATGTATAGATCAGTGCCGTCCTTTCCACCAAAAGTGACATTACTTGCGCCCCCTGGCACAGGTATGAATCCTAGCGACCTTCCGTTGGAATCCACGATCCATACGCCGCCCAGGCCGGTTAAGTACAATGTCCCGAGTTTATCCATTGTGATTCCGTCAGGATTGCCAGGGCCTGCGGGTTCGGGCTTAAAGAAAAGGCGGCCATCCGTGAGAGAGCCATCGGGCTGGACGGAATATGCCCACCAGGACTTCAGTTTGCTGTCGCTGACATAGAGCAGGCGCTCGTCGGGTGATAATTGGAGGCCGTTGGGTGCCGATAGGTTGGTGATTACCTTGCGGGCCAGGCCATTTGTTTCCAGGAAATAGACAGCGCTATTGTTGGTTTTAAAGTTTGGATCCGAGAAGTAAATTCCGCCATCCGAGCGTTGCCTGACGTCATTCGGCTGGTTTAGCGAGGTGTTGGCGTAGAGTGTTGTCAGGTTTAGCGGTCCATCGGATCCGATATCAGCGATGATGACCTGATGGGTGATAGCCTGAGCCATAAGCAGGCGACCGTCGCGCGTCAGGGTCATTCCGCTGACATCCTGAGCATTGTCCATCCATGTGACGGCATTACCTGGTGCATCAAGTCGCAAAACTTCCTGATGGTCTTTTCGATAGGCGGTGAAAAAGAGTTTCCCGGTTCTGTGGTCCCACACGGGGCCTTCGAAAAACCAATTGGCTTCATAGACAATTTCGAGCGGGAAGGAATTGGTTGTTGTCGCTGTGTTACTCGGGTCGGCGTGGGCCGTGGCGGCGCATGTTAAGAAATGGACAACTGCGAGCAGTGCGACGAGTAATGTGTTCATAGGCTTGTACTAAAATGACATGATAAAAAGTGCAATACAAATTCCTTAGTTCCTGGTTCTGAGCAATTTAGGTAATTTGTAAAGGCGAACCAGGCCGATTGACGGGAAGAATGACGGTTGCTAGATGCTTTGACCGGGGAGGAATGGTGGGGTGGGGCAGTCTAGCGCATCGGCAATGGCGCGGAGTACTTCCCCCTCGTCTTTGGTAATGAGGGAGTCCGTGGTTATCGTGTCAACGACTGCGGCAATGATATTTTCCTTCAGCGTCGGGGTGGCTTCGGCAAGACGATCCAGCGCTGTATCCAATTCCTTTAAAGATGCGCGCGCTTGAGGCAACAGAGCGCCAATGGGTGTGAGTCCTAGCCTGTGAAATCCACGATTAAAAGCCACTTCGGCACCGGACTTGTCATTGGTTCCGAACCATGCGACCACTGAAAGCAGGACGGTGCATTCATGGACAAGGTCGGACAAGGAGGTGAAGCGCACGAGTGGACGCTTGTTGAGTCCATGCATTGATTCAAGGTTGCGTAGAACCATGCGAATCACGGCGTATTCGAACAGTGAAATTTCGTTGTCCGTTGAGGCGATATAAAGCAGGTTGTCCTTAAACTCGCGGCATTGAGTTGTCGAAAGATGGCGGAGTGTCGCGATAGCCAATTCGGCAACGGGGAGGCGGAGCTCCGGTCGGAGGGCGCTTAGGGGCGTGGCGAGTGCTAGCGTTTCACGGTGAACGGCAGGGGCCGCATGTGTGGATAGATGGTCCAGTTGTCCGTTTCGGAATGAAGGCTGTTCAAGGTTCATGGCTAACCCGTAGACTACGGCCTGCGCGCCGTTGGGTTGGCGAACTGCTTGCAGGAGTTCTGGTGGCATGGCGGCCAGAAGCGAGGTGGCGTATTCCAAGGCAGCGGTCTGAAGTGTGCCGACATTGGCGACGACGCTTTGCGGTGTGACAGCGTGGGTTACTGCTGGCGAGGGCAGGGGGGGAGGGGTGATGGAGGAAGACAAACCCAACAGGTTGTCGGTTCCGGATTCAGGAGCGGCTGGTGTATCAAAGGTGCCGGCAAAGGTGCTGTCAATCCGACGGATGCGCTCATCCAGCGGAGGGTGAGTGGCCAGTAGTCCCATCAGGGAGAAGCCTACGCCATTGGAAAAAAAGAGATGGCTTGCTTGCTCTGCGTGCTTGTTTTGAATGCGGGAGCCGGATGAATACGCGCCGATTTTCTTAAGCGCGGAGGATAGGCCGAGCGGGTTGCGGGTGAATTGGACGGCGGATGCATCGGCCAGGAATTCCCTTTGGCGGGATACGGCGCTTTTGATCAAACGCGCAAAGAAGACACCGATATAGCCAATAATCATGGTGGCCAGTCCAAGGATGACTATGGCGGCTACCGCGCCCCCTCCCTTTTTGTCGCTCGAGGAGCGACGGTGAGACGAATAGGCCGTAATTCGGAACATCCAATAGCCGAGGAGAGCAATAATGAGAATGCCGTTCAAGACGCCAATAAGGCGGAGGTTGAGGCGCATGTCTCCATTTAGGATATGGCTGAACTCATGGCCGATCACGCTTTGCATTTCGTCGCGGTTAAAATGTTCCAGCGCACCCCGGGTCACTGCGATGACTGCGTTGGATGGGGAGATGCCGGCAGCGAAGGCGTTGATTCCGAGTTCGTTATCGAGGACAAACACCTTTGGTATCTGAGTGCCAGATGCGATGGAAATTTCCTCAACAATGTTTAATAGCCTTTTTTCGGCGAGGTCAGTGGTTGAGGGGAGTACTGGGCGGCCATCGAGCATGCGGGCAACAGCTTCGCCGCCGGAGGAGAGGCTCATGATCTTGAAGAGTGTGCCGCCGCCTATGATTGCCAGCAGGATTCCGGAAACGGCCAGAAACAGGGAGGGGTCCCACAGCTGGTGCAATTGGAGCGTATTGTCGGGCAGTGGTTCGGAAGGTTGCAGGAAGACCAGTGCGGTAACGGTGTATATTGAAGCGATAATCAGGATGACCGCCAGAGCATAGTAGGTTATAAGCAGTGTTGTCTGGCGGCGCGCGGCCATCTGATGTTCAAAGAAATTCATGCGGCGAACTATAAGCATAAGTGTGCGGCGGGAAAAAGCTTTTCATTTAACGTTAGCCATTCATAATGTCGCCACCAAACAGACAAGGAGTGCGGTTTTATGGTCAACATACCGGTATTGCATGTGGAAGGTCGGTCCTTGGCGGAAGCTTACGAGCGAGCGGTCTGCGAGCTGGCGGAACATGGCACACGTTTCCGAACCCAGTATGATAAGCCCGGGGACCCTGAGAGTATTGATTCCACCATGAGCATCACGGTGCTGGATCCATTGGCTGATCCGATGATCCACAAGGCATTTCCTGGCGGTATCGAGGACTTACGCGAATATGTGATGGAACTTCAGGGGGCGAAGGATCACTGGGTTAAGAACATGAATGATCCTGCCGACACACGCTGGGAATATACCTACCATGGGCGGCTCGCGAATTACGGGTCATGGAAGGAATTACGTGACTATGAATCGGTTGAAGGCGGATCCTTCAAGATCAACCAGATCGATGCCGTGATTGATAAGCTGGCAAGGCAACCCTTCACCCGCCAGGCGCAGATGATTACCTGGATGCCCACGATGGATTTGGAGTGTTATGACCCGCCTTGCCTGCAGTCATTGTGGTACCGGATCCAGGAGGATGCGGCTGGGATATGGTGGCTGAACTGTAATATCCGTTTCCGAAGCAATGATGCGTGGGGCGCCAACTTCATGAATATGTTCGGGTTCACGATGTTCAATCGTGATGTGGTGGCGGCTGGCGTAGCCGAGCGAGCCAAGCGGGATGTGCGATTGGCCCGCATGAATTGGCACGCGGACTCTTTTCATATCTACGGCAAGGACATACATGCGGCGCAACAGCGGTTGTTTGACCGGATTAAAACGACGACGTTTGATGAACGTGTCTACCACTTCGCCGATCCCATGATACAGGATATCTACAAGGAAGCAGAAGCCGTTGTAGTTGAAAAAATCCGGGAGTTCGACGCGCGTTAATTAACGAGCAGAAACGGAAGGAACCCTAGCGATGCGCATCCTTGTCACGGCGGGGCCGACGCGTGAGCATCTTGATCCAGTGCGATTCCTGAGTAATCGTTCATCGGGGAAGATGGGTTATGCCGTGGCGGATGTGGCCAGGAGGCGCGGGCATGAGGTGGTGCTTGTATCCGGGCCAGTGGCCTTGCCAGCTCCTGATGGAGTCCTGATCGCGAAAGTGACGTCCGCAGAAGACATGCTGAAGGCTGTTAAGCATCATTTCACCACCTCTGATGTGTTAATCATGGCGGCGGCAGTGGCGGACTGGCGTCCCGTGTCCTGCAGAGGGCAAAAGATCAAGAAGCTTAAGACGGATGGGGACCTCCGTTTGGAGCCTACCCCTGACATTCTAGCGACTCTACGCCCTTTGAAGGGTGATCGGATTGTTGTTGGGTTCGCGGCTGAGACCGAAAACCTATTGTCCGAAGCCAAGCGCAAGTGCGAGAGCAAAGGACTTGATCTTATTGTGGCCAATGATGTCGGGCGCAAGGATGCCGGATTTGATGTTGATACCAATCAGGTGGTGTTTTTGTTGCCTGATGGCCAATCAGAATCGTTGCCGTTAATGAGTAAGCAGGCTGTTGCCGGTCGTATTATTGACTGGGTTGAGAGTCGGCAAGGGAGTGGAACGCACTCTGTCGGCCATCGGCGTGATATCACGATTGCGCGCGAGAATGGGGGCGAGCGGTTGGCGCAAATCATGGAATTTATCCGCGAAGTGGATAAGCTCAAGCATGTGTATAGAAAGACGCTGCTGATGGATGGCAGTCGTTACGAAAATGACGCTGAGCATTCATGGCATTTGGCGCTGATGGCTGTATTGCTGGCTGAGTACGCCAATGTGCCGGGATTGAACGTTTCGCGGGTCATGGAAATGGTGCTTGTGCATGATCTGGTTGAAATCGATGCGGGTGACACCTATTGCTATGACGATGCAGGCAACTTGAGCAAGGCGGCGCGGGAACGGGTGGCGGCTGATCGGGTGTTTGGGTTGCTGCCGGCTGACATTGGGAGTCGTGTGCGCGGGTTATGGGAGGAATTTGAGGCGCGTATTACCCCGGAGGCAAAATTCGCTGCCGCGCTAGATCGAGTGCAACCATTGATGCACAACTATTTTACGGGTGGTGTCGTATGGCGTAATCACGGGGTCGGGTGCGAGAAAGTGCGCGACCGGAATCATCATGTTGTGGATGGGTCCGTTGTCTTGTGGGAATACGCTGAGTCATTGATCCGACAGGCGGTGGACGATAGTTTACTGGCCCGTGAGTAGGGAGTGATTTTTATGGCAGCAAAAAAATTCAAGCTGTTGTTTGTCTCGGCAGGTGATGCAAGCCGGAGCCGTATGGCGGCTGGATTTGCGCGGGCGAAAAAGCGTCGGGATGTTGAAATACGAAGCGCGTCGCTAACCAGCAGGGATTCCGATCCGGTCGCAGATGCTGTGATGCTTGGGCTGGGGGTGGATATGGCTGGCGAGACGGCGTATCTGCTGCCGGAAGCCGCTGGGTATAATTGTGATGTCGTTGTATCCCTCTGTTGCAGCGCATCGGAGAAATGCAGGACCTTGCCTGGGAATCCAATTCATCTTCACTGGGAAGTTTGTGGGGTGGAGATTCAGGGGTTGGATGATTCCGGGCGGCTGGCCGCTTATCAGAATTTGGCCAAGGCGATGCGTGACAGGGTTGATGAGCTGTTTGATCATGGTTACTTGAGCGCTTTGTTGAACGCCAGGGCGCAGGCCAATCTGATTCTTGATCATCTTTCTGATGGAGTCATTGTTCACGATCTTCAGCGGAGGATTCTTGTATTCAACCAGGCGGCGGAGCGGATTACCGGATATCGGTGCGAAGATGTTGTGAATCAGGATTGTCATGAGGTTATGGCTGGCGGTTTATGTGGTGGCAAATGCTCGTTTTGTGACAATTCGCCCATTCTGGAAGCCGACGGCATGCGTGAAGTGGAAGTTGCCACCGCATCGGGTGAGCGACGACGCATAGAGATGAATTTAACGTACATCAAGGATCAGGACGGTCGTGCGTCTGCAGTGATGGCGTGTTTCCGGGATATCACCCGTGAACAGCAATTGGCGCGACGTTTGGGTGAGATTGAGCATTTTGCCGGCATCATCGGGCGGGACCCCAAGATGTTGGCATTGTTTGACCTTATACCAGAACTGGCTGAATCCATGGCGCCGGTGCTGATCCAGGGGGAAAGCGGCACAGGGAAGGAACTTATTGCGGCGGCGTTGCATAACGAGGGGCCTCGCGGGACGCAGTCATTTGTGCCTGTGAATTGTGGCGCCTTACCTGAGGGCTTGCTTGAAAGCGAGCTTTTTGGACATGTGCGTGGCGCATTTACAGGTGCCATCCGCGACAAGAAGGGGCGTTTTGAGTTGGCGGATGGAGGGACTATCTTTTTGGACGAAATTGGCGACATTTCCGCGGCGATGCAGGTCAAACTACTCCGAGTCCTGCAAGAAGGCTGTTTTGAGCGTGTCGGCAGTGAGAAGACCATTAAGGTCAATGTCCGGGTGATCAGCGCGACAAACAAGGTGTTGTCGAAAGAGATGGCGGAAGGGCGTTTCCGTGAAGACTTGTATTACCGTTTGAGTGTGGTGCCGTTAACGGTTCCTCCGCTACGGGACCGGCGTAATGATATTCCGCTATTGGCGAATCATTTTCTTGCCAGATTTAGCGATAAGCCAGGGCGAAAAACGGTTGAGTTTTCAAATTCAGCGATGGATTTGATGATGTCGTATGCTTGGCCTGGAAATGTGCGTGAGTTGCAGAATTGGATCCAGTTTGCCCTGATCAAGTGTAAAGGAGATAACATTAATATGGAACATCTCCCTCCCGTGGCGCTTGCCCCCATGAAAGGGGGGGCGGTAAGCAAAGGTGGCAATGAGGTGCGAGAAGGGCAGAGCGGAAAGTTCAAGTTGGATGAGGGGCTGGTGCGAGATGCCTTGGAGAGAAGCAGGGGAAATAAGGTAGAGGCGGCCCGTTTGTTGGGAGTTTCGCGCGCAACCCTCTACCGATTTATCGACAGCCAGGAGCCATGAACCGCAAGGGTTGGTGGTTGGCCTGAAAAGTACAGTTCTGTATGTAAGTGGTGGGTTGTGTTACAAAAATGTAGCACATGGATGTCTAGCCTTTTGATTACTCTGGGCTTAAATGCCGAATTCTTGGGTGTTTTTCGTCCAAATGTGATGTGGCATGAATAATGCTGAATGGTCCGATGTAATTTTATAAAGGGTCGGTATGGATGTATTCTGTCCTGACGATGTTTTGTTTATTGTGGTGATCAAATAGAAGGCGGTATTAAACCGAAAAGGAGAATGAGCTCATGAACTGTTGTGATGTGGCGAAGGAAAATCTGAGTTTGCCTGAAGTATTTGCTTCAAACGTGTTTAACGATGCTGTGATGCGGGCTAGGTTGCCGAAGAACATCTATAAGAAACTCAAGTCAGCCATTGACGAAGGGAAAGAGTTGGATCCTGCCGTGGCTGATGTTGTGGCGAATGCCATGAAGGACTGGGCGGTCGAGAAGGGTGCGACGCATTATTGTCACTGGTTTCAGCCGATGACGGGGATTACGGCTGAAAAGCATGATTCTTTTATTTCGCCGACTTCCGATGGTCGCATCATGATGGAGTTCAGCGGCAAGGAATTGGCGCAAGGAGAGCCTGACGCCTCATCGTTCCCTTCCGGCGGGATTCGCGCGACATTTGAAGCGCGCGGCTACACGGTTTGGGATTGCACGTCACCAGTCTTTGTTAAGAAGGATGGCGATAATATAACGCTTTTCATTCCGACCTCTTTTGCGGCTTATACGGGTGAAGCGTTGGACAAGAAAACGCCTCTATTGCGATCCATGCAGGCGTTGAACAAGCAGGCGATCCGCGTTTTGCGCGCGCTGGGCAATAATAAGAGTCGGCGTGTTGCGGCGACGCTTGGAGGGGAGCAGGAGTATTTTCTGGTCGATCGTCAGTTTGTCGAGAAGCGCGCGGATATCCGGTTTACCGGTCGTTCGCTGATAGGGGCGCCTTCGCCGAAGGGGCAGGAGATGGAGGATCAGTATTTCGGATCGCTTCATGAGCGCGTGGCCTCCTTCATGGCGGATTTGAACGAGGAGCTATGGAAGCTCGGGGTGATGGCAAAGACGCAGCATAACGAGGTTGCACCCGGACAGCACGAGATTGCTCCGGTATTCGCCACAGTGAATATTGGCGTCGATCACAACCAGCTTACCATGGATATGTTACAACGCGTTGCGCGGCGTCACGACTTTGTATGTCTGTTGCATGAGAAGCCTTTTGCGGGTGTTAACGGGTCCGGAAAGCACAATAACTGGTCGGCCGTGACTGATGACGGCGTTAACTTGTTGAATCCCGGCAACACGCCGCACGATAACATGCAGTTTCTGGTGTTCCTGTTTGCGGTGATTCGCGCTGTTCACAAGTACTCGTCATTATTGCGCGCCACGGTTGCTACGCCAGGCAATGATCATCGTCTGGGCGCCAACGAGGCTCCGCCCGCGATCGTGTCGATTTTCCTCGGGGAGCAATTGACGGACATTTATCGTCAGATCAAGGAAGGCGGAGCGAGTCGGTCAAAGCAAGGTGGCCGGCTTGAACTTGGGGTGACGCATTTGCCGGCAATTCCCAAGGACACGACGGACAGGAACCGGACATCGCCATTCGCGTTTACCGGAAACAAGTTTGAGTTCCGCATGCCCGGATCTTCGCAGTCCCTGGCAGGGCCTAATTTCGTGCTAAACACGATTGTTGCGGAAACACTTTCCGAAATCGCAGACCACTTGGAAGGGACCAAGGATGTCAACGGCAAGGTTCAGAAGCTGTTGCAGAAGTATGCCAAGGAGCACGAGGCGATTATCTTCAATGGTGACAACTATTCCGCGGAGTGGGTTATCGAGGCCAAAAAGCGAGGGTTGCCGAATATCCGTAATTGTGTGGACGCCATCAACACCATGATGGAAAAGGATAATGCGGGCGTATTGGTGAAGCATGGCACCCTGACCAAGGGTGAGGTAAAGGCGCGTCATGAAATCCTGCTTGAGAACTATGCCAAGCTGATCAATATCGAGGCGAAAACGATGTTGCAGATGCTTCGTCGGGAAATCCTGCCTGCAGTGATGAAGTATGCAGGAAGCATTGCCTCGGGCATTTCCGCGATTGAGGCAACGGGCGAGACGGCATCGGCCCAGCTTGGGTTGTTGCGTCGTTTGAACAACGGTGCAGCTGAAATGATCATGGCTATTGATGAGTTGGATGCGGCGGTTGCGAAGACGCAGGAGGAAAGTCATGCGGAGAAAAAGGCCGCAGCATTTCGTGACAACGTTATACCGGCTATGGCGGCATTGAGAAGCGTATCTGATTCACTGGAGCCGGTGGTCGGTTCCGAGTTCTGGCCGCTTCCGACCTATGCTGATATGTTGTTCAGTCGATAGGAATAGTTGTGGATTTTGCGCAGGGGGTGTCGTTGTACGACACCCCCTTTTAACATCGTCATTGTCTGCCAATATCCATTGTATGTATAGTGCCACCAACAGAATCAGAGGAGCTGTTCACCGTGATACCCGATCAGTCTGGCAACGAAATGAATGGCGACGGTTTACCGCTTGCCCAAGGGTTGTATGATCCTTCATTGGAGCGGGATGGCTGTGGTGTCGGTTTTTTGGCGGCCATTGATGGCAAGGCTAGTCATTCTGTTGTGCGTGATAGTATTGAGGTTCTGAAGAACTTATTGCATCGGGGGGCGGTGGGTGGGGATTCCATGACGGGGGATGGTGCGGGCATACTGATTCAAATTCCGGATAAGTTCTTTCGTGCCGAAGCAGAACGTCTTGGATTTTCCCTGCCCGAATCACGACGTTATGGTGTCGGCATGATATTTATGCCTCAATCCGGGGCCCAAAGTGTATGTATGAGGCTTGTTGAGGAAGTCATTGCCGATGAAGGATTAGACTGCATCGGCTGGAGAGAGGTTCCAACGGACGCAACAGGTCTCGGAGAGATTGCTCGAAAGACTCAACCGCTGGTCATGCAGGTGTTTATTGGGGGGAAGGGGCTTTCTGGCGCGGCTTTGGATCGCAAATTGCTGGTCGTGCGGAAGCTGGCGCAGAGGAAGGCGCTGGAAGAATTGAGTGGCAATGGCCGACTTTACGTTCCCAGCATTTCCTGCAGAACGATTGTCTACAAGGGCTTGCTTATGGGCGGGCAGGTTTCCAGTTTCTATTCAGAGATCAATAATCCCGCTGTAGAGAGCGCTGCGGCTGTACTGCATCAGCGATACAGCACGAACACGTTTCCCTCGTGGGAATTATCACAACCTTTCAGACTCCTGGCTCATAACGGTGAGATCAATACCTTAAGGGGAAATCTCAATCAGATGCGCTCGCGTGAGTCCGGGATGGAGTCACCCCTATTTGGTGACGATATTCATAAGATATTCCCGGTCATTGATGGGGGCGGCAGTGATTCCGCGTGTTTGGATAATGCGCTGGAGATGCTCGTGGCAGGCGGGCGTTCATTGCCGCACGCCATGATGATGTTAATACCTGAGGCATGGGGGACCCAGTATCCAATGGGGCCGGATCAGCGGGGTTTCTTTGAGTATCATGCGGGTTTGATGGAGCCATGGGACGGTCCGGCAACTGTTGCTTTCACCGATGGCGATCTGGTGGGAACATTGCTGGATCGTAATGGTTTGCGGCCTGCGCGTTACACCCTGACAGTCGATGGCTATATCGTAATGGCGTCCGAGGCAGGCGTTCTGGATATTCCGGCTGAGCGGGTGAAGGAGAAAGGGGCTCTGAGGCCGGGGCAAATGTTGCTGGTGGACCTCAAGCAAGGCCGGGTAATCAAGGACAAGGAAATCAAGAGTCAGATGGCGAGACGGCAGCCGTATCGACGATGGGTTGAAGAAAACAAGGTGATGATCCAGGGGCTGTTTGAGGCCGTGGCCACCTTGACTCCTGATCGCGAAGTCTTGCTTCGGAAAGAACGGTTGTTTGGGTACACGCGAGAAGATCTCCAGATGATTCTTGAGCCCATGGCGTCGAAGGCGCATGAGGCGGTTGGGTCCATGGGTACGGATACCCCGCTGGCTGTATTTTCCGAAAAGCCACAACTGCTATTTGCGTATTTCAAACAGATGTTTGCTCAGGTGACCAATCCTCCAATCGATCCGATCCGGGAACAGTTGGTGATGTCGCTAATGACATTTATTGGAAATCCATCAAACATTCTCACGGAGATTCCCCAGCACGCACGACTGATTAAATTGCGGCATCCAATTCTCGCGAATGACGATCTTGATCGAATACGAAACATGACGCTGCCGGAATTTCATTCGCAGACAATACGCATGGGGTTCAAGGGCGGGGGGAGTAGGGATGATTTGGAGAGAGCGATTGACGGACTGTGCTGTGAGGCTGAATCGGCGGTTAAGCAAGGACGCAACCTGATTATTTTAAGTGATCACGATTTGCAGGCTGATATGGCCCCGATTCCGTCCCTCTTGGCGGTGTCGGCCGTCAACTCGCATCTTGTGCGGCAGGGATGCCGGACAGGCGCGGGATTGATTGTGGAGACCGGTGAAGCCAGGGAGGTTATGCATATGGCATTACTTCTCGGATATGGCGCCACGGCGATCAATCCTTATATGGCGTTCGAGATTGTGGCTGACATGGCACTCCAGAGGGAGTTAAGCGTGGATGTTGGTGTGGCCAAGGCGCTTGAGAATTATGTGGCGTCGTTATGCGAAGGGCTTCGGAAAATAATGTCGAAGATGGGTATATCCACCCTGCGCAGTTACAGAAGCTCGCAAGTGTTTGAAGCCATTGGATTGAGCCAGGAAATTATTGGTCGATACTTTGCGGGAACGGCGTCGAGAGTGAATGGCGTCGGGATGGATGTAATTATTGCCGAGGCTAACGCCCGTTATCAAGATGCGTGGGGAGCAGCTCCGCAGGAGGCGGCTTTATTGCCCGCCGGCGGACATTATCGTTTTCGAGCCGATGGCGAACGCCATCTATGGTCGCCCGAGTCGATTAGCAGGTTGCAGCGGGCCACACGAAGTGGTGACGCGGTCCTATACCGTGAATATGCCGGCCTCATCAATGAGCAAGCGGAGCGACAATTCACCTTGCGAGGATTATTCAGGTTCAAGGATGCCAAGCCGGTGCCTATCGATGAAGTTGAGCCAGCTGCTGAAATTATGAAGCGGTTTGTGACAGGCGCCATGTCGTTTGGTTCCATCAGTCGGGAAGCGCATGAGACGATGGCGATTGCGATGAACCGGATTGGAGGGAAAAGCAACAGTGGCGAGGGGGGAGAGGACCCCGCCCGTTACACACCGCTTCCGAACGGTGACAGCCGATGCAGTGCCATCAAGCAAGTTGCCAGTGGTCGCTTTGGTGTAACGGCGGAATACTGCGTCAACTGCCGTGAATTGCAGATCAAGATTGCCCAAGGAGCCAAACCGGGAGAAGGCGGACAGTTGCCTGGTCATAAGGTCAACGAGGAAATTGGCAGGGTCCGTTTTGCCACTCCGGGGGTGACCTTGATTTCGCCGCCGCCGCATCATGATATTTACTCGATCGAGGACATCAAGCAACTGATCTACGATCTCAAGAATATCAATACGGAGGCACGGGTTTCCGTCAAGTTGGTCTCGGAGCTTGGGGTGGGAACGATTGCGGCCGGGGTTGCCAAGGCCAAGGCGGACATGATCTTGATAAGCGGGTATGACGGGGGTACGGGCGCTTCGCCATTGTCATCGATTCGACACGCGGGGGCCCCATGGGAACTGGGGTTGGCGGAAACCCAGCAGACGCTCATGCTTAATAATCTTCGGGGCCGGGTCCGGCTGCAAGTCGATGGACAAATCAAGACCGGAAGGGATGTTGTAATTGCCGCCTTGCTTGGAGCCGAAGAGTTTGGCTTTGCCACGACGGCATTGGTTGTCATGGGGTGTGTCATGATGCGGAAGTGTCACAATAACACTTGTCCAGTGGGTGTGGCCACTCAGGATCCCGAGTTAAGAAAGCTGTTTTCAGGGAAGCCAGAGCATCTGGAGCGTTTCTTTGGATTTATTGCCGAGGAAGCCCGCGAAATCATGGCCGGGCTGGGTGTGCGGACGATTGATGAATTGGTTGGGCGCGTTGATCTGCTGGAGATGAACGAGGCAGTCACGTTCTGGAAGTCCAAGGGGATGGACATTTCCAAGATTTTACACCGGGCGAATATTGATGGTCCGACGCGATGTGTTGAACGTCAGAATCACGAACTAGATCAGGCGATGGACCTCACACTGGTTTCACAGGTTGAATCGACGATAGAAACCGGGAAGCCTGTCCGTATTGAGCAAGCAATTCGGAATGTAAATCGGACAGTGGGGACGATGATAGCCAGTCGCATTGCGAGGAAATATGGACATGCAGGGTTGCCGGATGACACGGTAACCCTTGGATTCCATGGGGCGGCGGGGCAGAGTTTTGGAGCGTGGTGCACACGAGGCATGACCATGATTCTCGAAGGCGAGGCGAATGATTATGTCGGGAAAGGGCTGTCGGGCGGGAAAATAATCCTGAAACCGTATGCCTTGACGCGATTTATGCCATCAGAAAATATCATTGCCGGAAACGTGTTGTTGTATGGAGCCACTTGTGGGGAGATTTATATTCATGGGAGGGTCGGAGAACGATTTGCCATTCGCAACAGCGGCGCGTATGCCGTTGTTGAGGGCGTCGGCGATCACGGGTGTGAATACATGACGGGCGGGAGGGTAGTTGTGCTTGGGCGGACGGGGGTTAACTTTGGCGCAGGGATGAGTGGTGGCTTGGCCTACGTTTATGACGAGGATCGCAACTTTGACAGCCGGTGCAACCTGGATATGGTGGATCTTGAATTGGTTGTTGATCAGCGCGACCAGAATGAATTGAAGGCGATGCTGAAAAAGCACGTTGCCTACACCGGGAGCCCGAAAGCGACGGCAATATTGGCCGAATGGGATGAGCATTTGCCTTATTTCATCAAGGTTTTCCCAATGGAATATCGTCGTGTTCTAGGGAAAATGATGCTTGAGGATCAGGCCACGGAACGCGCGGAGGTGGTCCATGGGTAAGGTTACAGGATTTATGGAATATGCGAGACAGGACGCAGGGTATCGCCCGGTTGACGAGCGTCTTCGTGATTATAAGGCGGTTGAACTGCGGGCACCGGAGGTCAGGCTTATCGAGCAGGCGGCTCGTTGCATGGATTGCGGAACCCCATTCTGCCATGGATGTGGCTGTCCGCTGCAAAATGTGATTCCGGAGTTTAACGATCATGTATATCACAAGCGCTGGAACGAAGCGCTGGAAGTGCTGTTGGCGACAAATAATTTCCCGGAGTTCACCGGTAGGATATGTCCTGCGCCATGCGAGGGGTCGTGCGTGCTGGGAATCAATAATGAACCTGTTTCGATCCGGCAAATCGAATTGGAAATTGCAGAACACGCCTTTGAGAGTGGTTACCTGAAATCAAGGATACCCGCCAATCGGCGTAATGAGCGTGTGGCGGTCATAGGTTCCGGGCCTGCAGGATTGGCGGTGGCTGATACCCTTAACCATGCAGGATATCACGTGGTGGTTTATGACAGCGCGGTCTGTGCCGGTGGAATCCTGAGATACGGGATTCCAGAGTTCAAGTTGGAGAAGTGGGTTGTTGAGCGGCGTATCAGGCTCATGGAGTCTGAAGGAGTTGATTTTGAAATGGGCGTCAGGGTGGGGGAAGACATCTCCTATCGCTACCTTCAAGGCCGGTTTGACGCCATTTGCCTGTGTGCCGGGGCGCGTAATCCCAGGGATCTTTCCGTTGCCGGGCGTGAGCTCGGTGGTATTCATTTTGCAATGGATTTTCTTGTCCAGCAGAACAAGCTCCTGAATGGCGAACCCCTTGAGGCGGCAACGTCGATTCATGCGGGCGGGAAACATGTTGTGGTGATTGGCGGCGGAGATACCGGCGCGGATTGTCTGGGAACTTCTTTGCGGCAGGGGGCGAAATCGGTGGTTCAATTGGAAATCCTTCCGCAACCACCGCCAACGCGGTCATTGGCCACACCATGGCCGATGTGGCCAACCATGTTACGACTCTCAAGCAGTCACAAGGAGGGTGGAGAGCGTCATTGGAGCGTTGGAACCAAGGCGTTTCTTGGGGAGGATGGCAAGGTCAAGGAATTGCGGATTGTGGATGTTGAGTGGGTGTCTCCGTCGAATGGAGGACGCCCTGTCATGAAAGAGAAATCGGGTTCGGAGCGGGTTATTTCTGCTGATTTGGTTTTGCTGGCCATGGGATTTATGGGGCCCAAACCCAACCGGATTGTGACTGATCTCGGTATTCGTACTGAATCCACAGGCGTCATTTGGCGGGATGCCAATAATATGACGAATGTGCCCGGTGTGTTTGTGTCCGGTGACATGTCGCTTGGGGCGACATTGGTGGTGCGAGCCATCAGTGATGGGCGAAAGGCCGCAATGGGGATTGCCCGGTACTTAGATGCAAAAGGGAAACGCTAATATCTCCGGATCTTTTCCGCATCCGAACATGTTACGGCAGTCAGGAGATCGTATGCCCTTGCCAAGATTGCTGATGCCTGGCAACGCGCCATGCCCTGCCGTGACCTTGACGCCCCGCCCCCATCTCCGCTAAGGTCGATCCCATGAAGGTGCCCCTCATGACCTCTTCCAGCCAAGGTGTGCCAACGCCGCTGAAACGCTGAACCCCATCATGAAGAAGAAACAAACCATCCTGATCCTGTGCAGTCTTCTGACAGCCGCGGCGCACGCGGCCAGCCTCGAAAACGTCTGGATAGTGGGCAAAGAAGATCTGTCGGCCGAACAGACCCGGCGGATTTCGGAGACCAGCCGCCTGCTCGTCATGATCCCCGGCGTCAGTTCTGGCGATACGAACGCCGCCGGCCGCTTCCTCGACGGAATCAGGGAAAAGGGCGGCTACGAACTGGCCCTCTTCTACGATTGGGAGACCGTTAATGTCGGCCGCAAGGTGGTCTCCCAGACCGCCACGATCCCGGCAGCGCGCCGCCTTCTCTCGATCCTCGCCGGCAGTACGAACGCCGTCAACCCCGACCGCACGATCGACACCCTGGCACACAGCGCCGGTACCGTGGTGGCCAATCGCATGGCCATCGAGGCGACGGAGTCCGGCGTCGCCCTGAAACTCCGCCACGTTCTCCTGTTGGGTACGGCACTTTCATCCGATGAGCCGCTCACGGAACTGAAAGCCGCCACCGTAAGACTCGTGAACCTGCATTCGGACAACGACAAGGTGAACCGGAACGTGAATGACCGGGAAGGCCTTCTCGAGTCCTTGGACGGCGGCCGCTACCTGAACCTCCGGATGGACACAACGTTGAGCGGCAGGCCCATGCGTCACTACGAATTCCTGAGCGACCATCCGGAAAACCGCACGCCCTACGCCGCCTTCCTCAGCCGGGGAACGTGGCCCGAACCCCGGCCCGACCTGCCGCCGGACTGCGGACTTGAGGAACTGCACCGGTTCACCGTGGGTATGGCCACATCTACGACGTCCGTGGATGAGGCGGCCATTCGCAGCCTCATAGCCAATCCAAACCCGGATATCCGGTACTACGGCGTCATCCTCGCCGGGCTGTGCCGGGCCGCCGGCACCGTGCCCGAGTTGAAGGGCCTGCTGGAGGATGCCGGCACATCAACGGCCATCCGCAAGGAAGTCTACCAGACACTCGGAGCCCTACGTGACCCGGAGCTGGCCGGCTTCCTGCGCGAGATCACCGATCACAATCCCGAAAGCGCGGAGACGCTCCGCGACGTGCTCCGCGCCCTCAAGCGGGAACGCATCGAGCGCCCCTGATTCCACGGCAGAATGCGTGCTGTCGGTCTCCTGAATATCAGTTCTCATCATCTTCGTGCCCGGGACGTCAGCCTTCATGGGTTCCGAGCTTACCCGATGGAGGCCACAAGCGCGACAGGAAGGGCGAGCAATAATGTTCCGTTTTCTTCATCTGATCCCAACGATCACCTTGACCGTTTGGCAACCCAGCAGGGTTGACAATACAGTCGGAGGTGTTGTGTGCGCCCAGCATGGGCGCGTTTATAATGGGGTGACCTGCCTGCGCAATGCTACGCGTAGCGTTGCAGGCGGGAAGTGCCCTATAGGAGGACCGTCACGTGAAAATGAGAAAGATCTATTTCCTGCTAATTGCTAAGCGAGACCAACTTTGCCAAGGTAACTTGTTGGGGGGATGAAGGCTAGATGAAACCGGTGGGCGCGCGTACAGAAATCGAATATTGGACGTTGTTTCTTGGTTGCAGACTTTCTTGATTCTCAAGGGTGGATCTCCTGCCGCAGGCCCCCTTGCTGCTGCGGTAGTCGCTATCTTTTATTTCAAGGGCTGACGATCCGGCATGTGACACACTGGTATCACTCCCAACCGCAACAACATGGCCAGTTTCCGGGCATCGATCTTGTCTGTCTTGATCTGCGCCTCAGCAATCAGCCGGACTTTGTACGGATTAGCCACCGTTATGGAATGAACCTTGTCGATCCCTTCCAGCACTTCATACAACCACGACCAATTCAATCCGCATTCATACACGACGGCTACCGGCCCATCCATCTCCTGAAACATATCCTTGAAAAGATGCGGATCGTTGTGTGCCACCTGCCGCTCCATGACAATCTTGCCTGTCTCGTCCTGGATGCTGACGACCGAGTAACTCTTATGATAGTCTATGCCTGCGTAGTACATGACAGAACCTCCATGGGTTGCGATGAGTTTTCATGGTCTCATCTTTCCTTGACGGGTATTATAACCGCGTCTTCTCGGAGGTTCTGTCTTTCATACTATCTGACCCCGATGGTTGCCGATGGTTGACGATGGGTGGCAGCAGGCTGTGGTTGGGTGACGTCACTTGTTGACCTGCCAAAGGGCTCCTGCATTTCGTCCGAGGCCGACGGTGAACTTGCGGTTTACCGGAATCCAAAGGACTATATTCGTATCCGTGGCATACTCAATCTGGTACGAGTGCAGGAGTCGGAAGTCATCATTCGTCAATACGGCTCTCACACTCTCCGTGCTCATATCCTGAGTTCGTCCGTAGATTGAGGCCAGCAGGTCGGCAACTGGCTCGGCCTCTCCGTAGAGCCGAGCCCCTTTCAGGAATCGTCCAATAGGAACGGCGACTAGGCAAATCAGTGCAATGACAACAAAGCCGCCGATTACCTTCTTTCCGTTCATTCCGTCCTCACCCAGCTTATTATTATGACGCAACATTCTGTCTCTTTAACCAGAAATATTAACTCCGTAGCATCACTGTGTAACTACTTGCCACTCTAAACTCAAGAGTCTAATCAGTGTCTTTTTTCGATTCCGATTCTCTGGGTCCTTCTTCTGAATACATGATCAGAGATGTTCCCTTTGGTAATGTTTTAGTGTCTAAATGTACGGTATGAATTCTTTCTTATCCTGCAACTTATGGCATGATGTTGGCGCGATTAGGGAGTTGGGGTGACGATGCGTCGATCTCTTCCGCGAGGTTGAGGGGCGATACGGGAAATACGGTTGTGACCCGGAGGGAGCAAGTTCGACAGCCGTGGCGGGCCGGGAGATGAGTTAAGTACATAATAAAGGAGTCGAGCGTGAATGCCGTTATTGAAAAACGAATCAGTGACATCATTGGAAAACTAACCCTAGAAGACAAAGTCGGCCAGGTGCTGACGATGAATCACACCGGTTGTGGGTTTACTTCTTTCGAGAAGAGATATATCAACAAGTACCGTTGTGGCGGGTTGCGGATCACGCCGCACATCAGTGCCGATGTCTATGATGGCAGCGACACCTTCCTGTATCGCAAACTCGCCCCGTACGCGGGGCCGGAGGATCTCGCGCGGGTATTGAGGCGTCTCCAGGAAGCGGCCCTCGAGCGTAACGGCATTCCGCTCCATCTTGTTACCGACCAGGAGGGGGACCTCTCCATCGATCTCATTCGCGGCGGGATCCATCTGTTTCCCTCGTCAATGGGCATTGCGGCGACGGGTGATCTTGACCTGGCTTATCGTTGCGCCCTGTCCATCGCCCGGCAGTTGAGGGCGCAGGGGATCAATTGGTTGCACAGCCCCGAAGTGGATGTGAATGTCCAGCCGGAAAACCCCGAGGTTGGTATGCGCGCCTTTTCGGATGATCCCCAGCGATGCGGGGAATTCGGAATCGCGATGATGCGCGGGTTCCTGGACGGCGGCGTGATGCCGACGGCTAAGCATTTCCCCGGCCGGGGCGACTCTGTGACCGATGCCCACGACGAGCTGGATGTTTCGCGGAAACCACGCGAGGCGATGGATGCCTGCGAGTTGCTGCCCTACAGAGAAATGATCAAGTCGGGATTCCCCTTCGCGGTGATGACGGCCCATCAGGGCTTTACGGCGCTGGATCCGTCGAATACGCCGGCCTCCCTGTCCTACAAGATGACCACCGAACTTCTGAGGCAGGAGATGGGTTTCAAGGGTGTGATCACTACCGATGCCATCGGGATGCATGGTGCCATTGATTTTGCCGGGTCCGTGCCAGCGGCCGTTCTGATGGCCCTCCAGGCCGGGGCGGACCTTGTCCTGGTCAAGAATCCGGAACATGAGACTGAAGCCTCATTCAATCTCGTCCTGCAGGCCGTCAAGCAGAAGAAGCTTATTGAGCGGGATCTTGATGAGAAGGTGAAGCGGATTCTTGAGGCGAAGTTCCAGCTTGGACTCTTTGATGAGAATGCCTTGCCGGTGCTGGGAAAGGCCATGGATCCTGTGAGGGATGAAACGATACAGCTCACCTGCGAGGAGGTGTTCCGCAGGGCGTCGCTGGTTACCCGGGATCGTGATGGACTGCTGCCCTTGTCCAAGGACATGAAGGTGCTTGTCGTTGAGCAGTACATATCGCTTTATCATGAAAAGGGGAACGATGTTCACTATCATTCGGGCATGTTCAGTGAATACATGCGGGAGTTCGGTAATCCCGGCAATATCATCTCCATTGAAACCATGACGCCGCCCACTGCGGATGACGAGCGGCGGTTGTTTGAACGTTTGGACAAGGTGGATGTGGTGGTGTTCTCCAATATATTCTGGCGCGGTAGCGGTTCCAACCGCGAGCTTGCCCGGAAAGTGGCAGCGACCGGCAAGAAGGTCATCCTGGCGACGAACGACCTCTACGACAGCCATTTTTTGCCTTCCGTTGGGACGGTGCTTTGCACGTTTGGAGCGGTTCCGCAGGGGCAGAAGGCGGCGGCGAAGATCATTTTCGGAATCCTTAAGCCCGAAGGCCGATGGCCCTTAAGCGGGCTCAAAATGGATAAGCCCGTAGCTGCTGACAAGGTGGTCAGCCATAAGGTTGCTGGTCACTTTGCTGTGGAAAAATCGCCAGGGAAGTGAAGCATGCACATCCGTGCACCGATGATTTGCAAAACCGAACTACTTAGGTAGTCTGAATTCAGGATTCAGAAGTCATAAGTCAGAATGGACGACGCAAAGAGAATTAATGTTCGGTCTGCGGCCGTGTACGGCTGCATTTTTTTTGTCCTGCGAGCGATGATTCTTGCGTTTGCTATTCTGTATTCTGAATACCTGTGTGTTGTGACTGAGGATTTAGAGGTTTGGCAGAAGGCCCAACATAATATATTCTAATTGTGAAGATTCATAAAGGAGAAGCAATGGATAAGATAGGCAAGGACCTTTTTATCAACACGGATTTCGATCGATCGCTGGCGAAAGTCAGTTTTACCACGCCGGACGGTTTTAACCGGTGCCGGTGGGAGATTCTCGATGGGGAGAGTGTGGTTGTCGGGGGCGAGCTCGATCTCGAGCCCGGCAAATGCGCCGCCTTGGAGGTTTCCCTGCCGGGGTTCAAGCCCTGGCATGTGGACAGCCCGGCACTTTACCGGTTGCGGCTTGAGTTGTCCGGAACCGGCGGCACGGAGGCCGTAGAGGAGCTGTTCGGCATGCGCAAGCTCAGCGCCACTGCCGAGGGTGTGTTCGTCAATAACGCGCCATTCCTGATCCGCGGCTATATCCGCGGGCGGGAGGCCCATGACCACGAGAATCTGGCATCCCTGCCGCTCGAGGAGTTCTACGCGAAGCAGTTCAGGGCGGCCAAGGCCTTCGGCTTTAACTTTGTCCGTTTCCATTCACGTATCCCGCCGGAGGAATGCCTGCGCGCCGCCGACCGGCTTGGGATGTTCGTGCATGTCGAGATCCGCAAGTACTACGGCAAGTACCAGAAGGAACGTTTCTTCATGGACGACCACGGGCTCGTGGATGAGAAAGATTGGCGTGAGGCGATCCTACGCATCCGAAACCACCCCAGCCTTATGTTCTACTGCCTGGGCAACGAAATCCGCCATCCGGGTGTGAATCCCCGCGTGGAATATCTAGCCGGCGTCACCCGCGAGCTCGACACCAGTCGTTTCTTCATCGACACCTGTGCCCATGGCGAAGTTGACCGCACCTATGTGGACGTGGATGTGCAACATATGAGCTACTACTTTCCGTTCGGGAAGACCGCTGACATGTACGACAACACCTACAACTGGGGCATCTATGGATCCGCGAAGGGGATTCCGCTTACCGAGGCTGAGCCAGGTGAAGAGCCTGCCTGGCGTGTGAACCGCACCCTTACCGCCCGCTGCCCGGTGCTGGCCCATGAGATCTGCCACTATGTCGCCTGGCGTGACCTCAATGCGCTCGACCGCAAGTTCAAGAAGGCCAAGGCCGCTAGGCCCTGGTGGATCGACGAGCTGAAGAAACTCGTGGAACTCAAGGATATGAAGAAGGACTATGCGAAGTGCATGGAAGCCAGCCAGCGCTTCCAGTTACTGGGCTGGAAGCTCGGGATCGAGGCGGCGCGGCGCAGCAAGATTCTCAGCGGATTTCACTTCCTGCAATTCTGCGACACGGAGCGGTACGAGAATTCCAATGGCATTGTGGACTGTTTCGATGACTACAAGGGCATTGACCGCAAGGGATTCCTGCTGTTCAACGCTGAAAGCGTGGTGCTGGCCGACCTTCCGCGGCGCACTTTCTTTGAAGGTGAACGCCTCATGGTGCCGGTCATCGTCTCGCATTTTGACCCGGCGATGAAAGGCGAGGCGGAGTTGCGATTCCGTCTGAAGAGTCTTAACGGCGGGAAGGTGCTGATGAAGGGTTCCCTCGGTAAGATGGACATGAATCGTCACGGACGCTACGAGATCGCCAATCTGGACTTGGTTCTACCCGCGATTTCCGCGCCGGAGGCCCTGGTGCTGGAGTGCGAGATCAAGGGCAAGGAATGTGCGATCAAGAATTCGTGGAATCTCTGGCTGTATTCCAACCGGCCGGCGGCGTTGCCGGGATTTGACGCGGTGGTCGCGCTGGACGAGGTCAATCTCGGGATGCGTTATCCGCAGATCCGCTCCGTGAAATCGGCGAAAATGATGATTGCCAACCGGTTCAGCGAGGCGCTTTTCAAGCATCTCGAGAAGGGTGGCGATGGGCTGTTGCTGTACCGCGTGCCGGAAACACGGGACCGCCGTGACCCATCGGCGCTTCCGGAAAAGTTCTACCTGCCGGCCACATGGGATCGCCTCAAGGGGGTAATCTGGGATCGCGGACACAACTGCGGCGCCTTTGCGCGCCCGAGCAAGGCGCTTGCCGGGTTCCCCAACGACGGGTTCCTTGACCTGCAGTACCACGGAATTGTGGATGACAGCGACAAGATCTGCCTCGATGGCTTCCCCGTGGCATTGGAACCGATCCTGCAGGGCGTGGACAAGGCGGCTCGGGATCGTTTTGATATTCACGACTACAAGCTCTCCGAGTTGCAGCCGGAGTACACGATGCGAAAGTTCGCCTATCTCTTCGAGTTGCGCGTTGGCCGTGGAAGGCTGCTGGTGAGCGGGTTTAATTTCACGGGCTTGAATCGTGGTGTGCCGGAAGCGGCCGCCATGTTCGAATCGCTTGTGCGGTATGTCCGAGGTAGCGCGTTCAAACCTGCCGCCAAGATGACGGTCAAGGCATTGCGCGATTACCTGGTTGCCAAGGGCAAGGCACCGCGGGTTCGGGAGCGCAAGATGACCCAGTACTGGCAGCTCAATGAGGAGCCCCTGGAAAGCGCCAAATACTGGCGCGAGTCCAATGAGTATATCGACGGCAAGGGCCGGTGGTCGCACCGCCGGAAGTCAAAGGCGTAACCTGAGCGCAACAAAGCGTTGCCGGTATGAGAGAGATCGGGCCGATGAGGTCAGTTCAAAATAGAGAGATCAATGTGTTCCTGCTCATCGGCCAATCCAACATGGCCGGTCGCGGGCGTCTTGATGACGTGGCCGACATATCCCATCCGGACGTGCTCATGTTCCGGGAGGGGCGCTGGAGCCCGGCGAAGGAACCGCTGCATACCGACAAGCCGGCCACTGCCGGTGTCGGGCTGGGCATGAGCTTTGCCGTGGAGCTCATGGCACGCCGTGCCATGAAGCCCATCGGTCTTGTTCCTTGCGCCGTGGGCGGGACTCCGCTCAGCCGCTGGATGCCGGGTGGGGATCTGTATGAGAACGCGGTGTCGGTGGTGCAGTGTGCCCTGCGGGACGGCGGCGTCTTAAAGGGAATTCTTTGGCACCAGGGCGAGAAGGACTCCGTCAATGCGGATGATGCCAACAGTTACGGGCAACGCCTGCAGCAGATGATCGGTCGCTTGCGAAAGGAGTTGATGGCGGAGCATGTTCCGGTAGTCGCTGGTGAACTCGGGCCGTTCCTGACGAATCGTCCACAGTGCAACTTCTTTGGCATCGTCAATCAGCACCTGTGGGGGTGTGTTGAACAGTTGCCCGCCTTTACGTGCGTGAGCGCGGCGGGGCTGACGGACAATGGGGATGCGTTGCATTTCAATTCCACCTCGCTGCGTGAATTCGGCCGCAGGTATGCGGATGCCTATCTGGCAATATGAGTGAGATGGGGAAGATGAGCACCGACAACGTCACCTATGGTCTCGGCAGACAGCGAGAAGTTAGTAGGGAGAAATGACGATAGTTTGTCCGTCAAGTTCTGTAAAAAGATTTTCGGTAATCCCTGCTGATAGCTGCGCCTCTGCGATCAGGTGAGCACATGGCCCACGCCGTATTTGGAGACGGCTCCCTTGGAGAGGTCGTCCTGCCTTGATAGATTTCCAACGTAGCAGACTGATCGAACCTATCGTTTGTGATGATGAAAAGCTCGATTCTGTTCATGAGTGCGTTATGATGCGGTCCGTTTATGGGACGACGGTAGTGAGGATTGATAGGAAGGGTGTGGATGTGAATATTTATCCGGCGATTGATCTTAAGGATGGCCAGTGCGTGCGGTTGAAACAGGGGCGGGTGGATGCGGTGAGCGTCTATTCTTCGGACCCGGTGGCCATGGCACGGCGGTGGGCGGATGACGGCGGCGATTGGCTGCATGTGGTGGATCTGGATGGGGCTTTTAGCGGACATCCGGTGCATCAGAAGGCCGTGGCGGCCATGGTGGCGGCGATCGGGATTCCCGTGGAAATCGGCGGGGGTATTCGCACAGACGAGGATATCCGGTTGATGCTGGACACGGGAGTGCGGCGGGTGATCCTGGGAACTCGCGCCTGCGCCGAGCCGGAAACGTTGGGGGCGCTGGTGAAGGCATTCGGGGACAGGGTGGCGGTGGGGATTGACGCCCGGAATGGCAAGGTGCAGGTCAAGGGCTGGGTGGAGACGACGGATGTCACGGCGGTGGAGTTGGCGATGTGGGTATCTCGGGTGGGAGTGCGGACGATCATTTACACCGATACGGCGACGGATGGGATGTTGACGGGGCCGAATCTTGAAGGGGTGCGGACGTTGTGCAAGGCGGTGGAGTGTAATGTGATTGCCTCGGGGGGTATTTCCTGTGCGGCGGATGTGGCCAATCTTAAGGCGTTGAAGTTGCCGAACCTGGATGGAGTGATTGTGGGTAAGGCGTTGTACGAGGGCGCGGTGACCGTTGCGGAATTGAAGCAAATTGCCGTTGGGGGGACCCCGGTATGATGGTGACGGCCAAGGATTCACGACTGGAGAACGGGATGCGCGTGGTGACAGCCACGATGCCGCAGGTGGAGAGTGTTTCAATGGGCGTCTGGGTTGGCGCGGGCGGTCGGTGTGAGCCGGAGGTCTGGTCGGGGGCGAGCCACTTTATTGAGCATATGCTGTTCAAGGGTACGAAGCGGCGCAGTGCGCGTGATATTTCGCAGGCGATCGAGGGGCGGGGCGGGGATATCAATGCGTTCACGCAGGAGGAGAATACCTGTTATTACGCGCGGGTGGCGGCGGAGCATACCTGGGAAGCAATGGACGTGCTGACGGATATGTATTTGAACGCCAGTTTCGCGGCGGCGGATGTTGCCAAGGAGAAGGGAGTGGTGATCGAGGAGATCCTGATGTATCGGGATCAGCCGCAGCATCAGGTTGAGGAGATACTGGCCCAGTTGTTGTGGAGTGAGCATGCGCTGGGTCGGCCCCTGACAGGGAGTCCGGAGACGGTGAAGGGGCTGGGGCGCAGGGAGTTGATGGCATACAAGGCGAAGCACTATACGCCACGCAATACTGTGATTGCGGTGGCCGGCAAGGTGGATCACGACTCGTGTGTGGAATGCATCAAGGCGTTGATGGGGAAAGAGAAGACGGCTCCGAAACGGACGTTTGTTCCGGTGACTGCGTCGGTGGCGCAGGTGCTGATGCAACTGGAGTCTAAGGATGTGGAGCAGGCGCATCTGGCGATCGGGTTCCGTGGGTTCGGGCGGCATGACCGGCGGCGATACGCGCTGAAGTTGCTGAGTGTGATTCTTGGCGAGAATATGAGTTCGAGGCTTTTCCAGGTGGTCCGCGAGCAACATGGATTGGCTTATGCGATTAATTCCACGGCGCATTTGTTTCATGATACGGGCGCGTTTGTGATTTCGGCCGGGTTGGACCGCGACAGGTTGGAAGCCGCGGTCAAGCTGGTGGTGCGGGAGTTGAATCGCGTTAAGGACACGCTGGTGGGAAAAGCGGAATTGGGCAGGGCGAGGGATTACGCGGTGGGTCAGATCCGGATGGGATTGGAAAGCACTAGCAGTCAGATGATGTGGATTGGCGAGCATTTTATGTCGTATGGGTATTTGATTCAGCCGGAGGAGATTATTGCGGCGTTGAGGGCGGTGACAGCAGAGGAGATTCGTCGTCTGGCGGAGGATTTGTTGAGGCCGGGCAGGTCGAGTGTGGCGATGGTGTCGCCGGAGGTGACGAAGGTTTTGGAGAAGGATGTTGCGAAGATGGTGAGAGGGCTGGCGGGGTAGGGGGGGAGGAATGGTTGATGGTTCATGTGGAATGGTTGATGGGGGATGGGTTAAGAGTGTGTCCGCAGATGGTGCAGATGAACGCAGATAAAGAGGGGGATTGGTTGAGGAGATGAAGGATCCCGTTACGGAGGAAAGTGTGGCGGACAAGTCGGGGTTCAGGAGGGATTCTTAATCGAAGACTGATCCGATTAGGATTACGATTATGATTATGAGCGGTGGGAAGAGGAGGGGTGATATGAAACGCCAGAAGAAGACTGTATTGGTGACGGGTGGAGCGGTTCGTATTGGCAAGGCCATTTGCGAGGCATTGGCGGAAGCGGGATATAATGTTGTCATCCACTGCAACCGCTCGGAGAAGGCCGCTGTTTTGTTGGCTGAACAACTTGAGAAACGCGGGGTCAAGGCTTGGGCTGTAGGTCAGGATCTTTGGGATGAGGTTTCGTGCGAAGAGCTTATCGATGCGGCCTTTTATGTGGCTGGCAGGGTGGATGCGTTGGTGAATAACGCTGCGATCTTCCATAAAGTCACATTGGCAGAGACGACTGAAGAGGAATTGACGCAGGAGTTCACGGTGAATTGTTTTGTTCCCGCGATGTTGACGAGGAGTTTTGCGCGGCGAGCCCGGCGGGGGTGCGTGGTGAATATGCTGGATCGACGAGTTCAGTCGAATGATACGGACTGCATGGCGTATTCGTTGAGCAAGAAGGCGTTGGCGTCATTTACGGAAGAGGCGGCATTGGCATTGGCGCCCGGGATCCGGGTGAATGCGGTGGCGCCGGGCGCTATTCTGCCGCCACCGGGAAGCAAGGGGAAACGAATCCGGGATTTAGCCGGGCGCATTCCTTTACAACGGCAAGTGACCCCGCGTGATGTGGCTGGCGCGGTAGTGACGTTGTTGTCAATGGAGTCGGTGACAGGTCAGATATTGTTTGTGGATGGAGGACAGCACTTGCTTGGGAATGGGGTGTTATGAACTCTTGTCATTTGGTTGGAGTGGCTGGGGTGGGAATGAATGCCTTGGCGCAGGCGTTGCAGGGGACAGGGTGGTCGGTTAGCGGATCGGATAGGTTTGAGGATCAGGGGCAGGATATTGAGGTGATAAGGAAACTCAAGGCGGCCGGGATACGGTTTCATAAGCAGGATGGTAGTGGAGTGACGGGCGGGACCGGGGCGGTTGTTGTTAGCACGGCGATAGAGAAGGATAATCCCGATTTGCTGGCGGCAAGTCGATTAGGTGTGCCGGTACGTCATCGGGCGGAGATGCTGGCGGAAGTGGTGAAGGATCAACGCGCGGTGGCAATTGCCGGGACGTCAGGGAAGACGACGGTGACTGGCATGGTTGGATGGATTCTGGAGCAGTTGGGGGGGGACCCGCTGGTGGTCAATGGGGGGGCGCTGGTGAATTGGGCGGATGATTCCCGGATAGGGAATGTGAGGCTCGGGAAGTCCGGGGTGGGAGTGATCGAGGCGGATGAGAGCGACCGTTCACTTCTGAAGTTTGATCCCGAGTGGGCGTTGATTACCAATGCTTCGGCAGACCATTTTGACATGGCGGAGACGATGGCGTTGTTCGAGACGTTTCGGGGGAAGGTCAGGCGGGATTGCGTGGTCGGATGGGCGGAGGGGGCAGGATGGAGGTCGGTCAAGCCTGAGGTGAGTCGTGAGGGGACGCGGTTCCGCTATGAGGGGGTGGATTTTGAATTGCCGCTGTTGGGTGAACATAATGCGGAGAACGCGATGCAGTCCGCTGAGTTATGCAGGCGGATGGGGTATGCGTTGCCGGACATTGCGGTGGCGTTGAGGGGGTTCCGGGGGATTCAGAGGCGGCTGGAGAAGATTGGTGAAGCGGGCGGGGTGACGGTGTTGGATGAGTACGCGCACAATCCGGCGAAGATTGCGGCGGCGTGGCGGGCGGTGGCGCCGCATCACCGGCGGGTGGTGGCGTTCTGGCGTCCACATGGATTCAAGCCGCTGGCAACGATGTTTGATGATTTGGTGGAGATGTTTGGAAGTGTTTGCGGGGCGCAGGACAGGTTGTATTTGTTGCCGGTTTTTTATGCGGGCGGCTCGGTGACGCGGCAGGCGGATTCCGACGGACTGGTGGCGGCGTTAAAGGCGCGCGGAGTAGCGGCGGAATGGGTGGCGGATTATGAGGCGTTGATGGGGACGATGTTGCGGGTGGTGGAGAAGGGGGACGTGGTGTTGTGCATGGGGGCGCGTGATCCGGGTATCCCGGCGTTTGCAAGGCGGTTGGTGGGGCGGTTGGGCAAGTAATTTTGTAGCCGGTGGGGAGCGATATTCCATGTCGGTACAAGCAGGAGGCCTTTGAAGTAGGCTTTATGCCGCTGATAAAACGGCAAGTTGACTTCAGCGGCACAAGGTAGGGGTTTCTTTATGTATAAAGCCTACTTCGAGTGTGGAAGACATTGGTGTAACAAGCGAAACGATAAGGTGTTTTGCATGTGACGAAGATTAATGCCCATAGTCTTCATTAATCTTTATGAAAAGTGAGTTAACTTGAATTAAGCTCAATAACACTGTTCGGTGAAGAACCATGATGGAGAAACAAGATTGGGGGAGAATCGGTTGGCACCTGCGAGGCAAGGTGCTGATGCACCGGCACTACCGTCAGTACGGGAAAAATCTGTCATGGGATCACGATCATGGTGAGTTTTGCGGTGTGGAGTTTGCCCTGCGGGATGATCCAGAGGTTCAGAGAGAAGGTTATGCAACAGAAGATGATTATCATTGGATCTGTACCAAGTGCTTCACCGAACTGCGTGAAGAGTTTGAATGGACAGCAAAGGAAGAAATGAACTGACCACCGAACAAGGCCATGAACGTACGGCTTCGCCGCCGCTCATGGATGCCGTTCTGCCATCAAGGAATTATTTGCGGACAAATCTGAGAGTGATAGACCAGAACCATGACTGTCAAAGAAATTGCGATTCATACAATAGAAGACCTCCCAGAGGAAGCCTCTTGGGCGGACATTCAAGAACGCATTAATTTTGTCGCCGGAATTCGCAAGGGGCTTCGGGAGTTGGATGAAGGCAAAGGGATCCCCCACTACCGTGTTAGGGAGGAGTTTGCCGAGTGGCTCACGAACTAACTTGGTCGCCTGCCGCCCGCTTGGACTTGAAAGAGATTTTTGCCTACATTGCCGAAGACGATCCCATTGCAGGAAAGAAATTCATCCGAAGTCTATTCATGGCTGTTGAACTCAGGAGATGTGGGGCTTACTTTGCTTCGCGCGTTTGCGCCATTTGTAGCGGGGAAGTGTACTCTGTTTTCGCGACCAGCGACGCAAGGTCGTTGGGACGCTCTCTGGTGAAGCAGAGGCCGAAACGGGGTTTGCTGATGGTGCGTTATAGTCGGGTGCGGAATGCGGATATACGAGGTGAGGCGGCTCCCTCGGAGAGGTCGCCCTACCGATTTCACTTGGAAGCTGGCCGTGCCATGTTTTCGCGCCCAGATGATTCGGAATAGGCTGGAATCGTGTCACATTTCCGGAGCGTAGAGAGCCAATCCACAGCGGGCGTCGACAAGCGACGCCCCTACATGAATCAGGAGGGTTGTTCCTCGGTCAGGGCTTCCTTGTTGGAAGAGCGGTGGAAGAGGAAGAGAATGCCGCCGGGCAGGCCGAGGATAATCAGGAATACAAAGGGCAGGAAGGCCAACAGGAACGCCTTGTCTGCCGCCACCGCCAGCACTGACCAGAGATGGACGGAAGTTCCTTCGCGAATACCAAGTCCGCCGGGGGTGACTGGGATTGCTGAAACCAATCCAATCAGCGGCCCAAAGGTCATGTAATCAACGAAGCTGACAGTCAATCCGAGGGCTTTGCCGACGAAGGCTGAGACCACCACGAAGAGAATTTGTAATATGAGGGAATAGAGGCAGATTTGCGCGAGTAGTTTCGGGTGGGTTCTGCAGACGTAGAAGGCGTTGTAGACTTTTTCCACAACGGCAGCGATTTTGCCGATCAGCCGATGGGTGGTCAGCCGCTTGAGGAAGGGAAATGTTTCGAACAGGTGAACACTGAAGGCGAGGATGCCGCCGCCGAGGAGGGCGGCGCAAACGCCAAGGACGGGCAGGACGACTTTGCGGGTTTCGTTATGGGACATGAGGAAGTCCCAGCGGATCAGGATCATGAAGACGACAATGGCGGCGAGGCTAAGGACTCCAATGATGCGGTCGATGAAGATGCTGGTTACGGCTTCGGTTTTCTTGTGATTGGTTTCCTTGGCGGTGAGGTAGGCCTTGATCAGGTCGCCGCCGGTGGGTCCGATCATGAATGAATTGAAGAAGAGGCCGATGAAGAAGATGTTATTGATGCGCGACCAGGGGAGCCGCATATCCTGTGCGTCCAGTATCAACTTCCAGCGCGCCATGCAGAGCAACAGGGGAACAAGCGAGAGGATCAGGGCTGCGGCCAGCCAGGGCCACTGGTCGGCGCATTGGCGGAGGGTTTGGCCCAGGTTTTCCACCCCCATCTTGCGGAACAGCCAGACCATGACGGCGACGGCGATTCCGAGTCGTATGATGGTGTTGCCAGCTTGTCGCAGGGATTTCATACAGCGGCCTCCAGAATGTCTTTAAGCGTCTGCGAGAAGGAGATTTTTGGCGCCCACCCGGTGGTGGCGGTCAGGCGACTGGTATCCAGGGTGGAGCAGGGGTTGTCCGGGCGGTAGAGGGAGGGATCCTGCTCGATAAGCGGCTTGATGCCAGCGAGTTCGCAGAGTTGATCCAGGATCCGCCCGATGGCTATATGCTGGCCGGAGGCTATATTGTATGCGAGTCCGGCGGTGCCGCGTTCCAGTAGGAGGCGGTAGGCGCGGACCACGTCACGGACGTCGGTGAAGTCGCGGCGGCTAATAAGGTTGCCGACCTTGATGACATTGCCCTGGCCTTGGCGGATGTTGCGGACCTGCAGGGCGAAGGCTGGGACGACGAAATGGGGGGATTGGCCGGGGCCGACATGATTACAGGGGCGGGCGGTCATGACGGGCATACCGTACTGGCTGGCGTAGAAGCGGGAAATATCGTCGGCGGCGGCCTTGGTGATGCCATAGAGCGAGTCCGGTGTGAGGGGGTCGTCTTCCTTGATTGGGTTCTGGCGGAGGTGATGTCCGTAGACTTGCGAGCTGGAGGCGACGAGGATCCTGGCCTTGGGCGCGTGGAGGCGGAAGGCTTCGAGTAGATTGGTGGTCCCCATGACGTTGACGTTGATGACTCCGCTGGGATTGGTGTTGGCGGTGGGGACGAAAGCGATACCGGCAAGATGCATACAGGCGTCGGGCTGGCTTTTGAGGATGGTTTCGCGCAGGGAGTCGGGGTTTGTCAGGCAGGCGGAAAAGAAACCTGCATGAGGGACGCCGCCCGGTGGCGGGTTGATATCCATGGCGAAGGCGGTGTGGCCGTTGGATGCCGCTTCCGTCAGGAAGTGCTTGCCAACAAAACCAGAAGCGCCGGTCACGAGAATTCGCATCGTTATTCCTTATATGTCGTTGCCCATGCCGTCTGGATGGCTTTCAGCCCCTCCATAATGTCCTGGGCTGGCACGCTTTGAGACGGTTCAAGGACGCGGAGTATATCACCCTGAACGACATTACGGAACAGGGGAAAATCAATAGTTCCGGAGGGGGGCATGACGTGGTCCTTGTGGGGCGGGATGACGTCGTGGATGTGCATACCGGCAAGCAAGGGGCGCAGGCGGGTGGCCCAGCGGAGATGATTGGTGAAGCCGAGGTTCTCGCGGATCTGGCCGTGTCCGAAGTCGTGCCAGCCCTTGAGCCACGGGGAATTGAAATGGGTTAGCAACCGTTCCATTTCGACCTCGGTGGGGATGGCCTCCCAGGTTGGGAGTATTTCAAGGGCGAGGGTGACGCGGGTTTGCTCGAGGAGGGGGAGGAGTTTTTCTATTCCGGAATAGAGGAGGGGGAGTTGGCTGGAAACGTTCTTTTCGCGAGCGATGATGGTTTTCATGCGCAATTTCTCGTATTCCTCGCTTTCGCGTTTTCCGGCCAGTATGAGGTCGACGAGTTTTGGGAAGGTGGGTTTCACGTTGGCGTTACCGGCGTGTGTGACCACAGCGCTGGCGCCGACCTGAACGGCAAAGTGGATGGTGTTCTGGAGGTAATGGAGCGCGTTGGCGCGGATGGCTGGATCCGGGCTGGCGAGGGTAAAGGGTTCAGGGTGGGGGAATTGGACGATGGTTGGCAGGGGACAGAAGGCGTGCAGGCTATCGACCTTGATACTGTTGGAATTGACCATGGCGAGGACGCCGGGGACAAGATTGGGGGTCAGGTCGAAGCCCAATTCCACATGGGAGAATCCGAGCGAGATAATTTCCTCCAGCATGGTTTCGCCGGTTTCGTGCCGGTGAGCGTTCCATCGGGTTGTCAGGGCGAAGCGCATGGAGGGGATTTCAGACATTATACATGAGAGGTTGATTGAAAAAACAAAGCTCCCTGGTGTTGCCAGGGAGCCTTGTTAGGGATCTGAAAAATATCAGGTTCCGTATGCGGCGCGAGCACGCGCGCGGGCAGCCTTACGCCGCCGCTTTTCGCTAGGCTTCTCGAAGTACCGGTTTGCACGGATTGCCTTCATGATGCCTTCTTTATCCATAACCTTTTTCAGTCGCCGCAGAGCTTTGTCAACACTCTCGCCACGTCGAACTTTAACCTGTGCCACGAACAATTCACCTTCCCTTCCTGACCCGGGGTAGTCTGTTGCCAAGCCCTCGGATCAAAGTCGGACCACTGTATACGGATTTGAGCCTGCAGAGTCAAGGTTCAAGCGGGGTTTATCAGAGGGTCTTCATGGCGGGTGTATGGATCCAGATGGCGAAACGGGCGACGATCATGATGGAATAAATCAGTATGATAGCGAAGATGGGCACAGGGGGGATGGTCCAATGGCCGCCGGGGATGGTTGATAAGAAATCAATGAAGTGGTTGAGGCCACAGGCGAGCCCCACGTTGGCGTGATTGAAGATGTCGGCGAAAAACAGAGCGCAGGATCCCAGGGCAAGGGATAAGGCACCGGTAAGGATAATGAGCGATGAGAGGGGAACCGCTATCAGGTTGCCAAGCAAGCCGATGGGGGCGACGGAATTGAAGTACAGGGCTGTCATGGGGGCTGTAACGATGGCGGCGGACAGGGTCAGTGCCACCAGTCCGGCGAAACCCATGGCAAATTCCCGCAGGATGGCTTTTGATGCAGGATCAGCTTGCAGTTGAAGTGGATCTTTACGGATTCGACGGAACAGGGGTTCTGCGAAGATTGGTGTGAAGAGGGTAATGCCAAGGACGGCGATGAAGGAAAGCAGGAATCCGGCGTCGGTCAGGTTGTCGGGCGACCAACCCAGCAGGAGAATGGCGGCGGCGCCGAGCGAGGAATAGATGTCCGACTTGCGGCCCAGCAGTGGGGCGGTCCAGAACAGGATGCCCATGATGCAGGCGCGGGTGGCGCTCGATTGCAGGCCGGTCATGATGGTGTAGAGCAGAAGCAGCGGGGCGAGCGCCAGGATCCAGCGTGTTCGAGGCATGCCGCAGGAGGAAAGCGCCAATACCAGGACGGCGGCCAGAATGACCACATGGGAACCACTGATCGCGAAGACATGCAGAGTGCTGGTGTTGGCAAACGATTGGTAAAGATCGCGCGGCATTTGTCCCCGGACCCCCAGGAGCAAGGAATTCAATATGGCGGATTCCCGTGGGAATTTGGAGATGCCGTGGTTCAGGATTTCCAAGGCCTTGTCGCGTGCCGACAAGGCGAACTGAATGATGCCGCTGCCATGTCCTGAGGTGATCCAGCGGGCGGATCGGCCGGCGGACATGAAGACGGGAGCGGGATGAGCCGAGTTGCGAGCGGTGGCGTTTGTGCCAAGTGTCAGGAACCCGGAGAAGGACCAGCGTTCGCCGTAGCGGGGAGGTTTGAATTTGGCAGGCAGTTTGAAGCGAACCCAGGCGGGGCCCCCAACGGCCTGCCAAGGCAGTTCATTTGAGAGGCGCAGATGTTCAATGGCAACGGGGGCCTTCCATGTGATGATATTGGTTGAGGCGCCGTAGGGTGATGTTGGAACGCGGCAAGATTCCGGGTCCACGATGACGGCATCGTCGTCAAGTATCCCGATGAGTCCGACGCCGGTGGTTGGAGAGGATAAGATGGAGGCGACAGGGGGTGGCCGCGATTTCGTTTGCATGGCGGCATGAGTCCATCCGACGCAGGCGATAGCGAGGAGCATGGCGGTGGATGAAAAGTGGCCAACGATGACGGATGATGAGCGGATAGTGGCAAGGCAGGTTATGAGGAGAATGACGCCAGTGACGAGCGGGACCGAGGAAGATTGGGCGCTGTTCAGGCCAACGTAGATACCTGCAGAAAAGAAAATGGCGATTCCCGTAAGCGGGCGTCTGGCAAGTTGCTGCATGGCTAGGCGGACAAGCAAAAATTCAATGGGGTGTGTTTGCCTGCGGGTCTGCCGGTGCGAAGGGCGTTGGTGACGAAGGCCTTCGCCACGGCAACGGCTTCATGCAGGTCATTGCCTGACGCAAGGGCGGCTGTGAGCGCGGCGGAGAAGGTGCAGCCGGTTCCGTGGGTGCCTGCAACGCGGGCGCGCGGTAAGGTATAGAGCGTGATTTCATCATCAACGCAGAGGATATCCACGACGTGGTTGCCCTTGAGGTGGCCACCCTTGGCAATACAGGCGGTGGAAAAACGGCGGGCGATAAGCCGGGCGGCCTGAGTTAGATCGTCAAGCGTGTTGATGCGGCAATCCGCAAGGATTTCGGCTTCCTGAAGGTTTGGAGTGATGACGGTGGCGAGGGGGAGGAGGGTCGAGCAGAGGGCTTTCATGGCATCCTCGCGAAGCAGGCGAGCCCCGGAGGTGGCGACCATGACGGGGTCGACGACGAGAGGGAAGGTGGGGCCCCGTTTGAGTTCTTTCGCGACGGCACGGATGATGGGGTCGGAAAACAACATGCCTGTCTTGGCGGCGGCGACGGGGTATCCATCGGTCACCGCGCGAATCTGTTTGGTCACCATGGCCGGTGACGCCGCCTCGATGCCTGTGACACCATCGGGGTTCTGGGCGGTCAGGCAGGTAATGGCCGAGGTGCCGAAGACCCGCATGGCTGTAAAGGTTTTGAGGTCTGCCTGAATCCCCGCTCCTCCGCCGCTATCGGAACCGGCGATGGTGAGCGCGACGGGGATGGAGGTTGGGGGGGGCATACGTCAGAATCCAGAATCCAGAATCCAGAATCCAGAAGGCAGAGTTCTGAATGGCCTGGTATTCAGAATTTGGACGCATTCTTTGTTCATGTCTTGATTTGTCCAGCCTTGGCCAAGGAGCGGGCTTCCACGCTTTGGATCTCGGCATACCCTTGAGAACTGACAGGGTTCAAGCCTTCGCTGGCTTCCATTGAGGAGTCGGCCTCGTTGTAGATAGAGGCGGGGCAGTCGGTCAAGCTGACGAAGTGCAGGTTGCCCTTGTAGAGTCCGAGGGTGACCGTGCCGGTTGCCTGTGAGGACAGCACGTCGATGGCGGCGCGGGCCGCGCGGGTGACGGGATCGAAGTAGCGTCCATCGTAGATTTGATCGGCGACGAGTTTGGATAACTGCATAAACAGGAGGGAAGCGCGGCGGTCCATGGTGGCTTGATAGACCTGGCGCAGGGCTGTACCCAACAGTTCCATGCCCGGCGCCTCGTACACGCCACGGCTCTTGGTGCCGATGATGCGGTTTTCGAGGGCGTTCTTCATGCCAATGCCGTTACGGCCGCCGAGGCGATTGGCTTCGACAATGGCCTCCAGCGGAGAGACCTTGCGTCCGTTGATGGCCACGCAGCGGGCTTTCTCGAAGCGGAAAGAAACCTCTTCGGTTTTGTCCGGAGCCTGCATGGGCCAGACGCCCATGGTGGGAACGACGATGGTGCAGGGCGTCTCGATGCTCTCCAAGTCTTCAGCTTCGTGCGACAGGCCGGCGAGATTGGCATCGGTGGAATAGCGCTTCTTACTTCCTACGACGGCTTCGATGCCAAAGCGGTCAAGGTAGGCGGCCATTTGAGTGCGGCCGGGGAATTCGGTTAGCAGGGATGGGTCGCGCCAGGGGGCGTAGACCCGCATTTCCGGGGCGAGCACGTTCGTATAGCGTTCGAAGCGCATCTGGTCGTTGCCGCGACCTGTGGCTCCGTGTGCAAGCACGGTGCAACCTGCGGCTTTCATACGGGGGATGAGGCCGCGGACGGTGACGGCACGCGCGATACCGGTGGAGTTCCAATAGCCGCCATCGTACATGGCTTGAGACTGGATAACCTCAAAGCAGGCTTCGGCCATTTCAGCCTTGAGATCAACGATGTTCGTTTCGGCACCACAGGGGGCCATCTTTTTCTTGATATCGTTGATGTCTTTTTCGTCCGGTTGGCCCAGGTCGGCGGAGAAGCAGGTGACTTTGACACCCATTTCAACCAGTTTCTTGGTGATGGTCTTGCTGTCGAGACCGCCGGAAACACAAATGCCAACATGCTGTTTCTTAAGTTCGCTGATAACCATTGAATTTCTCCTGTTTGGAATGCGGCGGCTTGACGCCGCTATTCTGCGACCCGGCTTGACGGGTCAGGCCCAAGAGTTGGCACGTCAAGCCGCGCCATTACAAAGCGGCGTCAAGCCGCCGCACTTCAAACAAGTTATTCCACCATTTTCCGTAGTGGGGTTATTCCTCGGTTGATTTCTCCACGCCGTGGAATTCGGCCAACGCGTCATCGATGATCTCCAGCGCCTCGTCGAGTTCGCTTTCCTTGACGTTCAGTGGCGGGAGGAAACGGATGACGTTTTCGCCCGCGGTGATGACGAGCAGGCCGTTATCGCAAAGGATTTTAGCCAGCGGCTTGGCGGGGACGTCCAGCACCAGACCCAGCATGAGTCCCATGCCTCGCACTTCCTTGACGTGTTCATAGGCTTCGATGAAGTCAGTGAGCGCATCCTTGAAATCGGCGCCAATTTCCGCGGCGCGTTCGACAAGCCCGTCGCTCTCGATCACATTCAGCGTGGCGAGGGCGGCGGCACAGGCGACTGGCGACCCTCCGAAGGTGCTGGCATGTTTGCCGGGCTGGAAAACATCCGCAACTTTAGGGCTGGTCACGATGGCTCCGATGGGGAATCCGCTTCCGAGCGACTTGGCCATTGAGAAGGCATCAGGCGTCACCTCGGCGCTTTGGAATCCGAACCAGTTTCCGGTCCGTCCCATTCCGCACTGAACTTCATCGCAGAAGAGCAGGATGTTCTTCTTATCGCAGAGGGCGCGCAGACCCTTCAGGAATTCAGGGGTGGCGGTGATGATGCCGCCTTCGCCTTGAATCGGCTCGACCAGGATGGCGGCGGTGCGGTCGCTAACGACGCTTTTCAGTGAATCGAGGTTATTCAGTTCGGCGTAGAGGAAGCCATCGGGCATCGGCTCGAACCCGTCCTGATACTTTGTCTGGCCGGTGGCTGCCACGGTGGCCAGGGTGCGGCCATGGAACGAGTTCTTCATGGAGACGATCTCGTACTTGCCCAGATCGCTACCCCAGAGACGCGCCAGCTTGATCAACGCCTCGTTGGCTTCGGCGCCGGAGTTGCAGAAGAACACTTTCCCGCCCAGTGAGATTGTTGAAAGTTTTTCGGCGAGCACGGCCTGATGCTCGTTGTGATAGAGGTTGGAAACGTGCATCAGCTTTGCGACCTGCTGTTGAACGGCCTCGACAACCTTGGGATGGCAATGGCCGACGTTCTGGCAGGCGATGCCGCCCACGAAGTCCAGATAGACCTTGCCCTCGTTATCCCACACCCGGGTGCCTTTGCCCTTCACGAGCGTGAGGCTGGGGGTGTGATAGGTTGGAATTACATACTGTTGATATTTCGCGGTTATTTCTGTTGTAGTCATCATTCTGTGATCTCCGTTCCTACTCCTTTGTCTGTAAAAATCTCCAACAACAATGAATGGGGAAGGCGCCCGTCAATGATGTGAATCTTGCGGACTCCCGCCTCCAGTGCTTCCACGCAACTTCTGATTTTCGGCAACATGCCGCCATCAATGACGCCGGTCTTGATCAATTCCTCGACTTCCTTGATACGCAAGGTTGAGAAGAGGGTGGAGGCGTCATTACGGTCCCGGAGGAGTCCCGGGACATCGGAAAGAAAGGCCAGTTTCCGGGCCTTGAGTTCACGCGCCACAGCGGCGGCGGCGTCATCGGCGTTCAGGTTGTAGAGATGACCATCGGGGCCGCGTCCAAGCGGGGTGACGACGGGGATTGTCTCTGTCTTGAAACATTCCAGCAGGTGGAGGATATGGACATGGCGGATATCGCCAACGTAACCCCAATCGGAGGATTCACCGGTGACGGGATCTTTTTCGACGCGTTTTTCGAC
Organism: uncultured Verrucomicrobiota bacterium; assembly: GCA_964508705.1. GTDB lineage: Bacteria > Verrucomicrobiota > Kiritimatiellia > CAIKKV01 > CAITUY01 > CAZDUS01. The sequence goes on from CAZDUS010000003.1 coordinate 71,262, forward strand.
TTCGAAGATGGTGTTGCCGTCGATACGGCAGGCACGTGCGCCGCGCTTCTTCAGGCTGTCCAGCAAGGATGCGTTGACCTTGTTCTTGATAGTGGATTCAACCACCTTGATGGTGGCATCGTCGGTGACTCGCAGGCCTTTAACGAATTTCGGGACCAGTCCGGCTTCGGACATGGCGCGGGAAATGGCTTTTCCGCCGCCGTGCACAATGACCGGGCGCATGCCGATACATTCCATGAAGGTGACATCGGCCAGGATGTTTTCCACCTGGCGCGGGTCCTCCATGGCGCTACCGCCGAATTTCACGACCACGATGGCGTCGCGGAAGTCCTGTATGTAAGGAAGGGCTTCAATCAGGATATCGGCTTTGGCGATGGCGTGTTCCATCAGGTCATGTACTCCGCGTTGATGGCGACGTATTCCTTGCTCAGGTCGCAGGTGTAGATGGTGATTTCGGATTTGCCGAGGTGCAGGTCCACCTTGATTGAGAATTCCTTGAGGGCATAGACCTTGGCGAGTTCCGAGAGGGAGAATGACTCAGCGGCTTTGCCACCCTGGACGGCCGGGATGTCATTAAACGAGATATCCACGCGGCCTTCCTCGATGCGGGCGCCGGAATAGCCGAGTGCGGCCATGATCCTGCCCCAGTTCGGGTCGCCGCCGTTCCAGGCGGTCTTGACGAGGGGTGATTTGGCGATGGCACGGGCGCAGGCACGGGCATCGCTCCGGCTGGGGGCCCCAGTCACGGTGACAGTCACGAACTTGGTGGCTCCTTCGCCATCCTTGACTACCATGAGTGCCAATTCGCGGGCCACGTATTCAAGGGCGTGGCAGAACTTGCGCCAGTCATGATGTTTACGGTCGAGCAGGTTGTTGCCTGCGGCACCGTTGGCGAGCAGGAGGACGGTGTCGTTGGTGCTTTCATCGCCATCCACAACGATGCGGTTAAAGCTGATATCCACGGCGTGTACGAGTTCGAGCTGAAGGGCGCGCTGATCCACGGCGGCATCGGTGGTGATGAATGCCAGCATGGTGGCCATGTTCGGGGCGATCATGCCGGATCCCTTGGCCATGCCGGCGATAGTGACGGGCTTGCCATCGATGGTGACGGTGACGGCGACTTCCTTCTTCACGAGGTCGGTGGTCAGGATGGCTTCGGCGGCGCGGGAGCCGTTGTCCGGCGAAAGTTGCTGGGCGAGGGCGGGTAGGGACGCCTCGATTTTTGGCATGGGAAGCGGGATGCCGATGGTGCCGGTTGAGCAGACGAACACGAGGTTTTTCCCGATGCCCAGGACATTGGACGTCAGTTCGGCCATGCGTTCGGCGTCAAGGAAGCCTTGTTCGCCGGTGCAGGCGTTGGCGTTGCCTGCATTGATGATGATGGCCTGGCCCTGACCCCAGATCAGGTGGCGTTCGCAAAGTTTTACCGGAGCGGCCTTTACACGGTTGGTGGTAAAGGTGCCGGCTACGGATGCGGTTGTTTCGGAGACAAGGAGGGTAAGGTCATCGCGCTTGCGGCTTTCCTTGATGCCGGCGCGGAGAGTAGCCGCCTTGAACCCTTTTGGGGAGGTAATGTTGCCAGTAATAACGTCAAAAGCTTTCTTCATCGCTATTCAATCCTTCGAAAATCAACTTGTACAATAGCCGTGGCATCTTGATGGATACCAGAGGCTTCCTTTCGCCAGAAGGCCGGGGACTATCGGGGAAATGGAGATGAAAGTCGAACATAAAAAATGGTCTGAAGTGTTGAAGCGGGGAGTGAACGGGGCTTGCCGTGGCAGGGGTGAGTTGATAAGTAACGACGAGCAATTTGGGAGGACAGGTTAATGGCGGGGAAGCGCATCAGGACATCCAATGAATTCCGAGACGCATTGCGCACAGGATTGGAGTATCGCACGGGGGGAGGGGGTGGCTGGTTCCGTTTCGGGCCCCTTGGCGGCTTGCGTTCCTTTTGTTTTCATGTCCGGGTGCTGATGGTGTATATGAGCGCACGGCGGATGATCAAGGATGGAGATCTGTCGCTGGATAGCTATGCCGACCGGTCGTATGCGTCCATGAAAGCGGCGGAGGGCGCAGGCGGAGTTGTTGAGGTGGGCGGGCTTGAGCATGTGGCAGGAGTGAGCGGGCCGGTTGTGTTTGTGGGCAATCACATGAGCACGCTGGAGACGTTGTTATTGCCCGGTTTGATCCTGCCGTTCAAGGAAGTGGCGTTTGTGGTCAAGCAAAGCCTGTTGGATTATCCTGTTTTTGGTAAGATCATGCGCGCGGTGAAGCAGATCGCCGTGGCGCGTGTGAATCCGAGGGATGATTTAAAAGTGGTGTTGACGCAAGGGGAGGCGATGTTGAAGGCGGGGGTGTCGGTGGTGATTTTCCCGCAGGCCACGCGGTCCGTTGAGTTTGATGTGGCGGAGTTTAACACGTTGGGGGTCAAGTTGGCCGCGAGGGCGGGGGTCCCCCTGGTGCCGTTGGCGTTGAAGACGGACTTCATGGGGAACGGGAGAGTTTTCAAGGATCTTGGATATGTGGATCATCGTAAGACTATTCATTTTGAGTTTGGGGCACCGATGGATGTGAAGGGGAATGGGCGCGAGGCACATGAGGCCGTTGTGGCTTTCATTTCCTCCCGTTTGCGTCAATGGGGCGGATTGGTGAAAGGAGCGTGAGCTAGATGAGTCCGGATTTGCAAATGAGTGTGTTGTGTGATGACGTTAGGCAGGAGCGAAGCGGCAAGTTTATCTTGATTGGGCTGTTTGACGTGATCGGATTGCCGGTGTATCCGGCGGTCTTTCCGAGGATATGCATTGTCAACAGGTGGTGTTGCGGGCAAGGAAAGTTCAATGAGCGGACGCGTATTGTGGGAGCGGACGGGACCACGGTGGTGGCAGAGAGCAAGGATGTTCCCGTGAATCTGCCTGAGGCCGAGGCGACGTGTACCAACGTGCAGATGTTCATCAACCTGCGACTTGAGACGGAGGGGGTCTACTGGGTGGAGATCCTGTTGGATGGGGATATCAAGCTTCGATATCCGATACGGGCCAACCGGGTGGCCATGCCGCCGCAGGGTGGCGAGCATAAAGCGCAGGGGTGAGGATTGTTGATGATGACGCCGCAGTGTAACACATGGACTGAATTGAATTTGAGTGCGCTTGGGGGCAACCTGGCGCTGTTGCGATCCGCTATGGCTGGACGTGCCGACGTGATCCTTGTGGTCAAGGCGAACGCCTATGGGCATGGCATGGAGGCTGTGGCGACGTATGCCGCGCAGGCAGGGGTCCGGAGGTTCATGGTGGTCCGGATGGATGAGGCGTTGGCGTTGCGAAAGGTTTTGCCTGAAGGTGAAATCCTGTTGATGGGGGGCGTGTGGCCGCATGATGTGGAGGCCTTGATGGCAAGCCGGATTATCCCGGTGATGTTGGCGGAGGGCCAGGCTGTTGAGGTGGCGGCTGAAGTGCGGAGGCGTGGTGGGCGGCTGGCGTGTCATATCAAGATTGATACCGGCATGGGGCGGCTCGGGGTGCCGTGGGAGGATGCACTGAATGTGGTGCGCCGATTGAGCGAGGCGGGTGGGCTCGATATATGTGGTATATGCACTCACTTTGCCTCATCGGGGCAGGCGAGCAAGGGGTTTGATGAATTGCAGATGCGGCGATTCCGGCAGGTTGAGGAAGAGTACAGGGGTATGGGGTTGACGGGGTTGTTCCGTCATGTCTCCAACAGCTCTTCATTCCTGTCGCATCCGGAATGGGATATGGACGGGGTGCGGATAGGGATTGCGGCGTATGGTTATTGTGACGCGTTGGTCGGGGAGCGGATTCGGACAAGGCCGGTATTGCAATGGAAGACCCGCGTGTTGCAGGTGAAGAAGGTGGAAGCGGGGTTCCCTGTGGGGTACAGCAGCACGCACATGACTGAACGTCCGACGTGGCTTGCCACTGTGGATATGGGGTATTCGGACGGGTACTCACGACTGATGAGTAACAAGGGGCAGGTGTTGATCGGTGGGCGGCGGGCGAGGGTTGTCGGGCGTGTGAGCATGAATTTCACCGTGGTGGACGTGGGGGAAGCTGGCGGGGTGAATGAGGGGGACGAGGTGGTGTTGCTGGGGAGACAGGGTGGAGAGTCGATTTGGGCGGATGAGTTGGCGAAGTGGTGCCAGACGATTCCGTATGAGATTTTGACGAGCATCCGGTTGCATAGCGGACAAGCGAGATATATATGTCCTTGAAAGTATGTGTATTGGGTAGCAGTAGCAGTGGCAACTGCACCTATGTGGCTTCAGGAAAGACGGCGATTCTGGTTGATGCCGGGTTTAGTGGACGAGAGACGGCGCGTCGGTTGGGGCTGATCGGGGTTGGAGTGGAGGCGATATCAGCCATTTGCGTAACGCACGAGCATAGTGATCATACGGCGGGGTTGGCCGTGTTGCATCGCGGCGGAAAGGTGGCATTGTTCGCCAACAGCGGTACGATTCAAGGGGTGAAGGCCCGCGGAGGCGGGGAACGATTGGCGTGGAATGTGTTTTCAACGGGGTCCCCGTTTGAGATTGGTGATCTCCGGGTGGAGCCGTTTTCCGTGCCGCATGACGCGTATGATCCGGTGGGATTTATTGTCGGGTGCGAAGGTCGCCGGGTTGGCGTGGTGACGGACATGGGGATGGTGACAGGGTTGATCCGGGAGCGGTTGCGGACGTGCAACGCGATTGTCATTGAGGCCAATCATGATGAGCTGTTGCTGAAGAATGCGGACCGGCCCTGGCATCTCAAGCAGAGGATATTCAGCCGGCAGGGACATTTGAGCAACGAGCATGCGGGGGATGTGCTTGCCGAGGTGGCGGGGCCCCATCTGGAGGCGGTTTTTTTGGCGCATTTGAGTGACCAGTGCAACCGGCCTGAATTGGCGGTCAGCGCTGTGAAGGATGCGCTCAAGAAAAAAGGGATCAGCCATGTGGCGGTCCACTTGACAGCCAAGGACAAGGTGAGTGAGATATGGGATGGATCGGGGGAAGAAGCCGGATGTCTTAGGTCGGATGTCAGGGATGGAGGGTTGGTCTGAAGTTGGGAAAGGCTCACAAAGTGAAGTTGAGGCGGGATGCGGCGTGGCACTATCGACTGCATGCGAAAATGAAGGAACCCTTTGTGTTTGTGGACATGAGCGGGGCCATTCAGTTTTTCAATGAGAGTTACCGCAAGATGCTGGGGTATACGGCGGATGAACTCAAGGATTTGACCTATAGGGATTTGACTCCGGCGAAATGGCATTCCATTGAGGCCAGGATTGTGCGCAGGCAGATATTGCCGCAAGGTGCGTCGGAGGTTTATGAAAAGGAGTATCGCAGGAAAGACGGGACCATTATTCCCGTTGAGTTACGCACGTTCCTGGCGCGAAATGCAGAGGGCAGGCCGGAAGGCATGTGGGCCATTGTTCGTGATATCACCAAGCGGAAGCAGGAACAGGAGCAGCGCCGCAAGAGCATTGTTGAGTTGCAGGCTGCAAGTCAACGATTGCAGTTCTATTTCGATCGAATGCCATTGGCCAACATTGTGTGGGATAGCCGCTATGTTATTCGGGAGTGGAATCCTGCGGCTGAGCAGATATTCGGGTGGAAGGCCAAGGAGGCCATCGGCAAGAAATCCTTTGAATTATATGTTCCCAAGGATGTGCAACCTGCCGTGATATTGCGGTGGAAGAACATGGTGGAGCAGAGGTTTAAGAGCTCCCGGGGGGTGAATGAGAACATCACGCGAGATGGGCGCAAGATTGTATGCGAATGGTTTTTAGCCCCGATTTACGACAAGCGAAATGTGGTGGTTGGCGGCATCGCTATGGGGCATGATATTACCAATCGCGTCAGGAACGAAGCCAGGATCAAGATGCTGAATGAGGATCTGGAGCGTTTGGTGTTGGAGCGCACAGCCGAATTATCGGAATCAATAGCTGATCTCAGGAGCGAGGCCAAGCGCAGGGAACGCGCTGAAAGGGGGTTGCTTTTACGGCAACAGCAGTTGGCGAAGCTTGTATCTCAATTGATTGTGGCCGAGGCGAATGAACGGCGAAGGATTGCGGATGGTCTGCACGATGACGTCAGCCAGATGTTGGCGGCGGCGAAATTGATGGCGGGGAGTATTGGTGATGAGATGGGGAAGAAGGGGAATGGCCGGGTAGCCGAGCTCAATGGGATATTGGATCAAATCCTGAAGGCAACCCGGACATTGACGTTTGATCTGGCGTCTCCCGTTTTACATCGGCTTGGGATCAAGGCGGCGCTTGAAGACCTGTGTGACAGGATGAGGGGAGGGGGTGCGATTGATGTGGTCTTTAATGCGGATCAGCGCGAGATTGAAGTTAATTCGGAAGTGCAGGATTTTCTTTTTCAGGCGGTGAAGGAATTGTTGCGGAATGTGGAGCGACACGCCAAAGCCAAGCGCGTCAAAGTCCTGTTGGGGTGGATGGAGGGGTGTGTCGAGGTGGTGGTTGTGGACGATGGGATTGGGCCTGCGGAAATCAAAAAGAGCCAGATCAGTGAGTCAGGCGGATTTGGGCTGTATGCGATCAGGGAACGGGTGGAATATTTGGGAGGGTGGTTGAAGATAGCGAAAGCCGGGGCGCATGGGTCGCGAATCACCTTAAGGGTTCCCTCGTGCCCGCGGTTGCAGCCGGCAGGGCTTCTAAGGATTGCCCAATAGCCATTTCAATAATACGAAATAGCCTGCCGTTAATATGACGATCAACAAGCAGGGTAAGGCCAGGTAGCGGTAAGTGGCCTTGAAGGTGGCGTTGAAATACCGGTTGCTAACCACATAGCACAAGTGGATGGGGGAGAGCGTCATGCCCAGATGCCCGCTGGCATAGGCCAGGACGATATAGGGGCGCATTGAAGGGTGATCGGGAAGGGCGGCGATGAGGCTCATGACCAGGGGGAAGCTGACGCCGACGAACCCGAATGCGATTCCTGTGAGCATTCCCGCAATAAAGGGCAACAGGATAACAACGGACGTAACGGGAACGTGCATGGCGGTTAGTTCGGACCCGATTTTTGCCGCCGCGTTCACCTCCTGCAACATTTGCTGATAGATCATCACGCTTAAGACCAAGCCCAGCAGAGGAAGGAGTTCCTTGTTAAGGAGGAGCTGGCGGGTTTGCTGACGGGTGAGGGTGGCGGAAGAGAGTGTGTAGCCCAGGCTGAGTAGCAGGCCAAGCAGGAGGGGGATGAACTTGGTTGCGAAATTTTCGATGCCTGGCGGGATTGCCTGCTGACTGGTCTTTAATAGGTGAAGCGTCATGGTGACGGCGATATTGATGACGGGCCAAATGACCAGAATCAAACCGATCGGGGCAATGGCGTGAAGGAGTTTGCGCAGGGTGCCGAGGGGGGCTGGAGGCAGGGATTTGTGCAGATCGGGGTGCAGTGAGCGCATGATGATCATTCCGCCTAAAGTCATGAAGATTCCAAGCGGAATTTGGAAGATGGCGAAAGTGAGCAGGTCGCTATTGGTGAGGCTCATGGCGAGAATGACGCCGGGGTAGAGCGGCCACCAATGTTCCCAGATGTGACGCCACCAGTAATTCATGGCGGAGAGCAAATTGCCATCCGGTGGGTTTTTGTCGCCTGCGGCCTGACGAACCATGGGCGCGGAGAAAAGAGCGCCGCCCGGCATGGGGAGGAGTCCGATCAGCGCGGGGAGGGCGGCCAGAGTAATGGCGGGGCGCCGGAAGAAGGAATTCACCAGATCCACGATTTGGGTAAGGCGTCCGGTTTGTCGCATGGCATCCGAGAGGATCAATAGGAAGGTCATGGTGAGGAGCAGTCCGATGGAAGTGCTCCTGGTGGCACCCTCAATCGCCACGCGGGCAAGGGAGAGCGGAGTTGTCTTGAAGAACAGGCCGAGTGCGATGGCACCGGCGGAGATGGCCAGCCAGAGGGGGGCTTTTAACCGGCTAAGCAGTAGGATAACAGCGAATGATAAAAGTGTTAGCGTCAAGGCTGACATCAGGTTGGCTCCTCGATTGAGGGAACGACCGGGCTTATGAGTGTGGATGCAATAAAGGCGGCGGCATTTGTCGCGGCGCCGCCTTCCCCGAGGCTGTTCTTCACTGATTCGAAACCTTCGAGCATGTCCTGGCGAGCGTGGCCATCCTGAAGCAGGGGGAGGATTGCGGCGGCGAGGTTTTGAGGAGTGGCGTCAGACTGGATGAATTCCGGGCACAACCGCTTGTTGGCGATGACGTTGACGATGCCGATATGAGGGACTTGAACGAGATGCTTGCCAAGAAGGTAGGTGAGCGGTGAGGTGCGGTACACGACGACCGTGGGACACATCAGCAAGGCGGATTCCAAAGTGGCAGTACCGGATGTGACGAGAGCGGCGCGGGCCTGCCGGAGGACCTGTCGGGTATGGCCTTGGATGACGGCAAGACGGGAGGGTTTATCCGGGAGGGACTCAAGGATGGACCGGACAAGTTGTTCTGACTCCGGAGAAGGGGTGGGGATAATGAAAGAGGAGCCAGGTTGTTGTTTTTCGATCAAGGCGGCGGCTCCGCAAAGGCAAGGAAGGATGCGTCGGATTTCCTGGTTGCGGCTGCCGGGAAGGAGCGCGATTTGAGGAGCCCCATTCCAAGGGAGGTGTTCCAGAGGTTCCGAGAGCGCTTCGCGGATTTCGTCGATTAATGGATGCCCGACGAATTCGACGCGCAGAGGAGTGTTTTCGAAGACTTTCTTTTCAAACGGGAAGATGGCTAGCAGTAGATCAACGATGGAGGCCATTCGCGGGATTCGGCGGCGGTTCCATGCCCAGACCTGGGGACAAATGTAATAGATGGTTTTCAGGCCAGCGGCATGGGTGCGTGCGGCCAGTCTCAGGTTGAAGCCGGGGTAATCCACAAGAATCACGGCGTCGGGACGGCGCTCCAGGGCGACGGAGAGTGTATGGTGGAACGCCTTGCGAAAGAAAGGCAGGCGGCGCAGGACTTCCGTGAAGCCCATCACGGCCATATCCTTGATGTCATAAAGCGTTTCGACGCCGAGAGCGCGCAGGCGCTCCCCGCCGATTCCATAAATGCGGGCGGAGGGGAAGTGGACTTTAAGCGCGCGAACGAGGCTGGCGGCGTGCATGTCGCCCGAGACTTCACCGGCAATGATCATGATTTCCGGACTTGAGGTCATGAGCCGCCTTGACGGATATGCTGGCAGATTTCCACCGCGAGTTTCAGCGCCTCGGCGGCGTGGCGTCCGCTGACCACGGGCTGACTGCGGTTGATGACGCAGTGAACGAACGAGGAGAGTTCGTTGAACAAGGGTTCTCCCTTTTCAATGGGGACATCGGACCGGGAGATGGCGGGGCCGGTTTTGCGGAACAGGTGGCCTGACTGCTTCTCGTAGTCGAGAGAGACGTAGGTATCGGGCTGGAAGACCCTGATCTTGCGGGTTCGCTCCATGCTGATCCGGCTGGCGGTGACGTTGGCCACGCAACCGTTCTCGAACGAGAGGCGCACGTTGGCGATATCCTCGCTTGAGCTAAGCACGGGGACCCCCACGGCGTGGATATGGTTAACCTTGGCGCGGACCAGATGGAGGATGATTTCGAGATCATGGATCATGAGGTCGAGCACAACACTGACCTCGGTGCCGCGCGGGTGAAGGCCTTCGCGTGGCGGCGGATAGGGGGCGAGGCGCACGGCTTCGATGAACCGGGGTTCCGTGAGGACCGTTTCCAGAACATTCAGGACCGGGTTGAATCGTTCCACATGCCCGACCTGAAGGATGAGGCCGCGTTCGTTGGCGGCGGCCACCATGACTTCGGCATCGTTGGTGGTGGAGGCGATGGGTTTTTCAACGAGGAGGTGGACATTGTGCTTCATGAGCTGACAAGCCACTTCGCGGTGCAGGTCGGAAGGCACCACGATGCTCAGGGCGTCCACTTGAGAGGCCAGCTCGTCCATGGAGTTGAAGGGCTTGGTGTTGTAACGGTGCGCGATTTCCCTGGCGCGTTTCTCGTGGACGTCGTAGACGCCAACGAGTTCGGCGTGGGGAAGTTCAGAATACACGCGGGCGTGCCATTGACCGAGGCTGCCGACGCCGATGACTCCGACTTTAGCTTTTGGTGTGGACATAAGGTGCGACTTTCCTGCTGGTGTGGTTAGAAGTTCTTATGGGGACGGACGGCCCGGAGAGCCGGCCTTGTCCGGTTCGGAGTCCTCAGTGGGGACCGCCGTAAGGCAGAGGTTCATGCGATTGGCCTGGCGTATGAGTTCCTCCCTTTGAAGGAGAATGGTGCGTCCCGCTTCCACGGCGAGAACCCCGGCCTTGACCTTGCGTAATGTCTTGAGGGTTCGAGTTCCGATGACGGGAATGTCGAACCGCATGTCATGTCCGCGTTTGGCGACTTTGACGACGACGATGCCGGGGCCCCCAAGCCTGCCTGCGCGCAGGATGGCTTCATCGGTGCCTTCGAACGCCTCGACGGCGAGGATGGTGCCTTGTTTGAGGACAACGGTTTGGCCGATCTCGATGCCGCTGGTGGTCTTTGCCACTTGTATGCCGAGATTGATGTCGGATTCTTCCGATGATGAAGGCGATCGGTTGGCGATCAATCCGGCGGGTGGCATGGCACTTTCCATGAACAGGTGCGCGGGTAGTAACTGAAGGCCAATGCCTTTCAATTCGTCGCAGAAAGCCCCGAAGATGGTGTGGGCATTGCGTTCGCGCAGGCGGTTCAACATGGAGAGGGCGGCGCGGTCGAGACGCAGGCTGAAGAGATGGGTGGGGGTGATTTGTCCGGCCATGACGGCGTGCTTGATTCCGGTGGACCGGAAAGCGTCGAGGACTGCCTGAAGTTGGCCGAGGTAGATCCAGTGCACCTGGTCGCAATAACGGGAGATGGCCCGTTCGGTTTCATGGCGAAAGGCAATGGCGACGATCCGCTTCACGCCCTGTTGTCGTGCGGATTGGGCCAGGAGGAGCGGGTAATCCCCCTTGCCGGCGAGAATTGCCAGTTCGGATACTCCAGCGGAGTCTGGCGAGTCGGGGGATAAGGAGGGGACAGGGTGAGTGGATGTCATGGTTAAATTGAAGCAAGGATGCGACGTGATTCATCGAGGAAAATTCCCTGGAGGTTCATACGCAGAGCCTGGGGATTGGTGGCGTAAGTCATGCCTTCCTCCGTGCTGATCATGCCGGACTTGATCAGGTTATAGATTGACTGGTTAAAGGTTTGCATGCCGTCTTCCACGCCGGTTTCGATGGCGGCACTGAGGACGTCCAGTTTGTTCTTTTCGAGGAGTTTCCGGACGGTCGGGGTATTGATCAGGATTTCGACTGCGGGAATGACTCCGCCCTGGGCGCCTTTCAGGAGGCGCTGGCAGACTACACTTTGCAGGTTGCTGGCGATATTCAGGCGGATCTGGTCCCATTCGTTGGCTGGGAAGAACTCCAGTAGGCGGTGTACGGCGACAGCGGCATTCGCGGAATGCAGGGTGGTGAGGACCAGATGGCCGGTTTCGGCGGCTGCAAGTGCGGTGCGGAAACTGACCTGGTCGCGCATTTCGCCGATGACAATCACGTCTGGGTCCTGGCGGAGAATGTGTTTCAGGGCGGCTTGGAAACTCAAGGTGTCCAATCCGACCTCGCGTTGCGAAATGACGCATTTTTTATCGGGGAACAGGTATTCAATGGGGTCCTCGATGGTGATGACCCGCAGGCGTTCTGTCTGGTTGATGTGGTTCAGCATGGCGGCGAGTGTGGTTGACTTTCCGCTACCGGTGGCGCCGCTGACGATGACGATGCCTCGTTGGGCGGAGGCTATGGTGGCCATGGAGGGGGGCAGATGCAAATCCTCAAAGTTCGGGACTTTGGTTTTGACATGTCGGAATGCCAGGGCGGGTAGTCCTTGAGTGTGGAAGGCGTTGGCGCGGAAACGCCCGGCACCCTCCACGGTATACGAGAAATCCGCTTCATGCTTGGTGGCGAAGCTTTCGGTCAGATGAGGGGGGATGATCGATTGGGTAGCTGTGAGCACGTCATTGGGGGTGAGGACGGTATCCCCCAATTCCACGAGTGCGCTATGTTGGCGCATATAGGGTTTTTGGCCTGCTTTAAGATGGATATCCGAGGCGTGAAGTTCCACCGCTTTTAAAAGAATGGCATCCACGTTCATGGCTTTCTCCCTTTGTAGTATGTGTTCAGGTTTGACCAGAACGGGGTCATAGAACCAAAAATGGATGGCTGCGGCAAGAACGGGGTTGGAGTAACTGAAGGGCGGAAACTGATGGGCGAGTCCGAGATTAGGAGCGTATGTTCGATTAAATGCGCTGGGAAACGTGTCCTTCGGGGAGGTCGCCCTTAACTTTGCCGTTCTCCAGCGTTAGATTCGTGATGATAGTATAAAAAAGATAACCGCGGCTTTCGCCGCGGTCATGGTGGCTAGCATTTGCCTGCTGCCTTGGCGCCCCAGTTGGCCAGTTTCGGTGATCATGTATGCACCCTTAGGTGCGATCCCTTTATAACCAGCCTCAGGTCACCTGTATAATTAAGCATTGCGCGTGCCATGGTTAAGCTGGGTATGGCCTTGACGAAATATTTGCAATATGAGCGTGAAATGATGTCTTGCGGGAGTTATCCGAGGGGGTAGGCAATTGGCTGGGAATGCCTAAGGGAATGGAGGGTGTTTCATGTCGCAGGGATGAGACAGTCATTTCGAGAATGAGACAATGGGAATGCGACAAGTGTGGTCCGTGGAACGGATAAAAGTGGAAGCGTTATGTGCGGGGGATCTTGCTGGTGATCAGTTTTTTGAGTGGCTGGTGAATCAGGCCATTAGTGGCGAGGAAGAGTTGACGGAGTGGAGCGGGGGATCCCAGGGATTCGACTCGGCCACCGGCGCACTCGACGACCAAGGCGCCAGCGTAGACATCCCAAACGTAGACTCCGGATTCAAAGTAGCCGTCGGCCTGTCCGGCTGCCACTCGGCAGATGTCGAGGGCGGCGGTTCCTACCACGCGGGCTTTTTGGACGTTTTCGGAAATGGTGCTGAAGATATCCAAGCGGTTTGAGCTAGGGGCCAGTTTTTGGTCGAGGCCGGTCATGACCAAGGCGGACTTCACGTTGCTGGTGTCGGAAACGTGGATCTTCTTTCCGTTACGACGCGCCGGACCACCCCGGGTAGCCGTGAATAGTTCGCCCACGGCGGGTCCATAGACAGCGCCAGCCACCGTAACGCCTTTGAATTGAACAGCGATGGAGCAACACCAGAAAGGGAGGCCGTGGGAAAAATTCACGGTTCCGTCAATGGGGTCGATGATCCAGACATAAGGGGAATGGGATGGGAATGCATCGCCAGCGGTTTCCTCGCCGAGAATGGCGTGGTCGGGGAAGGCTCCAAGAATTGTGCGTTCGGCGATGCCCTGGCACTCCACGTCGAGTTTGAGTTTGACGTCGTGCGCAGTGACCTGAATGGTTTGGCGTCTACGAGCGTAGTTTTTCAGCGCATGATTTCCGGCATTGGTGACGGCTTCGACGGCAACATTCAGCAGGGATTTGTAACTTACGGGACGCGTTGCCGGCATGGGTTACTCCTTGGCGGGGGGTGTTGCCGGTTTCCCGTTGGCCTGAAACTCCTTGCTTTGCTCGTATTCGGAGAATTTCATGGAGACAACCTTTGAGATACCGGTTTCCTGCATGGTGACGCCGTAGATGGTGTCGGCCACAGCGATGGTGCGGCGGTTGTGGGTGATCACGATGAACTGGGATTGATTGAGGAAGTCGGCCAGGACTTTGACGAATCGTCCGATGTTCGATTCATCCAGAGCGGCATCCAATTCGTCCAGCACGCAGAATGGGCTGGGCTTGATCATGTAGATGGCGAACAGCAATGCCACAGCCGTCATGGTTCGCTCTCCACCGGAGAGTAGCGACACGGTTTGCAGGCGTTTGCCGGGAGGTCGAGCGATGATATCGATGCCGCTTTCCAAGACATCGTCCTCGGCAACCATGACCAGTTTCGCGGAGCCGCCGTTGAAGAGGCGTTCAAACATGATCTGGAAATTCTCGTTGATCTTGGTGAAAGTGGCGCTGAAGAGTTCCGACGTGGTTTGATTGATCTTCTTGATCATTTCGACCAACTGGGTCTTGGCGCTGACCAAATCCTGCTGTTGGCCCGTGAGGAACGCATACCGCTCTTCCAGTTCTTGATATTCCTCGATGGCGATAAGGTTGACGGGACCCATGGCCTCGATTTTGGTTCGGAGTTCCGAGATGGCCTGCTCGTATGGCGGCTCGCCCTCGGCCGGTTTTTCGCCTTCCCATTCCGGGACTGGCGAGTTCATGAGATCCTCGACCGTGCAGCTCCATTCTGAAGTGGCGCGATCCAGTTGGTTTTGGCGCCGCATCTTGGCTTCGGCGCTTTGGACTTCGAGGTGGGACCTTTGTTCACGCATGGTTTCCAACGCGTCCCGTTTCCCGGTCAGTTCGCTATCCAGAAGGGTTAGTTCCTTGGTTTTTTCCGCGCGTTCCCGTCGCAGGGCGTCGAGTTTTTCGGCGAAAGACGCCACGGTTTTTTCGAGGGAAGCCTGCTGGTTCCGGGCGTCGGTTGAGGCTTGATTCAACTGGGCAATGGTTTGCTCGTACTGGACGAGCCCCTCGGAGCGGGTCTTGATGATGGACTCAAGTTCAGTCAGGCGATGGCGAATGGGGTCCTGCTGGCTGGCCATGTGCTCCGCTTTCTGGCGTGCCTCGGAGAAGCGGAGGCGCGCTTCGGTAGCTTCCGCCTGAAGTGATGACCGCTTGCGTTCCATGTCCTGAATGGAATGGGTAAGGCTTTCCAGGCGGGAGTGTGATTCGGCCTGATGGGCGCGGGCGGCCTCAATTTGTGAGGCGACGGCCTGTCGCTCATTTTCATCGGCAACCTGCTTCTTGAGCTCCTCGATTTCGAATCCGACCACATCCAATCGCTGCTTAGCCTGACGTGCCTCATTCGAAACAATTTGGAATTCGCCTTCCTTCAAGGCGACTGAGCGGCGTTGCTCGGTTTGCAGGTTGGTCGCAACGGTGACTTCGCGGTCGAGTTCGCTGATAGTTGCGCTAAGCTCGGAAATCCGGGCGCTCAGCTTTGACAGGTTGGTTTCGAACGATTCCTGCGCATCGTGAAGATCGGCAAGCTGGTGTTTACGGGTGAGAGGATTGGTGGCCTTGGCATCGCCGCCCCAGTGTTCGAACGAGCCTCCATCCCGGGCGACGGAACCTGAAAGGGTGACAAAGACGGAGCCCTCCGGCAGGGGCATAGGAATGTCGTCGATTTTATTCACCACCACCACGCCAGCCAGGATGCGTTCAATGGCGGGCTTGGCAAACGGGGTGGAGGAGACGATATCCATGAGGTATTGACCGCCGGACAGGGAAGGGCGGGCGGGAATTGGTGATTTGGCGTCGGCCACAATGATGCGAGCCGGTCCCGCTTTCCGCGATTGCAGTTCGCGGAGGATTGAAAGCGCTCCGGGAGCATCAGCGACGACGACGGCATCCAGCCAGGCCCGCAGGACGGATTCCAGGGCGGTGCGGTAGGAGGCTTCCACCTCGATATGGTTGGCTAGCGCGCCGAGGAGAGCCTTGGAGTTGATGCCGAGGGGATTGGCGTTGTCCATGATCAGACGCGCGCCTTCCGGGAAGTCCTTGGCGGAACTGTCGTCGGCTTCCAGAATTTCAATTTGCGCCTTTTTGACCGCCAGTTGCGATTGGATTTCGCCAGCAGTTTTCCGCGATGATTCAAGTTCATCGGCGGTTTCGCGGCGGCGGCCTTGAAGCTCCTCGAGGCGAGACTCGCGGCGTTCAAGTTCCGCCTGGAGTTCGCTCAAGTGGGCGGCGATTTTGCCGAGTTGGGCTTCGTTGTCGTTGGCCACACGCTGGATCTGGGCGTATTCGGCGCCGAGCCGCTCACGGCGGAGGATGCCGGACTGTTGTTTGGCCTCCATCTGGCTGAGCTGGTTTTGCAGGGTGGCGATGGTGTGATCGAGCGACATGGATTCCTGACGGCGGGTCTGGATTTCCTGTCGGGCGGCTTCGACGCTGGCCTCGTGTGCGAGAAGTGCATCGTGGCGCTGTTTCCAATCCTGCTCGGCCTGATCCCGTTCCTTCTGGATTGTAGATAGGCCGGCAATGAGTTCCTTTAGCGCCTGACGCTGTTGTTCGGCCTGGGCGGTGGCGAGGGTGCTGTCGCGCTTGTCTCTATCCGCGAGGATTTGGAGTTCCTGGACGCGTTCGGCGTTGATCCGGATCAGTTCGCGGTTATGTTCGAGCCGGGATTGCGCGGCGGCGCGATCCTCGGCAAGGGCGCCCAATGTTTCCTCGGTTGCGCTGATTGCGGTACGGAGTTCCGTGCTGCGGCCGTCGGACTTCTGGATTTCCTCATGAAGGACGTGGATGCGGCGGCCGAGTTCATCGAGGGCGGCTTCGCGTTGCTGGAGGTCGGTTTCCATGGCGCGCAATTTCCGCGCGGTCCAGAAGGTGTCCAGTTTGCGGAGTTGATCGCGGAGTTCCTTGTAGCGGCGCGCCTTGCCGGCCTGGCGTTGGAGCGACCCGATCTGGCGCTTTACTTCGCGCACGACGTCGTCGAGGCGCAGGAGATTGGCTTCGGTTTGTTCCAGTTTGCGCAGGGCCTCGCGCTTGTCGGTCTTGAAGCGGGTGATGCCACTGGCTTCCTCGAAGATTTCGCGGCGGTCCTCGGGGCGTGAGCTCAGGACGCGGTCGATGCGGCCTTGTTCGAGAACGGAATAGGATGAGGTACCGATACCGGTATCCATGAAAAGGCGCTGGATATCCTTGAGGCGGCAGGGGGTTTTGTTCAGGAAATACTGGCCTTCGCCGGAGCGGAAGACGCGGCGGGTGACGGTGACCTCGTTGTATTCGGTGCCGAGGGTGGCTTCGCAATCGGCGAAGGTGATGTTCACTTCCGCCATGCCGAGGGGTTTGCGTGTGTCGGTGCCGTTGAAGATCACGTCTTCCATCTTGCTGCCGCGCAGGGCCTTGGCACTGGTTTCGCCGAGGACCCACTTCAGGGCGTCGGAGACGTTACTTTTTCCGCAACCGTTGGGGCCGACGATGGCGGTCATTCCGGGCTGGAAATTAAGTACAGTGGGATGCAAGAAACTCTTGAACCCGACCACTTGGATGGACTTCAGATACACGGTAAGCTCCTGTCTCCGCCGAGCCTTCTTTGATTCGGCGCATGAGGGCCAAAGAAGTACCATCCTGCGGGGTCGGCTTCAATCAGAATTAGCGGGTTGGGGGTGGGGTATCTGACGGATCCGTCGGATAGGACGTATCCGGGGGCTGGATGTATAGGATGGGGATAATCAGTAGAATGACAAGAGTTTACGATTAGGATTATTATTAGGATTATGATTTGATGAAGTTGATGACGGGTTTGGAATATTTGTGCTGGAGATTGATGTGACAAGGAAAGTTAGGATTTGTTTCGAGGAACGATGCGCCCTAGTCTTGCGGTGCATGATGGTTAGCGGGAAGGTGATGATTCCTGTTTTGGCAATCATGGTGGGGGTGTCGGGGTTCCGGGGAGCGTTCTTTTCAGTGGAGCACCTTTTGAGCGAGGCACCTCCGACGGTGATAACCCTGTGTATTGGATGGCTAAGTGGCGCTGTCGTGGGGCCGTTCCTGTTGTCATGGTTGCCGGGGGAAAGGGCGTCATTCAAGGGGGTGATGGCTGGGGGGCTTGGGTTGTTGATGTGGCCGCTGTCTGTTGGATTCATGCATTTGCGTCCTGTGGATGTGGTGATGGCTATCCTGATGATTCCGGTGATGGCATCGTTTCTTATGATGTGGTTGGCGGGCCGGGGAATGCTTGGTTTGTTGACCGTGGAGAGCCGGGAGAGGTTTGTGGCGCTGGTGATACACAGCGTGATGGCTGTTGTCGGAATGACGCCGTGGGTGTTGGCGAGATTTTTCTAGAGCATCTTCGATTAGGAACTGCTCTCCGAGTCGTTCCTGTCCGGATGTGAGTCCCGACCAAGGGTATCCACGCTACACTTAAGCGCAGATTCGCCTGATGCTGGCGGAGTGCAATAAGTTAAACCAAAGACGGCTAACAGGGGATCCCGCATAAGGCGGGACAGGCATCTCGAGCTACCTTTTGGGAAAGTTAGCGGTTACTTGATTGTCGGACTGGGTGTTGCTGCTGGCGCCGCGATGGCAGGAGCTTCAGGAGCAGTAACAGCGGGGGCAATCGGGGGAGCGATTGGCGCCGGATCAGGGCTTGCGGCTGATGGCGGCATGGTGATGACATCGTTTGCGGCCGGAGTTGGCACAGGGGCGGGAGTGGCGGTGCGCGGAGGCAGGGCAGAGGCGTCGATTCCAGACTTGCCCCAGCGGCCATAACGACGGCGTTCCGCATTCTTGTCGGTCAATAACATTCCGTTCTTTTCGGCCAGCCATTTCCACTGGCGGGATGAGAAGTTCATTACCTTGCCGAGTTCGTTCAGCACGATGGCGCTATCCAATTCCGTGATGCGGTGAGTGGTTTTGCCCCAGGCAGGGTCAATGGACATGACGGCGGGAACGGTTGTGGCCGGGCCGAGAACGAAGACATCCTGCGCTGTGCCGGACATAAAGGCGCCGCTGGTGTATTCATCGGAGGTGATGCGAATCCATTCCTGACCGTTCCAAACGTGGATCAGGAGGTCCTTGGATACGGCGTTGTTGTCGTAGCAGACAAGACCGACATCCTTGACGGATGCGACATGGAAAGCCAATTGCACCATGCGGGCGCGTGCCGGAACGACGAGGATGGAGGATGGGGTTGCCGAGCCAGCGAACACTTGCGATGCAAGCGCGGTCATGGATAAAATAACGGTGACTTTCAGGAACTGTTTCATCTTCATAATCTAAACCTCCGAATGTGCTGACAATCTACTGTGTGAATTCGCGGCTGACAAGAGGGATTAGTATCACTTGCCGAGCATTTTGCGGAATTCCTGGGTGAGCTTAGGCACGATGGTGAACAAGTCACCCACGATGCCATAGGTGGCCACCTTGAAGATGGGCGCATCGGCGTCCTTATTGATCGCGATGATGATATCGGACGACTGCATGCCTGCCAGATGCTGAATCTGGCCGCTGATGCCGACGGCGATATAGATTTTCGGGCAGACGGTTTTGCCGGTCTGTCCGACCTGATGAGAGTAGGCGATCCAGTTGGAATCCACGGCGGCGCGGGAAGCTCCGACGCCTGCGCCGAGGACTTCGGCCAGTTCCTTGAGCATGGCGAAGTTTTCCGGGGCCTGGAGACCGCGGCCACCCGCCACGATGATATTTGCCTCGGCGATATTCATTGTGGTTTCGCGTTCCGCCTCGAAGCGGATGCGGCGGGCCCTGCTCTTGAGGAGGGCGTCGGCGACGACTTCGGTTATGACAGTGCCAGTCCGTGAAGGATCGACGACGGCTTCCTTCATCACCTTGTGGCGAACGGTTGCCATTTGCGGGCGGTTGTTCGGGGTGATGATGGTAGCCATGATGTTGCCGCCGAAGGCAGGGCGAGTCTGGAGCAGGTTGCCGTTGGCTGGGTCGATGGAGAGGCCAGTGCAGTCGGCGGTGAGACCGGCGTTAACCTTGACGGCGACGCGGGAGACAAGGCTCCGCCCGATGGTGGAGGCACCGCACAGGAAGACGTTCGGCTTGTGGCGGTTGACCAGGTCAACGAGCACGGCCGCATAGGACTCGTCCTGGAAGTGTTCCAGTTCGGGGCGGTCGACGATGTAGACCTTATCCGCGCCGCGGGAAATGAGCTCGGAGGTCTTGCCGGAGATGTTGCTCCCCAGGAAGACGGCGCAGAGTTTCATTTTCAGTTCGTCGGCGAGCTTGCGTCCTTCGCCCAGCAGTTCATAGGAGATGGATTGGATTTCGCCGTCGTGCTGTTCGATGAAGACCCAGACATCCTTGAAGGAGGACAGGTCGGAAGAAGGTGCGGTTTTTTCCTGCATCCAGATGGAGTCGAACTTGCAGGCCTCGATGCAGGCGCCGCAGAGGGTACACTTCTGGAGGTCAATGACGGGGACGGCTTTACGTTCCGCCTGGGTGATGGCGCCGAAGGGGCAGACCTTGACGCAGAGGCCGCAACGGACACATTTTTCTTCGATGATTTTGATTGGGTCGCTCATGGTTAAAACTCCTTAATTAGCGGCGCTCAGGACAGCATCCTTCAGTTTGGCAACGAGACCGGGAATGATTTCATCCGGCTCGCCCTTCAACATTTGTCCACCCGACCGTGGGGGAGGGGTGAAGATCTTGACCACTTTGGTGGGGGACCCCTCGAGGCCGATGCCCTTTGGGTCGCAGTTCAAGTCGGCGGCTTTCCATGTGGGGATGACGGCCTTCTTGGAGGCCATCTTGCCCTTCAGGGAAGGCAGGCGCGGTTCGTTAATTTCCTTGATGACGGTCAGGACGCAAGGGAGGGGGGCTTCGATGACTTCGTAGCCGTTTTCCATCAGGCGTTCGGCGACGATTTTCTTGTCGTCGATTTCCTCGATCTTGCGGACGTAGGTGATTTGGGGGAGGTCCAGGTGGACGGCGATGCCGGGGCCGACCTGGGCGGTATCGCCATCGGAGGCCTGCTTGCCGCAGAGGACGACGCTGAAGTCGCCGATCTTCCTGATGGCCATGGCGAGCGTGTAGCTGGTGGCCCAGGTGTCGCTACCGGCGAAGGCGCGGTCGGAGACGAGGATACCGTCATCGGCGCCCATGGCGATGGCCTCGCGGATGGCGGCTTCGGCCTGAGGGGGCCCCATGGAGATCACTGTGACTGTGCCGCCGGTTTTGGCCTTCAGGCGAAGGGCCTCCTCGATGGCGTACATGTCAAAGGGGTTAATAATGGACACCACGCCCTCGCGCATGAGGGTGTTGGTTTCCGGGTTGATCCGGACGTCCGTTGTTTCTGGTACCTGCTTAACGCAGACGATGTATCGCATAATCTTCTCCTAACTATTGGGAAAAAGTTGGGGCATTATAGGTAGAAAGGAAGTGGATGCAAGTCACTTGTTGGTGAACGAGATGCGGGGATCCACGAGGATGTAGCAGAAGTCCGAGACGATGCCACCGAGGAGGCCGAGGATGGAGGTGAGCGAGAGGATGCCGAGGAAGACGGGGTAGTCGCGTCCGACGATGGCATCGAGGCTCAGGCGGCCCATACCGGGGATCTCGAAGACCTGCTCGATCAGGACGGAGCCGGCGAACATGACGGTGAGGATGCCGCCGAGGCCGGTGGCGATGGGGATGAGGGCGTTGCGCAGGGCGTGGCCCCAGACGGCGCGGCGCATGGAGCCGCCGCGGGCAAGGACCGTGCGGATGTAATCCTTGCCGATCTGGTCCATGAGGGCGTTCTTCATGAGCAGGGTGAGGACGGCGAAGTTTCCGATGACGTAGCAGAGGACCGGCAGGACCATGTGCCAGGCGGTGTAGGCGAGGCGTTGCCAGAGTGGATAGAGGTCGGCTTGATCCGAGTGGATGCCGGACAGGGGGAAGATGTCCCAGAATCCATCGACGGTGCCGCAGAGCAGCATTTTCAGGACCATGCCCAGGGCGAAGGCGGGGATGGCGTAGCCGGTGAAGACGATGATGCTGGAGAGGAGGTCGAATCGGGACCCGTTGCGGAGGGCCTTGGCGATGCCCAGCGGGATGCAGACGAGATAGCTCAGGACGAGGCCGGCGATGCCGAAGATGAGGGAGACGGGGAATCGTTCGCTGATCAGCTGCCAGGCGGTTTTGTTGGGGTATTTATAGGATTCCATTTGCATGCCGAGCCGGTCGCGGACCAGCCAGTTCCAGTAGCGTTCATGGAGGGGGCGGTCGAAGCCGAAGTGTCGTTCGATGGCGGCACGTTGGGCGGGTGAGATGGATGAGGCGGCGCCGGTGGTGAGGCGGGATTCCCCGGTGCCGATTCCTTTCATGCGGGTGATCATTTGTTCGACGGGTCCGCCGGGAACGACTTGAATGAGGGCGAAGCACAGCATGGTAATGCCAAGGAAGGTGGGGACGATGAGAAGCAGGCGGCGGATGAAGTAGCTTAGACGGTTCATGGGGGAGGGGTAATAAAATTACAAATTACGAATTACGAAATACAAATTATGGATTGAGAATTATGAATTATGAAAGAGAGAGGCGAATTTGGTTCAGGGTTCATAGGGGGAATTAGCGGTGGAATGGGGGAGCAATGTGTGGTTTGCCGCAGAAGATGCATTTTGGGCGGTGTTTGGTTGTGATCCGGTTGCAGGCAGAGCAGGGGATTGGTGGTTCGGCGGCGACGCGGCCATCAATGCGGCCATCGCGTGCGTCAATTTCGGCGACCATGCGAATGAGGTCTGAGTCGGTCTTGTTGTGCTCCTTCTTGATGAAAGTCCAGAGTGCCTCGGTGATCATTAGCAGGCGTTCGAGTTCGCTGGCCATAATCTCGGTGTTGGTTAGAGCGGCGCGAGCATCGTGGGTTGCATCCAGTCCGGCTAGTTCGGAGGTGATGCTGAAGGTTGAAATTTGTGAAGGTAACATGGGTCGCTCCTTATTTTTGTACGGAAGGCATTCAAGCGATTGGGGAGGGAAAGATCAAGAGGAAGTGGGGGGGAAGACCTTAGACTTTAGACCTTGGACCTTAGACAGGGGGGAATATGGTATTCAGGATTCAGGAGTCAGAATTCAGATGGGGAAGAGAGAATACATTACTCATCCACCGGCTTAGCCGGTGGATGAGGGTCAATACGGAGCAGGTTCTTATTTGAATGTTTTCGTTGCCGCGTTCATAGAAGAAGACCGGAAAGTGATCTTCTTGATCGGCATCTTATCCTTGAGAAGCTCGTAGAAGAGCTCGCAAAGATTCTCGCACGTAGAGACTTTCTTGGTCACAATGATCCTGTATTCCGGGTATGACCAAGCCAGTGGGTGGTCTATCTTTTTTAGAGGAACACAATTCTTCGGGTCGTTATTGATGCCTT
>CAZDUS010000004.1:0-90056 GCA_964508705.1 uncultured Verrucomicrobiota bacterium
ACCTCCGGCGAATCCCTCTCCCGCCGCGGCTACCGCAAAATCCCCATGGAAGCCCCCATGCAGGAGGCGCTCGCGGCCGCCGTTGTCATGGCCACCACCTGGCAGAGCCAAGGCCACTTCATCAACCCTATGTGCGGCAGCGGGACCCTCGCCATCGAAGCCGCACTCCAGGCTCAGGGTCGCGCCCCCGGCCTTCTCCGCAGCCAATACGGATTCCTACACCTCAAGGATGCCGACACCACCCTTTGGCAACGCATCCGCTCGGAAACACGCGCCCTGCCCAAACAGAAACTGACCGGCCGCATCATCGCCTCCGACAATCGTCCGGAAGCCGTCGAGGCTGCCCGCCAGAACGCGCGCACCGCTGGCGTTGAGCAACTGATTGAATTCCACGTCTGCGACTTCGCTGACACCCCCATCCCGCCCGCTGAAGGTGAAAATCCCGGCGTGGTCGTCCTTAACCCCGCCTATGGCGAACGCATGGGCGACGTGCTCGCACTGGAACCCGTCTACCGCCGCATCGGCGATTTCTTCAAACAAAAATGCCAGGGCTACCGCGGCTATGTCTTCACCGGCAATCTGGACCTCGGCAAAATGACCGGCCTGCGGACCTCCCGCAAAATCCTATTCTTCAACGGCAACATCGAATGCCGCCTGCTGGGCTTCAATCTCTACGCCGGCTCCGTAAGAAAATCAAAACAACCTCCGGTCCCACTGAACCCTGAACCCTGAACCCTCCTCGTGCCCTTTCCCTTACATATCGAACAAATCGCGTACGGTGGCCGCGGCGTGGCCCGGCATGAAGGCAAAGTTTGCTTCATCCCCGGCGTCCTGCCCGGCGAAACCGTCGAGGCCGAACTCATCCGGGATCACGGCTCTTATATCGAAGCCAAAGCCCTCTCCCTGCTCTCCCCCTCCCCCTCGCGAATCCCCACCACCTGCCCCCTCGCCCTATCGATCCCCAAAAACAAACCCACCCACACCCCACGCCCCCCCGTCTGCCCCGGCTGCTGTTACCAGCACATGGCCTACGAGACTGAACTCCAAATCAAACAAGACCACCTCTGCCAACTCCTCGAACGCCATCTTCCATCATCTCAATATTCAATGTGGGAGGGGCGCTCCGCGCCGCGACAGACCGCTCACAGCTCCGAGTTCACCGCTCCAAGTTATATTCTCCCCCCCGTCGCCTCACCACTCTCCCTTGGCTATCGCAACAAGATGGCGCTACACGTCCAGCGGGACGGCTCGGACCTCCGGCTCGGCTACTTCATGGAAGACAATACCACCATCATCGATGTCCCCGCCTGCCCGCTGGCCATGCCACAGCTAAACGACCTGCTCGCCGAACGCCGCCGTGATGGCTCGTTCATGCACAGCCTGCGCAACGACATGAACCTTACCTTCCGCTGGACCGAGCGCGACGGCGCCACCTGGTGGCGTGGACGCGCGGCAGAAAACGATATCTGGCTGGTGGAGTCCTCGCCTGTCGGCCCCCTAAGCGTTCCCCGCAACAGCTTCTACCAGACCAATCCCGCCGTTGCCCGGCTCCTGGTGGAGGAAGTCATGCGACTTCTGGCCACCGATCATCCGGATCGTGTCATCGATCTCTACTGTGGTGTCGGCATCTTCGCTCTCGCCGCCGCCCATCAAGGGTTTTCAAAAGTGATCGGACTGGATGTGGATGGTCCCGCCCTGAAAGCCGCCGAGTATAACGCAAAAAAACTGGGGCATCCCGAAATTCAATGGATCGCCGGCAGTGCGCACAAGACTTCCCTCGCCTCACTGAAATCCAATCTACCCACCACCGCCATTGTGGACCCCCCGCGAACCGGATTGGGCCGCGCCATGATCAAGCAGCTGACCAGCCTCGCCCCTTCGCGCATCCTCTACATTTCCTGCGCCGCCGACACCATGGCAAGGGACGTGGCCTGGCTAAAGGAATCCGGATTCACCGTCAAACAATCCCAACTCTTCGACATGTTCCCCCGCACCCCCCACTTCGAATCCCTGACGGAACTGGCACTGTAGACATTTGGCTTATCCGGCACCGCAGGCAGCCCATCATAATCTTAATCGTAATCCTAATCGTAATCACTGGCGTCCCACAGGACGCATCTCCTAGACGGGGTCTCTCCTAGACGGGGTCAGACCGTAAATAGCAACTAATGTTGAAGAGCCGGGAACGACATACTGACACCCGTCTTCCTTCATCTTGTATCCGCCGCATGCGCCCCTTGACGGTGGTATCTTGAAAAATATTGGACAAAAAGCAAAGCCAGCGTCATTGAAATATCATCTCAACGTGTTGACTTTTCAATACACTTCATCGTGAGCACCCACGTTAACAGGAACAATGGTTTCCCCTTCGACAAGGAATTCGATGGTAATTCGATAGGAAATGTTGATTGAAACGGAATGAAGCTCCTTAAGTGATCCCTTGAGCTTGTGTAGACGCAAGGACGGATGAAATGGGTTCAATTCCAGCAATTCCAGAGTCTTCTGATACTGTTGCAGCAATGCCGGATGCTTCCTGATAAACTTGGCCGCCCTCCGCGTATAACTGTCTGTAAAGACCAAGTTATACTTCATTTTGAATCCGCCGAATGTGCCCCTTGACAGTGGTATCGGCAACACGGCCTGCCGCATAATCCGCGCGTGCTTCACGAACGGCTTGCCCAAGTTCCAACTCGCGCAAGGCGTCGTACTTTTCGACAGTCATCACAACATAACGCCCCTTGCCATGCACCGTAATAACAGCCTCCCCATCCTGACTCAAAACAGGATCCAAGCTCGAAATACCTCTACGTTTAAGTTCCGCCGCTGTCAAAGTACTCATGATGCATCTCCAAAAAGTACTATAAATAATACCAAGTAGTGCGCTTTTTTCAAGAAACATTCACGACATCTCGAAACAGTTACTTCTACACCCGGCCTCTATCCCCAAACAGCCTCTTCCCCCACACCGCAATCCCCGCCAGCACCAGCCTCGGAATCTTAATCCACCACACCGACACCCCGATCGCCACAAACAGCAAGGTATCCTCCAACAGCAATGCGATATCGCAATATGGTGATTCAAAAGATCAGCGTGCTTTTTGGACAGTAACCCGCGCTTCACATTATCAATAATAACACCGGCGCCATAAGCCAACCCAAGCACATTCGCCACCGTCCAGTCTTCAATGCCGCGGGCCACGCTTCAACCACACAAGACCAAAGCAGCCCCTGCCAAGTTTTCGACATATTTTCCTGCATAATCACATTCTTGTTTAACGTTCCTGCCAATCAAACAGGGCAAATATTTACGCCGCCATAATATGGGCGTCAACACATTCCGAATTCTAACTTCTGGATTCATTCCCTTTGTCCTGAACCCCGAACCATTGCTCCCTTTCATACTTCCCCATCCATCTCACCTCCCATATTATCTTGACGCATCCCCGCTCTCTTTCCATCCTCTACACCTATGAACCTTCGAAAGATTCTCGATCAGGTCGCTAAAGGCCAACTCAAACCTGCCGCCGCCGAACAACACATCGATGCCACCCGCGAAAAGAATCTCGGCTTCGCTCGTGTCGATACCGACCGCCTCCGCCGCCGCGGCTTCCCAGAAGTCATTTTCGCCCAAAGCAAGACCGCCGACCACATCGTCAAGATCATGACGGCCCTCAATGAGTCCGGCCAGAATGTATTGGCCACCCGTGCCAACCCGGCCCAATACGAAGCCGTCCGCAAAGTCTTCCCGAAAGCCGTTTATCACGAGGCCGCCCGGATCATCGCCCTCGACGTCAAACCCGCCACCCCCGCCGTCGGCCTCGTCGCCGTCCTCTGCGCCGGCACCACCGATATTCCCGTGGCCGAGGAAGCCGCCATCGTCGCCGAAAAAATGGGCGCCAACGTCCGCCGCGTCTTCGATGTCGGCGTAGCCGGTCTCCACCGCCTCATTCATCACCTGCCCGATCTCCAAAAAGCCCGCGTCCTGATCGTCGTCGCCGGCATGGAAGGCGCCCTTCCCTCCGTCGTGGGCGGCATGACGCAAGCCCCGATCATCGCAGTCCCCACCAGCATCGGCTATGGCACCAGCATGCAAGGCACCGCCGCCCTGCTCGCCATGCTGAACACCTGCGTCCCCGGCATCACCGTCGTCAATATCGACAACGGTTTCGGCGCTGGCGTCGCCGCCGCCATGATCAACCGCCTCCCCGAACAGCATCGCTTATCAAAGCCGCTCCCTGTAGGGGCGTCGCTCGCCGACGCCCGCAGACGCCGAAAAACAGCCTCCAATGCTCGCCGTTTGCAATCACCCCATAAAAAGAGGAACTCCCCGTGAGCCGCACCCTTTGGTTCGACAGCGTGGGCGGCGCCAGCGGCGACATGATTCTCGCATCCCTGATTGACCTCGGCGTCAGTCCGGAAACCCTTCAGACAGCACTTGCCTCGCTTGGCGATTTCCATATCCGCCTTGAAGTATCCAAGGTTTCCGATCACGGCCTTTCCGGCACACGCGTCGCCGTGCACACCCACGAGCGCCATGATTCACATCACCACCGCCACGCCCACTCACACCGGGGCCTCAAGGACATCACCACAATTATCGAGAGCGCCAGCCTTCCCGGTCTCGTCAAACAACAATCCATTACCGTCTTCCGCCGCCTCGCCGAAGCCGAAGCTGCCATACACCAGACCACACCGGAAGCCATTCATTTCCACGAAGTCGGCGCCCTCGACGCCATCGCCGATATCGTCGGTTCCTGTCTCGGTTTGTCATTGCTCGACGTAGACCGCGTCGGTTTCTCTCCTCTCCCGGCCGGACACGGCACCATCACCTGCGCGCACGGAACCCTTCCCAATCCCGCTCCTGCCACCATGGCGCTCCTGCAGGGTTTCCCCATGGTCCGCGTCGATGAACCTTTCGAACTGGTCACCCCAACGGCGGCGGCGCTCCTATCCACTTGGGCGGGATCCAGCCTCCCCCCCGCAGGATCAACCATAGGCGCCATCGGACACGCCTTCGGCCACCGCAAACTCAACAGCCGCCCAAACCTCCTACGCGCTACACTCATGGAGTCGTCCGCCAACCACAACTCCAGCGACGACTGCCTGGTGCTGGAAACCAACATCGACGACACCACGCCTGAACTGGTCGGCGCCCTCACACAAAAACTACTCGCCAGCGGTGCCTTCGATGTCTTCACCACCTCCATCCAGATGAAGAAGCAACGACCGGGTATGTTGCTGACCGTCCTATGTGCGCCCTCCCGCCGGGAAACCCTGTTGGATTTGATTTTTACCGAAAGCACCACCTTTGGCGTGCGCGAATACATGACCCGCCGCACGATGTTGGAACGCAAGTGGGAACCGATAACCACGCCTTATGGCCAGGTGCGCGTCAAACTGGGACAATGGCACGGCAAGACCGTGACTGCATCACCGGAATACGATGACTGCTTGACGCTCGCAGAGAAGACTGGGGCCCCGCTCCGCACCATCTACGAATCAGCCCGCTCCGAAAGCCGAAAGTTCATCGGGTAATACTTGGCCTACTTCACGACCGAAAATCCAGCCGGAACATCGACGCTGAAAACCTGCTTCCCGTTTTCACGGCGCCATTTCACGCTTCATACTTCTCCCCCTCCCCCTCAAACATTCGAGCCGCGCCAGTGCAGTTTCTGCCTCAAAACCGAAAAATAGCTGTAGCCAGGCAAATGAATCAACCGCACTCCCTGACCGCTTCGCCGGATTTCAACCCGGTCACCAACCACCAACTCCTGCCCCACCTGCCCATCCACCGCCAGCTTCGCGCCCAGCGACCGCCCCACAACCTCCACCGCCACCACAACCTCATCGGGAATCACCAACGGCCTAGTACTCAAGGTGTGTGGACAAATTAGGCTCGCCACTAACGTGCGCGCGCTCGGCATCAAGATTGGCCCGCCCGTGGACAAGGAATGCCCCGTACTTCCCGTCGGCGTGGAAATAATCAACCCGTCACACACAAAATCACCCACCTCTTCCCCGTTCAACGTCATTCGTAATGTCGCCACGCGGCCCCCACCCGAGGTCATCACCACATCATTCAAAGCACGGTACCCCGAAATCGTCTCTCCATTCCGAACCACATTGCAATCAACAATGGTCCGCAAAGAGGTGGCATATTTTCCTGCCACAAGACAGTCGAGTGCGTACTCAAGTTTATCTTCCGTCACGCTCGTCATGAACCCCAGCGCTCCGAGATTAACCCCGATAACAGGAATATCCCTCCCATCGAGCGCGCGTACGGCGCTAAGCATCGTTCCGTCGCCACCCATGACCATCACAATGTCCGCGCTACGCAAAACATCCCGGGCTGTACCAACCGCCGTCATCCCCAGCAAAGCGGCCGTCTCCGGCTCCGGCAACAACTGGAGCCCCAGCGCCTCCGCCTTCGTCTTTAGACGCCCCAGAACGCCCTTCGCCTTTTCCTTCCCGCAATTGGCAATCACTCCAATAGTTTTCATAGCACCCCACCTTCTAATCCACCGCTTAACATTCTGGATTCTGAATTCCGACTCCTGAATTCACGCCCCTCCCCTTCCTCCACCACGCCAGAAATTCCACATTCCCCGCTGGACCCTTCAACGGCGACTCACAAAGCCCAAGCCATTCCAAATTCAATGTCCCCGTCCCGAATTCACGAATCCGCCGAACCACCTCATCCCGCGCCGCCGGATCACGCACCACGCCGCCCTTCTTCACCTGCTCCCGTCCCGCTTCAAATTGCGGCTTAATCAAGGTCACCAATTCACCGCCGGGCTCAATCAGCGTTGTAACAGGGGGCATAATCAGCGTCAAGGAGATGAACGAGACATCCACAGAAGCAAACTGGAATGGCTCCGGAATATCCTTGGCCGAGAGATATCGTGCGTTCAACCCTTCCTTCACCACCACCCGGGGATCATTCCTCAGCCGCCAATCCAGCTGCCCCGTCCCAACATCAATCGCATACACCTTGACCGCGCCGTGCTGCAACATGCAGTCAGTGAATCCGCCTGTCGAGGCCCCGATGTCCACACACACCTTGCCCTTCACATCAAACCCAAACGCATTGAAAGCCGCCTCCAACTTTCCTCCGCCCCGCCCGACAAATGGCTCTGGCGCCTCAACAGTCACCACCGCCTCCGTATCCACCTCGCGACCTGGTTTATCCGCCACATTCTCCCCCACTCGAACCACCCCGGCCAGAACAAGACGTTGCGCCTTTTCACGGCTTTCCGCCAATCCACGTTCCACCAGCATCAAATCAAGTCTTTGTTTCGCCATAACGATTCCCTATGAATTCAGAATCCAGAATCCAGCCACCATAAGCCAGCAGAAAATACCTCTATCCTATGCTCATCTCCGTGTCTTGGCGGTATTTCGAATGCTTAATCTCGTAGGGGCGTCGCTCGCCGACGCCCGCGGCTGCCGACCTGCCTGTAATGCTGCGTATAGCGCTTACAGGCGGACAGGCACCACACTCTACCCACACTTAGGTTTCATCTTTGGATTCTGACTTCTGACTCCTGACTCCTGAATTCTGAATACGCTCCCTCCCCCTTGACACAATCCGCCCTCTCCTTCATCGTGTTGCCAGTTGTCATCAAGCTGGAGCTATACTATGTCACTGATTCTTCATCTCAAACCAGGTCGCGATATCCCCATCACCCGCGGCCACCCTTGGATCATGTCCGGCGCCATCGCCAAAGTCGAAGGCTCCCGCGAGGAGGACGAGGCCGATGTACTCTCCTCATCCGGCGCCTTCCTCGCCCGCGCCACCGTCCATCCCCATTCCGAAATCCGCGCCCGCGTCTTCGATACCCTTCCCGATGCCCGCCTCGACGCCACCGGAATCAAGGAGCGCCTCGCCCTCGCCAAAAGCCGCCGCGAAAAATGGATGGCCACCCCCGCCTCCGGCGCGGAACGCGTCGTCTTCTCCGAGTGCGACGGACTCCCCGGTCTAATCATCGACCGCTTCGGCAGCGTCCTCGTCATGCAATTGCTGACCGCCCCCTGGGAAAAGCGTCGCGATAGCCTCATCGCCACGCTTGTCGACCTCTACCAACCCACCACCATCTGGGATCGCTCGGACGTGGATGTCCGTAAACACGAAAAGATTGACCCCCGCAAAGGGCTCGCCTGGGGAGCCCCCATCTCTGCCCCGGTCACCTTCAAGGAAGGCGACTGGACCTTCCTCGCCGATGTGGAGACCGGACACAAAACCGGCTTCTATCTCGACCAAAGTTATAATCGCCGCGCCGTCGCCACCTGGGTCCGCCGCCTCGGGGCCCCCCGTGTCTTGAACGTCTTCGCCTACACCGACACCTTCGGCATTGCCGCCCTAACCAGTGGAGCCTCCTCCGTCCTTTCCATCGACTCCGCCATCTCCGCCCGCGATATCGCCATCCAAATGCACGCGCTCAATAATTTCGATCCCGCTCGCCACGAATACCGCATCGGCGACGCCTTCGATACCCTCCGCGAACTGCAAAAGGCCGGCAAACAATTCGACATGATTATCCTCGACCCTCCCCGTCTCGTGGCCCGTCAGGACAAAATGAAACAGGGGCTCCGCGCCTATAAGGACATCAACCTGCAAGCTTGCAGACTTCTCGCCCCCGGCGGAGTCCTGATTACTTTCTCCTGTAGTGGTCTGGTTGACCGCCACCTTTTTGGCAAAGTCATCGAGGGCGCCACCCGTGACGCCAAGCGCCCCCTGCAATTCCTCGGCGACCTCAGCCAACCGCCCGACCATCCGCGCAAACCCGGGTTCCCTGAATCAGAATATCTCAAAGGAATCATCGCCGGAGTATAACCACTGTGAATAAGGAGACATCCACGTTCCACTGGCCTGATAAGTTCGCAACCACGTCATCATTTGAAGCCGCGCGGGAAACCCTGCGCACACACTACCTGACCTGCCTAGGCGAAATGCCGGAACAGGTTGACCTAAACCCTCGTATGCTCGCCTCCGAACAACGCGAAGGCTTCCGCCGCGAGTTGGTGGAATACACCGTGGAAAAGGACGAGGCTCCGGTCCGAGCCTACGTTTGCATCCCCAACAAACTTCGCCCTGGGGCCCCCGCCGTCGTCTGCCTCCACCAACACGGTGGCCAATTCGCCCTCGGAAAAAGCGAGCAGGTGGGGCGCATCGGCTCACCCCACCAGCAACAGGCGCTCGATCTGGCCAAGCGCGGCTTCATAACCATCGCCGCCGACAGCCGTTGCTTTGAGGAACGCAACAAGTATTGGGATGGCGATTCAATTTACGGCTACAGTCTCCTGCTCAAGGGCGCCACTCTAGCCGGACGATTCATCTGGGACATCCAGCGCGAGTTCGACTACCTCGCCTCCCGCCCCGAAGTAAACGCCGACCTGATGGGCCTCATCGGTCATTCAATGGGCTCCCAGCAAGTCACCATCACCCTGCCATTGGAGCCAAGAATCAAAGTGGCCGTCGCCAGCCAAGGCGCCAAACTTTATTCTGGCATGCTGACCCGCGGTGATTCACTCCCGCAGTCCTATGTCATTCCCGGCTTGCTCAAGGTCGCCGATCTGGATGCCCTGTTGGCAAGTTTCGCCCCAAAACCTCTTCTAATGCTAGGCCGCTCCATGGACAATGTCAGCCCTTTGGCCGACCAGCAAATTATCGAACAACGCCTGCAAGCTATCTACGATCTTTACGGTGCAGGCACAAACTTTGCCTTTGTCCGCGAGCCCGGCGGCCACCTTTTCAGCCCCCCCTTGCGCCAAGCCGCCTACAACTGGCTGGAACAGCACTTGAAAATCTAACCAGTAGGGGCGTCGCTAGCCGAGGCCCACCCTATTCTCTTCACTTGGCGTTCTTCGCTCCTTCGTGTGATACCACACACTACACTTGCTTCTAAAAGCGTAATCTCATGTAGTGTTTGGCTATAGGATTAATTCTTTCCTTCTCTTGCCATTTTCAGCGCCTTTTGCGCTTTTCGTAGTTATTCTAAATTCTGACTCCTGCCTTCTGACTTCTGAATCTCCCCCACTCTTTCCACCTCATCCGCACTGACATGCCCCACCACGCGCCCATTATCCAACTCGTCCCTCTGCAACTTGTCGAGCCTGCCAAACAATCGCCACATTCCCCGCACTCCACCCCACGAGAACCAGATAGTGCTGATCAAACCCACCAGCAAACTCTGCACCACGGTCACATATTTCCAATACAACCAGAAGTTCTCCTTAGGCCACCGTGAAATCATGTTGGATATCGCCACAAACAGGAACAATCCGAACTGTAGCATCGTGTAGAGAAACACAGACCATGCCAGAATGCGGTCACCCCTCGTGTACTCCGGCGTAATCCCCAGAAACGCCCGCCAACTGCGCGGCGGCTTCGGCGGTGGTTTCGCACCCGGCGGCAAGTCGCGCGTGTAAACGCCCCTATGCAACAAACGATCAAGATTGAACGGCTCCCGACAGGTCAACAACGACACCACAACATACAACGTCAACGACACCAGCATCGTCAGGAAGTATATTTCCTGTCCGCTGATTGGACACTTTTCCGGCCCCACCACCCAATGCATGAAAGGCAACTTGCCGCTGAACCCCTCCATGCCCGACTTTAATCCAGCCAAAAATCCCGGGGCATGCTGCGCCAGCCACGGGTAGACACCCGTTGCCCAGTATTTGTTCAACAGGAAGCCAACCACACCAAACCCTGCGCCAAAACCCATTGCGCTCCACGCCCCAGCCGTCGTCCCACGCTTCCAATACAACCCGCCAATGATACAAGCCCCCGCCCCGCCTAGATAGATCGTCGCCGTCAATGCCATGAACATCAGTAGATAGGTCGTCTGACTGAAGAAGTAACTAAACACCCACGCAAACGCCGCCACCCCTAAAATTGACCACCTTAGCCAGCGGATCTGCTGTTCCGGCGTGAATGGCTTCTTTCGAAACGGCAGAACCACATCCTGCACAAAGATACTGCCCCAGGAATGCATATAGGTCGTATCCGTGCCCACCATGTGAAATATCATCAGCGCTAGAAAAACACCGATCACCCCAACCGGCAAGAGATGACGCACCGCAATTGGTACCAACATCTGGGTCTGTACCGCCGCCGTGGTGGCGGAACTATCAAATTGAATCCGCTGAACGACTTCCTGCTGGATGGCCTGCGCCTGCGGTGCAAAGGCAGGATGATTCATGCAGGTATATCCCGCCAACGCCAACAGCATGATCATCAAGGTCATGAAACCGCCGCGCCACGTCCCCAACACCGCGCCCATCTTCTGCTCATGTGGCGACGCCGCCGAACAGTTATACGCCTGGGTCCCCTGCCACGCCATCCTGCTGTACACGGAACTGAATATGCCGATCAACACGAACAGGATGTTGAAATCCGTCAGCTTCGCCGTGTCGAATGGATCAATAAAGGAAAGGCCGGGGCCCCTCGACAACATCGCCTCCTTGAACTGCGTCATGCTGAAAACACCGAATATGGCAGCAATGATGGCCGCAAAGGCAAAGTAACTGTAAACCCCCTGCGCGCAGTCGGTCACCATCGTCGTCACCTGCCCACCACGCAACACAATCAATAGGGCCACCCCCAGAAAGAAAGCCATTAACAATCCGTAAGTGGATACCCCTACCCCAAGGATGACGACCGTGTCCGGGAATTGGCAATAATAGAGCAGGAATCGCCCGCCAACCGCCGGAAAGATCGCATAGTTAAGGATCCCGGATGCATACGTCAAAACACCGGCAAAAATCCGGAACCGCCGGGAATACCGCATCTCAAAAAACTGGGCCAGCGTCATCGCCCGCGTTTCCCGGAATCGATACACCACAAACCCGGTGAGCGTCATGAGCAGGACAATCGGCGCCGACAATTGCCACCAGAATCCAACGGCGTACCCCGACTTGTAATACATCTCCACCAGCGCCACGATGGTAACTAAACCCAACGCCGCCTCGCCTGACGCCACAGCCACCAGATACCGGTCTGCCACCCGCCCAGCCGCCAGGAAATCCGCCACACCCCGCATATAGCGCTGGGTCCGCCATCCAAGCCAGGCGACAGCCGCCAGGGGAACCAAGACCATCAACCAATCAATCAAATGCATTCGCCATCTCCCGTTCATCGTAGGGGCGTTGCTTGTCGACGCCCGCAGGCACCGCAATTCCGGCTCCTGAATTCGACATCCCCATATTCTCCCCGCCCCTTATTCTGGATTCTGAATTCTCTCTTCCCCTCACCCCTCGCCCAACTCCGCATCCATCTTCTCCAATTCGCTAGAAGCCCGCTCCCACCTCTCAAAAGTATCCGCCAAATCCACCTGAATCTCGCTGAGCCGCCGGTTAATAGCCGCATAATCGGTGCCAGTGCCGGACTTCATCAAACTTTCCGTCAACGTATCGCGCTCGCGCTCCAACTCGGCAATTC
This sequence comes from uncultured Verrucomicrobiota bacterium, assembly GCA_964508705.1. Taxonomy (GTDB): domain Bacteria; phylum Verrucomicrobiota; class Kiritimatiellia; order CAIKKV01; family CAITUY01; genus CAZDUS01. The sequence continues at coordinate 12,446 of CAZDUS010000004.1, forward strand.
GCTTTTCAGAATCCTTGACCCGCTTCTCGACCGGCTTGCGCACCTTGCTTATCTCCTGTCGCCGCTCAGCCCTCTCTCGCCGCAATGCCTTCTTATCTACCCCGCCTTCCTTATCCCCTCCGCTGCTTTCCTCCTGACTTCTGAATTCTGAATTCTGAATTCTGGTTTCCCCATCCATCTTCTCACGATAATAATCGTATCCACCCGGGAAACGTCGCACAACCGGCGGCGCCATCGCCAGAATCCCTGTGGCCACATGCCGCGTGAACTCGATATCATGGCTCACCAGACAAATCGTCCCTTGGTAATCCTGCAAGGCATTTTCCAGCGCCTCACGCGAAGGAATATCCAAATGCGTCGTGGGCTCATCCAACAACAGGAAGTTGGGCGGATTAAGCAACAGGCGCACAAAGGCCAGCCTCATCTTTTCTCCACCACTCAAGACCCCCACCTTCTTCTCAACGGCATCGCCGGAGAAAAAGAAACCACCCAGCGCCCCGCGAATCTCCCGCTCGGAAAGTTGCGGGTTACCCGATTTGGCCGTCTCCAACACCGTCCGGCCCGGATCCATCAACTCGGCAAAATCCTGCGCCTGATAACCCATAACGACATGATTCCCGACATACCGCTTCCCCTCGTTGAGCGGAAGTCGCCCTGCTATGGCCCTGAGCAGTGTCGTCTTGCCGGTTCCATTCAACCCGACCAACCCCAGCTTCTCCCCGCGCTCAATCCGCAAGTCGAGTCCGCGTAACACCCACGCATCTCCGTCATACGTAATCCCCGCCTCCTCAAGGCGCACAATCTCCACCCCGCAATGCGGAGGATGCGGAACCTTGATCCGTGGCGCGCGCATTACAATCCGCGGAATCTCAACTTCCTCCATCTTTTCAAGCATCTTGAGCCGGCTCTGAACTTGCGAGGACTTGGTATTCTTGGCCCGAAACCGCTCAACAAACCGCTCGATCTGTTCCTTGCGCCGTTCCTGGTTGCCACGCGCCGCTTCCAATTGTTCATGCCGACTGCGACATACTTCCTCGTACTTGCTGAAGTTGCCTGCATACCGCGTCACCATTCCGCCAGCCACCTCAATCGTCACCGTCGAAAGCGTATTCAGAAGATACCGGTCATGCGAAACCAGAACCAGTGTCCCTTTGTACTCCCGGAGATAACGTTGCAACCACTCGACGGCGGGAATATCCAGAAAGTTCGTCGGTTCATCCAACAACAGCAAATCAGGCTCCGCCACCAACGCGCGCGCCAACTCAGCTCGCATCTGCCATCCACCGCTGAATGAATTGAAGGGTGCATGAAAATCAGACGCCTTGAACCCCAGTCCGCCCAGCGCCGCCTTCGTCCGACTGCTGATCGCATACCCGCCCATATGCTCATAATCGGTCTGCAACGCTCCCATACGCTTAATAATGCGCGCCCGCACATCCTCCCCCGCAGTATCAAGCTCCGCCTCCAGCGACTCGATTTCCCGTTGAATCGTAATCAAGGACGGCAAGGCGTTCTCGGAATACTCCAACAGGTTGACATCATCACTGCTGGGCTTGAGTTGCTGGTGCAAATGACTGATCCGCAGGTCGCGCGGCACCGACATCGTTCCCCGGTCCGGCGTCATTTCACCGGTTATCAAAGCGAAGATCGTGCTCTTCCCTGCCCCATTGGGACCCACAATCCCCACCCGCTCTCCGCGATTGATCCGGAAGGAGGCATCGTTCAACACCTGCTGTGTTCCGAATCCAACGGATATATTTTGAAAATCAATCATCCGTTTCCAACCATGTACGGCTTGCCATCACGCCATTCCAAACGAACAACCTTTTTCGCAACAAGTGACTCCAGTGCCCGGGTCACCTGCGCCTTATCCAGCCCGATCGCCAGCGTGAGTTCCTCCGCCGTGCACGGATGCCGCCGGATCAATTGTAATACCCGATCCTCCACCAAGGCTTTAGTAGCCGCTACTTGTCCCGCCACCGGCGGGGTCCCCATCGGCGCATTTGGTGTTGGCTTATCCACCTGACTCGCGATCACCTCAGCTTCCGGCTTGAATCGGCGAGCCAACTCGAGCAACCGCTCCTGTGTCACCGGCTTGATGCTCATGTCATGGGGCGGACGCACTGCCGTATTCAAATGGATTCGATCCGGCTTGATCTCGCCAGCCAATCTCACAAGTCGCGCCAAATCCTCATCGCCATCATTTACTCCCGCCACCAGAAAGACTTCCAACCAGTATTCACCTGAAAATTCCGCCCTCATGGCCTTCAACCCGGAAAAGAATTCCTCAAATTGAAGACCGTCGCAGGGATGATGAACCGCTTCAAAGGAAGACTGATCCCATGCCCCAAGCGTGGCTTTAACCACATCGGCATGTTTGGCCGCATCCCTAACAGACTTGAGGTGAAACAAGGATCCATTACTCAGCAGGACGCGTCGGATCGCGCACCGGGCGCCGATATGCTGGAGTATGTCTCCGAAGCGGGAATGCAGTGTCGGCTCACCCGCACCCGCCAGCGTTAGACAGTCCGCTTGGCCGTCATGCGCAAGCCAGTGATCAAACTCGGCCAGGACATCCGCCGTCGGCACATACTCCCCGCGTTCAAGGGTTTTAGTGACAGTGGCCCCAACCTGACAATAAGGGCAGTCGAACGTGCAGACCTTGAACGGCACAAGGTCTATACCAAGAGAACGGCCCAGTCGCCGTGAGCGGACTGGGCCGAAAAGAAATCGATACTGGCCATCCATCACTGCGGCGAAATGGCATCCATGGGGCATTCGCCAACGCACAGCCCGCAATCCACGCACTTGTCGGCGTCGATTACAAACATCTTGTCACCCTCGGAAATCGCTTCCTGCGGGCAAACCGGAGCGCAACTGCCACACTTCGTACACTTATCGGATATTACATAGGCCATCTTCTCATCTCCTTTGTTAGGTTATTGCTCTATCACAAAAAATGGCACCCCCTAGGGGAATCGAACCCCTCTTACCAGGTTGAGAACCTAGCGTCCTAACCGATAGACGAAGGGGGCAAGGACGTTTCAAAAGGCAGGAAATGTATCGCCATCCCCCCAATTCCGTCAACCGGTTTTTTCCCGCTGTTCTCCCTTTGCCGACCCCGGCGCAACATAGCCTTTAACCCCGCCATGCGCCTTCCAGATCGAATTTACACGCAACAAAAAGAAAAAGCCCGCCACCTGACATATCGCTCCAATCAGGTACGTCCAGCGGAAGTCCATTTTGCTTAAACCATGGTTCGTCAACTGGTCAAGAATCAACCCTATTATCGGTGCCGCCAGCATCATCGCCACCGATCGCATCGCCCCATTGCACGAGCAAAACTGCCCGAACTTGTCACGAGGGAACAACATGATCAACATAGGGTACACCGCCACCGCCATCAGTGACCCGCAGATCATCCGACCACCCTCCAAAACAACAAACGTCTTCAGGTCCTTCATTAGGAAATACGAGATTGCCTGAAACAGAATAATCGGTATCAAAATAACCATAGTCACGCGCATCGCATTGAACCTGTCCACCAGCCACCCCGCCGGATACGCCAACACCACCGTGATAATCGTCAAGTAACCGGTCCAATGCCCGATTTCTTCCAGTGTCAATTTCAAGCCATACTGGTGAAAAATCACCGCATTAGTCATCGCAATGGTCGCGCCCATGTAGGAAAAAATGGAGAACAGAAAGACATTGATGTAGATCTTGTGGCTGAAGCATTCCGTAATGTAGATCTTAACCTGCGCAAGCACCCCGGCATTCTCACTGACATCATCAGGCGGCGGATACGTTCCCTCCTTGACTCGATTGCACATGACAAGGAACCCTACCAGATACAACATCCCGAACCCGAAAAAGATCTGATGGAAATGCGTCTCAGCACGGGGAAAGACAAAAAACATGAACAACACGTTGGCCCCCTGACTAACCAGGCGAAACAAGGCGTTAAACCTTCCAATGAACGCCTCAGGCACAACATCGGCAAACAAATACCAAAACACACTGTTAACGAATTCATCCATGCAGTGGAACAATCCCACACAAAGCCCAATCAGCAGAATCGCGTAATGAGCCGCCGTCAGCCCAAACGTTCCATCGAGAAACAACAGCCAGTCCTTGTAGAACGGTCCCAATCCAATACCGAACAGACTCATCACCAACAAGGGAATCGTCCAGACGATAAAGGGAATTCTCCGCCCTTTAGGCCCGCGATACCGATCACTCTTGAAACTCACCGCCGGTCCGAGAATCAATCCCGTAATCCCGGGTATCGTTCCAAACATGATCATCAGTGCAGTACTGCTGGCATTGAGGCCAAAGTGTTCACCCTGCAGTAGTAAAGGCAACAACTTGGGCTTCAGCATTTCCATCATCTCAAAGCAGAAATCACCCCAGAGCAACCATGCGAATAGGGAAATCAACCCCATCTTGGTATACGTCAACCCATTAACCAAATATCGTTTGTCGCCGTTGGAATGCATATATCAACTCATCCAGCTTTACGTTATTGATAGCGCCGAGCCTGCCAGATCATCAACAGCCAGGCAACGATAATCCCTGCTCTTCACATGCTTGATGCCATGCACCATCAGTGTATACTCCATCCAATATTAATTTCTGTAATCAGGGAACACATGAACGAATCGTCGAATGTCCACAGCAGCAACGCCGACAGCTTCCGCTGGACGCCTTGGCGCGCTACAGGTGGAGCAGGTTCCCCAGCCGGTGACCCCTGGTTGGCCCGCCTGCAACTTTACACCTTTCGCCTCCTTGCTGCCTTGGCCGTTATCGGGCTAATCTTGATTTCATTTCGCAACATCGTTGTCAGCGACAAGGGAATCCCGATAGCCGATCCGGCCAATGCCATTCTTTTTGCTCTCTTGCTGGTCCTGTCCTTCAAAAACCCCGCCCGGATACGATTCCTTTACTGGGTCGGCTTGCTTTCCTTGTCCATTAACGCCATTGATGGAATGCAATTTGCAGGCGTGGTGCCTCAATCATTAATCCTAGTGCCTCTACTGGTATTGTACGGATCGTTGATCGGCGATCTTCTGGTCAGTCTCGCGGCACTGAGCGGTGTTACCATCATCTGCGCGTACACCTGGTTCCGGCTGGAGCCTTTGGCTGGCCGGGAAATGCTCATTTTTACCAACGTATGCCTGCTTTCACTTTTTTCAGGGGTAGCCGCCCTGAGCATCTGGCTTCGCCATCATCGCATGGCGAAGGAGCTCGCCCTCCAGGCCTCAGCCCTGCGCGCGGAGTTGGATATGCGATCCCGACTGCAAGCCATCATCACCCATGACATTCGTAACCCTCTGATGGTGCTCCTCCACGCCGCCGCCATCAACGATCCAAACACCGTCCAGAAGAGCGCAAAACGTGTTGCGGCAATCGTCACCGCCGCAAGCGACCTCGCCACCGGATCCGCTCTCAAATTCTCCGATGTAACAATCCGTGATATCGCCACACAGCTCAACGAAGTCTTTTCCTTACGAATGGCCGACAAGGAACAGCAGTTAGCCATAACAACCACCGATACCCTCACCCTCTGCACAGACGTGCCCATCCTCTGCAATTCCGTTCTGAGCAATATCCTCAGCAACGCCATCAAGTTCTCACCCAGAGGATCAACAATCACATTATCTGCCGAGGACACCGACACTTACATTCGGCTAATCATCACTGATCAGGGTGAAGGTTTTCCGTCAGGCATTCTAAGGAACGGCCCCGACTACCGATCCTACCAATCAAGGAGCGGAACGGAAGGCGAGCGGGGAAGCGGTTATGGTTTGCACATTGCCGCCCTATGCGCCGAGCGACTCGGCGGCTCACTTGAAATCACTAATTGTTCCCAAGGCGGCGCCGTTTCAGTCCTGCTTCCAAAGCACATGCCTCGACCTGCTACTGCGTAACATCACACAAACGGTCGCCTTTGATTTCGCAACATTTCCGCATTACCGATTGTGCACTGCGCCGCGCTGGCGTTCCTCATCGCTTAACCCGGCATTCATACTGCCTGTCCGATACCCCTCCAAATCCACCGACGCATAGGTGAATCCCGCCGACTTGGCCGCTGTCACAACCCGCGCACGAATCTCCGGCCGGCACAACATCTCCAGCGATCCGACATCCACTTCAATCCGCGCCACTTCACCGTGATGTCTCACGCGAAGCTGTATAAATCCCAGCTCGCGCAAAACAGTCTCCACCTGATCCACCGCCTGCAATCGTTCCGGAGTGATCCGCGTGCCATAAGGAATCCTAGACGCCAAACAAGCCAGCGACGGCTTGTCCGCTGTCGGCAACCCCATCAACCGCGACAACACCCGCACATCATCCTTCGTTAGTTCCGCCTCCAACAACGGACTCCGCATTCCCCCCTCTCGAGCGGCACGCCGCCCAGGCCGGTGATCACAAAGATCATCCATAGTTGTCCCATCCGCAATTGTGCTCAACCCCTGCGCTGCCGCCGTCTTCTGCACCAGATCCACCAGTTCCTTTTTGCAGTAATAGCATCGGTCGGATGGATTCTCGACAAAGTGCGGATCATCCAATTCATGGGACTCAAACTCGACGTGCCGAATCCCGATACGTTTAGCCAATTCCAACGCCTCTTTCTGCTCCCATGCCGGATAGGTGGGTGATAGCGCTGTGATCGCCAGCGCCTTATCACCCAACACCTTCACTGCCACCGCCGCCAGAAAAGTGCTGTCCACCCCGCCGGAAAAGGCGACCGCCATTCCTCCCGTCGCCCGAATTACTTCCTCAAGCCGATGATACTTGTCATCCAATAGATTATTTCCCGTCTTCACGCTGTTTCACTCCTCCGCCATTCTGCTCCTGCCTGCCCTGCACATAAACACTCACCACCGGGGCAGGCTTGTTGGTTGAACTCAAACTCCACGCTTTCCACGCCCCCCCGCCTGTTAAGCCCGCTGATGCCACTTGCGGAACCCATCCAGCCGCTTCGACCTCTTCCTTGATCGCGTCGTCATCCGCGCCGAGAAAAGACAAAGCCGCCACATTACACAATTCCGTCACCGCGTCATCAAGCCCCTTCGACATCGAACCCGCACGCAAAGTGCCCACATGCACCCGCATAAGCACCGTCACCACAACGACTAAAACCGTCAACGCCACCAGAACTTCTGGCAACGAAAACGCGGCCTTACAAGTTGGCGCTGGTAATATCCGCGGCTTCACCCTTGCCCCCTTCTTCGCCATCACCACCATAACACAGGATCTCGAAAACTTCGTTGTTCCGGCCTGGAATCAAATATACATAAGGCCGCTCCCATGGATCTTTAGGAACCGTGCGTTGCTCTAAATAACCTTCCTCAGGATAATTCTCTGGAATTGGCGGAATCGTCGGCGCCATGCATAAAGCCTCTAATCCTTGCGCCTGATTCGGCAGTTGTCCGTGCGCCGCACGGTACATTTGCATAGCCGTCTGAAAGGTCTTGATCTGCGCGCGTGCGGCCTCCACTTTGGCTTTCCTTACATATTGATACAGGGACAAACCGACAACGCCGGACAGGATGCTGACAATCAGCATCGCGATCAGAATCTCAAGAAACGTAAATCCGCTTTTTTCTCTCATAGCGCTCACTCCCCTCATTACACTTAATTCTCTCCCGCTTCTTCTCCGCCCAGCGCACCGCCGCAGAACTTTTCATAAAGCGCGTCCAATTTCGACACATAATAGGCCACATTCTCGTCTCGCTCAAAGGGATTCCACCCTGAGACCAATCTGGAACTGGAATGAACCGGCACACTCTTGCGGGACCCTGTCACATAATACGACACCTGATCACCCGCCCGGTATTCCCGTCCTGACGCCAGCGCCAATTCATACGCCGCATTGCGTGCACGGCTCTTCTGGCCAATTTTTCCAGCATACGTCGCCAGGGAATCCTGCAAGGTCTCGGTCTTGGCAAACAGCGTCACCGGCCAAACCCGATTCACAATGTCATGCTCGTACTGCGCTTTCAACGCTGGAAGCGCATCATCCCGCCCTTCAAGCTTCAACCGGATCAACTCCTTAAGAAACTTGCGCTGGAACGGCTCAAGCCCGCGAGACTTCAGCGCCGCCCCTTTGATAATGATCCCGCCGCCTCTTTCCAGCAGGGCATAGTTCTTAACCTTGTAACTGAACATGGCGGCATACTCGCCATCAAACTCAACTTCAAGGCCCGGCGGCAATGCCTTTTCAAATTTCAGCCTGAACGCATCCCGCGCCGGGACATCCTCAAACGATGGCGGAATGAAATAGATTCCATCCGTATCCATCTCCACCGGACGCGCCCCGTTTGACTCCAGCCAATTAATCATGAATCGTAAAAGATCGCGCCCTTCGGACGCCACGCGCTCTGCCGCATCGAAATCACTGAATCGCGCCTGATCAAACCCAAGGTATCCATAGAAGGAATTTATCAGCACCTTGAAGGTGGTCTGGAGCGCCTCGTGATGCAGCCGCTCCCCCTCCGTCTTCGCGGCCCTCGCCGCCCCTTTTGCCTCCAACCTGAATTGTCTCAGTCTAATCAGCAATTGCAGAAACACTCCCAACACATCATGCCGGGGCCCGATACGCCTCGCCAGCATCAGCGAGGGATACAACGACCGGATATCGCAATGATGAACGTTTTGCAAAACACCTTGCAGATACATGTCCGCATAACCACCGGCAAACGGTCGCGCGCGGTCAGGCGCCGGCAAACTGTGTCCTTGCCGGAAGTACTCACGCAATATCAATGCATCAATCCGAGTCGCATTTCCGCGCACGCAAATATTCTGGTACGAAAACGGGATCACCTGGGCCTGCGCAAAGGCGCTTTGCGACAAAAGCCTGCTGAGCGCCTCTGTCTCCCTCACGTCATCCCCTGCATAGCTCATCACCTTCGAGGGATCCCTCCTGAACTCTGCGGATATCTCTGAACCCTCAATATGCACACGTCCCGGACGCGATAGGCCAAAATGCTTGGCAACCGATTTCAACCCATGCGATTCCAGCGAGCGATGCGTTACATCATAGGCATGCACCAGAAACATCGTGTCCACCACATGCCGCCCAAACACATCAAATCTAGTGTAGGCAATCGTCCGCTCTCCGACCGAAAAACGACTAGGCCTGGTCTCGGGAACACTTCCATTCCGCCCAAGCGTCAACTTCACCCCATGTCTCTTGGCCCGTACATTCAAATACGGCAGGTCAAAATTAAAGATGTTGTGACCCTCGATGACATCCGGATCGCGCTCCTGAACCAAGGCCACAAATTGGCCAATCAAAGACCGCTCGTCCAATTCGGCACCCGAAAGCACAATGGTCCAACCCTTGTTATCCGACAAGGCGATCGCAATGATCCGGTCCCCTTCCCGCTCCGCATTGCAAAACTCAAATCCTTCCGATGTGTAACACTCAATGTCTACCTGCATGCGGCGCACATCATCAAACCGGAGCCCCTTGAATAAAGTTCGCCCGGAGAACATCAGGTATTGCTGAACAGGATCGTTGATCAGGAAATAAGGCGCGTCAGGATGCCCGGCGGCCTTGCCGGTCGCTTTACCCAGCCACATCTTGGCCTTCATGCAGGCTTTCCACGTCTTAAATCTCATCCTCCACCGGAACGACAGGGAGCCCTGTAACTCTTCAATCTCACCATCAACAGGCATCCCCTCGATTAAACCGCGATCCACTAGGAACAGAAATGGCGAGAATGTATCCCGGGTTTGGATAATCTCTTTTTGCCGGGTAAACAGGACAACGGAATCCCCTGCGCGAGCGTCTTCCAAATGCTCAACGGCAACCAGCCCCGCATCCTGATTCGCACCTGAAAGAAGAGGTTCTTGAAGCATTACTATACCTTGTCATCCACGTCCGGCGAGCAATCTGCGTCTTGCCAATAACCAGAACCCTGCCGGATCAAGTCACTCGCCTTACATTTGGTTTTTATCGGCGCTACCCACGCGGAGATTCGGGAAAGCCGTGAGCCACAACTGGAACGTTAACCGATAGTCATCCTCTCGAACGGTGCCATCCTCGCGGGTATAACTCGGCAAATAACTTCCGCCAACCCGGAAGCCAAGACAATCCAGCTTTCGTGTCAGGTATAGCCCTTGCTCCTCGAGACGCGCTTGTTCAAATTCATAACGATCATATATCCCGAATGCCCAGCTTTGATTCGGCGCGTATCCCAGGTCAATCCCCAACAGGTTGCTGTCCTCGACATGATATCTGTGCTCAATATCCGTCGTCCATCGGACTCCACGAAATCGCGCCCGGGTATTAAAGGTATCAAGATTCGCCTCCACGGTGTCGTAGGCTCCATCCATGAACATTTGGAAGCCATCGGCGAAATTGAATTCAGCCTCCGCCTCCACCATTGAAATTGGCTCATCCTCGGCATCCAGGTCATAAGTCGTGAATAGATCCAGATCCATGATGTTCTTCACGCGGCCCACTCGCTTTGTCTGGTAATAATTACGCATACCAAACTTCACGCTGTTATCCTCACCCAGCCGGTCAATGGAGTCGAACTGGTAAATGTTTTCCGGAGTCAGATTTGGCTCGGGAATAAACGTGTAATTGGCGTACGGCTCAAACACGTGCCTTAACCCGGACCCGAACATATTCTCTTCGTTGCTCACTATCTTGAAGGCGCGGAAAGATGTCTCCAGCCCAAGTTCGAACAACGATCTCACATCGCTCCCAAGAGATGTGGCGGTCTTGACTTTGTTTGTCTGGGTCTGCGTAACCAACACCGGCGTGGTGCTACCACCCGACCCGGACACCATATTCGTGGTCACCACATTGACCATCTGTGTCATTGTATTCCACTGCACAGTCTCGGAATAATAGGTCGCCCTATAACCGGTCCTCGGAATCAAGTTAAGAAATCCATAATGCCGCGAGGGGTAGAAAATCATATGATCCGTATCCATCCGTCCGGCGGAATAGTCCTCCAGATCCTCATCCACTTCGAACGCTTTGTTGAGGAATGAAACCGAATTCCGGGATTCATAATAGACAGAGGATTCTCCAACCTGAATGCGGCTAACATCCAAGAACGCCTCAGGCAGTCTCTCAACGGTGGTGTAAAAATCATTCAACCGCTTATAGGTCGACAATCCCATGGTCATGTCCTCGCCACGGTGGGTCACCGTTGCAAAGTTTTGCGGCTGATAATTAGACCTGTATTCGTCCTCGAAAAAATCCTCCAGGAGAAATTCATCACTCAGGTAATTAGCGTCCATCAGGAAGTAATCACGGGGACTCAGGTTTTGAGCATGGGCAAGGCGCAGTCGATACCGTTGCTCGTCCACCTTGCTCCGGTCCTCGCCATCATAATCCTCTGCGGCCCCACGATCGTTTGCGAAGTACCCGTAAACTTTCCCCTCACCGGCATCCTTGTTCAGGCGCCAGCCTACTTCCTGCCCTATCGCCGGACCTCGCTCGGTGCGGTAATCAACCTGTGTATCCCCTCGCAGGTGGGGAGTCATCCAATACTTTGTGCTCGTTAACACAAAGAAACCCATCCGGCTTTGCTGTCCCGCCTCGGCGCTAAACCCAACCGACCGGTCGCTGAGCGACCGATAAACCCACGGCAAATAAAACACCGGTATCCCACCAAAACGCAACACCCCGCCCCGCGCCGTCAAATCGCGTCCAGGAGCGACCTGCATCTGGCGACAAGAGAGAGAATAATGGCAGTTCGAAGCGTCATTCGTACAAGTGGTAATAACGGCCCGATCCAACACATAATCCGTCTCATTGGTCCGACGGGCTGCCTCAGCTTTGACGCGAAATGGATCAAAAAACGACTCAAAGGCCCCAGTACGCCAGGCGCCGGTGCTGAAGTTATAGTTCAGCGACGCCCCGCGCCATACATTCTTCCCCTGGGTGAACACGACATTCCCATTGGCTTGGGCTTCTTGTGTTTTCGTATCCAAGGCGATCGAATCCGCCCGAAGTTCGTCATTCCCCGACCGGATGACCACATTGCCCGTGGCATAAATGACATCCCGCGCCTTATTGTACTCCATGCTCTTCGCGCTGATATCCACCGGCACGGCAGACGTCGATGCCGTCGCAAGGGGCTGTGTCATGCCAAACGCCCTTGCCGGATTCAGCGGCATAGGAGCCGCCTCTGTCGCCATGACCCCGGCAACTAAACCGATAATCGCCAACGCAGTTTTCTTCGCCATTGATCGTTCCCTGCACATCATTCGCTTATGGATCGGAAATGCCCTGAACCATACACATTCCCGCCCGTCGACACCAGTGCGAAGCGCAATGTTTCCCGCTTCCCGCTATTACCCGTTCTTCGGTGTTGAATACATCATTTCACCCGTGTCGGCATTGCGAATTTCAAACTCCTCCACATGCCGCCCAGGGTCCGCTCGGAAACTAAGATATCCGGTAAACTTGGTCTCCAAGTCCATGAGTATAGCCTCGTCCTCCTTGCGCAACCGCTCCAGAACTGTCGGATGCACAATGATCTGCAACTTCCGGTCCTGCCCCCCGGACTTGAACCGCCTCATGACCGATACGATCTGCCGCTGGATCTCGACGCTCATCGACAAAGATGACTTCACACTTCCACGCCCATTACAATATGGACAATCCACATACATGGAAGACAGAATGCCCTCATCAACACGTTGCCGGGTCATTTCCAACAACCCGAGATTGGATATCGGCAGGACATTCGTCTTGGCCTTATCTCGACACAATGCGTCCTTTAAAGTCTTGTAGACGGCGTTACGGTTCCGCTTCTGCTTCATGTCAATAAGATCGATGACAATCAAGCCGCCAATATTCCTCAGCCTCAATTGACGGGCCACCTCCTCGGCTGCCTCCGTATTGACTTCCAGAATCACATCTTCCTGTGTCTGCCCACCCTTGTGCCGTCCCGTATTCACATCCACTGCAATCAAGGCTTCCGTCTCATCGAAGATGATATACCCCCCGGATTTGAGCATGACCTTGCGAGCAAATGCGTTTTCCAACTGCCGCTCAATGTTGAAATGCTCAAATATTGGAACCGAGCCCTCGTACTGCTGAATACGCGAGCGAACCCGTCGCGAAATGCGCGAAGTCAAATCACGAAGGCGTTCGAATTTCTTTGGATCGTCCACCACAATCCTGTCGATATCCTCCGTCAGCCAGTCACGAACAACCCTCTCTACCAGGTCTAATTCCTCGTACAGGCAACAGGGCGCCGCCTTCTCGCGAATGCCGCGCTGAATCTCATCCCACACATCCACCAGCGCCCGCATGTCACGCACAAAACTCCTTTGCTTGGCTCCCTGCCCCGCCGTCCTCACGATCAACCCCACCCCGTCCGGCGTTGGCAACCGCGCCAGCACCTTCTTGAGCCTCAGCCGCTCCTTCTCATCCTCGATTTTCTTTGAAACCCCTTTGAGATTGCTGCCGGGCATCATCACCAAATATCGCCCAGGAATACTGAGATTCGCCGTAACCCTCGGCCCTTTCGTGCTTATCGGCCCCTTGGTCACCTGCACCATGATCTCAGACCCAACCGGAAATTGGCGGGCAATCTCCTCGCTCGTGTAACGCTTCTTCTTCTGGGCAATGGAACGTATCGTGATCTCTTCAGCCTCTTCAAGCCTTGCCGCATCTTCAGGAATCATGTCCCAATAATGCAGAAACGCGTTCTTCTTGAGGCCAATATCCACAAAGGCCGCCTGCAGGCCGTCTTCAAGATTCCGCACAACGCCTTTATAGATGCCGCCGACAATGCGCTCCTCCGAGGGATGCTCCACTTGGAACTCTTCCAGCTTCCCGTTCTCCAAAACCGCCACCCGAGTCTCCAAACTCTCGGCATTAACCACAATCTCGCGCTTGAATGTCTTCCGTCCAAATCGAATACCAAACATAAACATTATTTCCTTCCCTTCATTTCCTATGACCAAACCCCTGGTGAAGCGCGCCTCCAAGGCGCCGCTTCATCTCACAGGCCGGGTCTTCTCACATAAACACTTTGCACAAATCCCAAGGCGATCAGGGTAATAACCATGAACGTCCCGCCGTAACTAACCAACGGTAGAGGAATGCCAACGACCGGCAGCACCCCGATCGTCATCGCCATATTTACAAACGCATGGGTAAACACCATCGTGATGACCCCCACGCATAACAATCTCCCCATCTTATCTCTTGCCAACATTGCCGAATACAGGCCGCATAAAGCTAGGATTCCATATAATCCCACCACCGTCATCGATCCCGCAAACCCGGTTTCCTCCGCAATCACGGAAAAAATGAAGTCTGTCGGTGCCACGGTTCTGGGCAAAAACCCAAGAATATTCTGCGTCCCGCTCCGAAAACCTTTCCCTGTCAGGCCACCCGACCCGACAGCAATCTCTGATTGTCGTTTATTCCAGCCCGTCCCCATCGGGTCCTTGTCAGGATCCAGAAACACCTCGATCCGATCCCGTTGATACTCGGTCAGATGGATTGCCTTGAAAAAGCGATCCTGCTTCTCCTCCGAAATCCCTATCTTCTCCGGTAACGCCACGACGCCAAGCACAATAAACACTACCGCCAACCCGCTCATCACCAACCCCATCATTGGCCTTGCCGACGCGCCTGCGGCAAACAACATCCCCATCACCACCGGCAAAAACACTAACGCACTGCCCAAATCCGGCTCCTTCATCACCAGCAACATCGGGATTCCCACCAGAAGGAATATCCATCCGATTGAAGGCAGTCTTCCATACTTTTCCGCTGGCGGACTCAAAAGAGTGGCCGATAAAATAATCATCGCCACTTTCGCCAATTCCGACGGCTGTATCCCTACCCCGAAAAACATCAACCATCGACGTGCCCCATAGATCCGGGTCCCAAAAAACAACACCGCAACCAGCAGAATCACCGCCAAGACATACCCCCACCACGCCACGTCACGGAGCCTCCGGTAATCAAACAGCGTGGCCGCCACATACCCGCCTAGTCCTGCGATAGCCCAAAGCAATTGCTTCTGGTATAGCGTGGCTGTCACATCCTCGCGCACATAAGTCGCGCTGTTGATAAACAGAATCCCAACAGTGATCAATGCCAGCATGGCCGCCAACATTAGCCAGTTCATGCGCATAAGCAGTTGAAAATGGTTGCCCCGCTCGCTCATCCGCCCGCAGCCCCCCCATTGAAAATCCCGTTAATCAACCCATGAAGTCGAGGGGCCACCGTTGTACCGCCAGACACCGCCTCATCAACAACCATGACCACGGCCACCTTCGGATTATCATAAGGCGCAAAAACCACCATCCAACCATGCTTCTTCCGTTTATCCTTGGTCCCGTATTCCGCTGTCCCTGTCTTTCCCGCCATCTCAATACCCTCAACCCGTGCTTTTCTACCAGTCCCCGTCGGTGCCATCAGCACATCATACATCCCTTTCCGCACCGTCTCCATGTCACCAGAAGAGACCGCCAGCCGTTTCACCAATGACGAAGGAAAATTGGTGATCACCCCTCCCTTCCGATCCTGTAAACCCAATACCAGCCGCGGAGCGTAAACATATCCTCCATTCGCCAACGTGGCAGCCACAACCGCCATCTGCAATGGTGTCGCCGCCAAGGCACCCTGCCCGATCGACAGGTTGCATGTATCGCCCTGCCTCCATTTGTCGTGCCAAGTTTTTTCCTTCCACTCCGGCGTCGGCAATATTCCGGATGCTTCACGATCCAAAGCGATCCCCGTCTTTTTCCCTAACCCCATCCCCGCAGCCATCTCCTCAATTGGCCTCACCCCGCATTGCATCCCCATCGCCGCAAAATACGTGTTGCAAGACTGCTCAATAGCTCGCCTTAAATCCACCGTCCCGTGCCCACTCTGATTCCAGCACCCAAGCGTATAATTTCCCAAGGTGAAATGACCGGGACAATTGACCGCCATTCCCGCCTTCCACTTGCCACTAGTCAACCCCGCCAAGGCAACGACCGGCTTAAAAATACTACCCGGAGCATAGATTTCTGCTGTGGCCCGGTTTGCCATGGGTTTCTCCGGATCGCGATTCAAGCTGTCCCACACTTCAGTCGTTAAGACCGGTATAAATTTCCCCGGCTCAAACGTGGGAGAACTCGCCATGGCCAACACGTCACCATTGGAAGGATCCAGCACTACCACCGCGCCCGAAACTCCCCGTAGCGATGCCTCCGCCAATTCCTGGATGTGGGCGTCCAGCGCCAACACCACATCCGCCCCCGGCTCGGGGTCCCTCTCACGAGCTTCCGCATGCTTATATCCCGAGGCGTTAATTCTTACGAGCCGCCCCCCAGCCTCTCCCGCCAACACTTCGTTGAATTGACGCTCAATCCCTGACTTCCCTGCGATTTCTGGAAGGCGATATTGATATTCCGCCAACTCCTCATCCGATATGGATGCGCTCCCCACATATCCAAGGACATGTGCCGCCATTTCATCATGAGGATAGGTTCGCAATGACTCGATGTGTATATCCGTTCCCGAAAGATCCACACTGGTCTCCGCCAAACGCGCCAACGCCGCCGCATCCAGACTCCGCCAGACAATCAGCGGCAACGGCAATCGCTTTCGAATATGGACCCGGATTTCCTCCTCGGACACCAACGGTTTCCTTCCAACCACAGGCGTCAATTCCCTGACCCGCCGCATCACCTCATCCACCGTGTTCTGCCACCGCCCAGGCTTACGGACTTCCTCCAAATAGAATGCCAGGCAATAGCACGGTTGATTATCCACCAAAATTCCGCCATTCCGCTCAAGGATCCGACCACGTGACGCCGGCAACCTCACTCGCCGCATACTTTGCCGCTGAAGGCTCTCTTCAAAATCACTTCGTCGCATAACCTGCAAGTCGAACAGGAAGCCAGCCAACACCAACAACAGCACCGCCATAACAGCCAATATCAGCCGAATGCGCCTTAATTCCATGGGTATTGCTTCAGACGACGCCATGCTAATACCGCTCCTCCTGGGCAACCCCAACCTGCCGCTCAAGACTCCCCGCCACAAGCCAGACCAAAGGGACCGCGACAACACCTAGCAAGGCATTCCCGCCCATTTTCAATCCAAGCCACCACAACGGAACTGCAACCGTCTCTGTGCCCAGCCTCAACATCATATATATCACCAGCGTTGTGATGGCCGACAACCCGCCGCCCAACACAGCCACCGTCAGGGGGCTATCCCGGAACAGCACTTCACGTGCATGATAAATCACAAAACCAAACACCGAAAAACATAAGGCGGAATATCCCACCGGGAGCAAACTCAATGAATCCTGAATCAATCCGGCAAGTAACGCCGAGGCCACCACCATCCCGCGGGAATGAACCAACGCATAGTAGATTGGAACCCCCAACAGGAATGGCAACTTAACCGACCCCAGGATAGCCACCGAAGGCATCAGACTCTGGGCCAAGGTCGCCAACAACAAAAGAAGAGCCATGATGGCAATGGTCATGCCGCCATCCTTCCTCGAACTTTTGTCTGTCTATTGGATATATCAATCATCACTACAATCACCATTCAATAACGCCGTCAGCTATCGCTTGCCTCATTCCTAATCTGTCACAACCAACACCTTGCGTAACCTGGCCATATCAGCCGTTGGTGTAACCACCACCCGCTGATACAATCCCGTCTCATCTGGGGCCTGCGCCACCACTCGACCCACGATTAATCCGGGAGGGAACACCCCACCCAATCCTGAAGTTGTCACCAGTTCCCCAGTCTTCAGCGCAAGATCCTTCCGGACAAACTCCACCTGAAACGGCACAGGGAGACAAACAACTCCCAAGCTATGCCCGCCTCGCAACGAAACCCCTCCGCCATGCAATACACCGAACGAACCTTCCTCTTCGAACCGCACCGACACCCTGAAGTTGCGATCGGAAATCAGAAGCACATCACAAGCGCTGTCCGAAACCTCGATCGTCTTGCCCACTACTCCATCCGGCGTAATCACCGCCATGTTTTCCGAAATGCCATTCGCCCGCCCCTTGTTCAAACGTATCGTCTGCCACCATCCATACCCATCATCCCTGGCGATCACTTCGCACGCTATCGTCCGATACCCCGAACTCTTCCGGAATCCCACCAATGAACGAAGTTCTTCATTCTCGCGATTGATCTGCTCCGAAACTCTCGCCTTAGCCCTTAAATCCACCACTTCTTCCAATAGGCGATTCCTCTCCCATAACACCTCTTCGTAGCTCCCGGCAGACTCCTCGGTCTGGCTCAGTTTCGACACCACTCGGGTGCCGGCTTGCTGGTAAGAGGCGATGCCCTCCCTGAATATGCTCCGGAGAAATCCAGATACCGAATCCGGCAAATTGAGGAGGACTAGGAAGAACGTTCCCAGCACAACTAAGACTAAATATCGATGTTCCCTCACCTGCAACTCCACGCATTCACGATTCCTGCCACTATTCCCCGTAGACAAGCGGGGCATCACCCAACAAGACACGCGTGGAACCCAGAGGGTTCATAAGGCATGACGGACCAGCTCATGCTGGCCCGCGATTGAAGAATATATCAGTACGATTTTTCGCCTGCGGCAATACGGCGCAGCACGTTGAGCTCATTCAGCACAACGCCTGTTCCTTCCGCCACAGCGCTTAACGGATCATCAGCACGATGAACCGGCAATCCAGTATGTTCGGCGATTAACTGATCAATTCCCCTAAGGAGCGATCCGCCACCGGACATTACCATGCCGCGATCCACCAAGTCGGCCGAAAGTTCGGGAGGACACCGTTCCAGGGTCACCCGAATCGCATCAAGAATGGAGGAGAGCGGCTCTTGCAACGCCTCCCGGATTTCCTCGGAGGTGATCGTTAGAGTCTTGGGGAGTCCGCAAACCAAATCACGCCCCTTGACCTCCATCGTCATCTCCTCCGCCAGCGGAAAGGCGGATCCGATCTTCATCTTGACTTCCTCAGCCGTGCGCTCACCAATCATCAAATTGTATACCCGCTTCATGTACTGGGCGATGAATTCATCCATCTCATCGCCGCCGACGCGGACACTACGGCAAAACACGATACCAGCCAGCGAAATCAACGCCACTTCCGTTGTTCCGCCGCCAATATCCACAATCATGTTTCCGGCCGGTTCCTGAACAGGCAACCCGACGCCAATCGCCGCCGCCATCGGCTCTTCAATCAAATATACCTCACGCGCTCCTGCATGCATGGCCGAATCTTTGACCGCACGCTTCTCAACTTCTGTAATTCCACTAGGCACCGCGATAATCACTCTCGGCCGCACCATCGTCCGGCGATTATGAACCTTGCGGATGAAATACTTCAGCATGGCTTCGGTAATTTCAAAATCCGCTATAACGCCCGCTTTCATGGGGCGAATGGCCACAATACTTCCCGGTGTGCGTCCCAGCATCTGCTTGGCCTCTTCCCCGACCGCCAATACCCGGCGTGTACCGGACTGAATAGCCACAACAGACGGCTCTCGCAGAACAATACCCCGATCTTTCACATAGACCAGCGTGTTGGCTGTCCCGAGATCAATCCCTATATCGTCGGAAAACAGACCTAGCAAGAGATTAAACATAACAGTTCCTTTGCGACTTTGTTGCCGCTCCCTTCTTGGTAACCATCCAAGATAGAGATAATGGCGTACTTTGCGTAAAACCTAACCCTTACGTCAAGACCGAAAAACGCCAAATATTGCGTAACCAAGATATGAAGCTTGACGAATTCCCCCTCTCAGAACATTATCAGAATTAAGAAACCAGTCGGCAGGCTAGCGGTGAGTTTCATATTAGTGAAGGGCACTGATTATGCGTATTAAAATTCTCCTCTGTGATGATCACCGCATCATCCGTGAAGGCCTGCGCTCCCTCCTTGAAAAACAGCCGGACATGACGATTGTCGGCGAAGGTACCAATGGATTCGAGGCCTGCTCATTAGCTAAGACAACCTCTCCGGATATCATCGTGATCGACGTAGCCATGCCCGGCTTAAATGGCATCGCCGCCGCACGCCGCCTGCAAGAAGAAAACCAAAAAGCCAAAATTCTGGCTCTCTCCATGCATTCGGACCGACATTTTGTCACAGGCATGCTTCAGGCAGGCGCGGCGGGATACCTTCTCAAGGACTGCGCATTCAGCGAACTAACCAATGCGATACGCACTATCATAAGTGGAGGGATCTATCTTAGCCCGCAGATAACCGGTGATGTCCTTCAGTCCTTTGCCCGCAAGGCTACTCCATCCCGAAAGAGCGGCAAGCTGGAATTATCCGCGCGGGAATCCGAAATACTTCAACTTATCGCCGAAGGCAAAAGCACCAAAGACACGGCGACAAAATTGAATTTAAGCGTGAAAACAGTCGAATCCCATCGACTCAATATCATGCGAAAAGTCGGCGTTAACAATGTGGCCGCATTGACCAAATACGCCATCCGCGAAGGGCTGACCACTCTGGAAGGATAACCGCGCCTCCTCCGGTTAACTATTCAGCCCCTCTTCCCTTAAACTGTTCCTCCCCGGCGATTACGTCTTTCCGGAAAAACAACTCCGTAGCACGTCGTTTCCCCGCAACAATATTGCAACGTTCCGCCCAACTGCCCCGCCAAGGTGGACACCAATTCCAATCCTATGGATTTTCTACTCTGCAACGACGATTGCGCCTGCACCCCTATTCCGCTATCGCACACCTGCAGGCGCAGCATCTCCCCTTCCATGTGGCAAAACACCACTTGCACCACCTTCTTCCGCGAATCACACGCCTTCTCGCTGTCACCCCTCCTCAATTCCTTACCTTCCGGAAAGGCATGCTCCAAGGCATTCGTCACTAATTCATGCAAAATAAGACCGCACGGAATGGCAGTGTCGACCCCTAACTCAATAGAGGCAACCTGCAGATCCATCTCTATCCCCCTGGCCCAGGCATTGTGAGCACTGAACAACTCTTTCATCAACCCTCTCGCATAATCATGGAAAGGAATCTTGCTTACATCCTGCGATAGATACAGGTTTTCATGAATCATGGACATCGCCCGGATCCTGTTATGGCTATCCTCAAATATCTGTTTTGCTTCAGATTCGGGAACATTTTCAGCACCCAACCTCAACAAGCTAAGAATGAGTTGAAGGTTGTTCTTCACCCGATGATGAACCTCGCGCAACAACGTCTCCTTCTCTTGCAGGGATATGCGAAGCTGAGCCTCCGCCTGACAACGCTCGATCGCATACCGGACAATCCGAGCGACCGTTCGAGCATCCTCTTCGCCTTTAATCAGATAATCCTGGGCCCCTTTCCTGACCGCCTCCACGCCAAGATCATCATTGCCTGGCGCAACAATCACAACAACGGGCTTGTCGGGGAATAAGGCTCGAAGGTCAATCAACGATTGGATGCTTGCCGGGCTTGGCGTACCCAAATCAAACAGAACGACATCAAAAGCCTGCGAGGCAAGCATACTATTAGCATCAGCAGCGCTGGCCACGCTCATCAACTCATACTTCAACCCACGCCTTTCGGGAAACATACCCCGAATATTCGCCACTTCGCAATCTTCTGCCTCAATTAACAGAATCTTGATTACCGTTTCGGTAATACTGGAAGGGCTTTTCGCCATCGGTAGTCCCTCTAACTCAATTTCTCACAACCACATCCCCGCGAAAAATTACGCTCCGTCGCATCTGAATCTCATGCGGACAGAATCAATCTTGCGCCTTGCCTTGCTCCAACGGATCAGGCACCCCTGCCGACGCAAATGCCGCTCGTCTCTCCACGCACGCCGGACACTCACCACACGGAAACGTGTCGCCTCGATAACAGGTCCATGTGTGCGCATAGTCAACTCCCATCTCCAAGCCCAAGGCTAATTCCTGCGCCTTGCTCATGGCTACAAAAGGCGCATGAATCCTTACCCCTTTCCTCCTGTTCAGCGACAAGACAGCGTTCATCCTGTCCAAGAATTCTTGCGTGCAATCCCAATACCCATATCGATCTTGACTCTGCGCGCCATAGTAGACGTCTTGCACTCCTTTAGCCTCCGCATAGGCCGCCGCCAGCGAAAGCAAAATCATGTTGCGATTCGGCACATAGGTAAGGGGTTGAGAAAGCGAAGCTTCGGTCATATCCTGAAGTCGCGGCACCTCTATCGCTCGATCAGTCAACGCCGACGCCCCTGTCGTTAGTGATTCAAAAAATCCCATGTCGACAATGTCATGCGCCTTAACCCCAACCACCCTCGCCTGCCACGTCGCCGCCTCCAGTTCCCGTTGATGCTTCTGTCCATAGAGGAACGATAGCGCATACACCTCCCCCGCCCCACGCTGCCTCACAACGTGATGTAGCAACGTCGTGGAATCCAACCCTCCTGATAATAACACTACCGCTTTATCCATGGTTCATCTCACGCCCATTATCTTGTGTAATTGAGTATACACCCGCACAGGCAAGCGCTCCTCCAAAACCCACTGCCCCAGCTCTCCCAAAGCAACCTTCCCATGCACGACACCGAACAACACTGCATGGCAGCGTTTTACCAGATCATGACGCCGAACAACGTCTGCCGCCCACTCAAAATCAACCCTATCGGCTATGACAAACTTCACTTCATCGTAGCCCCTCAAGCGATTGATGTTCTCGAAATCCATGGCTCCTGACTCGCCGCTGCCTGGACACTTGACATCCATTACTGCTATCACCCCTTGTGGAATCGCCGAGATATCAATACTTCCATTGGTTTCCACCAAGACCGGCTTTCCTGTGGCGGCAAGCAAATCAGCCGCCAACTTCTGACATCCCGCCTGCAAAAGAGGCTCCCCTCCTGTTATCTCCGTAATGGCCGCCCCGCTCGCCAGCGCCTCTCTCACCAATTCACCGGTAGTCTTGATTTTCCCGCCGGCATAGGACTCCTTGGTGTCGCAATAGCGACACCTTAAATTACATCCGCTTAATCGGATGAAGAAACAGGGCAGTCCTGCCCAAGTGGATTCACCTTGAATCGACAAAAACGTCTCAGCAATGGAAAGTTCTGCCTCGTCAGACACGCTAATCTCCCGCGATGCCACGATTATCGACTTACCCGTCTAAACCAATCATCAAATCCCATCACTCCAGTAACTGGCCGTCGTTCCTGGCGTCTCGCATACCGTGACTTTTGAAACCTTGAGCATCTTGCTATTCAAAAACCCCGAAAGCTGTTCATACAAATATCGAGCAAGATTTTCTGATGTCGGATTCTCGCGCATAAAAGCAGGCAATTGATTTAAATCACGATGATCTACTTCTTCCATCGCCTTGCGCACCGCACTCTTGATGTCCTTGAAATCAATCAGCATCCCTAATTCATTTAAACTCTCACCCTGCACATAGACCTCCACGGCCCAATTATGACCGTGCTGATTGGCACAGGGACCATCGTACCCTTCCAACCGATGTGCTGCCGAAAAATGCGTTTTGATGCTCAATTCAAACATATAATCCCCACTCCCCTTTCGCGTTGTTTGCGCGTTTCAAAGATAACCAGTCCCTTACTTTTCAAATTGATAGCACTTCCGGACGTCAGTCAGCGTACACGCCTTGAGATATCCGGCAATGGCCGCATCATACGACGCCGTATGCGCAAAAGCCTTCCGCGCCAAATTCAACCGGGTTTCAAACGATAGACATCCTTGGGAAGTCTCCAACTCCTTCACAACACCATCATAATCAGAGGGATCAGTCACGGAAGCCACCCTCAAATAATTCTTCGCCGATGCCCTCACCATGCATGGTCCGCCAATGTCGATATTTGATCTCGCATTCTCCGGTGTGGCCCCCGCCTTGGCTATTGTCGCCGCAAACGGATATAGATTCACAATCACCATGTCTATAGCCACAGCTTTTGTCCGTTTGAGATCGTCCGCATGGGCCGTATTATACGTTTCACTCAGCAGGCCAAGATAGATTTTGAAGTCCAGTGTTTTCACCAAACCGCCCTGCATTTCCGGTTGCCCAGTGTAATCGGAAACCTGCACCAGATTCCTCGAGGCCGCAACCCCCAGCATATCCTTAATCGCCAAATAGGTACCGCCGGTGGAATATATCTTAACGTCAGGATTGATCTTAATAAGGGCAGGAACTATTCGATCAAGACCTGTCTTATCCGAGACACTCGCCAGCACATTCTTGACCTTAACGCCTTCATCAATCCGCTCAACCACATTTAACGCCATAACGGTTCCTTTCAGCATAGACACCAATCAAATCAACATTTAATTTGCGAGATGAACACCGGCAAATTATGCCACAAATCCCAAACAACAAAAGCAGAACGTCAGGGCGACAGGAAGAAGCGGAGTGGGGCGATAAAGCGGGTGCCCCCGTTAATGGCCGAGAGCCCGTTTACTGGTGGTTTTGAGTGGAGCCAACAGTCGGGATTGAACCGACGACCTGCGCATTACGAATGCGCTGCTCTACCAGCTGAGCTATGTTGGCAATAAACAAGCGGGCATTACGATACCGAAAAGCAACAGCGTGTCAACTCCCGCTTAAGCCATCATTTTTGCCAGCATTACCTCCAAAATCGTCTCTTCAGGCACACTACTGGAAACAAGCGATTCATGCGCCGCCATAGCCAAACGTTGGTTATTTTTTAAAGCGTTCAACGAATAAGCTTGCGCCTGTTGCCCCAAGATCCCGACTCGGAACTCATGCAAGGCTCGAGGATTCTTTTTCAATGCTACCGTCAGGACCTCTTCCACGTCCGGCGTTAAATTATTCCACTCGCCTAACATCCCGCCACCACCGTAACCTGGCTTCAATCGAAGCCATCCCCTGTCCAAAGCCTCTCTATACACCAATAATTCACGCACCCGGTTGACAATCACTGTAACAATGGCTATCGCGCTCTCTTTCTGCGCCAGCAGACGGTGCAAGATCTGTAAGGCTCTGGAGAGTTGCCTCTTCCCTACAGCATCTTGAATATCCCACAACGCAGACTCTGAAGATGAAACCACAATGGCATCAATATCATATTCAGACACCCCGGACTGGCCATGTGTATATAGCGCTAACTTTTCAACTTCATTGAATATTTGCCGGGAGTCAGCACCAACTTTTGAGATAAAAAGTTCTATCGCCGCAGGACTTGCTCTTAATTTGTGGTCGGAGAGCGCCTGCCGTAATGCAGCACGCCCATAATTTTCCACTTCTTTTGTCTTCTCGGGAAGGGAAAATTCCTTCACCTCAAATAGACTGGCGCATGTTTTATAGAATGAAGATCGCTTGTCAACTTTCGGAGCTGTTACAAGCAGGACGTTCCCCCCCGGAGGAGTGTCCTTCAAAAACTGGGCAAGCTCCTTAACTTTAGACTTAACCTCTTCATTTTGAGCCACTTGCCCATCCGCAAGAAAATTAACATCACGCCACCAAACCACTTTACCCTGCTCCGAGAAAAAGCCCCGCGTCATGAACGCCTCAAGACAGCGCTTAATGGCTACCGAAACTCCCTCTTCATTGTCAGCCCGCCCGTCAATGATCTCGAGCCCAAACGCCCGCTCACTTTCCGGCACTAGTTTATGAATGAATTGCTGTGCCGCTATTCCTGCGGCGAACTCATCATCACCCATAAAAAGATATACCGACCCTTTACCACTCATACCTTGCCAGCCCTCAATAAAAAATGCATTAATATCTTGTATCAAGTCGTTTTGAGTTTGTCACGATACGCGATCAATGAATCAAGGACTCTCAAAATTTAGATCCCAGCGCCTGCGAGACAGATTAAAGGATTCTAGCTCGAGAATTCGACCCAATGTCGATCATTGGTCCCGCCAACCAGCCGTAGGAATCGTTATTGGTCTTTTTTTATGGTTGGCATCCTGTGCACTCCTTCATATGGCGGATACGAGCATGCAGGCGGTCAAAACCGCAAGCATCTCGACTCTTGTCTACAAAAGTCTCCTTCTTCTTATAAGCACCTCCCTTGCCGCCCTGATTCTACGTATGCTCGACCCAGTACTCTTTTCCAATAATTCCCGTATCCTGCTCATTGCCATGGGTTGTCTTCTCACCATCCTGCCAGCGGGATTTCTCAAATATTATTCCGGGCAGTATCCCTTGCTCTCCAATACCACCGTATCTTTGCTTATACCGTATCCCCTCGCGCCGCTGCTCGCCGGACTGCTTCTGGGCACCCCAGCCGCCATGGTCGCCGGTCTATGGGTAATTCTTGCGTCCATGGTGTTGCTTGGATCTAGCACTACAACTCTATTCGTGGGTCTTGTCGCCACCGTCACGGTATCGCTGATGGTTCCTCAGGTTAGACGCAGGACTCAAGTAATCCGGATTGGACTTGTCACAGGTCTGCTCCAGTCCATTCTGGTTTTTTCCCATCTCAACCATTTGCCGCCAGATTGGGACAGCATCATTCAGGAGGTGGTTTTTTGTGTAATTGGAGGGGTCAGCGCATCTCTCATTGTCGTAGTATTCCTTCCGCTGTTTGAGTCTCTTTTCGGAATATCGACCACCATCACCCTGCTCGAACTCTCTGATTTAGGGCACCCCTTGCTTCAACGATTGGCCTTTGAAGCGCCGGGAACATATCACCATAGCTTGATGACGGCCAATCTCGCGCATGCGGCCGCAGACTCCATCCAAGCCAACAGCATTCTCGCGCGGGTCGGCGCATATTTCCACGACATTGGCAAGCTGACCAAGGCAAAATATTTCACAGAAAACATTCAGTCTTCAGAAAGCCCTCATGACGAACTTACGCCCAGCATGAGCGCACTCATCGTGATGGGGCATGTTAAGGAAGGGTTGAGCTTGGCTATGCTGCACAAGCTCCCGCGGGAAGTTATGGATATGATTGAGCAGCACCACGGCACTGCTCTGGCGGCCTACTTCCATCACAAGGCCGGACAGCAAGTTCAAGCGGAGTCAAAAGAGTCTGGCAATCGAGCAAAGCCACCCCCCGTTGATGAATCCAACTATCGCTATACGGGTCCACGACCTCTAAGCAGAGAGGCCGCCATTGTCATGCTGGCTGATTCGGTGGAAGCGGCCTCCCGATCCCTGGAGAAACTCACTCCGAATCATATTAAGGAATTGGTGGATCGCCTGGTCGATAAGCGTTTTGAGGATGGCCAGCTAGATGACTGCGAAATGCAATTAGCCGAGCTGGCCGAGGTAAAAAAGGCTTTTGTTTCCTGCCTGACGAATATGCTCCACAGTCGAGTTTCATACCCTAAACCATGAACGTTGCCATTATTAACGATTCAAGCATCCGGGTGAATGTACGTTTGATGAAAAAATTAACGGAACTATTTCTGTGCAAGGCATCAAAACAGGCTAAATGCTACTGGGGCGACATATCTCTGGTTCTTCTTGATGATAACGGAATTCAAGCCATGAACCGTTCATTCTTAAAGCATGACCACCCAACAGATGTCATCAGTTTCTCTTACGATCCTGTTCCCGGTGAGTCCGTCGCCGTATCTGGCGAAATCCTTGTTAATGTTGAAATGGCCCTGCGCTTGGGAAGACGTTTTAATGGCTCCAAACGGGAATTAGCCCTCTATATCGCACATGGCTGCGATCATTTAACCGGAGCTGACGATGCCTCCGAGACTGACCGCCGCCGTATGCGATCCCGTGAGTTACGCTGGATCAGGATTGCTGACAAGGAAGACCTCATTTCAGGACTACTTCCATAGGAAGCGGCGCGCCCATGATCTCAAAGACCCACGGCATCGCTCTGCGCATAGATCCATTTTCAAAAACATCACATATCATTTCCTGGTTAACCCCCGACAAGGGTCGGATATCAACGCTTGCGAAGGGAGCAATGCGGCCAAGAAGCGCCTTTCTGGGCCAATACGACCTCTTTTACACCTGCGAATTGGTGTACTATCCTGGCACACGAAGCGCTCTGGGTATTCTCAAAGAGTGTAGCCCCGTGAATCACCGTGATGGCATGAGAACCCGATGGAAGTCCTTTCTGGCCGCATCTTATTTCGCGGATGTTCTTCATCGAATCCCCGAAACAGACGCACCCAATCTTTCCTTGTATCGTTTTGCTGGTCGTATGTTTGATTTTTTGGCAAAGCAGGACTGCAGTGTTAACGCCCTGTACTGGGCAGAGTTAAAACTCCTATCAATGCTTGGGGTTGGCCCTCGTCTTCTCTCATGCGTCGCTTGTGGCAGTAGCAGCATCCCTGTCTCAGGTCCAACTTCGTTTTCAATACCTAGAGGAGGCTTGATATGCGATTCATGTCGCGTGGGAGCTAAAGATGAAATTATCCCAGTCAATCAAGACACCCTTGCCATGCTCAGACAATGGCAACAGGCCTCAACTCCATTAATTGCAGAACGTACCGCATGTTCTGATCACCAGAATGGCATGATAGACAAGATCCTCACCAACTTCATGACCTATCATGTTGAGTCATCAACCTCTCGATCAGTTGCCCTGGCAATGCTATAGAAATCCAGAAGGTGATTACGGCATAAAAAAAGGCGTCTCAAATGAGACGCCTAAAGGTACTACTAACCGTGATACTACGCTTTTGCAATTCGAATCTTCAACTGCCCTATCAAACCAGCAAATCTATGCCTGAACGTCATTCCCAAGGACAATACCACAGCTAATATCATCCACACCGTCTCAGGCTCCGGCACAGCAAGCGTTAGATTGTCAAATTTATATATTACTTCACCCACTGCAGTCCCGGGGTTCATAACGTAGATACCCAACCATGTCGCATTATCCAAATCTGAAAGAAAATTCGCTTCAGATCCGCCGTTAAAGGGGTTCCATGATGTAGCCCCTAGCCCAGCGCTGAATGTAGTCACTCCAGTCGCTGGAATGCTGTTAACGTTCCAAACGTAAGTATAGTAGTGACCATTCCCTGATCCAAAATACAACGCAAGGGCGTCAGGTGCGGTACCCGTTGTCTCAAGCTCAAAAGTAACAAACTGATAGAGGTTTAAATTGGTGGTTATATTGTCAGACGGCGCGACAGATGTCCGTAGAAAACCAGCCCCCGTAAAACCGAACAATGATACAGCCACCTGTCCATTATCCCACGTGGCAAAGCCGTCATCCGTATCACTTCCGTCATAGGAACCAACCCATCCCGCCATATCTGATTCCCACGTTTCTTGAATGATCGGCACAGCGCTTAATTCAACACACTGCAACATGCATGCGCCAGCAACTATGGCATAAATCCAATTTTTCATTATATCACCCCGTTACATCCTACTGCTTGTCAATCTCAACCTTAAACGCCTTAAACTCGCTCCCATTTTCATCTGCGGCAACCCAAGCATTCCCTGCAGCCTTACTGCTGATCTGGGATTCCACAACTTGGAACCCGTTGCTCTCACCTGTTAAATCGCTGGATTCGAATACCGTAAACTTTCGATAATCCACATGCTTCCACTTGACTACAGGCTTCCCATTATCATCGGACGCAATCTCAATTCGGAACATGGAGTTGGAATCCTGTGGGTTAGTTCCTGCAATATACTCATCGTGGTTGCTCATGCCATCCCTGTCAGCATCGCCATCAGCGTGTCCTGTAACAGCGTTAGTAAACCCATTCTGCTGTAGCCAATAGACAGGCATGTCATCTGCCGTAATAGGACCTTTTTCCCAAGGCCCCACAAGCTTGAAGTTGTCGATATAAATGCTGCCAGCCGCCGTTTCTGTCCGTCCATCATTAATGACTGAAACCTTTGTAACCGTCGATAGTTTGTTTGAAAATGTATCTGGATCAACACCCCCCCAAGCACTACTGTACCACAGAGGAACTTCAACATGCATAAACACGCCCGTCACCGAAGGTAGCTGGAATTGCTGATCAAATGTAGTCCCATCTTGACAGGTAAGCCTCACACGCGTAGCTCCATTAATTGCACCTGCCTTCATGACATCAAAAGCAACTTTATCAACAGCAGAGTTGATGAAGTTGCCAACAAACATCCCTGCAGAAGCCGCTCCGTCCGCATATACACCGCCCTGCAAATCAGGGTATGGCGGAGCGTTTACCAAGGCATTAAACTTAATCACTAATGATTTATTTAGGTAGGCCTTTGGCGCATCGAGTGGTTCAGCTTTCCATTTAGCATCGTTGGTCGACCAAGCTTCGACAATATTCGCCACTGGTTGATATGGAACCACATCAGCAAGGACAACTCCTGCCATATGCGCCACCATTGTCGCCACTAAACTAACTGTTAATCGCATTTTCATAGCTACCCCCAAATTCATCCACATCACCCGCCCATCTCAAGGCGTCCATGTTGTATTTGCCGAACTTTTCAAGTACACACCGTCTCCAGGATGCATATAATACCACCAATCCGACGGTATTGCCGCATCCCCAGTATTGTAATCTCGCCAGACATTCTGAGTATCAAGATATAACCTCACAGTGCCATAACCCTCCCTGAATCGGTATATCTCATCAGCTGTGGCGGCCATCGGATTATCAGAACCAACCAAACCTATGGCCGACGTCAAATCCCAGGTGGAATTCGAAGTGCTGTAAGGCCAACAAATAAAATTCCATCCGCTTTTCAAACTCACAGACACCGGTTGATCTGAAGGACATGAGCCCGCAAATACCGCTGTCGATCCTGCCCCTCCACGCCGCCGAATCATCACGCCATGCCCAGGCGAAACTGCATCAGTTGCCTCACCCACCGGAGCCAACGACGCGTCCGCATACCACTTTCCATCCCGCAGATATCGAGTCACAGCCACAGGATTGTATATGGTTACCGAATCGGCCTCGCTATTGTTGTTTCCTCCCGTAAGTCCCCGCGCCAAATGCTCCCCTAGTGTCGAATTCAGGGTATTCCCAGTTCCGTAGTCAACAGGAATACCAACCCAGTAGTACCGCAGCGTATCTGTCCGCGGTTGCTGGTGAAATAGATAGACTTCATTGTTCGTTACCGCAACTCCTTCAGGACTTACAGCCACCACGCGGTAGAAATAACGAGTTCCCCTGCTTGACAACGCATTCGGGTCGACGAGCCAATTAGTCTCACCATTCGGCCCGGTGTCAAACGTTCCTACAACGCCAACCGATCCGCTAAAGTTTGGTCTGGTTGACCCCTGCACAATACAAGATCGATTTGAACCAACAGAAAACGTCAGCAAAATGGACGAGGCATTTGTTAAATCGGCCTCCACGATCCCCGGATCCGAAGCGTTAAATACATACTGCTCAATGTTCGTCCCCCCTGGCTCATCAGGACTTTTCAAATCTGGATTCGAGCCTAGTTTTGACTCGTTTGCATTGGAGATGCCATCTCCATCACTATCTCCCGTGCCTGTATTTGCGGAATTTATCATTCCAAAATACATCAATTCCCACGCGTCATACATGCCATCGCGATCATCATCCACCGTTAAAGATGCCGGCACGCGATTAGTCACCAACACTTCATCCACCCAAGTGATATTAGAGGACCCACCGCCACCATTTTCAACGCTGAACCAGTCATAATTACCCACCCCTGAAGCGATAAATCCTTTGTTCGTTATGACAGGCCTCCCATCCACTAGGAAGGACCACTCTTTTGCGCTGTAATTATGGTAAACACTTACTCTATACCAAGTTGTTCCGTCGTTTCGAACAACATGATTCGTACCCCAAATGTCAGTTGCCGGTACGTTCGTTACAATAACCCCACCCTGCCCGTACACAACAGCCCAAGCCCCATTGCTCACAAAAAACATTGCTGACAAATCGGGTTCCGCCACAGGCGTCAGGCCAGGCGAATAAGGCCTTGGTATAGTCCAAAAATCGGTCCACACCTTCTGCTCGCTAGCCAAAGCCACCGCATTCGATAGTGTTGTAAAAATCGGCACAGCTGCAGCAAGTGATCCGGAAGACCCTGAACGGTTCGTCTTGTTTGAAACCATTACAGAGGCATGAGACGCGCCCCATGGGGCTCGCCCTGACTGCAAACTAGTCCCGCTGCTGGAGTCTTCAAAACCATCATTCACAAAAGACCCCATGGCAACTTTACCGCCGACAAGGCATCCCGCTAACATCCCCAAGATAAAAACTGCCTTTCTCATATATTCACCTTCCCCCTGAAATTTACATATTCACCAAAAAGCTCATGGTCCTTTATCGGAAATCTACTATTTTTACTGTACACATTATCTTATAGTGATCTGATGTCGTCAACCGTAATTGCATCGCTACAAGTCAAAGATATGTCAAATTTCCTTGCCGAAACCATCGCAGACGAACCAAACGCAAGCAGGAAAAACACCTAAAGGGTAACAACCTTTGACACCCTAAAACTAGCCTTGAGGCTACCTGTCCCAGCCGTCTTCGCAGAATCAATCGTAAGCGTCTCTGCTATAAGCACTTGAGAAGAAGACTCTACCGCGTGTAGAAATCTAATGATAGACTCCATCTCCGCTTCCACTTCTAAATCAACCTCGTATCTTTCACTTTCCTTATCAATAACAGGCTCGCGTGGCTTCGTTGCTGATAAGGTTACACCTACCCCAGAGGCAATTTTTTCAATTTCAGACATCATGGCTGCGTTTTCTTCAGCGGAAGACCCCTTCTTCTTGATGATTTCACCATACTCCGTATACCCCGCAAGTACTGCGCTTTTCGCCGAGGGAGTCAAAATTTTCAGATTTCGCCGGACTTGCCCCTCTGCGCCTTCGATGTTCTCGGCAATTCTCTGAAAATTTCCTCGCACTGGGCCAAGACCAATGACCACACCGACGAGAATAGCAAGCGCTGCACCGCCTATAATCACCCACTCTTTCCCGCTACTCGGCATCCATTTCGTCAGCAACTTCATTTGCTCTTTCCTTCAATATCAGCAACCACCTCAAATTCCGTCTTTTCCTTGCCTGTTGAGGTCCGCGTACTCTTGACATTCATAAAAAGAGGAGCTTTCTCTAACGCATCCACTAATTTCAAAATATCGCCCACGGTCTCCGCAACACCACGGCAAACCATCTGTTTATTTCTGCCAATCTCAATTGAAGTAAAGCTAACTTGATCGCTCGCGACCTGATGCAATTCAGTAAGGCATCGGGCCAAAAGCATCCGATGCTCAAGTCTAGCGGCCACCAATCCCAATTTCTTTTGTTTGGACTCCACTTCGCCTGCCAATGTCTCGGTTTCTGAAATAATCTGATTTAATGCAACCAAATAGGCGTCTCGGCGACTATATCGACTCCCAATCCACATTGATAATAAAGCAAGAATCAACATTACGAGAACAGCACTTAACGTCAAACGACTTGCCTTAAGCGCAACAGCTTTACGAAGGCGCATCGACTCTGGCATCAGATTGATCTGTAGACCGCTATGCGCCATGGCAGCACCTAACAAGCCGGACACTGACATCTCGTTCAAACGTGAGTCATCCGGCATCATGTCCACCTTGGCCACCCCTGCCAAAGGCGTTACAGTCATGGTTAGCCCCTCCTGCAACCGACTCCCTAACCTGGCGATTTTCCCCGCAGGCCCCAGAAGGACTAGCCGTTCAACACTCCCTCCAACATTTTCATTCCTGTAGGTTTCCAAAGCGCGCACAACCTCTTGCAGGAGATCACTTTCGGCCTTTTCTCCATTAACCGATAGTTCTTTCAAACCAATCGGCACACTTCGACTAAACAAGGGCAATCCACGCTGAGCCACCAATAAATCAGTGTATGAGGAATCAACATCCAGATAAACGATTTGCTCGGGGTACCCCAAACTCATTCCGCTTCCTTCCCCTTCCACGGCGCTTAACCATCCATCCGTGGTCACTGTCACGCGCTCAACCGACAATCCGGAATCCTCAATGCATCTCAACCTCTGCCTAACTGTCCCCGTCTGGGCAATTACCAGGAATACACGGGTATAGCCCTGCTTGTCGGAATCCACTAAACGATAATCAAAAACAATCTCCTCGCGCGAATATGGAGTTTGACGGGCAATCTGGAGGTCGATCATATCTGAAATTTCAGAAAGATCACCAGAGGGCAAATCAAACAATCTCACGTTGACCGCCTGTCTCGGCAGACAGACAATAACTGGCAGCCCTTTTAAATCAGGCACTCCCATGGACTTCAAAAAATCAGGCCCATAGAGCGTTTCTACTTCGTCGGCTTTCCTGAGAACGACTTTTTTGATCACCGCCCCATGTGAACCATTGACCACATGGATAAGCTTAAACCAATCGCCCCCAATCTCAACGACCACAACGTCTCGCCCGATCAAAGATGTTTGGGTTTCAGTCTTCATGCCAATACAAGAACCTCCGCGCTCTTCGATCCCACACAAAAGAAATTCCCACCTGACTGGCACCACGACCAGCCACCACATACCCTCTAAAACGATCCGATGTCACGGTAGCCAAGGAAGCCAGGCCACTGAAAGCACCTTGCTCGTCAGCCGGCAAATCCAGCCTCTCTCCCGTCTCAGCAAGAGCCCCCCCCCCAGACAATGTTCTGAAAATACCCCCTCTTTCCCTGAACTGCAATATCTTCCTGATTACCCCCCCCCCGTTATACCCCTTTGCCGCGAATAACACCCTCAACACCTCTGGATCGGCAGTGTTGATATTTATCCGAGTCCCTCCATATACAGTAATATAGGGGAGGATTCTATTAAAAGTGTCCCGCGACATACCTTCAATCCACAACAATTCATAAACCGAAAGAAAAGGCCCGTTTTTCAAATCTGGTCTTTTCCACGCCGATCGAGACATGGGTGTTGAGCCCTGCCCTTGGGGAGTTTGCACCCTGGAATTCACAATATCTTTCGCTATTTCTTTCGCACGTCCCTCCCCAATTCCCCCCACCAACCGAAACAAGGAAGCCAGAACATCTTCCCTGGCGAAATTAATATCAATTCGCCCCCCTTCGTCGCAAAACCCGTAATTTGTCACCATGGCGCCATCAGACCGTTTTACATGATAAAACGCGGTCCAAGCCACCCTCACCCCCGAAGACACATCATTAAATTCCTCCGGATCGCTTGCCCATCGCTCACTTAAAGCCTCCCACCCATTGGTTTCTTGAATCAAGAGGGATAACCCGTGATTGACTCCCGCCAATGCTGCTTGCCGTGAACTTATCTGACCACTACAACGACGAGCCACTTCGATTTGTCCCCCAACATAAGCCGCCACAGCCGCCGCCAACGCTGCCAAAAGAAACAGCGTCCACAGAACCACAATTAAAATCCCCCCTCTTTCGCCAGCACTGCTACACGCCGGAGAGCTGTTCTCAATGCAGGAGATAACCCTTCTCTTATTTCCGGGAACGCTCATCTTTTACAAGGTTCCTTCTCGGCAGGATTAGTGTCTGCTGAATGGCACAAGGTTTGCCGCCCTCTTGAAAACCAACTCCGATCTTAACAGCCACTGGCAAATTTGTCCGTCCCTCACCTTCCCACTGACGCCCCCACACGACAGCCCCCATCCCGTCTTCGCCCGCATCTCCATATAGGAACGAGATTTCGTCTATCCCTGACAACAACATCTCGTTAGCCACGGTTATGTTGCCTGCCTCGCTTAATACTCGCGTAATTCTTTTCATACACCCCTGGCCGACTTCATATCGGATAACCCCTGGCCAGAAATTTGAATTTCCCTGATCAATAACCGACGGGATCTCAATCCACGAAGCAGAACCCATAAATGGTGTAGCCCGGCATAATGTCAGATTACTCAAATCTTTTCGCACCATGGACGTTGCTAATCGTATGCTCGTCCTGGCTCCCGCGGCGTCTCTGGCGCGCTCCCACACGCGTATTCCCGCCGCAAAACCACCAACAATCACAATTGAAGCAACGACAACAATAGCCGTCACGATAAGCAACTCAAGGAGCGAAAAGCCTCTCTTCATTTCGTTCGCCTCACACTCAACCATTCAGTGGCAATACCGTATTGAGTTACTCGCCCCATTGGAATGGCTTCCAGATAGAGTCGATGCAATGTCGCGTTTGAAGCAATAGTGACAGGATTGCTGTGAAATCTCCAAGCTATCGATCCCATGGACGACTCCCATACCCCGCTGTCCGCAACTGGGGGATCGCGCTGTGGCCATGTGGCTATTTCCAATTCGGCCAACTTATTGTCAAAAAAGTCCGAGACTTCCAACACTTCACGAGAAGAATCAATCGCATCAACAGCAACGCTGAATCCTCGCAGGACAGCCACCATCCCGGCCACCAGAATTACCGACGCCACGAGCACTTCAACTAGTGTGAACCCCTGCTTCCCGCTCATCCCCAACCTCATTCCCAATTCTTTATGTCATCTTCTGTGCCGCTTTTCCCGTCCCTGCCAGTCGAAAACAAATCATAACTGGAAGGTCTATGAACCCCGGGACAACGATACTGATATTTTCGTCCCCATGGGTCCAAAGGCTTTCGCTCCAAGTATGGTCCCTTGCCTGACGTCGTCATCAACACATCAACCCCGACCTCCGTCGTTGGGTAAGCCCCGGTATCCAGTCGAAACAGCTTCAAGGCTGTGTCCAAGCTACTCAAATCACCCTGAGCAATCTTGTCCTTTGCTTCATCAGAACGACCAATCAGGCTTGGCGTAACCATAGCCGCCAATGCGGCAATAATAATTACAACAATCATCAACTCGATCAGTGTAAATCCCCGACAAAGCTTCCGAGTCTTCATATTAGCCCCACTATTATGTTTCTCATCATCTTTCGTCCCTCACCTTATCCCTTGCCCAATCTGAAAGATGGGCAAAAGCATGGCGAAGATAATGAATCCAACAACAATACCCACCGCAAGAATCAATATCGGTTCCAGCAATGTTGTGATTAACTTCAATCCCCTATCTAATTCCCTCTGATAAAAAGATGCGACCTCAATCAACACCTCGTCGAGTCGCCCACTTTCCTCACCCACTCTGACCATGCTCGTAACAAAGGCCGGCATCCCGGACCATCGCTTAAGCCCGCTAGCAACAGTGGCGCCTTGTCGAACGGTCTCCACAGCCACGGTCAATATCCCTGTTCGCAGTCGTCGATTCGTCAGTGTGTGCCCGCCAAGAGTCAGGGCTCTCTCAATAGGTATGCCTGCACGCACGAGCAAGGCCAATGTCCTGGCGAATCTGACAATATCTGTGTCCAAGGCAAACTTTCCTAACAGCGGCAACCTCAACACCCAACCATCCACCGCTAATCGTCCCTTTGGTGTCCGCAAGAACCTCGCAAACAATAAAGCCGCCATTCCGCCCCCAACCACCATCCACACCCAATAGTCCGCAAAGAATCCACTGACCGTCATGACAATGCGCGTAGGCAACGGCAACACACGCCCCATACCTTCAAACAACCCCATTATCCGCGGGAGAAAAAACGTTAGAATGATGAAAACACTCGCCACACCAACAGCCATCACGAACGCAGGATAAGCCAGCGCGGACAGCACCTTGCCTCGCAATTCATCATCACTCTCGCGAGCCTCTGAAAGGCGCATGAGTACTTCATCAAGAACTCCCGCCGATTCACCAGACTTAACCATGTTGACATATAATTCCGGGAATAGGCGCGGATAACGGACCAAGGCTTCAGAAAACATTTTTCCATCGCGAACGCTTCCTGTGAGCTCTCCAATGACATCGCGAAAAGCAAGGCTTTCGGTCTGCTCCTGAATGGTCGTCAATGCTCGCAAAATTGGCACCCCAGCTCGCAACAATCCGGCCATTTGCCGAGTAAACACGGTTACTTCTCCAGAAGTCACTCGCATCCTTCGCGGCTCGGTCACCTCTCGCGCTGGTTGTTCGTCCGCCTCTTCAATCCAGATCGGTATGCATCCCATCCCTTCAAGGCGCGCCACTGCCGCTGAATGATTATCTGCGACAAGTTGACCCTTGACCGTTTTTACAGGCCCTTGCTTTGCTTTATAGGAAAACACCGGCATGAAAACCCTTCATTCCTTTCACGCGGTCTCAACCAGAGTCGTTCGCGTGTCAAACGTAACCCGTTCGACTTCCTCCACCGAGGTGACACCTTGGGCGATTTTATCCCAACCATCATCAACCAATAACCTCATACCCTCGGCTACCGCATGTGCTCTAATTTCCGTCGCCGACGCCCTCTTCACTATTAAACTCTCAACCGAAGAGGTCATGGTAAGTATTTCACAAATCGCCACTCGCCCCCGATACCCAGTATTGTTGCAATGACGACATCCCTTACCGCGACTGCACCGCCGTCCCTTATGCTCTGTCCACTCCCTGCAATGCTCGCATACAACGCGCACCAACCGCTGGGCCATAAACGCCCGGACTGTGGAAGTAATCAGATAGGGATCAACCCCCATGTCCAGTAGCCGGATGGCCGCGCTGGCTGCATCATTCGTATGGAGCGTACTAAACACAAGATGCCCAGTTAAAGCAGTCTGAAAGGTGATTTCCGCCGTCTCAGGATCACGAACCTCTCCAACCATCATGATATCCGGATCGTGCCTCAACATGCTCCTGAGTGCCCTCGCAAATGTTAACTCGATCCGAGGGTTGATCTGAGTTTGCAGAATACCCTTGAGCTCGTATTCAACTGGATCTTCGATCGTGATGATCTTCCGTTCGCGAGTGTTAAGCCGACTCAAACATGCATATAATGTCGTGCTTTTGCCGCTTCCCGTTGGTCCTGTTACAAATACAATCCCGTGCGGAAGTTTGATGAGATCCGACAGGATTTCCAAGGGTCGCGGCGACAGCCCTAACTGTTCAAGACTGAACAGCATGACGGTGGGAAGAATACGAATGACAACATTTTCGCCATGCACTCCGGGAACCACCGAAACACGCAGGTCAAACTGCTCCCTCCCAATGCTAACCCGCGCTCTCCCATCCTGCGGCAGCCGCCGCTCAACAATGTTCAAACCAGCCATCAGTTTAATCCGGGAAACAATAGCTGGATACAGCCCAGCCATTTGCCGCGACGCAGGGGTGTCATATAAAACACCATCGATCCTGCGGCGCACAACGATATCATCCCGATAGATCTCAAAGTGAATATCCGTGGCCCGATCACCAATCGCTTGATGCAGCAATTGATTAACCAGCTTTATAACCGACGCATCTTCCTCTTTGTTTTCCAGATCATGTGACTCCAGCGCAGGGGTTGCGTCGCGCGCCTCCGGTTGATCCGCCAGAATCCGTTCAACTGTCTCGGCCCCTACCCCGTAATGAATCCTGATCGATTCTCTAACATCATTAGCACACGCCAAAACCCGCTCAACGCGCAACCCTAAACTGCTTTCAATGTCTTCCACAGCGGCCATGTCGAAAGGGTTCGCAACCGCAACTGTAAGCACTCCAAACGACAACCGAATAGGCATCACCTGGTAATGCGAAACAAATCGCGCCGACAAACTGGCAACGGCCGCCGCCTCAGGCTTCACGTCTTGAAGAGCAACAAATACAACCCCCTGCTGGGCTGCCACCACTTGCAACAACCGGTCTTCCGGGACCATCCTCTCTCGAATCAACGTCTTTACCAGCGACTCATTTCGTTCACGCGACAACTTAACCGCCCGTTCAAAAGCCGGACGAGTTAGCAACCGCTCTTCAACCAACATGTCTCCTAGTTGCGACGCCATTCCTGCTCCCCTTATATCGGCGGCAATCGACCAATCATGTAAAATTCTTGCTCGTCCCGTCCGTCGTACGCCCCCTCTATGATTTTTGCGCAATCGCCAATCGTTGCCTCTGTCTGCACATACTGACCTTTTCTGCCCGTATAGGATTCCGCCACAAAACAGGGTTGGGTCATGTAGTTCTGGAGTTTCCTTGCGCGCTCATAAAGCAATCGATCCGAACGCGACAACTCATCAATACCAATTACCGCTACGATCCGTCGCAATTCGTCATACTTGGTCAGGATTCGAATAACCTCCTGGGCTGTCTCAAAGTGACGCTGCCCCACAATTGTCGAATCCAAGTTTGACGAAGAGGAGGTCAGTGGATCAATAGCCGGGTACAATCCAAGCTGCGCCCGATCACGCGACAACACCAGCACGGAATCCAGATAGCTGAATATCGCCACAACCGCAGGATCGGTCAGATCATCCGCGGGCACATATACAGCTTCAAACGCGGAAATAGACCCACCGGCACTCGCCTTGATTCGCTCATGCAAATCGCCAACTTCCGAACTCAACGTCGGTTGATATCCTGTCTCCGATGGCACACGCCCCATCAACGTTGAAATCTCAGATCCAGCTTGAACAAACCTGAATACATTATCAATAAACAACAAAACGTTCTTCCCCTGCTCCTGTAGCCACTCCGCCTGACAAATCCCTGTTTTGGCCACTTCAAAACGCGCGCCTGGCGGTTCATCCATTTGCCCGAATGCCATGATAACCTTCTTGAGAATCCCCTCTCTCTCAAACTCATAATACAATTCATTACCTTCTCGGATACGCTCGCCAACTCCAGTGAAGACACTGACGCCGTCATGCTCCTCGGCAACATTATGAATTAATTCTTGAATGACAACGCTCTTCCCGCACCCAGCTCCCCCGAGAATCCCAGTCTTACTCCCCTTGACCACCGGGTAAAGGAGGTCAATCATCTTGACACCTGTCTCCATCACTTCGCGCTTATTTGATGTTAAGGAGTCTACATTGACCCGCAACTTGCTGACGTCACGATGAATCGGTCTCGTTTCACTGGCGTTAATTGGCCCTTTCCCATCAATTGGCTCCCCCATTACATTGATAATTCTTCCGAACAGAGCCTCTCCCACCGGCACTCTTAAGACATCACCAGTGGACACCGCCACCGCGTTCCTCTGCAAATTCAATGTTGAGGCCAATGCTATACACCTTGCAACATTACCTTCCAAGTGCTCCGCCACTTCTAGCGTCAGCATCCGCTTGTCAAAGGTCTTAACCTGAATAACTTCATGCAAGTCCGGCATATCAGCAATGCTTTGAAATTTGACATCAACAACGGGCCCCTGCACAGCCACAACCCGTCCTTTTTTTAATTCCTTAACCGATTCGCTCATCTTGCACCTCACTTCTGTTCAAATCCGCTATCGCCCACGGGAAATCATTCCTCTGTCGCTTTATGCCACTTTACGCTTCTTCTTCCGGGATGAGAAGGATTCCCTCATGCTTTTGTCCACCATTTCATGGGCGGCTCTGAAACACTGATGTTTGACCTTCTTGTGATCTTTCTCCAGTTTTTGTGAGCTCTCCTCCAGATGCATTGCCCTGGCTGAGAATTCCGCCAATTTGCTATCTTCAAATACCTCATACAGCTTGGAGGCCACCCACACGCCGGCCAAATACTCCACCATATCCCTGTATGAAGATTCGACAATGACCTTACGTGCGTCGGCGATAAAACCGCCCCCTTTTACATGCTCCGAAATCGCTGTTTGCCCTCCCCGATCAAACAACTCCCCGCATGGCAAAATGGTTATCGTGTCAACCGTCTGCTGTGTAAATGAAAGCGGTCGAGGATGAACAATTATGACCTTACCAATATTGCCTTCCGCCACTTCCTTAACAAGATAGTCACGGATCTCGAGAGCCTGCTCAAGCCGGGTATCCGGCGTGATTCCAGGAAACGCCTTAAACTCACGCCCTGTCTCGGAAAGTTTTGATGATCCCTTCTCGCCAATGACAATCCATCTCACTTTCTCATTAGGCAGTTCGCCTTGTGCGTTATAACCCCCTTCGATTACCCCCGCATTCAGCCCGCCCATAAAACCAGAGTCTGATGTCACTAGCACTATTCCCACTGTATCCGTCGTACACCGCACCAGAGGAGCATCAACCTCCACCATATCCACTACCCTGAAGAAACCCGCAAACTCCTCCATGAAATCCGCAAAACGCTCTTTCTCTCGCTCCAGCATATGATACTGGGACGCTGCGATGTTTTTCAGGGTCTGAATTAGTTGCAGAAATTCCGAGTTGAAGCGCAGCTCTTTCCTGAGTTGACTCAACAACGGCATCGATATTCCTCTTTCCGCTACGAACTAAATATGCTCGCTTTTCAACTGGTCGACCGCTTCGCGGAACCGGTTCGCCAAACTACCATCAATCTCAAGACTCCCGAGTTTGATTTTTATTCCAGCTATAAGTTCAGGAATAACAGTCTCGCGAACATCCAAATTGACATTAAATTTTGACACCACCAACGCCTTCAGCCTCTCTTTATGCGCCACATCCAACGGGCAACTACAGGCAATTTCAATGGCATCGGCATCAACGGTAATACTACTTCCATCCATCTCATCAAGCGCGGCTATCAGTTCATCCAAAAAGGCATGATCGAGTTTTTGCCCCATTTCGGCACTAAACACCATCTCATAGACTCGACCAACATCCTCCAGCACCTTGGCGGAAGCCTCGCGAGCCAATTCCTGTCGCATTTTTTCCTTATTACGCGTCGCATCCTCCAATATGCGATCACGCGCCTTCTTGGCCTCTTCCATCAAAGCGTCCCGACTGCGAGCCATATCCTTCTCCATCGTTTCTCGCGTTTTGGTCAGCGTCTCCTGAACTTCAGCGCTTTTCCGCCGGAACTCCGTCTCGTTTTCTTCAATCCGCTTACGAACTTGCTCTTCTTTCTTGCCCAGCTCACCTTCGGCTTCGCGTAGCTTCGTCACTGCCTTCATGGTGTCACGCAATAGAATTTGCCTCAGTACGAACACCGCCACCACAAGGACCGCCACTTGAATAATTATCATGTAAACCATGATTCCCATACCTACCTCCAACAAATATTCCCCGTTAATAAACTGTCTCTACCAACTCATTAATCCACGCTATTTTACCTGCCAAAGAGCTGAAACAACACGAGCAACGCAATAACGGCTATCGACTCCGCAAACACCAAAGAAATGATCATAGCTTGCAAAATCTTGTTTGCGGCAGACGGATTTCTCCCCAACGCCCGGATACTCGCATATCCAATTGACGCAATGACAGCCGACGGCCCAAGTACAGTCAAAAAGATAACCAGAAATATAATAAAATTCCTCATCCTGCCTTCACCTCGGTCTACGCTTCTGATTCCTCGGATTCTTTACGCCTTCGGACCTTGCCGCCCTCCTGTTCGAGCAAAACCACACAAGCCGCTCCAATAAATCTCATCATTCCCCTCTTAATCGGGATGCGGATATCCCAGTCAATGACAATCTCCCCTTCC
The DNA here is from genome assembly GCA_964508705.1 of uncultured Verrucomicrobiota bacterium. Lineage (GTDB taxonomy): Bacteria > Verrucomicrobiota > Kiritimatiellia > CAIKKV01 > CAITUY01 > CAZDUS01. The sequence goes on from CAZDUS010000004.1 coordinate 55,619, forward strand.
TTAAGCAGGCTAATCACAGGCGCATGATACGCCATCAGCTCAAATTCACCGGTATCCCCTGGAAAAAACACATTCCTAACTTTGCCATCATACACAACTTTCTTTGGATTCAAAATTTTAAGCGAAAATGTTGCCACGGCTACCACCCTTCGTCACCACCTAACCTGCCAACCCCTTTTCGAAAAAAGCTTTCAATGCGTCCGATAGCCTGCGCTCCATCGCGGAATTTAGCGACTTCGACTCTTCAATATCCTTCAGCAACGCCGTATCGTGGGTTTTTGAAAATCCTCCGATATTTAGTTGGAATGCCTTGAGTTCCGCCGCATCCAAATCATCCAGAAGCCCTGTTTTCAAGGCATACAGGAGCAACACTTCTTCAGCAAGTTCAACAGGCTTATATTGCGCCTGTTGCATGACGCCAACCAATGCCTGTCCGCGTTTCATCACCTGCTCGGCTTCCTTTGACAACCCGGACTGCAACTTGCTGAGCCGGGCGACTTCCACATATTGCAAATAGTCCCTGCGCAGAGATCCGCTTAACGCCCTTAATATGGGAAGTTGGGAACGACCACCCACAATTGAAATCGATAAATTGAAGTCCACCGCCGGACGCATCCCCTCGCCAAACAACGATGAGTTCATATAGACAATACCGTCACAAATCGAAATGAGATTGGATGGAATATATCCCGTTAAATCCCCCTGCAACGTATCCGCGATCCCCAGAAACGTCATCGAGCCGCCCCCAGCCTCATTGTTCAGACGTCCAGCACGCTCCATCAATTGGGTTTGCACATAAAAAATATCCCCAGGATATGCCTCCCTGCCAGGCGGACGCTCCAACAGCAATGATAACTGTCGGTAAGCCCATGCATGCTTAGTTAGATCGTCAAAAACCACCAAAACATCCCTTCCCTTTTTCATGAAATACTCGCCAATTGTCGCGGCGGAAAATGGCACAATATATTGCTCTCCTGCCGTGGCGCTATCCGTAGCGGCAACAATTCCAGTATACGTCAGAGCGCCTCTCTCGGCCAAAACCGCTATCACTTTTTCAAGCGCCACCACCGCCTTGCCCACACAACAGTACAAACAAACAACATTACGCCCCTTCTGGCTTAAAATCGCATCCACAGCCAGCGTCGTCTTGCCTGTCATGCGATCACCCATGATCAACTGACGCTGCCCTTTTCCAAGTGGCACCAGCGCATCCAGCACCTTGGTGCCTGAATACAAAAACCCATCGACTGGCGCGCGCTCAGTAATAGGCGCCGAGGCGGCAAATACCGGCTTAATCATGTCAGATTGAATATCCCCTTTCCCGTCACACGGAACACCCAAAGCATCCACCATGCGCCCAATAAACCCTTCGCCAACAGGAATCGTAAACGGCTCGCTCGTCCCCGATACCATCTGACCCAACCTCACTTTGGAATCATCCCCCAAAAGCAAAGCCAAAACATCTTCCTCATTAAATCCCATGATAATCCCGCGGTTCCCCTCGCCAAAATCCACCAATTGCCCATTCAGACAGGAAGGCAGACCGGTAACCCGGACAATCATTTTCTTAATGTCCTTGATTGTCCCTTTTTCGGTAATCTTGATCTTAAACGGGGCCACGGCTATACGAGGCGAGTTGCTCATGGAGTCCCTCCTTGATTTCAGCAGTCAAATCTTTCTTCTCAACCAATGCGGCCATCAACTCCGGCCTTTCCCGATGGACCTTCTCTATCAATCCTCTCATATACGCGACCACCTGATCAGGCATCAGGTGTTCCATAAATCCGTTTGCCAACCCATACAGGACAACAATCTGGTCCTCAACTGCAACCGGCGAATCCTTATCCTGCTTTAAAATCTCAGCTACCACGCGACCTTTCCGAAGACGCTTTTCCACCGCATCCGACACTCCCGCCTTGATACGCGTCAGCTTCTCCAACTCCTTAAACTGGATGTATTCCAGTCGCAAAATCCCAGCCAGTTTACGCATCGCAGGCCACTGCACTTTACTGCCAATACGAGAAACGGATAAGCCTATATCAATAGCCGGCTTGAATCCCTCCGTGAATAACGGAGTACTCACATAAAGCTGCCCGTCCGTCATGGAAATAATATTCGTTGGAATATACCCTGTCACGTCCCCCTGCACTGTTTCCACAATCGGGAAAAACGTCATGGAGCCGGAGCCTCTTTCCGGATTTAACTTGCCGGCACGCTCAACAAGCTGGGAATGCAGGTAAAAAATATCTCCCGGATACGCATCACGCCCCGGCGAGCGCTCCAGCAACAAGGACATTTGACGATACACCCAAGCATGCTTCGTAAGATCATCAAATACCACAAACACATCCCGCCCCTTGACGTTCATGAAATACTCGCCAATACTGGCAGCCACATAGGGCGCCAGATATTGCTGCCCCACCGATGATGCCGCCGTGGCCGCAACAATCACAGCATAATCCATGGCGCCCCGCTCACGAAACAAATCCATCACGCGGTTCAGGGATGCCTCTGTCTTGCCTATGCTGCAATAGATGCAAATCACATTCTTCCCCTTCTGGTTCAGAATGGTATCCGTGGCTATCGTCGTCTTCCCCGTAACACGATCGCCAAGGATTAACTGTCGTTGCCCTTTACCTACGGGGTTCATCATGTCGAGAATCTTAACCCCCGTCTCCAATGACTCTTTCAACGGAGTTCGCTCCAATACGCCGGGCGACATGCCGAATATAGGATAACGGCTTTCCGCCTTGATTGGGGCCCCTCCATCCATCGGCTCAGCCAACCCATTCACCACTCGGCCAAGGAATCCTTCCCCGACCGGCACCGTGCATGTCTCAATCGTGGAATGAAGCCTGTCGCCGGGTTTTAATTTCGCACCCTGTTTTACAATCATGGCTAACTCATAGCCACCATCAAAGCCCACGATAACACCCGTACTACCACCGTCAAAATGCACCAATTGGCCATTCATGCAATTGGTCAGGCCTGTGATATGAGCAATGTCCTGCTTGATTTCAGCAACCAACCCATATTCCTTCACCTGAAGCGGACTTATCTTTAAAGCCATGTTTATTTATCCTCAAGCCTCACATTAAATCCAAAAAATCATTCTTCGTCACCGACTTGATCGACAGGCCCCTCTCACTCGCTTTTAGTCGTCTCGACTGGGCTTGATTTCTCCGCCTTGCCCTTGCCAAACCATCGCAGATAGAACATCAAGCTGACCACTGCAAGAAATCCAAGAATAATGTAGATAATCATCCAAGTCGTCTGACGGCTCGGCGATTTAACATTCAGGATCGGCGCTCCAAAGATATCCTGCGGCTTTTCACGCGGCTGAAACAACTCTTCCAGTCGAATTAAACGGGATTCAATACCCTTCAACGCTTCCGTCTTTCGGCGGACGGATGCAACATACTCCTCATTGACTACATCAGGAACCTTTTCCGCCTTAACCGCTATCAGCTCCTTAATAACCAGCTCAATATCATGCACCACAGATGTATAAGCTTCTGTCGTCTTGGTAAGCTCGCTTAATTCCTTCGCCCTGGCCTCCAACTTGAGAATCCACTCATCAATCCCCCCCCAGGGATTGATCAGCTTCACGTCAAATACCTTGGATTCCTGCGGCGCCAGATCAATCGTATCCGAAAACGCATAACAGACATTCTTAACGCTATCGAACCCGATTTGAAGCCCACCCGCGTCGATAACATCGGTCGGCTTAACCTCGATGGGGAAATCCCTTCTCAAGGGAATTGTCCTTTTTTCAGTTGGCGAGGGATTGGTCACCTTAATATGGACAATCACCACATTTCCCGTGGAGCCTTCCACCCCGTTTGACGCTGGCGGCAATACCCGTGATGCGCCTAGCAGCTTCCCTGGGTCTTTCCCTGCGGCAATCACCAGGTTTTCCATCATGCCTATATCACGTCGAATCCGCGTCAAGGCTTCCATGTTGGATTCATAAGCGCGAATATGCTCGATGGGCTTGACCACCCCTACAACATAGGCATTCTGACGCTCCTTAACGGCCTTCATCCCTTCGGTCAAAACCCCATTCAACTGTTCCGCCGTATCGCCCTGCGCTGTCCCTTTCAAAGCCGCCATCAATACGGAAACATGTTGCGCCATCTCATCCAGAACTGATTCAGGAACAACCCAAATATCCCTGACTTTCACCTCAAACGTGCGAGTTTGCCCAGGATCAAGTTCAATAACTTTGTGGACATAATAGGTCTTGGCGGCAATGTCATACGCTATGTCCAGCCCAGCGGCATCAATCACGTCAGCCGGAGTCGCCGGTGCCGGCAGGAAAGACTTAACCGTCACCGATTGCTTTTCTATTTTTGAAGGATTAATCGCCCTTATCTTTACTGCCAACGTGTCAGCCTGCGATATCCCTCCCGTCACACCAGCAAGAATCCAAACCAAAAGCAAGGCAACCCGCAGGTTATTAGCCGGTCTTCCTTGTTTCATGTCATTTCTATTCCCGGCCATTGGATTCCCCCTTTCAAAATCGCACGTAAGCTTCAACTCATACACAATCAACGGTAATGCATGCTTCTCAAAGTTGCGTCACCACAGCCGCCCCCTCATTCCCATACTGGTCCCGTGCGGTAATGATGTTGTCCCCTTTTACTCCCTTATTCGCCTTATAGACAGCATTACTACCGGAATGACTTACTATTGTTCCAAGATTCGGCACCGAAACACTCCACTCCAATGGAAGAGCCATGTTTCCATCAACAAACGCAGTGAAAGACACCGATGACGAGGAATTGCTCACAATTACCGACGCGGGGCTAACCGTTAACCCTTCAATTCCCTCCGCTGACTCACACCCGGACCACACTCCAACAGCCATCACCACTAAAGCCAATACTACACCAATCAATTTAAGTTTGATCATAAACACCCCTCTCTTGCTTTTGACACCAACAAAGTACCTTAAGCTTCAATCGGCGAAAACGAAAAACATTTACTCCGCTAAGCATGCCTTGACTGCCTTGAAGACATTCTGGGCTTCGCATAGGTATCGCAGAACGCCTTGTCGGTTAATTACCGCATGCCCCCCTTGCGCGGACACACCGAATTGTTTCCAAATCGCACCACTCGAATCAATCGCTATCGGATAGTCCCCCCCTGCCCCCAAAGCCACTTTCCTGCCATTCTCGCTGTCATCCTGCGCCGGCAGTATCCATGCACATGCCATATCCCCTGAGCCAAACTTTGTTTGCAGTTGATTCAACAAGCGGGGCTCATCCGGAAATTGACGGCTTAACGATTCATCCATATAGGCGGACGAGAACCTTAACACCACCACTTTTCCTCTCAAGTCATCCGCTCGAATCGCGCCCCCGTCAAGTCGCCCCCCACGTAACCAGCGAAGCCCTTTCACCCATGCGTATGCCTCGGATGAGGCTGTTACACCCGGCTTTGAATGTTCAACGCCCCTTCGCTCCGCACTTCCTCTGATGTCGCCATTGGATGCCCTCGCCACAGGAACTGATTCGCTCAACGACCCTTTCCTAAGGACAATATCCAGATCCTGCCCCATTGGCTTGATGCCAACAACTTCACGAGCCAGCTCACCGTCGGACATTACACGGAGCGAAACAAGGTTCTCCCTGACATCCCTAAAGATAAACCATCCGTTATCATCCGCATTGGTTGCCGCTATCTGCCGGGCGACAGGTGGGGGCGTCCACACTGATAATGCCACACTCTTACCGCGCCCCATATCATCAACAACGCGTCCTTTTAATGAAACCTCACCCAATGGATAGACCACAACAGGCTCAACTGATTGCGGGGGGACCATTCTTGACCCGACGCTTGGCAAAGGCTTCACCTTTATCGGATTGACCATCATGTAACCGTCACGCTCAACTGTAACGCTATATAGCAATCCCGGCAGTAAACCTTCGATCACATAAATCCCCTGCGCATCTGAGAAAACTGGCGGCATGATCCGGTCAAATGGCAAAGGAATCATTTCTTCTTCCGATTTGATGCCTGTTACTCGAATCCTGACATTTGCAACAGGTTGCCCGAAACGATCCATCACCCGTCCGGTAACCAACACCGTTGGCTCAAGCGCAATTTCGGCAAATACCTTCTCTCCTGCCTTTTGCGAAACGATAGCCATACCTGCCAACGGTAAATCCTGATGCTCGGCATACACAAGAACGTACCGCTCGCCATCCGCCAACTGTCCCGCACTCCTGCGCTCAACATTAAAACGCCCATTCGTGTCAGTCATCACGGGCGGCTCATCACCCCACTCCCCGGCCATCACCCACGCTTTTTGCGCGCCAGATCTGGAATTGGTTCCATCGCCGGGCAACACAACCCTGCCGACCACCGAAAATACGTCCGCCTCCCTGTCCAACCCCTTGATGGCTTCGCGCGCGTTCGGCGCCATCAAACCATCCGGTGTCGACACCTTCAATAAACTCTCCCATGCTGCTCGAGCTTCACTCACTCGTCCCGCCCTCTGCTCACAAACTCCCACCCGGTATAATAGCTTGCTTGAAAGCGCCACGTCCTTGCCCTGGGCCATTGACAATGCCTCTCGATATTCTGAAATGGCCTTATCGAACTGACCTTTCATTTCCTGCTCATAGGCCAAGGCGAATCTGGCTTCAGGCGTCAATTCAGCGCCTGCAACCGCTCCGCCAATAAATATCAATATTAACCACCGTTTCATCAAAAACTCTCTGCCATGGTCTTTCTGGATTATTTTGCAAATTTGTAACCAACCCCATGAACAGTCAAAATATGTTTTGGCTTGTGTGCATCCTTCTCGATCTTAGTCCGTAACATCGCCACAAAGGTATCCAATGACCGTTGCGTTCCATAATACTCCATTCCCCATACATCCCTCATCAATACCTCCCGGGAAAGGGACACCCCTTCATTGGCCGCCAGGCAGGCCAGCAAATCAAATTCCGTCCGGGTCAGCGTGACTTCCTTCCCTTTGCGAACCACCGTCCTGGCCGCAGTATCAAGAATACATTCGCCAAAGTGATACTGCTTCGTTCCAATGGATGGCTTTTCGGCTCTGGCCAGAACCACTTTCACCCTAGCCAGCAACTCCTTGATACTGAATGGCTTAGTCACATAATCATCAGCACCCGCATCAAATCCAGCCAGCTTGTCCGTCTCCTCCTTGCGGGCCGTCAACATGATTACCGGCATGGTTAAACGCTTGTTCCTTATCGCCCGACAAATGTCATAACCATTCATATCAGGAAGCATGATATCCAGGATCAACAAATCCGGATTGCGTTCGATCGCAATTTTTATCGCTTCCGCACCCATTTCCGCCGTCAACACCCGGTAGCCAGCCACAGTTAGATTCTCATCCAATCCCAGCATCAGCGATTCGTCGTCTTCCACAACCAAAATGGTTTTTTGCTTATTCATTCACCCTCCTGACTAGCCCTTCCGGCCGGAAGAATTACCTTAAACGTACTTCCCTCGCCAACTCCACTCACAATCTCAAGCCGCCCCTTATGCGCCTGAACGACATGTCTACACAAGGCTAACCCAAGTCCTATCCCGTGCGCGTTGGCTTCCGCCGCTTTTCGTCCCCTGGTATACGGACGCACAATACGTCTGACATCATCCTTGCTCATCCCAACCCCATGATCCCTGATGGCCACTTCAACATTAACCCTGGTCCCTCTCCCTCGAAACCACCACGACTGCGTCAAACCATGCCCATAACCAACCACACCAGCTGGATGCACATAGCGTCGCACATCGACTTCAATCACATGGGCATGCCCCGAATATTTTACGGCATTGTCCAAGAGATTAAATACGACTTGCTCAATGGCGCCCGCATCGAGCAAAACCGGCCCTAATTCAGGCTCAACACGCAATTGAATAACCCAGACGGGCTTCGCTTCTTTCTGATCAATAATTCCGACACCCTCATTGCCTCCGTCCATCTTCCCTGTCGGCAATCGAACAACACTCGCGCCAATACCTGTCGCAAATGTCTCAACGGTTTCCTGAACCACTCCGCCAAGATCACCCTCGGTGAATCGGTATCGCAGCATCCCTTCCCCATATCTGATAAAATATAGCGCGCGATCCGTCAGTCGGCTAAGCCTGTCGCTTTCCTTGAGAATGGCACCCAGAAACTTTTTTCGCTTCGCCTCATCCTGAACCCTTTCAAGGTACAAGCTTTCCGCCAACATGCGCATTGACGAAAGCGGCGTGCGAAGATCATGGGAAACGGCCGCCGCAAAATCACTATGCTCACGGGCCCTGTGTATCTCCCACGCCGCCTCGCGCCACATCAACCATCCGCCGACAATCACCCCAATCATAAGCAACGCCCCCGCCAACCCATACAATCGCTTTTGGAAAGCGGCATTTGCGGCGAACGATCGCGGATCAGCCGGCATGGCCGTAATCACAAATCGATCCAACGGAGGCGCCAATCTTCGCTCAGCCAAGGTTAACCGGTTTGAACTCGAATGGCCGACGGACTCTTGCACACCACAGCTTACCCGAACCCCCGCCTTTCGTCCTTCCGCTTGCGCCAGGGCAATCACCTTCTCCGACAACGCCTGTCGTCTAAACTGCACCACGGCCCACACAGCCCCGGACACATTCCTGTCCGGAATCGTCACAAGATAATCATTCGTTCCGAATCGCAACCATTGCCAACCGTCATCAACCAGACCACGGGAAATGCCTCCAAAATCGCGCTCTATCCTGTCTCGATCAGATTTAACAAGTCGCTGGGCTCGAACACACTCCTGCCATTGAATATCAGACGCCATCCCTTCGCGATCCCGTTCTTCCATCCTCGTTGCCAGCAATGCCCGCTGGGTTGACGGCAGAAAATCATACCTCTCCAACACCCGCGTCCTTATCTCCCTCTGCATCGACGCTTCGGCGGTCTTGTTGCCGGTTACAGCATATATGTCCGAAATTTCTGCTAACCCAATAAGATCAAGATGAAATCCCTCCTCGGGATCGCGAAGAGGCACCGATATCAAACCGTATCGTTTTGAGTTGCTCTCAGCGATCTCAACACACGCATGGAGGCTTTCGATCACGTTTTCCCACATCTTCGCCTCGCGATATCCCTGTGCAAGCCTCAACAAGGCCATTGCCCTGACAACCGGATCCAAACCTGGAACATCCAACAATCGTCGATAGACCGCAATGGTGGCCTCGGCGTTTGTCAGTGAATGCGTCTGTTGACCGGCCTGCCGCAGCGCAGTCAGACCAGCCTGATCGCTCGAATCCATCGCCCAAAAGTCACCGGCTCGATTAGTTGCCATCACCGGATAGAGCAACGCCCCATCCCTCTGCGCCACAAATACTTCCCCCACCCATTCATGCCTGGCTTTAATCTCCGCGACGCTCAAGGTTGCCTGGAAAAAATTTGACCGTGGCACAAGTCTCGGAAGCAATCGCGTCCCCATCTGCTTCCGCAAGGCATCAAGATTGGAAACCCATTCCACAACTACAGCGTCTAGCGCCCTGTCGGCATCCCGCGCCATCCGTTCCCGAAGGACAATCTGCCAACTCCCAAGCACTCGCCCCGCCAAGAACGATAAGGTTGCCGATGGCCCGACAATCAGGACAAGCACAAGGAAAACCAGTTTTAGCTCTCGACGCATAGGGTTAAGCCTAAATACGGTTCACCAATCCTCTTGATGCCGATTCCGAAACTTCAACTATTTCCTCGACTCTAGATCAAGAATCCAAGCCTTCACGGCGGCGGCATCAGGCGCGGAGGGGCTCAAGTCAAGGTATTGGCGGTAATACTGATCTGCCTTGCGCGGCTGCTTGAGGTAATCATCGTAAAGAACGCCCAAGTTGTAGTGTACACGCGGATTAGACGGCTCCCGCTTTAGCGCTTCGAGATACAGCTTTTCCGCCTCTCCGGACTTACCGTCCAGCAGGGCTTTCTCGGCATCATTGAGTAAATTAATCACCGTGCGGTCTTTAACAGTCTTCTCTCGCGATTTTGCAGGCGCGGTCTGGTCGCTTTTATCCTTCAATGAGACCGCCGCAACTGGCTCCGCAGTCGCCGCCACCAGCTTCTCTTTCAGATCTCGCAAGTCGCGCTCCTGCTGATAAGCATGACGCGCCAACTTGTCCAACCCTTTCCTGTATGCATCCGCCACTTTACCCGCACGTTCCGCTTTTGCGCTCGATTTCCGCGACTCGTTGGCAAGTTTCTTCAGTTCTGCTTCAAGTTCAGCAACTCTCTTCTTTAGCATGTCGCGAGCGACTGCCTCGGATTGAAGAGACCCTCGCGCCATCGCGAGATCCTGCCTTAAGCCGGCATTCTCCTGTTCCACTTTTCGGAAAAGATCGGATCCTGGCGGAGGCACAGGCATCATCACCGCCTGCGTATTCGTCGGTGTCGCTCTGGCCACGCTGAGCGCCTCCCTTAAGCGCTCAACTTCTCTGGCAAGCGCTAGGTTCTCAGCCTGCACTCTCGCCATCTCATTCCTCAATTCTTCAGGAGTCTTGAGCTGAGAAACCAAAACGGTTAATTGATCCCGCTTTCGTTCCAAATCCCTCACGTCGAGAATCAACGCCGCGTTTTGCCGGCGCAAATCCCCCATCTCCCTCCCTAACCGATCCTGATCACGTCGAAGGCTAAGATTCTCATCTATAATTTCCTGATAGGCCTTGGGATCAATTTGCTTGGCCTGCAATGGCAATGCGAAAATGAAAGAACTATCAACGCACACTCCGGCGGTAAGCAGAATAATAGCCCGTATAAAACTGCTGACACTACAAGGAAGCTGTTCAGATTTTTTCATCCCGGCAGAGCGTCTGACGTCTTTTCCGGTCACGATCATGCTTCGCATTCCCCGGGCCAGTTAAGGTGTCATGTCGGTTATTGTACCAAGGCTCGTATTGGCGGCGTCCTTGACGGGCTTCTTCATATCCCTGCTACGCTCGAAAAATTTATCCCCCGTCACAACCCTGGGCGTAAGAAGAACTATGATTTCAGCATTCTCCGACTTAACATCATCAGATCTGAAAAGTGCGCCGAGAAGTGGGATGCTCCCCAGCACAGGAATCTGAGTTCTTTGCTTGGATTGAGTTTCTTCAATCATCCCTGCAATAATAATGGTCACTCCGTCTTTAACGCTGACGCTCGTTTCAGCATATGACTTTTTCACAACGGGCACGCCGGAATTCCCCTGGGTATCGGAGTCATCTGAATCGTACCACTGCAACACAGAACTGACCTCGGGACGAATATCGCAGGTAATGTAGCCAAGTTCATTAATTCGCGGTGTCACACCCAGCGTAACACCCACATCAACAAACTTATAGGTTTTCCCAACCACGTTCGAGCTGCCACTCTCATACATCAACTCGGAATAGGGTTGTGTCGTGATCGACTTGATCGTCGCTTCCTTTCCGTCAATCGTTGCAATATGAGGATTCTGTAGCAATTTTGTCTTGCCCACGGTGGCCAAAGCGGCGACAACCGCGTTCAGATCCGCACCAGCTGCAATGGTGTGAAAAGTGACGCCACCACCCAGCAATCCCTGACCTGCCTCCAGAGCCGACTGGGCGCCAACAATTGGGGCAAATGTTCTTGAAATCGGGCGCACGGCAAACCGCGGATCAATTCCCTGGAATAGATAATCCCAATTAACTCCAAGCCTGTAGTTGTCACTCAACTGCACCTGAATGATCTTGGCCTCGATAAACACCTGTCTTTGTGGCCTGTCAAAAATGGCAACCATGTCGCCAATTTTTTTCAACACATGCGGCAAGTCCGTCACAATCAGGGTCTTGGTCCTCTTGTCTCCCTTGAGGTCGCCAACATCCTTGGTTAGCATCGCCGTCACTTCGGCTTCAAGCTCTTCAACGGTTGCATACTGCAACAGATAGTTAGTAGTGACAGTCGGGATAACCCTCTGAACTGTTGGAAGTTCAGTCTTCAGAATGACAACCTCCATCTCCTTGATTTTTTCCGGCGTGTCAATCAACACCAGGGCTCCACTGGCATCGTCAAAAACAATCTTCCCCAGAGAACTCTTGATTTCGCCAAGCAACTGAGCCATGACGCTTGGCTTCGCATATTGCAGCGAAATGATCTTAGCTTGTTTCCGCTCATAAAATCCTTCGCCATGAATATCGCGGTATTCCTTGTCGGTCATCACCTTGGCTATGTTCCCCTTGATCTCATACGCCAATCCGTTGGCCGCCAGCACAATCTCCAGGGCGTCCCCCAGGTTGACATCCTTCAACATAAGTTTGCTGGTACCCGAAACCCCTTGCCCGATGATGATGTTGAGTTCTCCCTTGGTCGCCAGATACTTGATCAAATCCACGACATCCATGGCCTCAAGCAGATCAAGGGATATCTTCTTATCCAGCCCCGGAAGGCCGTATTCGGTCAAAAGTCGCGGTTTCTGGTCAGGAGCATTCGTCTCGACAGATTGAGCACGACATACCCAAGTCGACGCCAAGAGGACAACCGCTGCGATCCCCCGCATCAAGAAGCCACGCCATGGAGTGCATATCGTGTTTCTCATTTCAATATTATCTCCTGTCTTCCCATCTTTAGGACCACATGATCAGGAAGCACTTTTTCAAGGGTGTATCCGGTATCCCCCACCGTTTGCCCTCGATCGACAAAATATGTCTTCGATTCAGCTTTGTTCCTGATTATAGCCATCGATTGATCACTCGCCGAATTGTCTATTGAGACCCCCATCAATTTCAAATCAGCAACCTTCCCAGTCAAAGCCGCGGGCGTAGCCGCAGTACTCACCGTGCCTTTTGGCAAGAAAACGTTTCGGACCGTCACTTTTTCAATAAAACTCTCCACCGGCGGCAACACTTCAGCAAGAACCGCCGATGGCATCGCTGTCGGAGCCTCAACGCCTGCCTCAAGTTGCTTCCACCCCGCCGCAACGTCAGTCCTTATTGAAGCAACACTATAAACAACCACAACCAGCAAGACAAGAACAACCCCAGCCAAGACCTTGTTGAACAAAACCAGCCCACTTGAACGACTTGGGCGTAAAATCGGCTTACGATACTCCACCAAAGCACCAACAGCCACCGGTTCTGATGCTACGGGTTCAGCCGCCTCTGGCGGCGCCCAAGCAGGAACTTCGCTCTTTATTTCCGCTTTTGCCGCCGAAATCCCAGACGTCCCTTGAGATGCCACAGGGACTGGAACAAGGGGCGCATTAACCTCTCCGCCTGACTTTGCCTTGTCAATCGGCGGACGTGCAGTTGCCTCCCCCGCCAATTTAAGCTTCTTTTCTGTTTTTGGGGACGTTGGCTCCGCCGCCACAGGAACAGCGGACGCAACATTGGAAACTGGAGCCTCTCTCTTAACGGCAGGTCGCTCCAAAATCACAGCTTGCACAGGTTCAGCAGAAACCCCGGCAGAAGAAATACCCGAATCCCCCGCCTTTGGTGATTCCACTGCGGGTTCTACCGGTTTCTTTTCCTGCTGTATAAGCGCCAGAAGTTTTTCCTCCGGCGTCATAATTTATCCCCATCCAAAAACATACCTGACCTATCCCCCTGCTTTTTCATTCCCTTATGTTAATACACTGTCGGAACCAACTCAACTTGTCGTTCCCGTTGAGGTCGTAATTCATTCGTAATCGCCTCCCGCACCAAATCCTCATCCACAATGGCGCGATCCTTCATTACCAACATTTCCAATAGGTTATGACACATCATAGACATCTGCCTCGGATATCCCTTTGTATGTTGATGTATCAGTCCTATCCCTCCCTCGCTAAAAAGTCCCACCCCCTGATAACCCGCCTGACTCAATCTAAACCGAATCAATTCCTTCGCTTCAGCCAGATCCAAAGGATTGATAACACACTTTAACGCAATCCTATCCCAGAAATTCGGCATCCGGCTCAACACCGGCACCAATTCCATCTGACCCACCAAAACTAATTGGAGGATCTTGTACTCATTCGTCTCATAGTTGAGAAGTATGCGTAAAATCTCAAGCACATAATCCGGCAACAGTTGCGCCTCATCAATCAACAATACAATTCTTTTCTTTTCCTGAACCCCGGTCTTATAAAGAAACTGCTCCACAGCCTCAATACAATCCAACCCTGTCGTCTTCTTGGGGTCAACGGAGGCGTGGAATAGGGAAACCAATCGGGTCAAGAACTGCTTTTGAGTTTTAAAGTACGGGTTCAGGATCATATGAAAACTGACGTCCGGCTCCTCTTTGAGCACTTGCGACAGCTTTCGGCTCAATGTGGTCTTCCCTGTCCCAACGTCTCCAACAATGACGCTTAACCCCCTTTTTAAGCTCAAAGCAATGCGTAGACGGGTCAAAGCGGCCTTATGTTGGGCCGATAAAAAGAAATAGGATGGATCCGGGCTCGTCGAAAATGGCTCATCGTGCAAGCCCAAGACTCTATAATAGCTCATACGCCCTACTCCCCCGCAAGTCATTGAAGACACGAATATTATGCCTCAAATGGAGCATTTTCAAGTCTCAATCTTTCTATCCCCTCACCCTCGGTCGGCCAACCATGAAATCTCTCCATAACCCAGGAGTCCCCTCCTTGCCCGCTTCTGCTGCCTTAACCAGATTATACATTTCCCGCGCCGTGACATAATGCAATTGCCAACGATCACCATCGTTATAGTCGCGTTGCAATGTCTCGTGTAATACCCGCATGCCCTCACCAAGGACCACGCTTGTATTCGACGGTACACACCCGTGCGTATACAATTTCACAAAAACCCAGTCAGCTTTCCCTCGCACTCCAATCTCTTGTCGCACCCACAATCGAACTCGTTCCGCAGACGGCGGATTCCCCCCCGAAATATCTCCATTTTCAACCCGGGGAAGGACACCCCACTTTCTCCGCCGCCAATTCAGCGCCAACGGCCCTGTAATCAGTAACAGGGAAGACAATGAAGAAAGGCCACCTACCCCGACCCGCGCCCCAAAATCCGCCCCTCGCGGTGCCCCCGGCCTATCCTTCGCATAATAGATCGCATTCACCATGCGCGGCTGGGTGGCGGAAGGAGCCGATGGAAACGTGAAATCTGCATAGCATCCTGTCTCAACCAGCACACCCAGCTCCTCATTCACCCCGCACCAATCACCATCGGGACGCGAATTGCACAGTGCCCAATTGCCATGAATAAACCCATACCGGGGAGTTACAGGGGAGACTGTGGACCTTAGACCGTTGACATTAGAATGAGAGATCGAAGGGGAAGCAGTATCCCTTTCCTGGTCTATGGTCTTTAGTCTGAAGTCTGTAGTCCCTGCATTCTCCACCCCCAGCAATCCATGCCGCTGATGCAAAACATCACGAAACACCTCCAGCTTCTTACGCAACCCTTCCGCCGTATCATGCCGATGATGCAGGTGCACCTCAACTTCTCCAAACCCCCTCCCGCAAAATCCAGCTAATTGATCCAAAATGCAATCGTCATAGTCCTCTTCGGGATAAAAGAAAGTATGTTGCGGCGGGACCCCGTCGGCATCGAAATACCCGTCAACCACTTTAGGATAGGTTTCGATCCACTTTTGGACAATTTGCCTTGCCGCCTGCTTTTCCGCACCGCCCCGGAAAGGCTCATAGTGATCACAAAGGCAAAATATCAAATGCCGGGTCCCGCTTGCACGCCGAGGACGATGCAGAACAGACTTTAAATACCCGATCAACCATTTATCCATCGCCTTGAACATAAGTCTTTCCCCTGTTCACCCTCACTAACGTGCTGTCCGCTCCCACCCCCCCTTCAAATTGCCCCTGCAAAACCTCAAAAATCCAAAAAACAAAGCCGCCTGCATCACAATAAAATAACTTACCAACTTGAAACCCTTCCGACCCCAACGTGAACCCCAGCAAACCATAAATCCAAGGACTAAAACTATCGCCAATCCAATCCCCGCCAGATTCACCACACTCGCCGAAGCACTCCTTACCCATTCAGCAACGACCCAACAGCCGCTTGCCACCAACAAAATTACCAGATGCGGAGTCAACCACCTCAATACTTTGTGCGACCAGAATATCCACGCCAACATCCCATGCCGGGGCAACAAGCAACGCCAGCACAACGTTAATGCCTGATAAGCTCCTGTTCCAATTCTCACCCTCCGTCGCCATTCGTCTTCAACTGTCACCGGCAACTCCTCGGTGGCAACCGCACCGCTTTCATAAACCATGCGCGTCCCTTGCTCGCATACTTTCATTCCAATCACAAAATCATCCACTATGGTGTTGTCCGGTATCTCCACAGGAAAAAGCCTTTCGCGGATTGCGTAAATAGCGCCATTCGCCCCAAGACAAGACACCAAGGCGCTTTCTGCGATTTTCAACCTCGTCTCAAAGTCCCAATACACCGGTTCATCCGTCCCGTCTTCCGACCTCCCCCCTCCCAAAAACACCAAACGTCCGCAAACGCCACCAACACGTTCGTCTCTGAATTGAGCCATTAGTATGGTTACAGCATCCTTCCTGAACATCGTATTGGCGTCCGTAAAAAGAAGCATCCTTTCCGTATATTCTGCACCACTATCCGCCGTCTTCACCAGTCCCGCCAACCTTTTCAGCATTGCCATCTTCCCGTGATTCTCCGGATTCACAACGAGGCTGACATTGGCATGTCCCGCAGCCCATGCCGTCGCAATCTCCGCCGTCCGGTCCGTACCGCCGTCAACACCCACATAAACGTGAAGCCGATCAACTGGGTAATCCAACTCCGCCAGATTCTCCAACCGTTGCCTGATCACCGCCTCTTCATTGTGTGCGGAAAACAAAATGGCAACCGCAGGAAATTCCTCAGTCCGTGCCGTAGGAGGGGCGCTATGCGCCGCGAGCTTCGGACGCCCCAACCCCATCACAAGCACTGGATACACCACCCAGGCATAGAATAGAATCGCCGCAAGTATTATGAGAACAACGAGCATCTGATTGAAGTCCAAGGTCGCTGGTCTATAGTCTAAGCCCCGCTCCCACCCCCACCACCCGCGCCGGGATACCCACAACAGTGGCACCCGTCGGCACATCATCAAGCACAACCGCATTCGCGCCGACTTTGACATCACTGCCTATCCGAACGGCTCCGATGATTTTCGCGCCCGCCCCGATAAACACGTTGTCACCAAGCACGGGCGATTGACCCTTCTCCGCGCCAATCGTCACTTGATGCTCAATCACCACATGCTTTCCGCCTCGCACAGACGTATTAATCACAATGCCCAGACTATGAACCAGCACAAGCCCCTCCCCAAAATCAGCACCCCTGCCAATCACACAATTCCCGAATACAACATTAAGTTTGTTGAATAGCATCGCCAGCGGGACAAGCCGCCGCCGGTTCGCCCATTGCATCCATCGATAGATTATCATCGAAAACGAGCCGTCGGTGAACCTCGCCTTGACCACATGACGCCAGGAATCGTCACCGTAGAGCCACCGGGCTTTGGCTCGCAAATCAGTACATACCAGGGCAAAAACACTCATGGTCATCTCTCTTCCGCTGTCAGCTTTCACTTTCTGATCCAACACACCTAAGAATCTCATCCACCTTCGCGGACCAGGTTTCAGTAACCATCGAATCACTTAACCTCTGCCGCTTTTCCTCCGGGAACGGATTTCCGACAACCGTTCGCACCATGGCTACAAACTCATCATGACTGTGCGCCACTTGCACGGCCCCATCACCATCATGCACGCACCGCTCCACCTCCGGCAAAGCGGTCGACACCACCGGACATCCCGACGCCAGCATTTCCCTCAACTTGATAGGGTTCACCGCCCGCGTCAAGTCATTCACTTCAAACGGAATAATCCCAACCGTGAATTGGGCAATGAATTCCGGCAACTGAGAAAACGGCTTTGGACCTTCCAGCTGAATGTTATTAACTCCCTGTAGCCTCGTCACATCAACATCCGCTTTGCCAATCAACAGAAGTCTCGCTTCTGGGATTTCCCGCGCCAGTTTTAGAATAAGCTCCTGATCCACCCATTCCGATAAAAGTCCAAAGAAACCTATAACCGGACCCGCTGTGGCCTTGCCAGCGATTGATTTCTGACTACCGGTGTTGATACCGGAATCTAAGATCTGCGGTCTAAAGTCTAATATCTCCCCGCCCTTCCCCCTTACCGCATGTCGGAAATGCTCCCAATCCACTCCGTGAGAAATCAATATCGTATTGGGATTCAACCTGCGGCAACGGTCATAAAGCTCTCCCGCCGAGGCAATCACCAGATCGGCATAAACACAACAGCGGCGATCCATCTCCGCCATCATGCTGGAATCATACATGCCAAACTTATCCCATCGATCTACACAATGATAAATGGTCCGCGGAGTACAAAGTGAACCTTTAATCGGTTCCCCCTCATCAAGGCGGGCTACGGTCTGTGGTCTATGGTCTGTGTTTTGCCTCCTCAGGCGGCTATGCATCGCTTCAGCCAGCACTGGAACATAATTAATCAGCACAGGCTCCCGAAACCCGAGCCACAATCCCCAAAACTTACAACCCAGTCGGCAAATCAAGCCATTCAGTCGCCGAATCACCTCATACCGCGGCATAGGAACAAAAAGCGGCGAAAGCACCCAAAGCCCACCTCCTCTCTCCCGCACCCCCATTCTGACTCCTGACTTCTGACTCCTGACTTCTGACTCCTGCCCCTCCTCCCTCCGCACCCCCCGAAACATCCCCACAACCTTTCTCACCATCTTCATACGGTCGTGCGAAGACCCCACACTTGGGGCCCTCATCCCCGACCCTTCAATCCATAACACGCGATGGCCTCGCCGAACCAATTCAAGTGCTATCCGATGCTTACTGGTCGGATTGTCCTTCCCCGCACACCATGCATTGGCAATGATCATGAAATCCATACTCCGCTCCCCTTCAAGACATGGAAGCATTTCGCTCCACACCGCTATCTATTCCCATCAGATCTACCACACGTTCAGCCATCTCCCTCCATGACTTGATCGCCGGATCCGTTCGCCTCACCGATAAGTCTCTCGCCAACATTACCCGAAGCCCTGCCGCAACGTCATTTGCAGAACATGTATCCACCACCATAAAATGCTCATGCTCTGATAACACTTCGCGACAAGCCCCTGCCGGGGTCGTCACGACAGGCAATCCCGCAGCTCTCGCCTCCAAAATCACGTTCGGCATCCCCTCGCTATGACTCGTCAGGCAAAGGCAATCCGCCACATTCATCCACAACGCAACCTCACTCGGCGGACGCCTGCCAAGAAAAGTCACTCGCTCGGAAATCCCGAGTTCGTTCGACAGCCGGGCAAGGGCTCTCCGCATTGGGCCCACCCCGATAATCATCAAATGAGGTTTATTGCTGAGTTCAGCAAAAGCCCTCATCAACAAATCCACACCTTTTACAGGTACCAGATTCCCCACAAACAACACCCGTTGATGCGCCGCCTTCAGCCTGGAATCCAACGATTGAATCGCTTCCAATCGCCTCCATGCTTCCTGCCTGCCCTGTGACACGAACAATTCCTTTTCAACCCCGTTTGGCACGACCTTTAATTTTTCACCTGCCACGCCATCCCTGCTCAATCGTTCAGACAAGGCATTGGCGACACACACAATGCCCTCTACCAAGTCGCACGCCGTTCGTATTTTCTGCCGCCGCCACCAAGACCGCAAATGCAACGTATCCGACCCCAGCGCCATCAGCCATACACGCGCGCCTCGGTCTTGCAACACTCGCGCTGCCGCAACCCCGTCCGGATAAAGCCACGGCACATAAACAAGGTCTCCTCGCCCGATTCCCTTGGTGACGCCTTTAAGCGCCCAGGCATAAAACAAGTCATTGATCGAACGACCCAGAAGCGGAAGATAAAAAACTGGCACGTAATGGGTAAAGTCGGCCCCTTCCTTGACAGGAGCCTTCCATTGCCGAACAACTGCCCAGCGCCATGGTCGCCATTCAGGCACAAGACAAACATTGTGAAAGCTGATTGATGAATCCTTACCTCCAAGAACCGCCCACATGTTTTTGAATAGCCGGTAATTATAAAGTCCCCGACTAGGCTGATCAGGTCGCGGGTAAAGATTGGTTATCGTCACAAAATTATTCATGGGGTTACCCTTGATAAACCCGCTCATAACTTGCCAATGTTGCACTCAACGAGTAGCGCTCCCGCACCCTTTTCCTGGCCGCCTCCACTCTCTCGTCTGTAAGCTTGCGATCCGCTACCGCTGTCGCCAACACCCCGGCCCATTTCCCCTCCTCGTCAGGCAACACCACTCCACATCCGCCATGATCAATCACACCGCTATTCTCGCCAACATCCGTCACCGCCACAGGTACTCCCGCCGCCATCGCCTCCAGTAGAGCCACCGACAACCCCTCGCTCCGCGAAGACAAAATAAACATATCCATGGCGTTCAAATAGGGCGCCGGATCAGGCTGATAGCCGGCAATTATTACCCGGTCCGCCACGCCTAATTCCTGCGCCAATATTTCCAATTGTTTCCGCTCCGGACCATCCCCTACAAGTAATAGGATGCACCTTCTCCCCTTCTCCCTCACACCCTCTGCGTCTACACTCGAGCCATTCTCCTCCCCGCGAATAGATGCCTGTAGTTTCTGGAGCGCCGCCAAGGCTGTGATCAACCGATCATACCCCTTGACCTCTGCCAACCGCCCAACCGATCCAAGGATAAACGCCTCCGCCGGTATACCCAAAAGCTTTCTGACGTCCGCCCCCCCTTCCCCCTCTACCTTCTGCCCCCTCTCCCCCTCCTCCACCCCATTGGCAATCACAACAAGCTCACTCCGCGAAATCCTATGCCTGACAACAAGATCCTCAACCGTGCTTTTTGAAACAGCAACAATCACGTCGGTTAGGCGTCGGAGCAACAGCGTTCTTAGGCGATTATACACACCCTCAAAATGCGGGTTGGTCCCATGCTCCGTGTGAATATGATGCACTCGCAGTCCAATACACGACAGGGCAGCATACTGCCAGGCCGCCGCATTATGAGAATGAAGCACAACGATAGGCCACCCCGCATCGCCAGGTGAGTTCGACTTCGCATTATCATGTAACTGGGCAATGCAGCCCTTTAGCAACGCCCTTAGCCGCCATACGGCAACTACATCAAACGGCCATCGCGTCCTCTTGGCATGAACGCAAATCACTTCTGCATCGCGCCGCACTTGTCCGCTTAATCCACCCAACTCATCCAGACAAATGATATTCGTTGACCCCGGGTCCGCCTTGTTACGGGCATTGGTCCAATCCACCACCAAACGCTCCAGTCCGCCAGGAGCCAGCGATATCACTAAATGAAAGACACGAGTCATCTGGAAGGCGCAATCCGTGCGGTCACGATTCCATTACTGCTTGATAGTACCTGATGTACTGCTTAACAACGGCCTCTTTCGAGAAAACCCCCTCCGCCCTTACCCGCGCCTGTCGCCCGGTGATTCCCACCCATTCCTCCGACACTGATCCCAGCGCCTCAGCCAAAGCCCCTTCCCGACCCATATCAATCGCCGCACCACCCCCAGTTCCCCACCCTCCGATCTCTGCCCTCGGCCTATGGTCTGTGGTCTGTAGTCTATGGTCTTTAATCTCCCCTACCCCCACCATCCATTCCAGCACCGGATGCTTGTTCACAAGGCAGGGCACCCCGCTCGCCAGAGCTTCCAGTAAGGCAATTGGCATCATCTCAAACAGAGATGTTAGAACAAACACATCCATGGCCCGGTACACATCCGGCATCCGATCCCGCCCACAATCCGTAAGAACCTTATACCGACCCGGAATGAGCGACTCCGCCAATTGAATCAATTCCCAGGTGTCTTCCGTCTTCGCCCCGACAATCAATAGAAATGGAACACGCACCGCAACTCCATTCTCTGACCCTTTATCCTCAGATTTTAATGCGGGAGGGGCACTCCGTGCCGCGAACGCATTCTGCTGTCCATGACTACACTTCGCAAATTCCCTGATAAGGTAATCAATCCTCTTATGATGCTTCTTCACCGCCGCCACACAGCCCACCACAAGGGCATAATCAGGAATGCCAAGGTCACTCCGTACCGCCTGTCGTCTTCCGGCATCAGGACAAAACACGCCGCAGTCCACAAAGTTAGGCATCGCCACCCAATATTTCCCCCTGCACTCTCGGTGATCTTCATGGCCTTCGTGGTTAAAGCCTTTTTCTCCCCTCCGACCTCCGACCTCCGACCTCCGACCCCCTGCCATCTGCTCCAAATGCCACGGCGCAAGGTGTTGCAGATAGTCGAAACCGGATAAGAACTCCACTGTCTCCTCTGTGCCGTGCGCCAGAATTTCCTTCGCCTTCACCAGCCCCCACTTCCTGAACAAGCGACACCAATACGCCACCATCGGGTCTTGCACATGAAGGAGATCAATCCCCTCCCGCCTCAACGCAGGCCACAACCGCCACCAAAACGACAACTGCTCCCACCCATAAGGATTTTTGAGACCCCAGCGCCAAGCAAACCCCGGCGTGATCCGGGATAACCATCTCGCCATCCTGTCCCCCCGTTTCAGACAGGGAATTACATGAACAGCCAGAAGCGGAAAGCGCACTGCTAAATTCGTCAAATGAGCGCCAGAGAACAAAGTCACCTCAAGGGAAAGCGAACCTTCTCTATTCCCCTCCGCCCTCTGACCTCTGACCTCCGCTCTGACTTCTGACTTCTGACTTCTGACTTCTGCTAGCGCCCCCGCCGTGTCGCAAGCCCATGTCTCGATGCCTCTGGCCACATGTCCTAGTCCTGAACTAGCAATGGCAATCTTCATCAAGGCATCTATCTCTATTCCATCCCCTCCGTCGAGGGGGCCAGAGGTGGGTTGTCTATGGTCTTAAGTCCACGGTCTAAGTTTTCCTCTCCCCTCTCTCTTACTTCCCCGTCCCGCCTTCCAACCAATCCACAACCACCGGCTTATTGACAGCCTCATCCATTAAGCCCTGCATGGCCTGCATCATCGCCTTGGTTTCCGCAATGGAGTTCAGCAGCTTCGACACGGACTGTGGATCACTAAGGGAACCCGCCTCCAACGCACCACCAGTCTGTCCTATTCCCTCTGTCGGAAGCCCGCGACCGCCAGCCACATTCCGGATGTCATCCATGGCCTGCTTGATGACTTTCACCATGGCCTCCGTGGTCATGCTTTCAGGCAACCCTTCAACATCGCCCTTCACGGAACTGAGCGACCTCTGAATCGCGTCCAATTCCGACAGCACTTGATCCAGTTTCCCGGCGCCTGCAACATCCTTCATCTTGCTCGCCGCCGAAGCCGCTTTCTGCGCCGCCCCCTTCGCAGAATTCACACCCTTCAGTATCGCGCCTGTGCCATCCGCCCCGCTCTGGGAAATCTTTTCCTCAATGTACGACAACATTCCGAAGACCGTGCTTGAATCTGCCGTATCCCCCTCCCGGCCAATTCTGGTCTCCATTGTTACCGCCATCGCTTCAACGTTCGAGACAACCCCCTGCATGCTTGTCATCGCCTCGTACGTTGCTCCAAGCCCGGCCACCTCATTCATCATGACAGTCACATTGGACCCCACCTGCGCCACATCAGTCGCCATATTGGTCATTGCGCTCAACGAGGCAATGGCATTGGTCATAGTAGCGATCTGCGTCCCGAGATTAGTCGCCGCGCTCAAACTGCCGATCACATTCGTCACATAACTCAGTTGCCCCGGCACATCCCCCAGCCCGACAAGGCCCGCCAATGCATTGGTAATCGTAGCCACCTGCGCGGAAATATTGGTTATCCCGCTAAGTTGCCCGATCGCATTCGTCATGACGGCAACCTGGGCGGAAATATTGGTCATCCCCGCCAATTGCCCGATCACATTGGTCATATACCTCAACTGGTCGGACATGTTCGTCAACCCGGCGACCCGCCCGAGCGCGTTGGTCATGTCGGCGACCTGGGCGGAAATATTGGTTATCCCGCTAAGTTGCCCGATCACATTGGTCATGTAACTCAATTGGCCGGACATATTGGTCAACGCCGCCACCTTGGCTATGCTATTGGTCATATCCGACACTTGAGCGGCTATGTTCGTCACCCCGCTCAATTGACCAATGATGTTCGTCATGTAACTTAATTGTCCTGACATGTTGGTCAATGCCGCTACACGCCCGATCGCATTGGTCATATCGGCCACCTGCGCGGAAATGTTGGTAACCCCCGTCAACTGGCCAATGACATTCGTCACATAGCTCATTTGGAACGCAACATTGGTCAGCCCTGCAAACTGCGTCAGGGTATTCGTCATCAACGCCAGCTGGCTTGGCATGTTTGTCAAGCCGACCATCTGTGTCATGGTGTCGGCCAGGAACGTCAACTGCCCCGACATATTGGTTAACGCCGTTATTTGAGTCAGCGAGTTGGTTAATATGGCTATTTGTGGCGTAATGTTGGTCACCGCAACCACCTGATCAATTACACTGACCAGATAGTCGACCTGATTGGCCATATTGGTCAACGCAACGATCTGCCCGATCGCCGCATTCAATGCGTCCACTTGCGGCCCAAGGTTTGTGATCGAGCCAAGCGATCCGATAACATTCGTCACGTAACTCATCTGCTCGTTGATATTCGTCAGCGCCGCCACCCTGGCAAGGCTGTTAGTCATCACCGCGACTTGATCGCCGATATTCGTGATCGCAGTCAACTGACCAACAACATTCGTCAGGAAGGTCACTTGGGACGCCATCCCCGTCAAACCACCTAATTGACTCGCCAGATTGGTCAACGGCCCAAGCTGCCCGACCATATTCGTCAGATAATTCAGCTGCCCGGACATATTCGTCAAGCCGCTCATTTTATCCATCGCGTTGGTCATCACCGCCACTTGATCGCCAATATTGGTCATCGCCGTCAATTGACCAACCACATTCGTCATATAGGCAATCTGCGGCCCGAAGTTGGTGACTGGTGCCAACAACCCCATCATATTGGTAATAGACGCAATCTGCGGTGCCACATTGGTTACAACCGCCATCTCCGACAGCAAATTCGTCATGAAATTCAACTGTCCGGACATATTGGTAAGCCCGGCAATCTTTTCCATGGCGTTGGTCATGATCTGTACCTGTGACACCAAATTCGTCAGGTCATCCAGAGTTCCAACAATGTTGTAGATGTTGCTCTGCACTCCTCGCATGTCCGTCAAGGTCTCCTCCACCCGACTGACCTGCCCACTGATCGACACTACGGTGCCTGCCAAATCATCCAACTCCATGGATGTGACTTTGACGATCATCCGGTCCGAACTCACCGGGGAAGAGGAATCCGCGCAGACAATCTGATAATCACCATAGCCCCAGTCGGCGGTAAGCGTCGCCTCATAGATCCCCCCAACCCCGCCACCCATCGGGCCTGAACGAATCGCCGCCCCGCCGCCCGCCGGCAGGACCTGATAGGTTGCAGTCATTCCCTCCAGTGTGCGATACAGCACGTTGACGGAACTCCCGTATTTGACCGTCGTTGGCCGGGTCAGGATGCGGGCTTCCCGCTGCGCGCTTCCCATACTGCTCGGCAACCTCTTCACCAGATCAAGGATATTGGTCTCGCCCGGTCCAATCACGCCTATGGTATTGGTGATCGCCGTCAATTGCGCCAAGGCTTGCGTTGAAAGCAAATCCAGCTTGGCCTCAATATTGGTCACCCCCGCCTGGATGCTCACCGTCGCATTGGTCAACAGATCAAGCTTTTCCGTGGCCGAGGCGCGGAACAACGCCTGGGCAACGGCCAAATTCGTCAGATTGGTGCCCACCGAATTTACGCCGGACAATATCTGCTGGACCCGCTCGTCATCTGTCGGCACCCTGAGATTAAACGTGAGTCCCGACGAGTAGACCGTCCCGGAAAACTCAATCTCAACCTTGGCGAAATAGACACTCCCTCGGGCCAGCGTTCCAGGCAATGTCATCCAGAACACTCCTGATGGATCATATGTCGAAGAGGTCACCTGCCCCGCAGTGTTCCCGCTCGCATCAAAGAGGGTCACGATACTACGTGTTGGAGTTGGCAGAATCACGCCGCGCCGTTCTATCCAGGTGTTCACCCGGAACACGGCATTGCTCGTATCGTATTCAAAGCTTGCCATCACATTGTAGTCGGGATCCACCGAAGAAAAGGACATCGGCACATTGATCGTCCGGGAGGGGTCCGACTCCCAATTGAAGATCACATTGTTGTTATAGAATTCACGCGCCCACACCGTGCTGAATATGCCGTAAGGATAGGCACGCTGAACCGGGGAAATCAGGTTGGCCTCGGACCATCCACTGCTGTCGCTCACGCTTAATTGCGTCAGCGGGTTCAACGTGGCCGCATCGTACACATTCCATCGGATCTTGAAGTACAGGATGGAAAAGTCTGAATCCGAATCATCGTACGCCCCGGGCTCGTCTGTTGCCGCAACCCGCAGCCGGACCGAAGACACATCCCCTCCCAAATCAGCAATCGTCCAATCATACGTGGTGACAATATCCGCCAACCCCTCGCCATTATTCGCGATAGGCGTATCATTGATCTTCACCCATGAATTTGACGCGTGCAGTGGATCAGCGGAATAGTAAAGATCCACCAACCCTTGCGAACCTCGCGTGAACCAACTGACGATGGTATGCGGCTTCCTCGCATAAAGATTCGTTTCGCCACCGTTGGGATAAGCCAAACGGAAGTAGGGAACAATCTTGAATGTCTCCGAAACGTCCCAAATGTCGCTGCGGAGATTATGCTGCACGATGATCCGGGTGTTCCCAAGGCGGTCGGGCACAATCCAGGGATCCGGCAGGCTATAGGTGTTGTCAATGGGGTTGTAACTGGCTATCCCGTTGAAAATATCGTTGGTTGCCACATACGGATCACGCGAGAACATGACGCGGAAATTGTTTTCCATCTTGCCGCCCTTACTCCACACGATGTTATAAGGCTGGCTGACCTTCCACAAATCACCAGGAGCTGGCGCAATAATCTCCACCGTCGGCATGCCCACAATCCTGAACGGGAGCGAGTCACCCGTAAACGTACCGTCCGTCACCCGGATCACGGAATTACTGCCTATAGCAGCCAAGGGAACAACCCAATCGTATTCCGTATTAAAGACCCCGGACGCAATAGGCATCACATTCGTGCCGCCTTGAATCAATGAGATCGTGTAAGGCGGGGTCGACCCCACTCCAACCCACGAAATCCTGTTGGTCTCGTCCAACGCCCAGATATCCGTGGCAAGCGGATAGAGCACCTTGATGCCTTGCACCGTGAACGGCTGGGAAATCGTCGTTGCCACCGATGTCACCGCCTTGACCCTTGCGTTCGTGGATGGCATCCGGGACGGCTCCACCCGCCAGGCATAATTGGTAACCCCGTCAATCAACGGCACATTGGCCGCGATCGGCACCGCGTCGTAAGTCGCGCCATCAGCCGAATAATACAGGGAAACAACTGATCCTGCCCTTGCCGACCGCCACACAATGGCATTCGTTGTGTTATGCTTCCACACCGCTCCCGACAACGGCGCAATGAACTTAAACCCTCGTAACACGAACGGAAGCGTCGTGGCGGCATAGCCTACATCCTGTGTCGCCGCCGAAGACGCCACGACATATTTAACCACTGCATTTGTCGTCGGGTCCTCATTAACATCAATGGACCATGGATAGGCGCCTGAAATCACCGGCCATACCTGGGAGACATTGAGGGGTGTCGCTCCAAAATTCACACCCCCGTCCGTCGAGAGATAAAAATACCCCAGGGCACTCTCATCAATGCCCGCCGACTTCCAGACCAGCGGCCCCACACTACCCCCGCTATAAATACTGGATGCATTCGGAGAGCTGAATTTTATCCCTCTCAGGACAAAGGGACTTGAGAAACCCGTGTAGGGTCCGGACCTTACAATGACTCGCGCGGACGCAGAAGGGTCGGACTGGACATTCACCGCCCACTGATAGGAGTTGTCACCCGGGAAAGAATCACTGTTGCCTGTTGTAATTATGTCGTTTGTTACTCCGTCCGCTGAATAAGACAGCCTGGCTTGTCCCAACGGATCATCCGCACCAGCCGATACCCATTCAACAGGGCCCGAAAAACCAAGTGTATAGACACTGCTGTTCGAAGGCGTCTTCACAAGGATGCCTCCCACAATGAAATCCTTGTCCGACACATCAACCATATTGGTAAACGGGGCGGGATCATCAGCAATGATCTTCGTTCTTGCACGAATCGTCGGATACGTAGGAGTGTATTCCAACGCCTCATTGATCAATGGAACTCCGGGCCCCCCAATGGTTCGGTAGGTGATCCCCCCGTCATACGAAAACTCCAGAGTCGCGCTTTCACCCACAGACTGGTAAGCCCATTTATTCGTATTGGGCATATCAAGTTGCCACTTCTCATCGCCGTTGGGAGACACGACTCTAACACCGGCAATCTTGAAATCCTCGGAAATGGCATAGAGATTAGTGTCCTGCAACGACTCAATCTTAATACGCACATGGGACCCCGGATAGGGCTCAACCAACCACCGATATGAATTACTGCCACTATATGTCCTGTAATTCTCAACTATCGGAGTCCAACGCACCCCGCTGTTGGTTGAATAATACAAGTTGGCATTGGTCCCTGCCCCTCCCGCCATCCAGACAATGGAATTAGTCAGCCGCATCCCCCAAATGGTTCCATTCGTTGGCGCCACAATATCAACATCAGCCAACACGAAATTAGACGTCACTCCAACAACATTGGAGTCAGACAAAGATGTTATTCTCAAACGCGCCGTGTCGGTCGGCGGAACATTCGGGGTCCAATCGTAAGTGTTGGCTCCCGCCACATTTGGAGAAGAGGCCGTCACATTCGTCCAGGAACCGCCTCCATTGCTCGAAAATTCAATTTTGACTGCATTGCTCGCCCCGGCAGAATACCACTCGATTGGATAGGTTGATCGCCTGTTGACAAGTGCTCCCGCAGGCGGTCGCGTTATCTCGACCCCAGCAAGCGTAAAGCCATAATCCGATTCATCAATACCGCTTGAACCGCCAAAGGTCTTGATACGGATCTTGCCAGCTTCCGACAATAGCGCCGCATTCGCTGGCGGCGTTTGCCACAGGAAAGCATTAGTAACCCCGCCGGGCGTATTATCAGCTCCCGATTTCACCAGATAAGAGAAATTAGCACCGTCCGAAGCGTAATGGATATCCGCCAAGGTTCCCAATCCTATTGCCGACCACCATTTTATCAAATACGAGCGCCCGCTGTACCATTTCTCACCGCCATTGGGCGCTGTCACCCGGTAGCGCTGTACCAAACTGAAATCCGCATCCGACTTATCCGTAATGAAGGCGTCATTCTGATCCGTAATCCGCACGCGGCATTGGCTCGAGGGCGTGCTTGGCGTGGGCCAGTTCGAATACACCCCGGTATTCGGCACATTCGAAGCTATCAATGTCCATCCGTTCCCTCCATCCAGGGAACGCTCCAACATCAACTGGCCGCTGACCGTCCCCGTGGATGACCAGGTAATGTTGTAAGGAACACCTATCAGCCAGGCATCGTTACCCACCTCTTGCCCATTCGGCACGGTCACAACTATCCGGCCCGGTGCATGCAAGAGCTTGACCTCGTCTAATGCCACCTGATTCACAGCATCAGATTTCAGATAAGCCTTGAATTTGAACACGCCACCGGTTTTCGCATACAGATCATCATAAAACGTCCCGATATGGGCATCCACCGTTGCCCGGGAATTGGCCATAGTCCACAGCGTGTCTGTGTTGGTCACCGCAGAACTGATGTAATCCCACTGACCACCGTTCCACCAGTACCAGTTGGTCCCGTTATTACCCGAAATCTGGTATCGCACGGCATCTTCCGTATTGGTCGCCAGAATATGGCTCAACGCCGTCAGGGTCCCGAGGAACGGCCGCCCGTATCCGGTGGCGGGGGTCACCCACGGATTATTGATCGGATACCCCGTCTGGTTGACAGTGGCGCCCTGGAAAACCGGAGCTCTTGCGCCATCCTCTGCTGTCAACGCCACGCGATATTGGAAATATTGTCCCAGCGGATACAGGCTCAACAACGATGATCCCGAAGCAGCGGTATAATAGGTGTTACTCGTGCCATCCCACCCGATAAATGGCAAGGCATCGAGACTGGCCGTATCATTCGCAAATTTGACATGCACCCTCAGCGTCCCGGCCCCTGAGCGGGCATGATCCGCTATCTCCTCGGCGTTCAAAGCCCGGCCCCAGACCGCCACTTCATCGACAGCCCCTGCCACATTCCCGCCACTGTAGCCAATCCCGATGCTTGCATCATTGCCAGTTGTGTCGAGATCAGATCCGGCAGCGCTTCCCATCATGTCGCCGTTCACATAGATCTTCACCGTGCTTCCATCATAGACTCCGGCAAGATGATACCAGTTATCAGGCTGTAATCCGGCAAAGCTAGTCGCCACAACCTCATCAACCCAGAAATAGGGCTTGCCGTTGGCATCGGTTCCCAGGGAGTACCCGGTCCCCGCCGTCCGCTTGTCAAACACCACGCGCGAGTCAACAGCTCCCGGTTTCACCCATGCCTCCACGCTAACCACCGTCGGCTCAAGGAACGAACTGTTGTCTATACTCACATACCCGCCGCTTCCATCAAATGTAAGCGCATTCCCGAATTTGCCCGTTGAGCGCGATACGGTCCCGACAATGTTTCCCAAATGCCCCTTGCCGCTGCTGTCCGCCACCGCGGTCCCGTTGCTCTCGTCCGCATGCCAGAGTCCCATCAAGGTGAAATCATTATTCACCAGGGCCTTCCCGAACGAAGCATTCTCCCTCCACAACAGGGATTCCCAAATCGCCGGCATCGTGGCGTCAAACACTCCACTGGTATAATACCCGGTCGTCTTCGTATTGGCATCCATCGCCGCCACTTGACGCACCTCACCATCCGATAAGGCCCTGTTGTAAATCACCAACTCATCCACGTTGCACGCCAGGTAATTATTCAGGGCACCATGTCGGGCCACATACAACCCGCCGCTACCCAATCCTGCCGAACTGGTCAAGACCGCCGAACCAGCCGCCACACCATCTACATAAATATGGATCGTCTGTCCCTTTTTGATTCCCGCCAGATGGTGCCAATTGCCGTCATTCAAATTCACAAGGCTCGCCAACGCTGTTCTATCTCCGCCACCATTATTCAGAACAAACGCAACACGCCCCGGCGCTGCATTATTGATTTCCAAACTAAAAGCGCCGTCCGACCGGGAAACAACAGCCGACCGGTTTGTCGCCCGCGTCTTGAACCACGCCAGTATCGAGAAGTCCCCGCTCAACGAAACACCACTTATGGACAAATATTGATTCGTTCCATTGAATTGTCCGCAAGCTACACCCACCAACCCCGGGGAAACCGTCTTGGCTCCAAAAACCGTCCCAGGCTTCGGATCATAAGAGGAATCTTGCGCTGGCTGGACCGAGCTCCACAAAGCTTCGTCCATGTGCCACAAACCCAATATACTCACATCCGCCTTAAGATTCACAAGCCCCGGCACCGTGGCCCTATCAAATAGTTTTATCTCATCCCCGATCCATGCCGTGGAGTCAAAAACACCTTTCAAGAATACGGCTTCCGATGCATTGCTGTAGGTGCCGCCGGAACTGGTTGTAAAAATAACAGGCCAAAAGGTTGGGGTTGTCACACCATCACCGCTGAACGACGCCTGGTATTGTATGAATCGCTTCCTCGTTGTGCTGGCCGGCAGGGTGGTTCCCCCGTTATTATCTAGAAAATAGGCCGACACCACATCATCAGGGCCGACAAAATTTCCTGTCAGCGGCAGACTGTCGCCTGCCCGAATCTGGAATTTTACGCGGCCAGCTGAAATACGACGCCCGGCGATATAATGATTTTTGAACTCCGCCGGCGTGACAGCTCGGGAATACAACGCCATCTCGTCCATCATACCCCTCATGTAAACCCCATCGGCAACCCCTACAGTGAACTCTGTCGCGCGAATGCCCTCCGACATTGTCACCCCTACATGATTCCATCCCGGCATCAACCTGCGGGAAGTGACACTTCCATTGATGGTTAGGATAGGCGGCGAGACAAAGCCCACAGGCGTCACCAAGTGACCGGAGATCGCAAGGTATACTTTACTGGTAGCATTGTTTGCCAACTCAAGGATTCCATCATCCGCATTCTCATCCCTAATCCAGAATTCCATCGCATTGACAACCGCCGGGGACAAACTACCGATCGACACATACGACCCGCCGTTGAAAACCGCGGAATAGGAATCAATCTTGGAATAAGTGGAATAGGACATGCCTGCTGGTGTGTTTCCCCATTCATACGGCCCAACATCCCCAAATCCATCTTCCATATGCCACAATCCAACTATGTCATTATTATTGGTGCTGAGATTAAGCCCTGATGGTACACCCCATTTGAGCCGCTCCCATAAAATCGGGCCGCCTCCATCAATCGGACTTGATGTGAATTTCCCGTCTGAGAAATATCCCCCGTTAGACTGCTTGGCGAGCCCAATGTAGGGCGTGTCGACCATCGCTGGGTTTATCGCCAGATCTGTGCCCAATTCACCTTTGGAGAAATCGCCCATGGTATCATCAAACGCCTCGGCAACGTTTCCAATAAGCCCTGCCGCATCCAGGAATGGCGACTGCAATCCATCCGAGGGCCCGGCAAAATAAGCTCGATATTGCGCGAATTGCCCCCAATGCTTAAACTCCCCCCCATAGATCAATTCCTGATTTCCATCAACATAATAGGCATTGGTTACCCCGGCTGGCCCGACAAAGGGCAAGCTCGGAAGTTCCCCCAATGTTTCCCCTGCGCGAATTTGGAAACGCATCGACTGTGAATTTTTATAGATTTTCGTGATCTCATCTTGAGATAAAGCTCTGTTATAAATCGCAACGTCATCCATCCATCCGCTCGTTGCTGGTAAGAAATTTTCCTTACCGATCAAAAACGGAGCAGTCTGATTGATCGACGGGGTATTAATTGTTCCTGTTCCAACTAAAACTCCATTGTAATATACTTTTGCTATCTTATCCGCGGAACTCCATGTGGCAACCAGAAAGAACCATTCGTTTAAAGGCATTTTAGTTGCGACAGTAAATGCGACGTTATTAACGTAAAATCGAAGATTACCAGCTGTTGTATCTTGTCTTAGCCCATTAACGTCAGAGCCTGTGCGGCTACTTACAATTCCCGCAGAAGTAGTGTATGTTCTTAACTTCAACCACAGCGAAATACTACTTTGTAGCGCTCCGTTAAGCACAATATTAGTACATGCCGCATAACCACTACCGTCAAGACTGCAACTCGCAGACCCCAACTTTGCTGAAGATGAAAAAGAGGCCCCGCTGAAGGGAACAACGCTATCCGTCCCAACAGCATTCGCCCATGTGCTGTCAAAACGATACAAGGCAATAAGACCAGAAATGCTTTCAGGAACACCGCCAAAAGCATTCTCAAGAAGTAGATTGTAGACTTTGGTATTGAATCGTTGCCATTGCACTCCATCTCCACCATCCAATATCCTTGAAGTGAATTCACCCCCTCTCTTGTATAAATCACCTACCTTCCCTAAACTAATGGTCACATCTGGGCCGATGCTCGCCTGACTTGCACTAGCACCATTGCCTTGATAATCAGCCAAAACAGTATCGTAACGCTCCGCCTTTTGTAATATGAGCCTAGCCACCCCTTGAGCCACTTCAATGAGATTGGAATCCGAAACCGTGTATTCAACGGAATTCGAGAATGACCATGTGTTGGTCAACGCCGCATAACAGGGCGACAGCCATAGCATTATCACCACCAACACCCACCACAAACGATATGCTTTCATATTCATACTCCCACTAAAGATCGTCCCGCCATGCACAACGTGGCCACACTCACCAACAGCGTTTGAATCCAAATATCGCTCACTTTAATTACAGCCTTATAGTCCAATAGCCAAATAGTCTTTCATTCCGGCTAATCACCTGCTCACTCATAATTACCATGCTATCACAGGCTTACGAATATAATGTCAAAGAATTGCAAAATCCCATTACATTCAATGTGGGAGACGCAGTTCCTGCGGCGACTCGGCAACCATCGCGGTACGGAGTACCCCTCCTACATTCAATGTGGGAGGCGCAGTCCCTGCGGCGACTTGGTCACCATCGCGGCACGGAGTGCCCCTCCTACATTCAATTCTCAGACCTCCGTCCTCTGTTATCCGCCATCTCCCTTCTCCCGCCATCAACCATTCCCCATGAACCATTCTTCCTCCCCCGTCCTCTGCCCTCTGTCCTCCGCCCTCCGCCCTCTGCCCTCTGTCCTCTGCCCTCTGTCCTCTGCCCTCTGTCCTCTGCCCTCTGTCCTC